>JAFZWE010000035.1 GCA_017617445.1 Bacteroidales bacterium | reverse complement strand
GGCTACCAGCTTCACCAAGGCTTCCCTCGGTGCTGAAGGTATCGGCAGCGATGTGAACATGATCATGGGTAACGGCTACACCAAAGGTCACGCCGAATTCACCCTGCAGGAGCTCCGCGAAAGCCCCGAACTCCGCAAGATTTTTGAAGAGCTGTATGCTTAATTTTTTTTCATTCCTAAAAAACGGGACTGGGTTCAGTCCCGTTTTTTTTTGTAATTTTGCAGGCTTTAAAATCAACAGAAAAAACAAGAAAAGGCAGTCATGCAGATTGAGATCATGTCTCCAGTAGGTTCGTACGAATCGCTTTCCGCCGCCATACATGCGGGGGCGGGTTCCGTTTATTTTGGGGTGGGAAAAATGAATATGCGTTCGCGGTCGGCGGCCAATTTCACCGTGGAGGACCTGAAACGCATCACCGAGATTTGCCGCGAAAACGGGGTGAAGTCGTATCTCACCGTCAACACCATCATCTACAACAGCGAGATAGGGGAGATGCGGTCCCTGCTTGAGCAGGCCAAACAGTGCAGTGTTTCCGCCATCATCGCCTCCGACTTTTCCGTCATCACCCATGCTCGCCAGCTCGGTCTGGAAGTGCACATCTCCACCCAGTGCAATGTCTCCAATATTGAGGCTTTGCGTTACTATTCCCGGTTTTCCGATGTGGTGGTGCTGGCCCGGGAACTGCCATTGGCACAGGTGGCGGAAATTGCACAGCAGGTGGAAAAAGAGCACATCTGCGGCCCTTCCGGCGAATTGGTTCGCATTGAGATGTTTGTCCACGGGGCTTTGTGCATGGCGGTCTCAGGCAAGTGCTACTTGAGTTTGGACAACTACAACTCCTCAGCCAACCGGGGCGCGTGCTACCAGCCTTGCCGCCGCGGTTATTTGGTGAAGGATTTGGAAAATGAGTTTGAATTGGCCATAGACCACCAGTATATCATGTCTCCCAAGGATTTGTGCACCATCGGTTTTTTGGACAAGATGCTCAAGGCGGGGGTCAGCATCCTGAAAATAGAGGGACGCGGGCGCTCGGCGGAGTACGTGCAAGTGACCACCGAATGCTATCATGAGGCAGTGGAGGCCATACAGAAGGGCACCTACACCCGCGAGAAGGTGGAGCATTGGACGGAACGCCTCCGTTCGGTCTATAACCGTGGTTTCTGGGAAGGCTACTATTTGGGCAGGAAGATGGGGGAATGGTCGGAACGCTATGGTTCTCAGGCCACTGCAGTGAGAGAGTATGTGGGCAAGGTGACCAACTTCTTCCAGCGTCCCTCCGTGGCGGAAATCACGGTGGAGACGGGTAGCGTCTCCGTGGGCGACACGCTGCAGTTTGAAGGGGCGACTACCGGTGTTTACGAGACGGTGGTGAAGGAGGTGCGCGTGGATCTGAAACCGGTGGAACACGCGGCCAAGGGCGAGGCCTGTTCCGTGGTGACGGAGGTGCTCGTGCGCAGGGGAGACAAGGTGTACAAGAAAAAATTCATAGCGGATGAATTTTAGTTCATAAACAAAAAAATAATGAAACGGATTGTTCTTTTGGCATTTTTTACACTTCTGGTCTCGGTTTTGAGGGCACAGGAGACGGTGCCGCAAACCTATAAGTTCGCAGTACGCGATACGGCCAGCCTCTATTTGGATTACTATCGGGCAGCCCACCCCAATGGCATGGGTTACACCGTCATTTACATTTTCGGCGGCGGCTTCTACCATGGGGAACGCAATGGCGAGATGGGCGTGCAGTATGCCCGCCTGCTCAATGAACGGGGATATGACGTGGCGTGCATTGACTACCGGCTCGGGCTCCGCGGGGCCAACATGAAGGGACTTCATGTGATCAAATCTTTGGAAAATGCCATCAGCATGGCGGTGGAGGACCTTTTCGCTGCCACTGCCTACCTTGTTGAACATGCCGCCGAGCTGGGCATCGATCCAGCCAAATTCATTGTGTGCGGAAGCAGCGCGGGTGCAGTTACGGCACTGCAGGCCGACTATGAACTGGGCAATGCGATGGAACGCTCCCGCATCCTTCCCGAGGGATTCCGCTATGCCGGCATCCTCTCTTTCGCCGGTGCCATCTTCTCCCGCAACGGCGCGGTCAAGTACACCGTCCAGTCTCCCGCTCCCACCTTTTTCAACCACGGCACCGAAGACCACCTTGTGACTTACAAGTCCATCCGTTTCGGAAATCTCGGCTTTTTTGGAGCCAACGCCTTGATCAAGAGATTTGAAAAAGCGGGCTATCCCTACTTCGCCCGCCGCTACGAAGGGCTCGGCCATGAACCCTCCGCCCTCATGGTGCATTGCATTGACATCACCGAATGGTTCATCCAACAATATGTGGTGCAAAAACGCCCCCTCCGCATCGATGAGACCGTGCGCGACCCGCAGGTGAAACCGTGGAGCTGGGGAAAAACAAGAGCCACCATTCTTTACAATAAGAGGTTGAAAAAATAAAATAAGGAATTAATAATCAGAAAAACAATATTTTATGCAAGGAAAAACCATAGACGGATACACTTTACAAAGAGAATTGGGCAGGGGCGGCATGGCCGAGGTTTGGTTGGCCGAAAACCGTATCGGTAAAAAAGCCGCTGTTAAATTGCTGTTGCCCCAATTCTGTTCCGATGCCAACGTGACTTCGCGCTTTCTGACGGAAGCAGAGGTGATGGTGGAATTGAACCACCACAATATCAGACAGGTGTACAACTACGGTGATATTGACGGCAGACCGTGCATCGTGATGGAGTACCTGGATGGCGCAGACCTGAAGGCTCGGATGAACGGAGGACAGAAATTCACGGAACAGGAACTTGAAAAATGGTGGAACCAGCTGGTGGATGCGCTCAACTATACCCATGCAAGGGGAATTGTCCACCGTGACATCAAACCGGGCAACATCTTTGTGGACAGTGAAAACAACATCAAGTTGCTGGATTTCGGCATCGCCAAGGTGCGTGCGAGCATCAGCTCCACTCAGACCGGTCAGAAAATAGGCACCCTCATGTACATGAGCCCCGAACAGGTGAAGGATAGCAAGCACATTGATTATCATACGGATATCTATTCGTTGGCGGTGACTTTCGTTCATCTTATAACGGGCAAGCGTCCGTACGACAGCGATACCAGCAGCGATTTCGAGATTAGCGAGCAGATTGTGTACAAACCGTTGGATATCAGTGGTCTGCCATATAGCTGGCAGCAGTTTTTGTCTCCCTATTTGGAAAAAGATCCGAAAAAGCGTTCTGACTTGAAGCCGTTTGGAGTTTCCATTGTTGGGGCGGAGGAGACACGTGTGGATGGCGGTTCTACTTCTCAGGATGCGAGGAAACAGCGTATGGATGAAGAGACCTTTGTGTCTGGCGGTTCTGCAGCAATGGGTTCAGGGGAAGAAACGGAAGTGGTCCAGAAACGACCGGTGGCGTCAGCCAAGTTCTGCCGGAAGTGCGGTACCACCATGTCTCCTCACGCAAGGTTCTGCCGGAAATGCGGCACGCCATTGAATTAATCAACCAATGAATAAAGTCAACAAATTATGAAATGCAAGCATTGCGGAGAGGAGATTCCAGATGACAGTAACTTTTGTGAGTTCTGCGGAGTGAAAATCAGTGGAATTACAAATGCTGCTGCTGTTTCTACAGTGGCAGCAGAACGTTGCTCTTTTGACGTTATCCTGAAATCAGTTGGTCCCCAAAAGCTTGCCGTTGTGAAAGAGGTTAGGGAGTCTACGGGCTTGGGGCTTAAAGAAACCAAGCAACTTGTAGAGAGCACTCCGCAGACCATAAAGAAAGGCGTGACCAGAAAAGAAGCGGAAAACTTGAAAAAAGTTTTCGATGGATTGGGCGCCGAAGTAGAGATTGGTAGTTCTGCTATAGAGGGAGCAATGTCCGTTCCTCATTCCCGCCTTCTTCATCTTGAATTAGAATACTTGAATGGGAAAAAATTAGCACTTGAACATAGAGTGACTATCGCACGGTACACCGCAGAACCGGATATTATCAAAAAAATCAAATATGATAAAGCGAAAACAGTGCTGAACGCATTGTTGGATAATCCTAACATATCTCACAGTGAAAGGGAGTTGGTGGAGAAAAGACGGAATGTTATGGAAGAAAATATTGAAAGACAAAGACAATTGGATAAGGAAGGTAGTAGGGGCTGTTACATTGCCACTGCAGTATATGGCAGTTACGACTGTCCGGAGGTGTGGACCTTGCGCAGGTATCGAGACTATGTATTGGATAATTCGTGGTATGGAAGAGCATTCATACGAATGTATTATGCCATTAGTCCCACTCTTGTAAAATGGTTTGGTCAGACAAAATCGTTCAAAAGGATATTACATAAACCATTGAATACATGGGTGAAAAAACTGAACGAACAGGGTTTTGAAAATACACCTTATAAAGACAAATAATGACATCTGTTCATTGCAGAGACAATAACGAAACAATGGATATTTAATCTTTTTTAATCATAAAACCATTCTCTATGAAATGCAAGCATTGCGGCGCAGAGATCGCCAACGACAGTACTTTTTGTGAATATTGTGGAAAACAGGTGGGAAAGGACAAGGCCAAACGGAGCAAACTTATTTTCATTATCTGCGGCATCATTGTTATTGCTGCGTGCATTGGAATCGCAGTGTATGCGTATTTCCATTATCAAGGGCAACCCGAGTCTGGCAAGGAGGTAAAATTGGAACGGGTTACGGATACGCTCCGTATCAGTGACACTGTTGTGTCTGTGACAGAAGCTCCTGCGGCTCTACTAACAGGTAAAGACGGTTCCGGTAATAAAGCAGCTGCAGGCGGATCGATTTCCATTTCAGCGAGTAAAATGAACGTCTTGTACGCTGGTATGGAGAATCCTATCGAAATAGGATATTCTGGGACGCTCAAATCGGTGAACTTTCCGGAGTGTGAGGTTTCCGGAAGCGGATCTCATAGGAGTGTGACTCCTCCTACCAGCCTGCTAGGCAGGAAGGTGACAGCTACTGTGACCACTTCAGAAGGATCCTCCAGCATGACCTTTCGAGTGAAAAAAGTTCCGGATCCGACTTCCTACCTCGGCGCCAACATTTGGGGTGGCAAGCGCAGCAAGAGCGAATTGCTCGCCAACCCGTTCATCTCCGCTCGTATGGGTGATGACTTCGCATACGATCTCAAATGGACCATCAAGTCCTATCGTTTGACCGTTATCTCCAAAGGTATTGAAGGCAGCCCGAAGGCTTGTTCCGGCGGTCAGTTTGATAGCGATGTCATGGCTGCTATCAACAGCGCAAGTTCTGGAACGGTGTTGGTGTTCTCCGACATCAAAGCTTCTTCCATTGTTGGCGAGAGAACATTGCGTGACATTACTGTTAGAATCAAATAGTTTTAAAACATTGTAAATGGTTTTGTGAGATGAAATGTAAACATTGCGGCGCAGAGA
Organism: Bacteroidales bacterium; assembly: GCA_017617445.1. Lineage (GTDB taxonomy): Bacteria > Bacteroidota > Bacteroidia > Bacteroidales > WCHB1-69 > UBA1756. The sequence goes on along the minus strand of JAFZWE010000035.1, from coordinate 18,384 downwards.
TCTCCAACGACAGTGTGTATTGCGAACACTGCGGAAAACGACAAACCAAACTAAATGTCTTCCACGTTCCACTTTCATGGGTGCTGTTTGCCTTGGTGTTTGGTCTATCATGGGTTTATGTCCTTCTCTATGATTTATATAAAGTGTATGATTTCCCCTTTCCTTATGCGTTTAATGATGAGTGGCCATGTCAAACTGCAATTGAGTGGAATTTGTGGCTTCACCAATATTTTTGGGCCGTGTATGTGGTAATAATGGTTTTGTCCGTTTTTACTTTGTTCTTGGCTGTAAAGCGTAAAGTGGCATGGAAAGATTGTATTCTGATTGTAGTTCTCTCTCTCTTTGTTTGTTTATTGTACGTTTCGTCACATTTTAGACTTTTTTCTCCTCTTCTTCAATACATTGTAGCCCTCTGTTTCGTCCTGTTCAGTGTGGTGCCGTACTTGCGGAAGACGAGGCGGCAGAGGTGATTCATGATGGGTTCTTAAAGCAGTCCTGTGTAGTACACGGGTACACTCTGTATCCATTTTTGATGAGCTGCATTCCCCATGGCGTATTTCCCGCCCCACTTCTGTTTCCAATCAAGCATCCGATTATATAGCTTTCTTCTGAAAATCATATTGTTATGGTGTTATTAAATCGGTGTAAAAATACGGAAAAACCGAATCTACAAATTTTTTAACGCAAAAACCGGAGAAATCCACAAATTCCTCCGGTTCTCGCTGTGCTGGATCTCCAAAATCCTGCTGCTAATAATACTCTATCACGCGGGTGGACTTAATAGTCCCATAGCTGTCAACTACCGTGCGCGAAGTCCAGTTACCATGTTTGTTGTATTCGTAAGAAAAAGATGTCGTAGTTTGCTTTCCGTTATGTTCCTGCACAATCTTCGCTACATCGCCCTGCTCATTATAGGAGATATCCCAAGAAAACCACCAATTTTCAGTTTTAAGATACCAGCCTATGAATCGGTTTTGGGAGTCGTAGGTATAGGTTGTTGTCGTAACAGTCTCGTCCTGTTTAGATTGATCCACTTCATGTTGCTCCACTCGTGTAAGGTTGCCATTGCTGTCATACTGGAAAGCATAGACCCTTTTCCAATGATTTAATTCATCATTGTATTGCATTTTATATATGAAATCATCAAGGCTGCCCTTTGTGATGTTCACTCTTCCGGTGTCGACACGAATTTCGTTCTCGGCATATCAAACTTCAGCCATCCCGCCTTTCCCTAACGGGTGCTTCAGTGTGTAGTTCAATATGTTTTTGTTTTCCATCTTGAAATGTTTGTGTTTTTTGTGCGGCAAAAATAGTGATATTTTATGATTGGCGAGAATGGGTTAAATTTTTAATCCCGATAATGTTTTTTTCATTATTTTTGCAGAGTTTATTATTTCTTGCAATCTTTTTGATAATAAGTTATTTAATATTGAAAAAATGAAAAATATCCTCCGACATGCCCCGGTGCTTTTGGTATTGCTTCTGTTGGGCGTTTTTCTGCTGGTGTTGCGCCAGAACCTGTCCGACCGCTTTGAGACGGTGGAGAAGAACTACAAGGATCATGTGGCGGTGAATTTGCAAAAGGGCATGGATGTTAATGCCCTTTCGGAACAGCTCTATTTGCAGAATTACATTGAATCCGACTCGGCTGCCCGATTTATCGCCTCCCAGATCTCCGCACGCCTGGAGGCGGGCAAGGAACTGCCCAGCTTGTATGCTCTCAATACCCGCGACTGGCGTGTCAGTCCTGCGCTGGCTGCCCAACTCGGAGGGCCAGAGTTCAGGAAACGCGTCGGTAATCTGTCGGAAGCCCAGGGATTGGACTCCCTCAGCCGTTCGCTCCTGGCGGAAAACCTGCCCTCCACCTGCACCGTGGATTCCAAGCAGAAAGGTGAGATTACTGTCGTTGTCACCGAAACCGACAGCACCGCCGGCGCTTTCAAAAAAATGCTGTGGAAGGACAAAAAACCATGCAGCGGAGTGCTGGTCAACCTGAGGGAACATTACTATGTGGATAGCAGCAGTGTGGCCGCCGACTCCCTCATCTGCTTCCTGAAAACAGACAACACCGGAAAGGCGGTTTTCTCAGGCCTCCATCCCGACAAGTCGTACAGCGTTCAGCCTATGAGCGACAAGTACGAATACGGCCGTGCCAAGGGGACCAATGGCGGCACGCTTTCGGAAAAACCGCGTACCTTTGAGTTCATGCAGCGGGAACAGCTGCTCCGCCTGTTTGACAACGCCACGCTCAACCGCATTAAGAATGAATCGGGTCTTACGGTGCGCACCCCGGCAGAGTATATGCACTCCCTCTTTAGCTCTTTCTTCCTGCTTTGCGGCGCATGGCTGCTGCTCTACCTGATCCTCGTCCTGAAAAAACGCAAGTTTGATACCGCCATCTTTTCCATGCTTATCTTCCTTACCGGCCTTTGCCAAATCACCATGTTCTCCATCAATGATCCGCTCAACGACAAGATGCTCGGCGCGGAGATGACTTTCTCCTTCATCGCCGGAGTGACCCTGATCGGTGTGCTCCAACTGGTGGATTTCGTGAAGTTTTTCAAGAACGAATACTATATCGGCTATGACCTTCCCGTGGAGGTGGTGAAATGGCTCTTCAAGCCGTTCCGCACCAAGATCTCCCGCCTCACCGCCCGCATGAAGGACCCGACCTGCGGCGGCTTTTTGAAAATCATCGCTCTTCTGGAGGTCATGCTCTGCCTCCCGTTCCTCCTGCTGGATCTTCTTCAGCTGACAAGGCTGGACTCCGCTGTGGAGCGGCTGATGAACCGTGTGCCCAAAGGATATGGCTTCCTCTTCCTCTCCCTGCTGCTGACTTTGTTGCTTTGGACCCCGCTGGGAAGAGAAGTGGGCGGCATGAAGGTGAATCTGAATCTCGCCGGCCTCGTTTTCCAGCCGAGTGAAATTGCCAAATACTTGATTATCTTCTTTATGGCCGCTTTCTTCTTCCAAAAAGCACGACTGATTCTCAGTTACTCCGAAGAGAACCGGGTGGGCTTTTTGGGAAGCAAGGTGAAAGCACTGGGCGGCATCATTGTTGGTCTGGCCTGTTTGATGGCCCTCTATCTCGTCTTGGGTGACATGGGACCGGGACTTGTGCTGGGAGCCACCTTCATCTTCCTCTATTCCTTGGTCAAATCCAAAGTGGCTTTGGAAAATGTGGATCCCCGGAATCGCTTTTCACGCATTCTCACTTGTGATTTTGCCATGCTTGTTTACGGCGTGCTCACCTTCCTCCTGGCCATTTATGTGGGTTACCGTTTGGGATTGATGGGCATTTTCTGCTTGCTGTGGTTCGTCGCGTGGGTGGGCTTTGGACTGTTGCAAAAGAAACAGCTGTATGAGACCCCGATCCTGATGAACCTGGTGATAGCTGCCTTCATTTTTGGCGGTACCCTCCTGGGATACGTGGACAAAAGTGCCGGTGAACGTCTGCAAACCCGCAGCGAGATGTGCTCCAATACCTGGGGCCGGTTGGGCTTGGAACAGGATGAGGAACAGAAGGCCACGGTGAACACCCAGGTGGCGGAAGGCCTTTGGGGACTTGCTTCCGGCGGTTTCACCGGTCAGGGACTGGGCAAGGGCAACCCGAACATGATTCCGGCTTTCCATACAGACATGGTGATGGAAAGCATGGGTGAACAGATGGGATGGATCGGACTTCTGTTTGTGATACTGGCTTATGTGTTCCTGCTTCAGCGTGCCGTGGTGGTGGGGTATCGCTCGTGCCATCCTTTCGGCTTTTATTTGTGTGCCGGCATTGCCATTGTCACCGGCGTACAATTCCTGATCATCTCCCTCGGAAGTACCGGCATGATTCCTCTCACAGGCATCACCGTGCCCTTCCTCAGTTATGGGGGCACCAGTATGATTCTTAATCTGGTGGCTTTCGGCATAGTGCTCTCTATTTCACACCATGGCGCACAGGAGACAGGGGAGGAGGCACAACTCTTGGAAAAGGATATTCAGGGATATGCCTATCCGGTCTCCATCCTCAGCTGGGCATACGTGCTGCTGCTGGCTTTCGTGCTTGGAGTGCTGCTGAACTATCAGGTTTTCCAGCGCGACAATACTCTGGTCCGGCCGCTGTTTGTGGTATCCGCCAATGGCGAGCCGATGGTGCAGTATAACCCCCGTATCGCTTTGCTTGTGGACAAGATGCATTTGGGGAATATTTATGACAGAAATGGAATCCTTCTGGCCACCAGTGATTTGGAGGCCGCCAAAAAGGTGGATTACAGCCAATATGGTGTGGATATGAAAGCCTGGGAGCATGCGCAAAAACGCCATACCCAACGTTATTATCCTTTTGGAAACCATCTGTTTTTCATGCTGGGCGACTACAACACCCGCACTTTCTTCTTCTATGACGAGGCCAACCCCATCGGTTTCTTGGCGGAAGCCCAATACTTGAGCGAACTGCGCGGCTATGACAATGTAAAGTATGATGCCAATCACCACCCCGTGGTGCTGGATTCCATCGTGTCAAGCAAGTACCGGGCGAACGGCTATCTGGGTGAAACCCGACTGGTGAAAAGAAATATTGTGCTGCGCGACTATTCAGCGTTGCTGCCTTATCTGAAAGCCGGGGTGAACAGCAAAGCCGTGGAGAAGTTCAATCAGGAAACCGCCCCCAAAATACATAACCTGTACCTGACACTGGACGCCAAACTGCAAACGTTAATGCAGAATGAATTGGCAGAATATGTGGTAAAAACACCAAATCTAAAGGGAAATAATCTTTTGCGTATCTCTGTGGTGGTGCTGGATGCCGTCAACGGCGATTTGCTGGCCTCTGCCAACTATCCGTTGCCGGACCAGCAGTTCCTCCGTGCACAGTCAGACTTGGGCATCCATTACTGCAACGATGTTAACAAATCAGGGGATCCCGAATGGGAAAGCTACACCGACCGCGATCTCGGACTGACCTTTGCCACCCCACCAGGCTCCACCGCCAAGGTGATGTCCGCATTGGCTGATTTTCAAAAGTCCGGACTGGATGCCAAGGATCACAGAATGCTAATTATGTCTGCCGAAAGAATTGAGCCAGGGGAAGCAGAACCCTCAGGTGATGTGAGCCTGCATGACGCCATTGTGAAGTCTTCCAACTGTTACTTCATCCACTCGGTACACTCCATGGATTTGTACCCCCAATTGAGTGATATTTACCAAAAGGTGGGAGTACGAATGAATGGGATTCTTCCGTATTCGTTGAATTATGGTGAACTGCCAGCGGATAAATTGTCTCGCTGGAATGATGAGGTCTCCAAAGTGCGCACTCAGGCCCTCGCATCATACCAGGCGTATATGGAGAAAAGTCGGCGTCAGAAGGAATATGTGAAGAAGATGAACAGGGGCGATTGGCAGTGGGCCTGGGGACAGGGCACTATTGATGCCACTCCGTTGACCATGGCCCGCGTGGCCTCAGCTGTCATCAATGGAGGGAAAATGCCTCAAACCCGCTTTTTGATCCAGCCGGGTGAAAATCCAAAGGCAGTGGACATTGTGACGCAGGATTGTGCGGCTGAGCTGGCTTCCTATATGAGAGACCAAGCCCGATATAATAATAGAATCCATAGCACTTTGGTGGGTGGAAAAACCGGTACTCCGGAACGTGTGCTGTCATACAAGTATAATGCAAAAAGGAACAGTGTGTCCGATGTGAAGAAACGGAATGATGGCTGGTATATGTGCTTTGTGGAGAATTGCACGGTGCCGGGGGTGTCAGAATCGCATCCTGTGGCAGTAGTGATCCGTATGGAGAGAATCAAGGGTACATCAGGCTATGCCATGCACTTGATGAACGAGGTGGTTTTGGGTATATTGAAACAAATGGGGTACATGAACGAGTAGAAGGAATCAAATGATACAATAATGATTATGGGAAATTTTTTTGGAAAACTGAGCAGTTGGCTTGAAGGCAAGCCGCAAGAGGCACCAGGGAAGGAAGCGGAGCAGAAATCCGAGCCCATTTCCGCCGAGAACAACATAATCGCCATCAGGGGTAGAATCTGCAATGAGGCAGTGAAGAAACTGGATGTGAGATACAAAGGTGAGAAGGAGTCTTTTAAAGATATGGTTATCACCCTGTGGGTCCAGGATGGGATTATCTATGACGGCTTGAATACGGATGAATTCAAAAATCAGTTCAAGGTGCAGCTGTTGCACAATGGTTATAAGTATAACTTATTGGAGATCAGTTGTGAGCATTTGCCGGAGGCGCATCATTTCACCATGTTGGATACCAATGTGTTCATGCAGCTGGAACAGGTACGCGCCCATGAACTCTCTTCCTCCCTCCGGATTTTTGTGGAGGGTGGACAGGGCGCTCTCATGGAGGATGAATATGTGCTGGCCGCCAAGGCACTTCTGAATCGAAGGCCTTCCGCATACAATATCGGCCGCGGCAAACAGGTGGGTTATCGCACCAACCATATCGCGGTGGATGAGAACCCCGCTTCACCGCAGGCAGATAACAACAAGTATGTCAGCCGCGCACACGCTCACATCGGCTACAATGCCAAGGATGGCTTCTTCCTGCAGGTGGACGAGGGAGGCAGCGTGGATCATGGCAACCGCACCCGTGTGATCCGGGGTGAGGATATCATCGACCTCCGCACCGTCGGACAAGCCTTCCCCCTTCAGGATGAGGATTTGATAGAATTGGGGAAACATGTGATTCTAAGGGTGCTATTTGAAGAATAAAATAATTGTCAGATAAATTAAAGAATATGTTAGATAAAATTTTGGATTTTTTCAAACCTGGTGACCACTCTGTGGCCAGCAGAATGACCAACCAAATGTTGCTGGATGAATTGGTGGATCATTTTAAAATGCAGTTGAAGGAACACTCTTTCGACACACGCATCCTCTATCCGATGGCTTTCCGTGTTTACATGGCCCCGAGCGACTATAAGCGTCTTGAGTTGGATTTGCCGTTTGTGATGGAAACAGCATTGAAAAAGATATACAAGATTATTGAAGAGAAGGGAAAAGGGGGAAAATACGATACCCGCCCGCCGGCCAAAGAGTGGCTGTTCCGCTTTTCTCCCTGCTATACAAAAGAGGTGGACAAGGAGGAGGTGTTGGTGGCCCCTGGAAAAATCGTTTCCCAAACCCTGCTGTATTCTGATGCCACCTCGGAGAATGTGTTTGAAGAGTCGAACATCCCCTCTTCGGTGCGTTGCGTCAACTCCAACCGGAAATACCAGAACCTGAATCTGGATGCCCTCAACAACCTGGATATCCGCAATGAGGGTACCTTCCGCTTCCGCTTCGACCCGACCGGCAGCTCGCCCACTTCCCAGGAAGTGCCCACTTATGCCACCATTTCCTATAGCCTGAACGGGAAACAGCGCGCCCATAAGATGCAGGATGAAACCATTTACATTTCCGGTAACACCGACAACCGCAGCGGTCGCCAGATTATCAAGATCGACAGTCCGGAAGTGGAGGTGTCCCATGTGCAAATCCGCTATTTTGAGGCAGAACAGAAATTCCGTATCGCCGCGTTCCACCCTGCCCGCGTCAATGAACGCCCCCTGCCGATCAGTGTCGGCTCACCAGAATGGCAGGACCTGGCCAACAATTCCAATATACTGCTGAATTCAGTCCAATTGAAAGTCACCTTTAATATCACAAAGTCATGATTCAAACCGATAAGAACGGTGTGGCACTTTTCGGTGCCACCAATGTGGGTAAGGTCCGTACCAATAATGAGGACAACCTGATATGGCAGACCCTGTGGGACGACTCCCACTATCTCGCCGTGGCCATCGACGGTATGGGAGGCTACGAGGGAGGTGAGGTCGCCGCTGCCATCGCCCATGACAAGATTATCGAGTATCTGGAGACCTATCCCAACGGTGAGCGCATTGAACTGCTGAAACAGGCTGTCACTTTTGCCAACAACGCCATCGTTGACCGCAGGGAGACCAGTACTGAACTCTCCTCCATGGGATGCGTGCTGACCGCCATCCTCGTGGAAGTCAAGGCCAAAAGGGTGAATATGGTTCATGTGGGAGACTCCCGTTTGTACATGTTCTCCGAAAACAAACTGGTGAAACTGTCGCACGACCATTCGTTGGTGGGCTACCGCGAGGAACAGGGCGAACTGACGGAGGAAGAGGCTATGAACCACCCGCAACGCAGCGTCATCAGCCGCGATGTGGGTTCCGAACGACATGAGGTGAACGATCATAATTTCCTGGAATCCGACATCTTCCCGCTGGAACCGGAAACTACCTTCCTGCTCTGCTCGGACGGCCTCCCCGATATGATTACCTCCGCCCAGATTACCAGCGTCCTCCAGTCGGAACACAATATTGAAGACCGCGTGAACGGGTTGATTGACGCGGCTTTGGTGGCCGGCGGAAAGGACAATGTGACGGCGGTGCTGCTGGAATATTCACCCCAAGTGGAAAAACCACAGCCGACAGCCGCCGAGCCGGTCCGCGAACAAATGGCAGACAAACACCGCGACAAGAAATCTACCCATAAGGAGGAGAAAAAACAACCCCAGCGCACAGAGGTGCGGTTGGATGAAAACACCCCACCCAGCGATTCCTCCACCCACTCGGGCAACAAACGGCTTCCCATATTCCTCTTCCTGCTGCTGATCGCCATGTGCATGGGATTCGGTGTGGGCTATCTTGTGTTCAATGATAAGAAAGGTGCTGATGCTTCTTCAAAAGAAAATGTAATTCACGATACCATACGTGATACTGTGTATCTTTCTGACACTTCGGCTAAGGATTTGCTTCCTCGTTCAAAATAAAAGAACATGACTTTTCAAGAGGAATATACTGTGTTGTCGGAGTTGGGCCGGGGAGGCTATGCCACGGTGTATAAAGTGCGGCATAACCAATGGGGGTATATTCGTGCGGTTCGTGTCTTGAATCAGACGGTATTGGATGATAAAAGTACTGATTATCAAAAGTTTCTGGATGAGTGCAAACTGCTGCTCCGTCTGGGAAACGGTAGCCATCCGAACATTGTCCACATTTACCAGCCCCGCCTGATCGGCACAACGGCTGTGGTGGAGATGGACTATGTACCTGGCGCGGACCTGACCCACTATCTGGAACAGCAGGAGCATTTTGTTCCTGCAGAGGAGGTGCTCAGGATGTTGGATGAGATAGGAAGTGCACTGGCCTATTGCCATGAGGAGGTGTTCCGCTACTGCATGGACCGCGAAGCAGACGGTTTGCAGGATGATCCCGAGGATGGCAGCCGCGTGCTGCTGGATGCACCGACCCGCCATCGCCTGATTGAAAAATATAAGGTGATCCATAATGACATCCACTCCGGCAATGTCATCCGCAAAGATGACGGCCACTATGTGCTTCTGGATTTCGGACTGGCCATTGAAGGCAATACAGCCGTGGGCAGCAGCCGGCGTGTGAACGGCCGCCCTGAGTACAAGGCCCCGGAAAAGTGGAGCGACAGCCAACTGCTGACAGAGCAGTCGGACATCTACAGCTTCGGTGTGCTTTTGTATGAGATGTTGGCCGGCCAACCCCCGTTTCCTTTCCGTGTGAACTCGTCCAATCAGGTGGATGAAGAGTACCGCGTGATGAAAGCGCACCAGACGGAGCAACCGCCTGCCATAGAACCGCTCCGTAAAGCCGCTTTTGAAAAAAAATACCCAGGACAGACCTATCAAAAGGATTATCCTGATGCTCTGGAGGCATTGATCATGAAGTGCTTGGAGAAGAATCCTTCGGACAGATTTTTCAATGGTCGTGAACTCCATGATGCAGTGAAAAACATGAATTTTTCCGTTGGCGATCCGCCGCCGCCTCCTGTTACAGAGGGAAAGAAAAAGAGCCGCAGGGGATTGTGGGTATTGCTTTTGTTGCTGTTGGCTGGATTGGGTGTGGGCGGATATTTCGCGTATGACTATTATCACCGTGACATACGGGTGGTAGGGGAGGACCCGCTGATGCTCCCTCCGGAGGAGGGGCGGGTGGAGGTGCCGGTCTCTACAAACGCCTCCAGTTATAAGGTGACTGTACCCGACTGGTGTCAGGTGCTGACACAGGAAAAGGGGAGGTTGGTGCTGAGCTATCAAGCCAACCCGGATTTTGAAGAGCGCAGCGGGGTGCTCCGATTGCGTACAGGAAAATCGCAATGCTCTGTCATCTTGAAACAGGCTAAAAAAAAAGCCACCTACTTGAAAGTCACTCCTTCATCATTGAAAATTCCTTGGCAGGGAGGTGAGGGATCCATAACTGTGAAATCCGATGGGACTTGGACAGCGGTGCCGGATTCCAACTGTCAGTATGAGGTCAATGGGGATGTCCTGATGATCAAAATTCCTGAAAACAGCACGTCAGAAAAGAGAGAATTCAGTATCACTTTGCGTGCGGATGAAAAGAGCCAGGTGGTGAAGGTGTCTCAGGAAGCCGGGCCGCACGTGAATGTCAAGAGAATATCGTTGTCCAAGGAGTCAAGTCTTTTTGTCAACTATTTTAAAACAGAGATAGAGGCCACTCTTTCCAATTGCAAGGGCAACACTTGCAGGGCCTGCATCTTTTTTTATCAAGAATCAGATGGGGAAATGATTCCTTGGATTGATCGCAGTTCGCGATATGTCAATTCCCAAGGACAGGTTTCAGCCTCTTCACAGTCATTTTATGTGGCTGATGATACGGAGAGCAAAATTTTTGAAATCAAAATACCTTTTTCTCAGTTGCATTACCTGTCTGGAAACAGATACAAGGTGGAAGCCCGCATATACAATAATACACTTCAAAGGTATATGGATGGCACTAAGGAAAGAGAATTTGGACTTAATTAAAATTTATAGCTAATGGAAACAAAAGGGAATCCGATGATTCAAAAGACAAAATTGAAAAGCATTCAGAACATTGTAGTGGTGGCCTCTGGCAAGGGTGGCGTGGGCAAATCCACGGTGGCGGCCAATCTCGCGTTGGCTTTGGCCCGCCAGGGCTACCGCGTGGGCTTGCTGGATGCAGATATTTACGGGCCGTCACTGCATAAGATGTTCGGTATTGAACACATGCCGGTGGACGCCACTTACGTGGGAGAAGAGGAGTTCCTTGTCCCTGTTGAAAAATTCGGGGTAAAGATCATCTCCATGGGACTGCTGGCCGACAACAGCCAGGCGGTGATCTGGCGCGGACCGATGGCAGCCAGCGCATTGTCACAGCTCTTCGCTAAGACTGCTTGGGGTGAACTGGACTATCTTGTGGTGGACTTTCCTCCGGGTACCGGTGATATCCAGATTTCCACCATGCAGCAGTTTGAGGTCGTGGGCGCCATTGTGGTGACCACCCCGCAAACCCTTTCTGTAGCAGACGCACGCAAAGGGGCGGAGATGTTCTCCCCCGCGAAAATGAATGTGCCGCTCATCGGTATTGTGGAAAACATGTCGTGGTTCACCCCCAAGGAGCATCCGGACGAGAAGTACCTGCTCTTTGGCAAGGGCGGTGGACAGCTCCTCGCCGATGAATTCCATACCGACCTGCTGGCCCAGATCCCGCTCATCCAGGATGTGGACGAGGTGGAAGGGAAAGAGTGCCTGCTTTCGGGTACCAACAATACTATGTATGACATCTTTGTGAAAATCGCCGACCGTGTGGTTGATTTTTCCGAATCCGAAGGGAAGAGGCCCCGCCCGGCCATGATTGTAGCCATCCCCACTGTGGATGGCAAGGTGGATGACCATTTTGGCCATTGCGACCACTATACCGTTTTTGAGATGGCTGCGGATGGCGAAATCCTGAAGGAAACCGAGGTGCCCGCGGGCGAAGGATGTGGATGCAAGTCCAACATCGCCACTGTGCTTCAGGGCATGGGGGTACGTGTGCTGCTCGGTGGCAATATGGGAGAAGGTGCTAAGAATGTGCTGAATGCAGCCCATATCAATGTGATTCGCGGCTGTAGCGGCGACGTGCGCCAGGTGGCCAAGGATTTCATGGCAGGCAAACTCAAGGATTCCGGCATCGGATGCGCCGGTCATGAAGGCTGCCATCACTAACCATGATCGTCTGTATCGCTGAAAAGCCGAGTGTGGCCCGTGATATTGCCCAAGTGCTCGGGGCTACCGTGTCGCATCAGGGCTACCTGGAGGGCAACGGCTACCAAGTGACCTGGACTTTCGGTCACTTGTGTACCTTGAAGGAACCGCACGACTATTTCCCCCAATGGAAATCCTGGTCGTTGGGGCAGTTGCCGATGCTGCCCCAGCGTTTCGGCATCAAACTGATCGGCCAGGCTTCTGTTGAACGTCAGTTTGCTGTCATTGAACAGCTGATGCAGCACGCCGATGCCATCGTGAATTGCGGGGATGCCGGCCAGGAGGGGGAACTGATTCAGCGGTGGGTGATGCAGAAAGCCAAGGCCAGCTGCCCGGTCAGCCGCTTGTGGATTTCCTCCCTGACGGAAGATGCTATCCGCGAGGGTTTCCGAAACCTGAAGAACCAGTCTGAATATCAGTCGCTCTATGAAGCTGGCTTGTGCCGTGCCATCGGGGACTGGCTGCTGGGCATGAATGCCACCCGCCTTTATACGCTCAAGTACGGGCAGAACCGGCAGGTGCTCTCCATCGGGCGTGTGCAAACTCCTACGTTGGCACTCATCGTGCAAAGGGATGAGGAAATCCGCAACTTCAAGCCCTCCGCCTATTGGGTGCTTTCCACACTCTATCGAGAGACCCTCTTTACGGCAACCAAGGGCAAGTATAAATCCCAGGAGAAGGGCCAGGAGGATTTACAGCGCATTTCCGACAAGGATTTTTTCATAACGGATGTATCTGAGAAAAAAGGCCGTGAAGCCCCGCCGCGCCTGTTTGACTTGACCTCGCTGCAAGTGGAGTGCAATAAGAAATACTCCTTTTCTGCCGAACAGACCCTCCAGCTGATCCAGGGACTCTATGAAAAGAAACTCACCACCTATCCCCGTGTGGATACCACATACCTGAGTGACGACATTTATCCCAAGTGCCCTGCCATCCTTCAGGGACTTCCGGCCTATGCGGCACTGACTGCCCCTCTTTTTGGAAAAAAATTGCCCAAAAGCAAAAAGGTGTTTGATAGCAGTAAGGTGACCGACCACCATGCCATCATCCCTACAGGCATTGTGCCCCAGTATCTGGATCGCGATGAGGGGTGCGTCTATGATGAGGTGTGCCGCCATTTCATCGCAGTCTTTTACCCCGATTGTGTTTTTTCCACTACCACGGCACTGGGTGTGGTGGAGGAGGTGGAGTTCAAGGCCACAGGAAAGCAGATTCTTGAACCAGGCTGGCGTGTGGTGCTCAAACCTGCCAAAGAGGAGGAGAAAAATGAGGAGGACAAACCGGAAGAGAAGCTGATGCCCGCTTTCATCAAAGGGGAACATGGCCCGCACCAGCCCCAGCTCGCGGAGAAATGGACAACTCCGCCCAAACCTTATACAGAAGCTACGCTGTTGAGGGCGATGGAAACCGCCGGCAAAGGCGTGGATGATGAGAGTCTGCGCGAGGCGCTAAAGGAAAACGGTATCGGCCGCCCCTCCACCCGGGCTGCCATCATTGAAACCCTGTTCAAACGAAACTATATCCGGAAAGAACGCAAAAGCCTCGCTCCTACAGTTACCGGTATAGAACTGATTGGACTGATTCATGAGGAATTGCTCAAAAGTGCGGAACTTACCGGGCAATGGGAGAGAAAATTGCGAGAGATTGAACAGCATAAATATGATGCCCGACAGTTTATTGAAGAGCTGAAGCAGATGGTAGCGGGCATTGTACAGCAGGTGATGGCCGATCAGTCCAACCGTCGCGTTTCCCTTGCTGATTCTTCATCCACAGAGGTGAAAAAGTCGGTAGAAAAAAAACGCGCCCGGTCTTCAAAAAACAAGAAAAAAGAAGCAGAATCCAATGTTCAAAATATTGAAAAAAAGAATGTTGCAAATCAAAATCCGTCGGCAGTGCGGGAAGGACAGCTTTGCCCGCTATGCCATCGCGGGGTGGTAATCAAAGGTCGTACTGCATACGGGTGCTCTGAGTGGAAAAATGGGTGCTCTTACCGTCTGCCATTTTGATTTTCCTGAAAAAAAAGGTATTGGATAAAAAAAATAAAAAAAATGCGATAATATTTGGTTAATTCAAAGATTTGCAGTATTTTTGCGCCAAATTTATCAAAACAAATAAAATAGTATGACTAAAGCAGAACTTGTTCGGCAGATTGCCGACGCAACCGGCATCAGTGCCGATGTCGTCCTCACCGTTGTTGAGAACGAAATGACTGTAATCAAGAACACTCTTACCGCTGGCGAGAGCATTTTCTTGAGAGGATTTGGAACTTTCACCATCAAAGAACGTGCTGCCAAGACTGCGCGCAACATCAGCGCCGGTACTTCCATGGATGTTCCTGCCCACAAGGTCCCGGCTTTCAAACCGTGTCCGGAATTCAAATCTATGGTGAAGAACAAATAATCCTGTTCACACACAAAAAAAGCGGCTTCATAGCCGCTTTTTTTTGTTTAGTGCAAATGCTATGCCAGCAGACATAAGCCCACGTATATCAGGTTGGTGATGCCAGCTCCCATCATGCAGGGGTTGTATTGTTTCCCCTTGGCACGGAGCGTGGCTGCAAAAAGCAACAAGGCAGGAACAACAATCAGCATGGGCCAGCTGAACCCGAATGCCAGCCAGGCAAACAGCGGCATCAGCAGTACTACCCCTAACATCCCGATTTCTCCAGCCCGTTTCCCGAATCGTACAGGAAAGGTTCTCTTGCCTACCTCTTTGTCACTTTCAATGTCTCTTAAATTATTGATGATCAATAAACACATTGAAATCAGCCCGCAAACGGCACCGGCATAAAAAGATGGGAATGAGAAACTTTCGGTCTGTAAAAATGTGGTTCCGGTACTTGCCACCACCCCGTAGAAAATAAAGACGAAAATGTCGGCAATGCCCAGGTATGAAAGGGAGTGGTTGGTGGCGGTGTAGAGCCATGCGAATGCAACGGAAGCCACCCCGATCAGCAGAATGGGCCATCCTCCGCAATAAACCAGGTAAATTCCTAATAACAAACAGATGATAAGTGTTACAATGATGGCTTTTCGCATTTGCGCCTCGGAAACAGCCCCCTGCGCCATCATGCGTTCCGGCCCGTCGCGATCCACTTTGTCTGCTCCGCGTTTGAAATCAAAGTAGTCGTTGACCAGGTTGGAGAAGATCTGAAGGGAAAGGGCGCAGGCCATGGTAGCCACAGCCACCAGCGTTGAGCGTACCCCCTCCGCCAAAAGTCCGACAGCTACCGGACAAAAGGAGGCAAACAGGGAATAGGGACGAATTACTTTGAACCAAAGAAGAACTTGTTTCATTTTTTTGCTATGTAGATTGTTGATATTCCGTTGGTTAATGTTTTTAAATGGGGTTCTTGGAAACCGATTTCCTTGAGTTTTACAACCATTTGCTCCCCGTGAATAAACTCCTTGACGCTGCGGTTCAAGTAGGAATAGGCGTGGGCGTCTTTGCTGACTCGTTTACCGATGCCCGGCAGGATGCGGTTGAAATAGAAATTATAAATTCCGCGGAAAATCGGTCGTTGTGGGTATGAGAATTCCAGAATGACCAGCTGCCCGCCAGTGCGGAGCACTCGCAGCATCTCTGCCAATCCCGCGTCTAAGTCGGAAAAGTTCCGGATTCCGAAAGCGCAGGTCACCGCCTCAAAACAGCCGTCGGGGTAGGGGAGAGCCAGTGCGCTGCCCTCTTCAAATGTGATCCGTCCAGTAAGTCCCAGCTTTTCTGCCTTTTCCGCCCCGATGCGCATCATCTCCGTTGACAGGTCAATGCCCACCACCTGGGCAGCTTTCTCCTGCCGAATGATCTCAATGGCCAGATCGCCCGTGCCCACCGCCACATCCAGTGCCTTCTGGCATGGGGCCAGCTGGCGCACCGTCTTCCTCCTCCACCGTTTGTCCGCATTGAAGGACAACAGGTGGTTGAGTCGGTCGTAAGTTTTTGCAATGCGATCAAACAGTGTGCCGATGTGCTGCTTCTCTTCCATGGATTACAGTTTGATGGTGTGTAGCGCGTGGCCGGTGTCGGGCAGGTATTTCTGCAGCAAGTCCGCCATGCTGATTTTGATAAAGCAGGTGCTGGTGCCGTCGGTGCAGGCGTAATATTCACGCTCGGCCACCTCCTCGTCCATGACGACCATGATGTCGTCCGTGCTGTCGTTGAAGATGCTGAGCAGTGTGGTGGCCCCCACCCGCGTGCCTAATTTCTCCCAAAGCATCTCTGAGGGTACAAAGGAAACCCGCGGCACTGACAATGCTCCACAGAAGACCCTCGTTACAAATGGTTTATCTGCTGTTGTGACAAACAAATAAAAACGGGTCTGCTGGCGGTTGCATAAAAAGATGGTTTTCACCACGGGGCAGGCAAGCCCTTGGGAGATGAACACGCAATCCTCCATGGTGGAGCCGTCATCGGTATCCACTCGCTCAAAAGGGATTCCTAAACACTGAAGCCTCTCGTAGATATGCCTCTGTGTTTCAGTAAGGTAAGTTGATGGGGGCGTAATTTTCTTTTCGCTCACAAAAAATGCCATGGCTATTCTTTCAGTTTTGAGTCAATGATGATGGTGACCGGACCGTCGTTGACCAGCTCCACTTGCATGTCGGCTCCGAACACTCCGCGTTGGACAGGCTTGCCGCATTCTTCAGACAGCATTTCGCAGTAGCGCTCATATAGTGGGACGGCGGTTTCGTGTCCGGCAGCACGGATGTACGAGGGACGGTTTCCTTTCCGTGTGGAGGCTGTGAGCGTGAATTGGGAAACCGCCAGCAGTTCTCCCTCCACCTCCTTGACCGAGCGGTTCATTACGCCGTTTTCATCGTTGAAAATGCGCATGTTGGCGGTCTTGGCGGCTAACCAGGCGGCCTCGGCTTCACCATCCCCATTTTCCACACCGACAAGCACGAGCAATCCCTGCCCGATGTCTGCCACCCGCTCTTCTGCGATGGTCACGGATGCCCGTTGCACCCTTTGTATGACAAGTCTCATAGTGATTTTATTGTTTAATAAAAAAAACAGGAAGCCAGAAACTTCCAACTTCCTGTTTTCAAATCCTCTAAATATATATTAGTACATGCCGGGCATGCCACCAGGCATTGCAGCGGGAGCAGCAGGAGTCTCCTCCTTAATCTCGGCGAGCACGCACTCGGTAGTCAGCAACATACCGGCGATGGAACCGGCGTTCTCAATGGCGACGCGGGCCACCTTGGTCGGGTCGATGACACCAGCCTTGATGAGGTCTTCGTACACCTCGGTGCGGGCGTTGAAACCTATGTTGCCCTTGGCTTCCTTGACGGCGTTCACCACCACGGAGCCTTCCTTGCCGGCGTTGGCCACGATCTGGCGGAGGGGTTCCTCCAGGGCGCGACGCACGATGTCGATACCGATCTTTTCGTCGTCGTTCACACCTTTTATCTTGTCCAAAGCCTTGATGGCGCGGATGTAACCAACACCGCCGCCGGGGATGATACCCTCTTCGATGGCAGCGCGGGTGGCGTGCAAAGCGTCGTCGAAACGGTCTTTCTTCTCTTTCATCTCCACTTCGGAAGCGGCGCCGACGTAGATGACGGCCACACCGCCGGCCAGCTTGGCCAGACGTTCCTGAAGTTTCTCTTTATCGTAGTCGGAAGTGCTCTTGGCAATCTGGGCCTTGATCTGAGCCACGCGGTCAGCGATGGCAGTCTTGTCGCCCTTGCCGCTGACGATGGTGGTGTTCTCCTTGTCAACGGTGATCTTCTCGGCGGTACCCAGCATTTCGAGGGTAGCGTCTTCGAGTTTGAAACCTTTTTCTTCGGAAATTACATAACCACCGGTCAGGATGGCGATGTCTTCCAGCATCTCTTTTCTTCTGTCGCCGAAGCCGGGAGCCTTCACGGCCACGATCTTCAGACCGCCGCGCAAACGGTTCACCACGAGGGTGGCGAGTGCTTCGCTCTCCACATCTTCTGCAATCACCAGCAGCGGACGACCGCTCTGGACAGCCTTCTCAAGGATGGGGAGGAATTCCTTCATGTTGCTGATTTTCTTGTCATAAATCAGGATGAAGGGATTTTCGTAAACGGCTTCCATCTTTTCGGTGTCGGTCACGAAATAGGGGGAGATGTAACCACGGTCGAACTGCATACCTTCCACCACTTTCACGTTGGTTTCGGTGCCTTTGGCCTCTTCGATGGTGATGACACCCTCTTTCTTCACTTTCTGCATCGCTTCGGCGATGATGTTGCCGACGTGAGCATCGTTGTTGGCGGAGATGGTAGCCACCTGGGCGATCTTCTCGTTGTTGTCGCCGATGGTGCTGGACATCTTCTTGAGTTCAGCCACGACAG
>JAFZWE010000034.1 GCA_017617445.1 Bacteroidales bacterium | reverse complement strand
TTTTTTAATAAAAAATTTACCTCAAACCCTTGTAAATCAGAAAATAATATGTAAATTTGCCCCGTTGTATTTTCAGATTCTGTTGAAGGGACTTGCAGGGTCTGGAAGTATGGCTAAAAAAGATTAAAAATAGAAGTCCCCATATATTTTTTTATTTTCCATCATCAAACTGTTCAAATTTTTTCAATAAAAATGCGAGCAAAAATACATAATATTTGCTGATTCCCAAAGAAATGTTTCAGGTAATTTTTTATTTAAAAAGTTGTACTTTTGCGCACTCATTTCAAATCGCATGAAAACACGCATTTTTCTCATGACAGCTCTTCTTCTGTGCCAACTGTTGACCGTTCAGGCGCAGAAAAAGAACTACATCCAGGCAGAGCAAGAGCGGCGCACCTCCGTCACCTTTGCCAACGGCCTCCGCGACTATTACACCGGCAATCTGGTGAAGGCAGAGGAAGTTTTCCTGGGGATTGCCGAAACCACCCCCACCCACGGTCCCTCCAACTACATGCTGGGCAAGATCAAACACGAAGCGCAAGACTATGTCGTTGCGGAACACTTCCTGAACCGTGCCCTCAAGGCGGAGAAAAACAATGTATGGTATCTTGCTGAGATGGCGGAAGTTTACGACGAAGAAGGAAAGTCCGCGGACGCAGCCAAACTGTGGGGCAAGGCATGTGCCCTGTCACCGCAGAACGAAACCTTCCTGCTCAACTACGCAGATGCCACCATGCGCACCGGCAAAATCAAAGAGACGCTCAAAGCTCTGGACCGGATTGAACTGCTCAACGGCTCATCCGATGAAATCACCATGCTGAAAGCGCAGATCCACCTCTATAACAACGATGTGAAAGGGGCTGTCGGCGAATATGACCGAGCCATCAAAAACGCCCCCTACAATGCAGACAACTATCTGAGTGCCGCCGAGATATACATTTCCAACGGACAGTCCGACAAGGCCATCGGCTATTTGGAAAAGGCCAACCAGATAGATCCCGGAAACGGCAGCACACAGCTGATGCTCGGGAACTACTACCAAGCACGCGGAGACCAATCGACGGCCTTCCAGTACTGGCTCTCTGCCGTGAAATCCACCGAGGTGACCCTGGAACAGAAGATGCCCATCCTGCGCATCTATCTCTCCTCCCTCAAGGACAAGCCCGCCACGCCGGAACAGGTGGAGTTGGCCCAGGCACTCACCGAGGCCAATCCCGAGGCGGTGGAAGGCTGGGCTGCTCTCGGTTCCATCCATTTGCGCGGGCAGGACTATGCCCAAGGAGCTCACTATTTTGCCAAAGCCATTGAAGTGGACCCCTCCCAATATGCCATCTGGAGCGATTATGTATATTGTTTAGCCAAATCACAGAATTTCAATAAAATAATAGAGCTAAAGCAAGAAATTACTGAACTCTTTCCTTCCAATTCAATGATGTTATTCATGGTGGGGTCCGCCTATTTGCAAACCTCAAAAGCCGCCGAGGCCATCCCCTATCTGGAAAAAGCAGCCAAATACACCTACGACAAGACCGAGTTGAGTCATATTTACAGCTCCATAGCTGAAGCCTACGAAGCTTTGGGCAATCAGGCGAAAGCCGAAGAATACCGAAAAAAAGCCAACAAATAAAAATCAATCCAACGGAGCAGACACAATAGCAGTGGCCTCCTGATGGAAACTCTCCCAGTCGGTTTGGCGGAGAAGATGCAATAATTGGCTTTCTGAAAGTTGGAAAAAAGAGGCAAAATAGTGCCACAATTCTTTCAGTGCCGAGAGGCTCGCATGGGGGCCGCGTTGTGCGAGCATGGTTTGCACATAATCTGCATAAAACTTTGAAAAGCGCATCCGGCGCTGTTCACGGGACAGTTCCGTCCCCGCGCACAACTCCTCCGCCAGAAAAATGTTGCGCAACAGTCCCCTCCCCAACATGCAAGTGCCTATCTGCGGGAAAGCCTCTCGCCACCGCTGGAATGAAGACAAATCCACGATATCCCCACTGTACACAATTCTCTGTTTTCCTGCAGAATCACAGCATTTTGCCAATCCATCCCAGTCGGGAGAGCCCTCATACTGCTGCACCCCGAGTCGGGGATGAATGACAATGAAATCCAGCGGATAATCCTGCAGGCGGCGCAGAATTTCCACCCCTTCCCGAGGGTTCCGGAGCCCCAACCGCATCTTGACAGAAAAAAGGCAGTCGGTTTCTGCTGTCACTCGCTGCACCACTGCCTCCACCCGATCAGGAAAGGGCATCACACCGCAGCCACGCTGCTTGCGCACCACCTGGGCGGCAGGACAGCCTATGTTCCAATTGACCCGCTGATAGCCCAAAGACTGCAACGCACGGACAGTGTCCACAAAATGAGCGGGTTCATTACCCATCAGCTGCGGTATGATGCGGGACACCTCGTTGTTTTCAGGCTGGATGTCCGTCCATTTTCGGACATTCAGCTTGGCGGCTTCCTGCACGGGCAGAAAAGGAGTAACCGCCACGCTGATTCCCCCAGCATGGCGGTTCACACAATTTCTGAAATGATGATTTGTTATCCCGTGCAACGGGGCCAGCCAAAATTCCATCCTACTGAACCATCACTTTTTTTGCATTGACCTTGCCGTTCTGTTTCACTTTCAAGGTATAAACTCCCTTTGCAAAACAGGACACATCAATAGTGGACTTTCCCTCCAAGCCTGTCGCCTCATACACCATTCTTCCGTTCATGTCAAACAAAGCAACGGCATACTCGCTGTTTTCCAACGTATTTACATAAATCTTGTCGGATGACGGGTTCGGTCCCACCTGGAACATCGGAAGAGAAGAGACCTCATAAATGTTGTTCTCACCGAAAACCAGTTCCATATCGTCCACCCAAAGAGTGGTGGCGCTGTCGCAGCTGGCACCTGCACTACAGAAAAAGATATTCAGCGTATCGGGAGTGGCACCTTCAATCAACACATTGACAGGAGCTTCCAACTGCACATACTGGCTGTATGCCTGAGAGGACAGGAAATCGCCACGAGCCACCACCTCACGTTGCCCATTGTTCCAGCGGGTGGCAAGCACTCCCAAACGCATGGTGTCATTGACCGCCTGAAATTTCACCCATGCCTTCAGTTTGGTAGGAATCTGGGTGCAGGGGATGCCGCCATAAACATAGTCCGTGAGATTGAAATCACCGAAATCACCAACGTTTTCAAGGTCAATATTGGACAAATTCTCTGTATCCAGTTCACCCAGCTGGATCATACCGGGGAGAGTGAGTGTGTAAACCGTCATCTCCATACCATAAATATTTGCGGTGACATTTGCCTGCTGAGTCACCAATTGCACGGCATAATTTCCTGAATGACTGTCATCACTGCGTCTGGCAGCATCATAGTTAATGTGAACGGTCACATCCATACCATTGTAATTGAACGGGACTTCCGCATCAAAAGTGGAATTCCAACTGGTAGCAGTATGCTCATCCGTCCAGTTTTCAAAACCACTGTTGGGGACCTCTTGTGCATTGCTTGAAACTGCAAATAAAATTGCCGCAAAAAGAATAGAAAATTTTTTCATAACAATTGATTTTGGTAAATAAATTATTTTGGAATAGTTAATAACATGACTATACAGATGCAGAAATAGATAAGATTGGGCAGCCACACTGCCATGGCCGGAGAAAGCGACTCCGACACTGCGAAAACTGTGGATACCTGTTGCAAGAAAATGAAGACGAACACCAGAGCCATCCCTATGAAAACATGCACCCCTACCCCACGCTGGCTTTTACGGGCGGCCACACACAGTCCCAACAAAGTCATCACAATGATGGAGACCGGATTGGCCACACGACGGTGCTGCTCTATTTCATAACTTTTCACCAAAGAGGATCCTTTGGCCTGCTCTACTTCAATAAATTTCTTTAAATCTCTATAATTCAAAATATTGGCATCTTGAACGGTACGGGTAAAATCATCAGTAGTGAACGAAAAAGTGGTATCCAGCTGGTTTCCACTGCGAAAATGTTCCACATCTCCATCAAAGGAACGTATAAAATAATTGTTTAGATGCCACCGGTTGCGTTGGCTGTCGTAGCTGATACGCTGGGCAGAAAGTTTGAAAATCATCCTCTCCTTGCCAAATATTTCATACGTAAACTGGTCTCCAGAGTTGATGTTTTTCCTCCAAAACTGCACGTAAACATACGAATTGGGGGAATTCTTGAAATGGATATTCCGCTGGGTGATGGTCTCCGTACTACGCATTTTCTTGGAGTGGAAATAGGTGTCTTTGAATGCGTTAAGCTTGGCATTGGTGCCCGGAATCACAAAATTGGCCATCAGCATAGAGAAAACGCACAACATCACCGCCCCCACAATATAGGGAACAATGAAACGATAAAAACTCACCCCACCATTGAAAAAAGAGATGATTTCGTTGCGTTCCGACAATTTCGATGTAAACCAGATGACCGATATGAAAGTAAACAACGGGAAAAAGAGGTTAATAAAATAGGGAATGAAGTTGAAGTAGTAGTCAAAAACCACCTGCTTGAAGGTAGCATCCTCAAAATATTGCACATTCTGGGAAATGTCAAATACTACGATGACCGTCATCAAAAGTGCGATGGCATAGAAAACCGACCCGATGAACTTCCTCAACAGGTAGGAATCCATGATGGTCCACAACCATTTCTGGTGTCTGAAATCGACGAACCTCGCGTAACGCCCAGCTTTCATGCTTTAAGAATTTGACTTGTTGCTCTTAAAGATGGCTTTGAAATAGTTGAGGTGCCACAGTGCGTGGAAAAACGCAATAACCGTCATGGCAATGCCGAACCACACATGGAGTTTCAACAGGGTGATGTAACACTCGGGACGATAGCCGTGATGGATGAAGATGGCCAGCAGCAATCCTAACAGACACGATACCAAGAAGGTGATCGTGAGGGCGACATTCCACACCTTACGGTGCGTGACCTTTGTCCAGACATTGGCCTTCACCAGGATGAAGGAAATGAGGTAGAGCAGCAGGGTGCCACCGAGGATGAGATAGACGTGGTAGGGAGAAGTGGGCTTGGCAGGGGCTTTCTCCTCAGGCTGCTGCGTACTGCCCGCCTGAAGGGCATCGTATCCAGCCTTTTCATTGTCAGTTACTTCCGACTTTTCTGGAGTGGTGTCTTGTGGAGCAGTCTGCTCCTGCACACCAGACTCCTCATTTTGCACTACATTTACTTTATGGGTAGGCATTGGGGGAGGTGTCTGCTGTTGGACAGCAGGCTCGGTTTTCGGCTCTGCCTTGGGCTTCGACAGCTTGCCATGGTCACAGAAACCGTCGCCGTCGGCATCCACAAAGCGACCGCACATTCCCGGACAATCCACTGCCGGACAGTCCTGTTGGGCAGAAATAGTCCCGCAAAATATGATCAATGTCAGGATTAGAAAAAATGTTTTTTTCATCTTTAATAAAATTAGAAAGAAGGACTATTTTTTCAGATATTCATCCAAGAAGCGGAAGAACTCGCGCTGCCAGAGGAAGGCGTTCTGCGGTTTGAGCACGAAGTGCGTCTCTTCGGGGAAGAAGAGGAAACGGCTCGGAATGCCTTTCATCTGAGCGATGTCGAAGGCCTGCATGCCTTCGGTGTAAGGAATACGGAAGTCGTTGCCGCCATGGATAACAAGGATGGGCGTGTCCCAGTTACCCACAAAACGGTGGGGCGAGAAGTTGTAGCTGTTGGGCTTTTTGTCCCAGTAGTTGCCCTCGATGTCGTGGTTGGCGAAGAAAAGCTCTTCGGTGGTGCCATACCAGCTCTCGAAGTTGAACATGCCGCAATGGGCGATGAGGGCTTTGAAACGCTTGTTGTGGTTGCCGGCGAGCCAATACACCGAGTAGCCGCCGAAACTGGCACCCACTGCACCCAGGCGGTTCTCATCCACGTACGGCTCTTTCGCCACCTCGTCGATGGCCGACAGGTAGTCCTTCATGCACTGTCCGCCGTAGTCGCCGCTGATCTCGTCGTTCCACTCCTTGCCGAAGCCGGGCAGACCGCGACGGTTGGGGGCCACCACAATGTAGTCGTGCGCCGCCATCATCGAGAAGTTCCAACGATAGGAGAAGAACTGGCTGACAGGTGATTGCGGACCGCCCTCGCAGTAGAGCAGGGCAGGATATTTCTTGTTGGGGTCAAACTTCGGAGGATAAATCACCCACACGAGCATCTCCTTGCCGTCGGTGGTCTTCACCCAGCGTTTCTCCGTCTTGCCCATGTCGATTTTATCCAAATACTCTTTGTTGATGAAGGTGAG
>JAFZWE010000033.1 GCA_017617445.1 Bacteroidales bacterium | reverse complement strand
TTCTTGATGGTGTAAGGAACCAAGCTGTCGTGGATGTTGTTGGCAATCACGGTGTCAATGGCGTGGTTGAGTTCTGAGCTGCCATCGGCGATCTCAGTCTTCACACAATCAGTCACATCGCCGCAGTTCTTGATGGTGTAAGGAACCAAGCTGTCGTGGATGTTGTTGGCAATCACGGTGTCAATGGCGTGGTTGAGTTCTGAGCTGCCATCGGCGATCTCAGTCTTCACACAATCAGTCACATCACCACAGTTCTTGATGGTGTAAGGAACCAAGCTGTCGCGTACAATGTTGCTGACCACGGTATCAATAGCGTGATTGAGTTCTGAGCTGCCATCGGCGATCTCAGTCTTCACGCAGTTGGTCACATCGCCGCAGTTTTTAATTTCGTATTCGGCGAGGTGGTTGTTGATGACGGTGTCGATGGCGTTGTTGGTGGTAGAGCCGCCGTCACCGATGGCGTCATCCACGCAGTTGACCACTGAACTACAGTCGGTGCTGAGGGCGAAAGGAACGGCATTGACAGGATTGCTGGTGGTAACGGTGTTGCTACCCCAGACGATGGTAGCGTCGATGGTGGCGTTGGCCCAGTCAATAGCGGAGAAATCGCCAGTGTGGGGGGTGGAAGATTCTCCGATAACCAGGTTCAGCAAACCGTTGATGTTGGTGTTCACACTGGCATGGGTTTCGGAATACACCGTGGTGCCACCCACCTTAATGTCAATGGTCACATTCACTGTTTCATTGCTTGCCAAGTGGTTTTCGCTACTACGAACCACTGCCTGATAATTCAATTTGGCGGCAGACTGTGCCATGACAGCAGTCAGACCCATCACCAAGATAACCAATAATGCTACAAACTTTTTCATAACTTTTTTATATTCTATATTATTATTAATTTAATTTCAATTTCATTATTCAGCGTTCATCAGGCAACGCACGCTGAGGGCGTAGTCTCTCTTATAGTCCACAATGCCACCGGGCACGCAGCCAGCGCCCCATTCGCAGGCGGTGGCGTATGTCCCCATAGAGGTGGTGGACCACAGGTAGGCCTTTACATAAAGATTTTCATAGAAGCCGGTCGTGGCGTTATAGAAGCCGGCAGGAAGGAGGCCGAAGCCGGTCTCGTTGGTTCCCCCTTCGGGGAGCCAGTCGTACTCAGCCATCAAAGCGGCAGGTTCCACGAGGGTGTAGATCTCTGTCAGCTTGGCTGCATCGGGGAGGTGCCATCCATCGGGGCAGATGCCCTGGTAGTTGCCGTTGGCATCGGGAGTGGAGGGCCCGATCATTGCCTCATAGGTATAGAGTTTCCCGTAAGTGGTCGGATTGGGCACGCCGGGATAGGACATCACGCCGTCGCTGATGGGAGTACCGCCGACATAGTTTTCGGGACGGAGGTTCGTCTGCGTCCAGCAGTCGTAGAGCACGCGCACAGCGTTATACACGTTGCCGTCTCCATCGGGGCCGGACTGCGCAGGGCAATCAGGCCAGAGGATGATCACCGGCTGGGTGAAGGTCACCGTTGAGTCCGCAATGGTCACCGTCCAAGTCACTTCCGTGGTGTCACCTGTGGGGAAGCAGTAGGTGGATTCATCGGGAGTGTGGGTGATGTTCAGCTCTGATGCTGTGAGAGGATATTGGGTAAGGTCCACAATGTCCGGGGTTTGCAGGGGAGCGTTCGGGGAGGTAAGCACCTCGCACGCGTGGCCGATCCTACCCTGCTGCTTCACGGTGTCGTTGGGAGACACCCGGTACACCAGCATCTCCACGATGCTGTCGCAACCCGTCGCCGTGCTGTAGATCTGTTCTATCTTGTGGGTGGTCGGATCTTCGGAAAGTCTCGGATCGCCCGCGAGCAGAACGGTCGTATCCTTGTTGTAGTGCGTGGCGTGGATGGTCAATGCCAAGTTGATAAGGCTGTCGTAGCCCAACTCAATGCCGGCCAACGAATAGCGTGAAGTGTCAAACACCTCGTCCGTTCCAGGCACGCTCACATGGTTGAGACTCCCCGAACGGGTGAATCCATGTCCGCTGTAGTCGTATCCCTCGCACACCTCGTCGGTATTATCCTCAATGACCAAGGTGGCGTTGTGCACTCCTTCATTGACCATCATCCCACTGCCCACAGCGGCAACAGTGAAGATTTGTCCGATAGTACTTGTTGAGCCGTTGGCGGGATTATACACATCCCCGGAAACGACAAAAGCGTTTTGCTCGGCCCACCCTTGTGCATACGTTGCCACGCTGCAAAGGCATAAGGCGCAAATCAAGGCTATGGTTTTTTTCATAACTGTACACCTGCCGAACCTCCAACGGCACACTGAAATTGTCTCTTTTTCTACATAATAACAATAGCGGAGGTTTATTTTTGAATTTCAAAAACGCTATTACTACCTGTTTTAAAACCTCTATCTTGTTAAAAGACAGATTATTACCTTAAAAAAATATTATTTTTTAAGGCGGTGCAAAAATAATATCTTTTTTCAGTAAAAATATACAATTAGGTTTTTTTTTGAAATACTTTTGAACAACTGTTAGTAAATATCTTTTACTGACTTGGTCACATACCTTGGGAAGAAAAAAATCAAATCATTTTTTCGCATAAATCGGGAAAATACTGTACTTTTGCTCCCTTCAAAAACAAGGATCCCATGGAGAGAAGAAACCATCTTATACTATTGTTTATCAGCACGATATTACTTTTCCCCTACCTTCTTTCAGCGGATACCATCCGTATGATGCACTACAATCTTTTATATTACACAGAAAATGGCGTGGATGACTGCACTTCTTCCAACAACAATTTGGATTTGAAAGATGCCGCATTCAAGTCCATTGTCAAAAGCATCTGTCCGGATGTGCTGACTGTCAATGAAATCGGGAAAGGTTCCGTATATGCGCAGCGGGTATTGGACCGGGTGCTGAACACGGATGGGGTTTCCTATTTTGCCTATATTCCCGCCGAGGCCAACGCTTCCATTTCCATTGGCAACGGTTTCTTTTACGACAGCCGCAAGCTGGCTTTGAAAGACAAGTTTTACATTTCCACCTCGGTGGGTTATTTCAACGCCTTCCGGATGTACTACCGTTCGGAGCAGCTGGCACAGGGCGACACCGTATATGTGACCTTCATTGTCACGCATCTCAAAGCGGGAAATTCAAGTTCCAACGCCACCACCCGCTACCAGCAGACCATGCAGCTGATGAACCGGCTCCGGACCCTGGGGGAAGGGAACTATGTACTGAGCGGAGACCTCAACATCTACAACGCATCGGAAAACGCCTACCAGAACCTGGTGCACAACTCCAATGCGCTGCTCCGCTTTTACGATCCCATCAACCGTGAGGGGGAATGGGACAACAACCCCGACTTTGCCGACATCTTCACGCAATCAACCCATGCAGACAACAGCTCCACCTGCCACTCGAGCGGCGGGATGGACAACCGCTTTGACTTCATCCTCGTATCGGGGAATGTCATGAACGGAAGCACGGGCATCCGCTGTCTGCCCAATACTTACAAAGCATACGGGCAGGACGGTCTCCGCTGGAACCAGTCCATCAACAACCCCACCAACACCATAGTGTCCGCAGGCATCGCCAATGCGCTGTACACCATGTCCGACCACTTGCCGGTGGTGATGGATTTTGTGGTAGATGCGAATGTCAGTGTCACAGAACAAGAAATCAGCCGATACATTCACATCAACAACCCCGTCACAGACCGCCTCACTGTATGGACGGAGCTGCCTCAAACTGAGCCACTCACATTTGAAATCTACACCGCGGACGGACGGCTTTTATCGCGGCAGGCGCGGGAAACTGCTGCTGGACGCACGGAGACACACTTGGAATTCCCCTATCGGCCGGCCATCTATTTTCTGAAAATCACTGGCAGCAAAGGAAACTTTGCCGTAAAAAAATTCATCAAACAATAACCCTCATCTGCATATACAGGTGGAAAAATTTTAAATTATGAAAAAGAAAATCAATTTTTTAACCCTCGCAGCAAGTCTGGTCTTCCTGATGACATTGATGTCATGCTCCAAGGAAACAGAAACCCCAGTTTCCAGCAGAGATGCCGGAAAATTGGAAGGCGAATGGGAATGTACATGGAGCAAGGGTATCAGCAACCTGGAAATCGCTGAAAACGCATACGTGGGCACAAAGTGGACCTTTGGAGCCCCCGCACAAGCGGCCAACGACGACACGCATCAATTAGGTGAATTCCGTGCAACCATGAATGGCATTTACCCCGAAGGTATATTCGGAGAATACCATTTTTATGACACAGACTCATCCCGGCTGCCCCAATTGGCGGTGTGGATTTCTGAGTACAATGAATTCTACATTTTCCAAGGTTTTCACGAATTCAAACCGGGTGATGCATACCGTACCGAAGGGCATTATTCAATAGTATTAACTGACGATGCCTTGACATTATACCGATACAATGAAGACTCTGATGATCTTTCCAACGACAATTTGTATTTAAAATTCAGGAAAAACCGATAAAAGAAAAATCTACCAACAGAACTCGCAACCATTCCTAAAATCATGAACTTCCAACTCTGCTCCTCTTTCTCCCCTTCCGGTGACCAGCCCACTGCCATTCAGCAATTAGTGGATGGTTTGAACCGCGGCGACCGCGCACAAGTACTGTTAGGAGTCACCGGCTCCGGCAAAACCTTCACGATAGCCAATGTGGTGGCGCAAGTCAACCGGCCCACCTTAGTGTTGAGCCACAACAAAACCTTGGCCGCACAGCTATACAGCGAATTCAAGCAGTTTTTCCCCGACAATGCAGTGGAATATTATGTCTCCTACTACGACTATTACCAGCCGGAGGCCTATCTTCCCGCCACCAACACCTATATTGAGAAAGACCTGTCCATCAACCAGGAAATTGAGAAACTGCGGTTGCGCACCACCAGTGCACTGATGTCCGGCCGCCGCGATGTGATTGTCGTCGCCTCCGTATCCTGTATTTACGGCATCGGCAATCCTGACGACTTTGCCAAGAATGTCATCCATCTGGAGCGGGGGATGGTCATTGACCGCAACCAGCTCCTGCTGGCGATGGTCAACAGCTTGTATGCGCGGACTGAGATGATGCTGGAACCGTCGAAATTCCGGGTGAAAGGGGACACCGTGGATGTATTCCCTCCCTACAACGACAACGCTTACCGTATCGTTTTTTGGGACAATGAGATAGAAGATATTTTTGAAATTGAGCCAGCCAGTGGAGCAAAAATCAGCAGGTTAGAGAAAATGACTTTGTACCCGGCCAGCATCTTTGTTACTTCACAAGACTCTTTGAACGATGCCATCATACAGATCAAGAAGGATTTGGGGGAGCAGGTAGCCTATTTCAAATCCATTGGCAAACATCTGGAAGCCAAACGTTTGGAAGACCGTGTCACCTACGATGTGGAGATGATGCGGGAGTTGGGATATTGTTCCGGGATTGAGAACTATTCACGCTATTTTGACAAGCGGCGACCTGGGGAACGTCCGTTTTGCATTCTGGATTTTTTCCCGGACGATTTTCTGTTGGTGATTGACGAGAGCCACGTGACGGTTTCGCAGATTGGCGCGATGTTTGGCGGCGACCGTTCGCGCAAGCAGAACTTGGTGGATTTCGGGTTTCGCTTGCCGGCGGCGCTGGACAACCGTCCTTTGAAGTTCCACGAATTTGAGGCCTTGACGGGGCAAACGATTTACATGAGTGCGACGCCGGCGGAGTACGAGTTGGAGAAATCGGAGGGCGTGATTGTGGAGCAGGTGGTGCGGCCGACGGGCCTGTTGGATCCTGTCATAGAGGTGCGGCCGGCGGACAACCAGGTGGATGACCTGCTGGAGGAGATTGAGCGCACGGTGGAAAAGGGCGAACGGGTACTGGTGACCACGCTCACCAAGAAGATGGCGGAGGAGTTGTCGGTGTACCTCATCAACATTGGAATCAAGACGCAGTACATCCACTCGGATGTGGAGACGTTGGAGCGGGTGGAAATATTGCAGAACCTGCGGGCCGGGGCGATTGACGTGCTGGTAGGGGTGAACCTGCTGCGTGAGGGGCTGGACCTGCCGGAGGTGTCGTTAGTGGCCATTTTGGATGCCGACAAGGAGGGCTTTCTACGTTGTGAGCGTTCGCTGACGCAGACGGCGGGGCGGGCGGCGCGCCATGTGAACGGGCACGTCATCTTCTATGCCAACACCATCACCAAGTCGATGCAAGCGACGATAGACGAGACGGCGCGCCGCAGGGCCAAGCAACTGGCATACAACGAGCTGCACCACATCACGCCGAAAAGTGTGAAAAAAGCAGAGATCGCCGCCATCGGGAGCGACAAATTCATCAACAGCAAATCGGAATACACGAAAACACAGGCGGCAGCGGTCGCCGCCGCGGAACAATCCGAGTCCAAATATCTCAATCCGCAGCAATTGCAGAACCGCATCAAGCAACTGCGCAAGCAAATGGAGTCTGCTGTGAAGGAATTGGATTTCATCCAAGCCGCCGAACTGCGCGACCGGCTGAAAGAGGCGGAACGCCTGCTGAAAGAACAAAAGTGAGAGAAAATGATACCCCTGGAAATCAGAAAGAAACATAGGATTCCCCTCCAAGGTTAACCCATTTTACACCAGCTCCTTCCAGAAGCTTTCGGGCAGATGGATGTTCGGAACATCGATGGCCTTGATGAACAGCGGGGCGATCTCTTTGTCGTCAAATCCTGCGATACCGCAGCCGATGCGTGTCACCAGGAAGGTCATTTCGGGATGATTCTTGGCAAATTCCACAAACTCATCCACGTAGGGACGGATGGTCTCCACGCCGCCCTGCATGGTGGGAATGGCATAACTCTGTCCCTGCAAGCCAACTCCCTGTCCCATGATGGCACCAAACTTCTCCGCGGCTACCCGCGCTGCGCCGCCGCCGTGCGCGCCTGCCAAATTGCTGCCGAACACAAATATCTCCTTGTCTTTCAGTGACTTGATATTGTCGGGAGCAATCCTGTTGCGGAACTCGTCCATGCTGCGGTAGTTCTTCGTCTCACGGTTGCGCTTTGCCCGAAATTTTTTAACCTCTGATACGTCCATCTGCACTGGAGCTGCGCAAAGACACATGAGATCTTCTTCCAGTCGGTCGTACATCCGCATCTTCGACTTTTTCTCGCTATTCCAAGCGTTGGACATGCCCATCGGCGTACACTCGTACCACATCGAATTCTCGATGGCGATACTTTCCGCCACCTTGTCCACATCTTGGTTGGTGCCGATATAGGCAAAGTTCCAACCTTCCTCCTCTTTCAGCTTGTTGACCAGCGACTTGATGGCTTTGCCACTGTACTCGCGGGAGGCGTTTTCCATCCCGTCGGTGATAACCGTCACGACCGCCGTGGCGTTCTTGTCTTCTTGAATCTTGCTGAGTAGCTGATTCAGTGAAATGCCCATGGCATCGTACAATGGAGTGCCACAGCATGGACGGTACTCTCTGGATGTCAACTCTTTAACATCTTCTACGGGTACATTCTCATAGATGTACGACTTGTCGCAGTTGCAAAAAACAAAGAGGGAGACAAAATGCTGTTGCGTGGTTTTGTAACGTTCTTGTGCAGAGCGGATGCTGCCCACGGTTTCGTTGAATCCCGAAATTGCTGCCCTCGCGATGCTGTTCATGGAGCCGCTTTTGTCGAGAATGATAAGGTTATAAACCTGCAATTTTTCGCCATTCATGGGATGGCCATTGTTGTTTTGTGCATTAGCACATTCTAAATCTTGAAACATGGTAATATGGTTTTATAAATGATTGAATAGGTTAAAATTCCAATTTGAAATTATTGTCCTGCTTGAGGTGTTCGTACTTTTCCTT
This sequence comes from Bacteroidales bacterium, assembly GCA_017617445.1. Taxonomy (GTDB): domain Bacteria; phylum Bacteroidota; class Bacteroidia; order Bacteroidales; family WCHB1-69; genus UBA1756. The sequence continues at coordinate 41,595 of JAFZWE010000033.1, read as the reverse complement.
GTTAAAGGAGAATTTTCGTCCTTTGCGCCCGGGCTTGCGGGGTTGGGGCATTTCGACGCTTCCCTCGGCACAGATTTTAAATTCCTCAGGGGGCAGAAAGTTAAAAGCCGGTTTTGTTGGGGCGGGAGGGGCCGACAAGCTTTTGGAATTCCAATAAGGATCAAACAACGTTTTGGAGTCTGGAGTTTTGCCCTTATTAGAATCAGCTCCGAACAGCTCATCAATTTCTTTGGTTTGCATCTCCTTTCTTTTTCCGAAAAACTTCGTAGAATAGGCAGGTGTATGGAGCAATTTCTCAAACAGTTCTTCGTCATTCTCTTCATCTTCAACAATTTGTAGAATGCCCGTCTGTAGCATTTTTTTCTCAAAGTTGCGACGGTCGAAGCGCACGCCGAGGATGGCCTCATAGAGCCGTTGCAGTTCCGACATGGTGAACGACTTGTTGAGCAGCTCAAACCCGATGGGTTCGAAGTGGATGTCCTTGCGCATCTGCTGCATGGCTTTGCGCAGAATGTAATCGTGGTCGAAGGCGAGGCGGGGCACGTCATCGATGGCGAACCAGCGGGCCTCACTCGCGTCGTCGCCGCCTTTCACCTCGGTGGGACGCACCAGCGCGTAGAAGGCGATGGACACCACGCGCCCCCGCGGGTCGCGATGCACATCGGTAAAAGCACCCAACTGTTTCAACATGTTGATGGTGAGGCCTGTTTCCTCCTGCAACTCGCGCAGAGCACATTGCTCGGCCGACTCGTCCATATTCATAAAACCGCCAGGGAACGCCCAGTAGCCTTTGTATGGCTCGTTGCCGCGCTCGATGAGCAGAATCTGTAGCTCCCGTCCGTCGAAGCCAAACACCACACAGTCGGTGGCCACAGCGGGACGGGGATATTCGTAGGTGTAACTCATTTTGGTATATTTTTAATTGCGTAAAAAGTACGCAAAAATACAACTTTATTTTGAAATGCAACTATTTTGTGTAGAATTTACGCAAAATATTTTATTGTTGATAATCAATTATTTATAAATAAATTTTATAAAAATAATTGCGATATCGACATCTTATACCCTTGTAATAGGGAAGATTTTCGGAAGTTATTTCGTGAATTGGCAATCCAAAAAATCATTGTAATTTTGCACTTTCAAAAGAAACTGCCCTTATTCGGCATACCTTAATCTTATAAAATGAGAAAAAAAGTAGATTTCTTAGTCATCGGCTCTGGCATTGCGGGGCTGTGTTTTGCACTGAAAGCCGCCAACTTCGGCAAGGTCTGCATGATTACCAAAGCCAAGATTGACGACACCTCCACCAAGTACGCCCAGGGCGGCATCGCAGCGGTGATGTACAGTCCTGACACCTACGAGAAGCACATTCAGGACACCATGGTGGCGGGAGACGAGTTGTCGGACCGTCACATTGTGGAGATCACCATTCGCGAGTCCACCGCCCGTGTGATGGAGCTGGTGGAGTGGGGCGTGGACTTCGACAAGACCCAGAGCGGCAAGTTCGCCCTCGCCAAGGAGGGTGGCCACTCCGAGTTCCGCGTGTTGCACCACAAGGACATCACCGGCTACGAGATTGAGGAGAAGCTGATTATGGCGGCGCACAAGAATCCCAACATCGAGATTCTCGACAACCACCTTGCGGTGGAGATCATCACGCAGCACCACCTCGGCATAGAGGTGAACCGCCACACCGAAGGCATCACCTGCTACGGAGCCTACATCTATAATCCGCAGACCAAGACCGTGGATACTGTCTTGTCGAAGGTGACCATGATGGCCACCGGCGGCATCGGCACCGTTTACGGCAACACCACCAATCCCACTGTGGCTACCGGCGACGGCATCGCCATGGTGTATCGCGCCAAGGGTGCAGTGCGCGGCATGGAGTTCGTGCAGTTTCATCCCACCTCGCTCTACAACCCCAGCGAGCGTCCCTCGTTCCTGATCACGGAGGCTATGCGTGGCGCCGGGGCCGTGCTGAAGAACAAAGACGGCGAGAGTTTCATGAACAAGTACGACCCGCGTGGCTCGCTCGCCCCCCGCGACATTGTGGCCCGCGCCATCGATAACGAAATGAAAACCAAGGGTGTGGACCATGTCTATTTGGATACTACCCTCATCAAAAAAGAGGAGATGTTCGCCCACTTCCCCAACATCTATGCCAAATGCCTCAGCATCGGCATCGACCCCACCAAGGAGATGATTCCTGTGGTGCCCGCCGCCCATTACTCCTGCGGCGGCATCCAGGTGGACGAGTGGGGACGCTCCACCATCCGCAACCTGTACGCCTCCGGCGAATGCGCTTCTACCGGATTGCATGGAGCCAACCGTCTGGCTTCCAATTCATTGCTGGAAGCGTTGGTCTTCTCTCATCGCGCTTGTGTCAACGCTGTAGAAGCCGTCTCCCAGATAGATTTCTGCGACGATATCCCCGACTGGAACACCGAAGGCACTGTGTTGAATGAAGAGATGGTGCTGATCACACAATCCATGAAAGAGGTGCAGACCATCATGGCCAGCTATGTGGGCATTGTACGCTCCAACCTGCGCCTGCAGCGCGCCTTCGACCGATTGGAAATCCTGTACCGCGAGACCGAGGACCTTTACAAAAAATCCATTCTGATTCCCGAGATCTGCGAATTGCGCAACATCATCAATGTGGGCTACCTGATTATCCGCAATGCCATGGACCGCAAGGAAAGCCGTGGACTCCACTACTCTTTGGATTATCCAGAACACCGCGACATCAACCAGACACGGGAAGACAAACTGTGACCCGCAGAGGTTAATTCCATACCTCAAAAAACAGTAAAAATAAAATTTCATCAGGTTACTGGACACAAAGAAAAAAAGTGTACTTTTGCCGCCGGGTAAGTCTTATACAATCTGCTCCCTTTCAACTCCCCCAGGGCAGGAATGCAGCAAGGGTACATTGGTTGTAGCGATGTGATGTAAGTAGCTTACCCTCTTTTATTTACAATAACTATGTTTCTGAAAATATATCCCGAAAACCCCAACCCGCGAGAAATACAGAAGGCGGTGGATTGTCTGATGGATGGCGGAATTATCATCTATCCTACTGACACAATCTACGGAATCGGGTGCGATATTTTCAAGCCGAAGGCCATTGAACGCATCACCGAGATACTGGGCGACAAGAAAAAGAAGAGCGCCATGACCTTCATCTGTCACGATCTGAGCCATCTTTCCACCTTTACCAAACCCATCAGCAACAACATCTTCAAGGTGATGAAGCGCACGCTGCCCGGTCCCTACACTTTCATTTTGGAGGCCAACAACGATGTGCCGAAGCTGCTGCAAAGCAACAAGAAGACGGTCGGCATCCGCGTGCCCGACAACTCCATCACCCGCGAGATTGTGCGCGTGCTGGGGCACCCCATCCTTTCCACCTCCGTGAAGGACGACGATGAGGTCATCGAGTACACCACCGACCCCGAGCTGATTTACGAGCGCTACGGCGACATGGTGGACATGGTGATCGACGGTGGCTACGGCGACAACGTGCCCTCTACTGTGGTGGACTGCACTTCCGGCGACATTGAGGTGGTGCGCGAGGGCAAAGGCGACATCGAGATGCTGTATTAACCAAACGCTGAACCGTGTTCAAGAAAATCATCAACACGCTGGGAACCAAAGTGCTGGGTGCAGTACTCAGTTTCATCATCGCGGTGGTGATTTCGCAAGCGGTGGGCGACGTGGGCAAAGGAGAACAAACCCTGCTGCTTTCTACCATCGCCTTCGTACTGATTTTCAGCGACATCGTAAGCGGTGCAAGTCTGGTCTATCTCACCCCCAAGTACCCCTTCTCCAAGCTTTTTCTGCCCAGCTACGTATGGTCCACGCTGGTCGGGCTGGTGGCAGCGGCAGTAATTCCCCTCTTCTACCCTACCCTTCCGCACGTCGTTGCCCTGCATATCGGACTGCTGTCGGTGCTCTCGTCGCTGAGTGCGGTCAACACCACCATCCTCATCGGGCGCGAGCGGGTGACGGCGGCCAACATGGTGAACCTGTGGCAGCCAGTAGCACTTCTATCTACCCTGTGTATCTGCTACTTCGGCATCGGGATGCTGAACATCAACGCCTACATCATCGCGTTGTACGTGGCATACGGCGGCAGCTGGCTCGCCGGACTATTCCTGCTACGCAACGAGTTTCGCGGCTTCCGCGTCCATCCATGGCACGAGTACCAAGCGGTACTGAAAGACCTGTTCCGCTTCGGTCTGCTGAACCAGAGCAGCCACTTCGTGCAGTTCTTCAACCTTCGTTTAAGTTATTATCTGTTAGATACTTACGTTAATATCGGAAGCACCGGAGTTTTTTCCAACGCCGTATCGTTGGTGGAGGCGATCTGGATCATCAGCCGCAGCATCGCGCTGGTGCAGTACGCGCGCATCGCCAATGCCGACGACCGTGCCTACTCGCAGCGGCTCACGCTCGAGTTGAGCAAAATCTGCCTGCTGGTTTCCACGGCAGCGATGTTCCTGCTGGCCTGTTTCCCACCCGCCTTCTACCGCTGGCTGTTCGGGCCCGAGTTCGGCGAAGTGACCTACCTGATCTGGATCCTCGCGCCGGGGGCGCTGCTCTACTGCTTAGCCCTTATCTTCGGACACTACTACTCCGGCATCGGCAAGTACCACATCAACACCTACACCGCCCTTTGCGGCGTGGCGTTCACCCTGCTGTGCGGCTTCACCCTCATCCCGGTGCTCGGCATCTACGGGGCGGCCATCACCACCACCTGCGCCAACGCCGCCAACGCCATCTTCATCTCCATTCTCTTCCTCAAACAGAGCCACTTGCGCATATCCGACTGCATCATCACACCACAAAATATCCGCCAATATTACCAAGAACTGAAAAACCATTGGCACCAAATTCTCCATTCCACCCACGAAACCTCCCCCAATCATGAATAAAATCCATAAAGCACTGAAAGCCTTCGGGCTGATTCTTCGTCACCCCTACCTGTTGAACCACGTCCTCAACGATGAGGAGGTGATGCACAGGGAGTTAGCGAAACAATATCCGTTTCCTGACGGACTGCCGGTGGTGCCGCTGACCGACTTCTTGGAGCAGGGCAAACAGACCGTCTCGCCCTACACCTACCTGTCGGGCGGCACATGGCCCACAGACCTTGCCCTGCTGAAATCGCTGGCAGAGCGTTATCACACAGAACATTATTTCGAGATTGGCACATGGCGCGGCGAGAGTGTGGCCAACGTGGCATCGGTGGTGCCGCAGTGTACCACGTTGAACCTTTCAAGGGAAGAAATTCTGCAACTCACTCATTCAGAAGAATATGCAGACTTACATTTCTTCTTTTCCAAAAATCTCCCCAATGTCACGCAGTTGTTAGGCAACTCCGCCACCTTCGATTTTTCACCCTATAAAAAACAATTCGACCTCATTTTCATTGACGGCGACCACCATTACGAGGCGGTGAAACGCGACACGCAGGCGGTGCTTCCGTTGTTGAAAGATGAAAAATCCATCATCGTATGGCACGACTACGCCTACGATCCAGAAAAGATACGCTGGAGTGTGTTCAAGGGCATTTTGAACGGACTGCCGCAGGAGATGCATCCGCGGCTGGCGCACGTTTCCAACACCCTCTGCGCGGTACTGCTGCCCGAGCCCGCTACCGGCTGCCAACCGCTGGTGCCGTATGCGAAGCCGGAACACTATTTTGAGGTAAGGATAGAGGGGAAGGAAGTTGAGAATTGAGAGTTGAGAGTTGAGAGTTGAGAGTTGAGAGTTGAAAGTTGAAAGTTGAGAACTGAAAAGTAAAAATTGAAAGGGATGAAAGTTAAAGGAAAGCGAAATCATATTATTGGGATGCTGGGAAGAAAAATGGCATTTCTTGTCCTTGTGGCAGGTCTTGTTTTTTCGGCCACGGCACAGAGCAAGCACTATTTTTACCAATATGAGTCGCCGGATGCGGTGGTTTACCTGCCGGCGCCGCCCGACACGTCGAGTTTGCTGTTTGCTCACGACTTCAACCGTTGGATTTGGGGCAAGTCGTTGCGCAACACGCCGCGTGGCGAGCAGGCCAGCTGGGAGTCGCTGTACGGCATGGAGCGCTTCGCCAGCGTTTTCGGGGAGGCATTGGGCATTAAAATCAACAAGGAGAAGACACCGGCCCTCTGGAAATTCATCCAGCGCGCGGCAGTCACCGGAGATTCCAGTGTCAAATCCGCGAAAGTGCACTATATGCGGGTGCGTCCCTTTGCGCGCATGGGAGAGCACGTGTTCGGCCAATTCGACGATGAAGAGGGCTTGCGCCACAACGGTTCCTATCCGTCGGGGCACACCTCAACGGGCTGGGCGATTGCGCTGGCCTTGGCGGAGATGGCCCCCGAGTTGCAGGACACCATCCTACGGCGCGGCTTCGAGTATGGACAGAGCCGCGTGATTGTGGGGGCACACTGGCAGAGCGACGTGGATGCGGGGCGGCTGGCCTCGTCGGCGGCATTTGCCCGTATGCACACCTCGCCCGACTATGCCGGTGACCTCGCTGCCGCCCGCGCCGAGTTTCTGAAACTGCGGCCGGAAATGACAAAGCAGACGCCCGGCTACCCCAACGGCAACCGCATTCTGGACGAGCCCGTTACGACCGAAAGTCACTTCTTTTACGGTGATGTGGCGGCCTACTGGGTGGCCAAAGCCGAGCGCGGCACTGAGCGCGGGCGGCAGGCCATCAGCGATAACGAGTACAACGCCGAAACCATGTACAAAGCGTTCGCTGTCGCGGTGGAAGAACCCCTGTCGGACCACACCAACCCGAACACCGTTGCACTCCTAACATGGACAAGCCAAACCCTGTTCAAGCAATCCCTCCTGCTGAAAGAGCAGAATTCTTTCCGCCAAAGACCCTACGTGCTGTTCGGTGAATCAACCCTGATTCCAGACGAGGAGCCAACATACGCCGACAACTCATCGTATCCCTCCATCACTGCCGCCACCGGCTGGGGCATCGCATTGGTGATGATTGAGCTGATGCCAGAGCGGCAGAATGAACTATTGAAATGCGGCTATGAGATCGGCTACAGCCGCATCGTGGCAGGCTACCATTACGCCTCCGACGTACAGGCGGGGCGGGTGCTGGCCGCCTGCATTCTCGCCCGCATGCACAGCGACCCCGAGTTCATACAGCTGCTGGAGAAAGCGAAAAAGGAGTGGTAAAATGCCCAATTGACAATGAACAATTAGGAATGGTATGTGGCGTAAAATGAATTACCCCACCATTCCGCCAGCGCAACTGACGGAACCTCCAAGCCATATTTCAATGTCTTGTGATTGCGCCCTGGCGCGCGCAATCATTTACCTTGGACGAGCCGCACAGAGAGACCGTCGCAGCGGTCGTGGCTGTACACGCCATGGCCGCCCGAATTGAAGCCGAGGGCCCACGCGTACTCTGAACCGTAGGGAGTGGACGACCAATAGTTGCCGCCGGATCCCACGACGTACTCACCGTCATTGCCATTGTAAATGCGGACGCCCGCAGTGGGCAGAAAGATGCAGTGGCCGTTGGGACCTTTTACATTGTAGCCCCCATCCGTCCATTTCCATGTACAGGATTCTACTAATTCCACCCATTGCTCCGTGGTGGGAAGTTGATTACCATATATGCTCATTGCCTCATCATAGCTGTAGAAATGGTCACCACCCTCATTCATTCCCCTCCACAATGTGCCACTTGGCAGACCCAAGTCCACATATTCCATCGTCTGATCTACAGGCACTTTCTTCTTATTTAGCCAAACCATAGTACCCACCAATACCACTACACCTGCCAGCACCCACATGGGCACAAAGCCGAAGACATGAAAAGAATTGCAAAAAATGTAAATGGCTCCCAGCAACAACACAGCCACAACAATTCCGATAATCAACCCCTTGCGCTTTTTCTTGGGTTTCTGCGGGGCGGAAGTTTTGACATTCTTTTGATTGACATTGACTTGTGGAGTTTTCGCATTTCCCACAATGGTTTCTTCGGAAGAAGACATGACACCGCCCACCACGGTCTCCTCCGAGGCGGGAACTGGCGGGGCCACCGGCGGAACATAACCGCTGGAGCCGGCTTCCACGGAGAACTCCGTCAGCGCGGGACGCTCAGCAGGGTTCTTGGCCAAATAGGGGTGCAGGAAATTCTGCCATTGGGATGGCACGCCCGTCATCACAAGCGGTGTTTCCACAATATTCTTCCGTATCTCATAGTCGTCGGTGGTGTCGCGGTCGTAAGGGACATTGCCGGTCAGCAAATGCACGAAGGTCACCGCCAAGGAGTAGAGGTCAGTTTTATGGTCGATGTGCTTGCTGTCGCGCACCTGCTCGGGACTCATGTACATCAGCGTGCCCATGGAGTCGCCAGTCTGGGTCATGGTGATACCCTCCTGCACCTTCGCGATGCCGAAATCCAGCAGCTTCACATTATTCTCCCGGTCAATGAAAATGTTGGAGGGCTTGATGTCGCGGTGCACTATGCCCTGTGCATGGGTGTAGTTGAGGGCGGAGGCCAACTGGTTCCACCACTTTTTGAGCTGTTCGCCGGTGAAGCGCTCGCCATGCTTCATGCGGGAGCTGAGATCCTCGCCTTCCAGATACTCCATTACCATGCAGGGGCGTCCGTCAAGAACGGCATAGTCGTACACTTGGCGGATGTTGGGGTGCTTCAGTTTCACGGTGACGCGGGCCTCGTTGCGGAAACGCTCCACAATGCTCTCGTTGAGCGAAAGGTCGGCATTGAGGATTTTCACCGCGGACACATTGCCGATCTCGTTTTCGGCGTACCACACTTCGGCCATGCCGCCCTTGCCCAAAAGTTGCAAAAGCGTGTAATTCAATACGTTTCTGTTTTTCATAAGAATCATTTTGAAAGAACAAAAGTAAGAAAAAAACAGCACATAACCCACAACAAAAGAGGGAACTATGAGAAATGAACAGAAAAAAAATGAAAAATATACCGGCCATACTCCGGAAAGCCAAAAATAATACGTACTTTTGCCCCGTGATTTTGAAATTATGACTGTCGCACAAAAAAAATATCAGGAAGTAGAGACCAAACTCACAGCCGTTTTAGCAAAATTACATGATTATCAATATATTATAAACAATCTAAAAAAAGAAAACATACAACTGAAGCAGGAACTTGCGCGCCATGAGCAAGTGGAAAAGGAGTGGAGGGAGAAGCACAAGGTGCTGACGGCGACACAAAACCTGCTAAAAAAAGAGGACAGAACAGAAATAAAAAAGGAAATAAGCGAAATAGTGCGGGAGATTGACAATTGTATCGGCTATCTAAAAGGTAAATAATGGAAACGAGTGATATCATCCACATCAATTTGGAGATTCTGCAACGGAACATCGACCTGTGGATAAAGAGGGAATATGAGAGCTATTACCGCGAAGCCGAAAAAAGAATCAACGAAAAAGCGACAGCATTTGCTCAAAAATGGAATGTCACCGACCAGCAAGACCTACTCTCAAAACTACTCATTGAAATAACTGTCAACTATATAGCAAAAGAAGAGAGACTCAACAATTACGAAGCGAATCTGATTCCACAGATGGAGAAACTTAGTTTGCTGGCCGACAAGATGAATGAGGCATTAGAGGCGTTAGAACATGAGGAGATATCCGTACAGGAAGACTTGTTCACCACGCAAAACGTTGATTGAAAGGTTCTTTGAATAAAGCATACCCGCACGTCCAGATACGTTTGGCAAACTCAACAGAATAAAAAAGAGGGATAGGCTCATTTGGTTTCAAAATCCGGCCCTAATTGCTGTGAAGCAAGGTATTTTCATACCCATGGGACTATTGCGAAGCCAAGGCTCCCTCACCGTATATAGTAGGAGTTTGCAAGAACCCTATGGGACTGTGCGGGCTTTTTTTTTATAAAAACACATAAACCACAATATATTAACCAAAACAAACTTATGGAACCAACAACAATAGGTATTATCATCGGTGTCGTCGTGGGTTGTGGTGCAGGTGTGGCCTTATCATATACTCTTCTCCGCAAGGCCATCACCAAGCGCAGCCAGGACGAACTCAAGCGCGCCCAAGACGAGGCGAAAGCTATCAAGAAAAAATCAGAGGAAGATGCGGAACTGCTGAAAAAGGAGAAAATCCTGCAGGCCAAAGAGAAATTCCTGCAACTCAAGTCAGAACACGAGAAAACTGTCAATGAAAAGAACCAGCAGATCGCTGCCGCAGAGAACCGCATCAAGCAGAAAGAGAACAACCTCAACCAGAAGTTGGAAGAGGCCAATCGCAAAATCAACGACAACAACGCACTGAAAGACAAGCTCAACCACCAGATTCAGGCCAACGAAGCCAAGCAGGCGGAATTGGACAAGCAGACCTCCATCCAGAAGGCCAAGCTTGAATCCATCGCGGAATTGAGCGCTCAAGAAGCCAAGGAACAGCTGATACAGCTGATGGAGGACGAGGCCCGTGCCGAAGCGATGGTCACCATCAAAGAGATTGTTGACGAAGCTCAAAACACGGCCAATTTGGAAGCTAAAAAACTGGTTATCAAATGCATCCAAAGAACTGGCGTGGAAACTGCCCTGGAAAATGCGGTATCGGTATTCCACATTGAGAACGATGAAATCAAGGGTAGAATCATCGGCCGCGAGGGCCGCAACATCCGTGCGTTGGAGAACCTCACCGGCGTGGACGTCATCATTGACGACTCCCCCGACACCATTCTGCTCTCCAGCTTCGACCCCGTGCGTCGCGAAGTGGCTCGCCTGTCGCTCCAGAAACTGGTCAACGACGGCCGTATCCACCCCGCCCGCATTGAAGAGATTGTAGCTAAAACCAAAAAGCAGATTGAACAGGAAATCAATGAGATCGGAAAACGCACCTGCATTGACCTCGGCATCCACAACATGAGCCACGAGCTGATGCGCATGGTGGGCAAGATGCGCTACCGTTCTTCCTATGGGCAGAACCTGCTGCAGCACTCCAAGGAGGTGGCCAACCTTTGTGCCACGATGGCTGCTGAACTCGGTTTGAACCCGAAATTGGCCAAACGTGCCGGCCTGCTGCACGATATCGGCAAAGTGCCCGACACAGAACCCGAGATGCCGCACGCTCTGTTCGGTGCCCAACTGGCTGAACAATACAAAGAGAAACCCGAAATCGTCAATGCCATCGGGGCGCACCACGACGAAATGGAGATGACCAACCTGATCGCTCCTTTGGTGCAGGTTTGCGACGCCATCTCCGGTGCACGCCCGGGCGCACGCCGCGAAGTGGTGGAAGCCTACATGAAGCGACTCAACGACCTTGAAAACCTTGCCCTCACCTACCCCGGCGTGGTCAAGACCTTCGCCATCCAGGCCGGCCGCGAACTCCGCGTTATCGTGGGCGCAGAGAAAGTCACCGACGAACAGGCCAACCAGATCTCGTTTGATCTCTCCAAAAAGATCCAGAACGAAATGACCTACCCGGGACAAATCAAGATCACCGTCATCCGGGAAACCCGTTCGGTGAACTACGCCCGATAGTTTTCCGGGACTACAGAATGAAAAAAGGCGGGGCTCCCGCCTTTTTTCATTCTTGGAACTCCGTACACGCAACTTTCCCCAAAAAAGGTGGACACATTAGCAACTAAATCGTATTTTTGCACGCTCAAACTGATACCATGAACCAGCTTCAATTTTTAGGGATTCCTGTCTTCTGGCTCCTTGTCATCGTTGCTTTTCTGCTTCCCAAGATTCCGGTGGCAGGCAAGTTTTTCAACATCATCAACACCATGATACACGAATTCGGCCATGCCCTGGCAGCACTGCTGCTGAAGGGTGAGGTCATCAAAATACAGATTTTCAACGATACATCTGGCGTCACATTCACCAAGTCAAGTTCCAAATTCGCATCCATCATCATCAGCCTGTGCGGCTACACCTTTGCGTCCGTCACGGCGTATCTGTGTTTTTTTCTACTGTCGGTCGGCTATGAAAAATGGATCATCGCGGGATTGTCCATTCTTTTCCTTTTCATCATGTTGCTATGGATCAGGCAGAACACATACGGGGTGATTTGGGTATTGTCCTTCACTGGTTTGAATCTGCTATTGCTGTTTTACTTCAAAAATGAAACCGCCATCCAAGTGGCAGCCTGGTTTTACAGTCTGATGATTCTCATTGAGTCGGTTTGGTCGGCCATTGTGATATTCATGCTGTCATTGCGTGACCCGCACCAAGCCGGAGATGCTACCAACCTTCACAAAAGCACTCATGTGCACGCCGTCATCTGGGGGATTTTATTCCTCGCTTTCGCCGTCTTCATGGGATACAAATCGTTATTAATCATCAAAACACTCATTTAAAAAAGCCGTATGAGAAAATTCAACAAATTTATTCTCAAACTTTTAAGAATAACACCCGATACTGTCAACATTCCTCCGGAGATCAAGAAATGCGTGCTGTTGTTTGCTCCGCACACCAGCTACTGGGATTTCGTCATTGGGGCCATGTGCATCAATGTCATGGGGTTCAAAGCCACGCTGCTGATCAAGAAGGAGGCTTTTTTCTGGCCGCTCGGGCCAATTCTCCGCAAATGCGGGGGGATGCCCATTGACCGCGCCCACGTCAAGAAGTTCCCAATCTATGCCGCCAACTTCATCAAAGAGCAGGAGGAAGTGGCCTTTCTGATAGCCCCTGAAGGCACACGCAAATTGAATCCCAATTGGAAAAAAGGGTTTTATTTCATTGCGCTTGAGGCTGGCGTGCCCATTGTACCAGGCTATCTTGATTTCCGCAGTCGCCGCGGAGGCGTGCTTCCAGCCTTCTATCCCACAGGAAATTATGAAGCAGATATCGCTGAATTGGAAAAAAATTATTACGGAATGTACGGCAAGCACAGAGGACAATTCAATCTGGAAGACAAACCTTATGCCTTTCCCGAATGGTTAGAAAAAAAGAAATGAAAAAACTGGCTCTCACCATCTTATGCATCGTTTTTTGGGGAGCAGTATGGTCTCAGAGTCCCTTGGAAAACGAGGCCAAATATTGGAAGTTGCGATCCCGTCTCACCAGCGAATTTGTTTATTGCAGTGGCAACGGCATGGACCGGGGCTCGCATCAACCGCTGGAAATCCGCTTCATGCCCAACGGATTGCGGACCGGCTACTGCATTGACGGCATCTGGTGGCAGGGGCATTATGTGGCGTTGCTGGCCACAGAGTACGCCCTGCTGAAACGGCAGGGCAAGGACACCGGTCCCACCCTGAAAGAGCTCCATTGTGCCATTGACGTGTACAAGCGGTTGGACTTGGCGGCGGAAAAGTGCTGGGGTTGCGACACATTCACCCAATGCAACGGCTTTTACCTTCGGGATGACATCTGCTTGGCTGACACCTCGCGCTTCGGGCTGCAACACCTCAGCAGCGGCTACACCAGCAATTGCGGCAGGACCTCCACACGGGGCAATGCCCCTTCCCAAGACCAGGCGTGGGGCTCCTACCTCGGCTTTGCCTTGGCGCAAAAACTGGTTGACGATGAAAGCCTCCAGCAAGAAATCGGAGAGATCGCCTATCTGATGGTCAAGGGAATGCAGTTTGAGGATGAGTCCAAAGGAGAGCGATGGCGGATTGTCAACCCTGTCAACGGCGAGACCATCCAAGCAGAGATGGACATCCAGTGGCTGCAATATGCCCACACCCTGGCCGGGGAAAAGCTGAGCGGCCGGAGCCTCGGTTTCGGGAAAAGTGACAAAGGGAACTGGAAAAACCTGTGGAACATCGTGCAGGACAACATCCTGATCAGCAAGTACGGCCATTTCCGCTGGTACGGCATCTTGGCTTTGTCTGCTGTAATCAACGACAGCGGAAACGGGAACCGCGACTGCTACCAATGGATGCTGAAAACCTGCGAAAAAATCGCCAAACGGCGGCCCGACCTGGAACAGAGCCTGATTTTCCCCCATCTTCCCCTCATCCATGCAGTACTTTACGATGTGGACGCCTCCCGGTTAGCCCCCCGCGCCCCCTACGACTCCTACCTGGATGCAGCTCCCGTCTCCGGAGCCATCACTACCCTACAGGATGGGAAAACCCTCCGCACTCCGGCTCCATGGCACTCCCTCTCGCTGTTCTGCCCCTGGCATAACACGGAAACCGGGGAAAGCAACATGATTGACTACATGCTGCTGTACAATTTGGTGCAACTGGTCTATGGCGATTCAAAATAATCAACTGCCCACTATTGACAAACTTTCTCTTCTTTCAATTGTTATATAACATGAAAATCGTACCTTTGCGCGCTTTTCGCACATTATTTATGATTTAATCACCCATATTTACAAACCCTCCTTTAATGCAAATCAATTATTCTGAAGAAATGAACAAAGTGTTGGTTGACGCAAAATCCATCGCCATCCAATACGGTTTCACACAAGTCACAACCGAGCATATATTCGACGCCATCCTGCGTTACCCTGGAGAGACGGGCACCAAACTGCTTTTATCCTCTTTTTCCGTGGATACGGAAAAGATGCAATATGAGTTGGAAACCATGTTTGTGGACAATGATGAAGAGAGTTCCACGCTCAACGAGCCGGAGTTGTCGATACAGGCTACTAACATTCTCCGGAGGTCTAAGTTGCACGCCCAGAAGATTTTCAATCCGCTGGTGGAGCCCCAGCATTTTGTGGCTGCCCTATTGCAGGAGACCCCGGCGTCCAGTGAGAATGTGGTCAAGAAGATGCTCAACCAGCGGGGGGTCACCTACAATGAATTCCTGCGCCGCCTCACCCGCGACAACATCAGCGGCAGGGTCTCGGATGCGGGCTACTCATTGCCCACCGGGGATGAAGAGGAGGACGAAGACGACCGCCGTTTCAACAGCAAACGGAGGAATATCGGCAAGAAGAGTTCAACTCCCATGCTGGACAGTTTCGGCAAAGACCTGACCCGGTACGCGGAAGAGGGGAAGCTGGACGTGATTGTGGGGCGCGAAAAGGAGCTGGAGCGCATTGCGCAAATCCTGAGCCGCCGCAAGAAAAACAACCCAGTGCTGATTGGCGAGCCCGGCGTGGGCAAATCCGCCTTAGCCGAAGGGTTGGCCCTGCGCATCAAAGAGGGGCGTGTGTCGCGCACCCTGATGAACAAGCGCATCATCGCATTAGACATGACCTCTCTGGTGGCCGGCACCAAATACCGCGGGCAGTTTGAGGAAAGGATGCAGAACATCATCAACGAGCTGGAGAAGAACCCCGATGTCATCCTGTTCATTGACGAGCTCCACACCATGGTGGGCGCCGGTTCCTCACCGGGCAGCCTGGACGCTTCCAACATGTTCAAGCCCGCGCTGGCCCGTGGGGAGGTGCAGTGCATTGGAGCCACCACACTGGACGAGTACCGCCAGTACATTGAAAAAGACGGCGCATTGGAACGCCGGTTCCAAAAAATCATACTGGAACCCACCACGCCAGAAGAAACCATTGAGATTCTCAAAAATATCAAAGACAAATACGAAGCGCACCACGGGGTCACCTATACCGACGAAGCGCTCAAAGCCTGCGTCTCTCTTTCCAACCGCTACATCACCGACCGATGTCTGCCCGACAAAGCCATTGACGCCCTGGACGAGGCCGGTTCACGCGTACATATCCTCAATGTGCATGTCCCCCCCGCATTCGTAGAAATTGAACAAACCATTTCCGATTTGCAGGAAAAAAAGAACAAGGCCATCATGGACCGGCAATACAATCTGGCGGCTGAACTTCGCAACAAGGTCATTGAAGCACAACGGCAACTCGACCTCATCAAAGCGGAATGGAAAGAGCAGAACGAAGAGGAGAGACCCGAAGTGACGGAAGAGAAAGTTGCCGAAGTAATTGCCATGATGACCGGGGTTCCCGTACAGCGCATCGCCAAAAGCGAAAGCGAACGCCTGCTCAAGATGGCCGATGAACTGCAGGGCAGTGTCATCGGACAAGATGAAGCCATCCTGAAGATTGCCAAGGCCATCCGCCGCAACCGGGCCGGACTGAAAGACCCCAACAAGCCCATCGGCACCTTCATCTTTCTCGGTCCCACCGGCGTGGGCAAAACCTACCTCGCCAAAGTGCTTGCCTCCTATCTGTTTGACTCTCCAGATGCCATGGTCCGCATCGATATGAGCGAATACATGGAAAAACACACCATCTCCCGCCTCATCGGAGCGCCTCCCGGCTATGTAGGCTACGAAGAGGGCGGACAGCTGACCGAAAAAATCCGGCGCAAGCCCTACTCCATCGTTCTGCTAGACGAGGTTGAAAAAGCACATAAAGATGTGTATAACGTTCTTCTCCAAGTATTTGACGATGGCGTACTGACCGACGGCATGGGGCGCAAAGTGGACTTCAAGAACACCATCCTCATCATGACCTCCAACGTCGGCTCCAGAGAACTGAAAGATTTCGGCAAGGATGTCGGCTTCAGCACCAGCGCCACCCAGGCCGGCAAAGACAAAAAAACACAAAAAATTCTGGAGACCGCGCTCAAGAACCAATTCCCGCCGGAATTTCTGAACCGCATCGACGACATCATCTTTTTCAACAATATTGAAGAAGAGGACGTGAAGAAAATCATCCGTCTGGAACTCAAAAAACTGTTGGGCCGCATCGGAATGATGGGATTGGATGTAACCGTTACCGACGCTGCCACCGATTTTCTGGCCCGCGAAGGATGGGATGCCAACTATGGGGCTCGTCCGCTCAAGCGCGCCATCCAGAAAAATGTGGAGGATCTGCTGGCAGAGGAGATCCTGGCCAACGAAGGACTGGAAGGGCAGATGATGATCGTGGACTATGATGAGGTACTGGAAGGTCTGGTCGTCAGAAAAAAGGTCCCCCAGATTGAAAACCAAGAATAGAACATGAAATTCTCGCGCGCTGGACTATTTTTTTGCGGATTCGCCCTGCTGCTGGCAGGGTACTTCGGACAGCGCACCTACTCCTTCCTCCACCGGAGTTTCACCCATGGGAGCCTGGCCTGCATAGACACTGAAGACCTGAAATACCGGGAAGCGGACATGATACTATATTATTATGTAAACGGCAAAGAATACCATGTCACCACCCACGAATCCACCGAACTGGCCTACCGCCCCCTGGAAGTCTGCTTCCCCACGGACGCGCCCGACAAGGGGAGCATCTATACCATAGGCAGATTCTGGGTACTGCCCCTGCTCTGGCTGCTACTGCCCCTGATGTTCTGGGGAGCTTTCGTATTCACGCTCCTGAGAGAGGACGGAAAACTGGAAATCCGCTTCTCCTGCGCAAGGAAAGAATGCAATAAAAACAAGCAACTCGCGTTTAAGGAAAGGCTTGAAAAAAATCAAGAGGATTTGTAACAAATCAACCTCCATCGCCGTAAAAAAGTTTTAAGTTTTAAAATACCAAACATCCAACATTCGGAAAAAAAACAAAAAAATATCCATTATGAAATTTATTGTATCCCGCAATGAACTGTTCAAGAACCTCAGCGCCATCAGCGGGGTTTTGAGTTCCAACAACACCATGCCCATTCTGGACAATTTTCTTTTTGAAGTAACAGGAAACCAACTGAAGGTGACAGCCACCGACCTGGACTGCAGAATGAGCGCAACCATTGAATTGAACAATGTGGAAGGCGAAGGCACCGTAGCCGTCCCCTCCAAAAACCTGCTGGAGACATTGAAACTCATGTCCGAAAAACCGATTGTCTTCCTGACTGAAGAGGAGGGAGACAAAGTGATCATGAAGTTCACTGCTGACGGCGGCGAGTACAACGGTCACTGCTATCCGGGCAACGACTACCCCGAAGCGCTGTCTCTCGGCGACTGCAGAGGATTTGACATTGACGCCTCCATCCTGCACAAGGCCATCTCCAAAACCCTCTTCGCCACCGGTACCGATGAACTCCGCCCGAACATGATGGGTGTTTTCTGCGAACTCAACGAGGACAACATCACCTTTGTGGCCACTGACGCACACAAACTGGTCAGATACCGCAACAATGCCGTGAAAACTGTGGAGCCCACCTCCTTCATCCTCCCCAAAAAACCTCTCCAGCAACTCAAGAATGTCATCGCCGGCAACAACGGCACCATCCATGTGGAATATGCCGCCGACAACAACTATATTCGTTTCAGCTTTGACAACATTGTACTCTACTCCTCTTTGAAAGAAGGGAATTATCCGAATTACAAATCTGTCATTCCCAAGCAAAACGACAAATCTTTCATAGTCTCCCGCGATTCCTTCCTGCAGTGTATCCGCCGCGTGTGCATCTACGCCAACCAGTCCACCTACCAAATCCGTATTTCCCTTAACAACGAGATCACCAACATCACTGCGGAAGACCTTGACTATTCCAACAAAGCCCACGAAAGCATCACAGGCATTTATACAGGAGACAACATGGAAATCGGTTTCAACGCCAGATTCCTGAGAGAAATCCTGGAAAACATCGACTCTCCCCAGGTGAAACTGGACATGTCGCAGCCGAACCATGCAGCCCTCATCTATCCGGAAAACCAAAGCGATAGCGATGAAGAGAACCTGCTGATGCTGATCATGCCGGTGATGTTGAACAACTAAGACTTTGGTTTTATTTCCAATAAAAAAGACGGCCTTTTGACCGTCTTTTTTCATTTTTCAAGAATCAGTGGTGGTGTCCGCAACCGCCACAACCGCCGGAGTGATTGCCGCAGCCACCTTGCGACTTGGGCTTGGTGCAGCAGGCCGGTAATTGGGCGCGTGCCGCCGCATCTGCTTTCACCGTATCGGCATCATAACCCAGCTTGCTCACCGAAATCCTCAGGGTTTCGGGAGAAGTCAAGGCGGCATCATACGTCACCTCCAACTTGCCCGTTTGTACATCATACGTGCACGACTTCACCCCCTTCCACTGCGGGACCTGGTCCATCATGCGCTTTTTGCAGTTTTCACAAACCCCATTGGTTTGAATCGTCACCTTCTGATACGCCGCTTTTTGCGCAAAAACAGAAAACGACATCAAAGCGACGACAAGACATAAAACAACTTTCTTCATATTTGACTTTTTTACTTTGTTGAAACAAAATCGGCAACAAAAATACATATTTTCCGTATAACAACAAACAGGATTGTTGGCGCATTACAATTTCCCCAGAAAAAAATGGAAAAATTAGCATTAACCGGCGGCATTGGAACAGGCAAAACATTCATTTCCAAGATGTTCATTGAACAAGGGATTCCCGTATTCTATGCGGATGAAGAAGCCAAGAAATTATATGGAGACCCTGTGGTGCTGGCGGAAATCCGTGCCGCTTTCGGAGAGAGTGTCTTTCCTGACGGACGCCCCGACTTCAAAAAAATCGCGGAATTGGTGTTTGACGACCATGCTGCCCTGAAAAAACTGGAGAACATCATCCATCCCCGCGTCATGGCTGCTTTTGAACAATGGGCCTCCGAACAGTCAGCGGAAAAGGTGATGATGGAATCGGCCATCATTTTTGAAGGCGGTCTGGAAAAATATTTTGACAAAATCATTGTGGTCAACGCCTCACTGCCTGTCCGCATGGAGCGCATCCGCAGACGCAATCCCGAGCTGTCGGACCAGGAGATTCTCGCCAGAATCCACCGGCAAATGCCTCAAGAAAAGAAGTGTGCTTTGGCAGATGAAATCATTGAACACGATGTAGATTTGTAAATCCGGCATATTTTTATCATGAAAAAATGATGAAGTGGTACGAACAACGGGATTTTGTTGTAACTTTGCCACCCGAATTTTGCAAATAAAAAAAACAACATATCGTGAAAAAATTTGACCCTATTCAAAATTACGAAGAGACCCGTGAACGCATCGGTTATGTAAACCGCAAGGAAGCCACCCAAAAGGATTATGACCGTTTGGGATTCAAATCCGGCTTGGAAGTTCACCAACAATTGCTTACAGAAAAAAAACTCTTCTGCCGCTGTCCTGCAGGTCGGTTCCAGAAGCCCAATGAATTTGATGCGGAAATCATCCGCCACATGCGCCCCACTCTTTCGGAGATGGGCGAATATGACGGCACTGCCCTGATGGAGTTCCGCACCCGCAAAGAGATCGTTTATCACATCGCCAATCCCACGGCGTGCACATACGAAGTGGATGACACTCCTCCGTTTTTCATTGACAAGCAAGCACTGGAGATAGCCATTGAAACGGCACTTGCCTCCCAAATGAGCATTGTGGGCGAAGTGCACATCACCCGCAAGCAATATTTGGACGGTTCCATTCCCACCGGTTTCCAACGTACGGCCATCATCGGCATTGAAGGGAAACTGCCGCTGAAAAACAAGACAGTGAACCTCATCCAGATGAGCATTGAGGAAGATGCCTGCCGCGAAGTCTCTGATGTCGGTCACCGCCGTGTTTACCGCACCGACCGTTTGGGCATGCCCTTGATTGAAACCGTTACCTATCCGGAACTGATGAATCCCGATGAACTGCAGGAAGCTTGCAATGCGATACGTTTCCTGAACCGCAGTACGGGCAAGGTACGCACGGGTATCGGCGCTGGCCGCGAAGACGTGAACGTCAGCTGCACTGGCGGCACCCGTATCGAAATCAAAGGGGTTGCGCACACCAAATGGATTCCCGAATTGGCACACAACGAAGTGTTCCGTCAGTGGGCGCTGCTGGCCATCCGCGAAGAGCTCAACAAACGAGTGAAGAAAGCTGACTGGAAGATGACCTCCGTGGAGTTGAATCCCAAGGATTTCAAGTTCTACTACACCCCCATTATGGAAGCCATCGCCCGCGGCGAACGCCTGTATGCAGTCAACCTTCCGCACTTTGCCGGACTGCTCTCCCACTTCACCCAACCCGGCCGCCCGTTCTACGACGAATTTGCCGGCCGACTCAAAGTCATCGCCTGCATCGAACGCCCCAACATGGCCACTTCAGAAGATTTGGACGATGTGGTCAGCGACAGCGTTTTCGCCAAAATCAGCAAACTGATGAACGCCGGTGAAGACGATGCACAGATTGTTTTCTGGGCTCCCGACGCCGATGTCAACATGGCACTGGATGTCATTGAGGAACGCGCCCTGATGACTTTTGACGGGGTTCCCCAGGAGACCCGCAAGTCCATCAAGGACGGCACCACCATTTTTGAACGCGTGCTCCCCGGCGCCGACCGCATGTACCCTGACACCGACTCTGCCCCCATTCCGCTGGAGAACTCCTATATTGAAAGCATCCGCAAAAACATACCCGCCGTCAGCGTGCCCGAACGCTACGCCCAATTCAAAGCCTGGGGCATTCCCGAAGACTGCTACTTCTACCTGCTGACCCACAACCTGTATCCAGTGCTGGTACGCATGGTGGACGAATTGAAACTGGATGCCAAATTCATCGGCACGTTCATGGGCCAACGATTCAAACACCTGCACGGGAAATACAGAAACATGCCCTTCTCTTACGACAAGATCCACGATGTTTTCGCCTTCCTTTCCCAAGAGAAGATAGACTTCAGCGTGGCCCTTGCCATGATTGAGAAACTGTTCAAAAAACCCGAGGCCTCCTTCAACGAACTGCTCCCCATTCACTACCAGCTGAACAAAAATGGGAAAATGGATATCGACACCGATGTTCGCACCATCCTTGCCGGCTTCCGTCCCCGCAGAAAAAGGACCTCTCCAGCCGACCGCCTCAATTTTGTTGTAGGTTGTTTGCGCGCCAAATACGAAGGACAGGTCAGCCCCGCTGAACTGGTTCAAAAAGTGAAAAACCTTCTCCATGACTGACCAGTTATTCCAGAAATTTTCAACCAGCACCGTTCTGGTGATTGGTGACCTTATGATCGACGCTTACCTTAACGGGAGCGTCGGTCGCATTTCACCCGAAGCCCCAGTGCCGATTGTGGACATCAAAGAACGGACCTACCGTCCCGGCGGGGCAGCCAACGTGGCCTTGAATATCAGCTCCTTGGGCGGCACTCCCCTCTTGTGCTCGCTTACAGGCGAGGACGAAAAAGGACAGCTTTTCCGGCAACTGATGGATGAGCACGGCATTCCCACCCGACACATACTCCCCTCCCCTGACCGCAAAACCACCGTCAAATACCGCGTCATCGGGAATCGCCGACAAATGTTGCGCATCGACGACGAGAGTCTGCACCCCCTCACTCCCCGAGAACACAGCCTGCTCATGGAAAATATCCGCGAAATATTCCAACATTCCAAGATTCACGCCGTCATTTTTGAAGACTACGACAAAGGAGTAATCACCCCCGAGCTGATTGGTGAAGTGGTAGCCTTGGCCCGATCCCAAGGCATCCCCGTCACCGTCGATCCTAAAAAAAGAAACTTCAGCCAATATAAAAATGTCACCCTCTTCAAACCCAATCTGAAAGAGCTTCTGGAAGGGACGAGCACCCCTCCCACAGAATTCCAACCGGAATTGGTGCATTCGTTAATGAAACAATTAGCTCAAAAACAAGAGATTGAACATGTATTCACCACCCTGTCCGAACATGGGGTGGCACTTTATGACCACTCACAAGACACCTTTCAGACAGAACCAGCCTACTTGAGAAAAATCAGCGATGTTTCCGGTGCGGGTGACACTGTGATTGCCGTAGCCACCTTGTGTCTTGCGGCGGGCCTTCCCCTGCACTCCGTATGCCAAATCGCCAACCTTGCCGGCGGCATCGTTTGCGAGTACCAAGGAGTCACCCCCATCCCGAAACAACAGCTGCATGAAGAAATCCAACGACATCATCTTTTAGATTCATAGCCCTTATTTGACATGAAACAACCGCAAAACATCGGGCACGCCCATTGCGAAATCATCACCCTGGAGCAGATGCCGCGCACCGCATGGATGAGAAAGAAAAACAGGCTGTCCATCTCCCACAGCATCATACACACCCAGCTGGGAAAGTTGCTGGTGGCATCGGTAGGTGAAAAAATCTGTTTTATGGGGCTGGGCGAAAACAAAGAAGACGCCATCCGTGAATTACAACAAAGATACCCACATGCAGAACTGAAAAAAGAGACCCTGCCTTCCCACCAGAATGTGAGGAAATTCTTTTTGAAAGAGTGGAAAAACATTGAACCGATACAGCTGTATGTCCGTGGTACCGATTTCCAAGTCAAGGTGTGGCAGGAGTTGCTGAACATCCCCGTCGGGAAAATCTCCTCATACGGTGAAATCGCCCGAAAAATCGGGAAACCCCGTTCCGTAAGACCCATCGGAAATGCCGTGGGCAAAAATCCTGTCCTATTCCTCATCCCCTGTCATCGCGTGATTTGTTCATCTGGGAAAATGGGAGGATTCGCATGGGGAATTGAAACCAAACTGCGTTTTTTGAATTTTGAATCCCACTCCGGGCGCAAGATTCCCGGTTATTTCAACTGGGAACCCACCCTGTTTTAACCACCATGAAAGAGACGATACCTGCAAAATACCTTTTTTCCGTGCCCATTCAAATCAAAATGTGCGATTTGGATCCATTCGCCCATGTCAACAACGGAGTGCAGTGCAATTACTTCGACTATGGGAGAAGCCAGTACTTTGAAAAGGTGTTCCACCAACCTGTGGATTGGAAAACCATGGATTTGGTATTGGTACACATTGACCTGGACTTCAAAAGCCCCATCAAAATACACGATCATATCATCTGCGAAACATCCATTTACGAATTTGGCGTCAAAAGTTTGAAAATGGTGCAACAGCTGCGTGATCGCCAAAGCGGAACAGTCAAAACCGTATGCCATAGTGTCTTAGCTGGATTTGACCGAGAGACGGAACAAGCCATACCCATCCGAGAAGAATACAAGGAGAGGATCACTGACTTCGAGCAGCAAAACCGATAGGGAACGTCAAAAACTTCCAAAAAAACGGGGTGTGTTTCTGCTAACTTTCTGCATGGCAGCGCAATTTATTGAAAATCTGTAAGAAAAATTTTGTTTTTTTTCATAATTCATTTGGAAAACGATAGGGCGCGGATGTATCTTTGCTGTGTTAGATTCAAAAAAGGGGCTGGCAACCCGTCTTCTACCCATGAACTACCATCACTATGAAAACAAAACAAAAAACCTTCCTGCCTATCCGATAGAGAACCTTCAATTTCAAAATTGACGATGATACTGCATCATCATGATGTAATACTGCGAAAGTGTAAGCCAAAACAACTAATCAAAACTTAAAAAGAACAATTATGAAAAAAATTATCCTCATTCTCAGTTTTTTATTCATGGGATTCACCACCTTTGCAGGAAAAGTAGTGGTAATTGAAGTCAACAAATCAGATGCCGGATGGCAAGGGATTCTCAACCTGTACGGGCGGGTCACGACCACGCATGTGGGTTGCGTCAACGGGATCGCCCAAGTCCAGGTGGACTGCTTTGGATCCGGATGGATTCCCTGTCGTGCAGCCAGTGGCATTATGAGCATGAACTGCGACAACACCATCGAAATTCCCGACAATCCCATCCTCATTGATGCCATCAATGCTTTGATCGCTCTTTCTGAGGAAGCTGCGGAACGCAAACAATGCACGGGATCAGCTTCCAAAAAGGTGGCTGTGGTGGACAGATCCTCTGGAAGCCAAATGTATTTTATCAAAGCCGAATGGAAATACGATACCAAAAACGCCAAGAACGGAAAAATCACCATAACAATTTCCATACCTGACAAAAATAACAATGGAAATGACAGAATATTCTAAGTCTTTCCTCGTTTGATTATATGTTGACCGGGAGCGACGACAGTTTGCCATACAAGTCGGACAGGGCCAACTCGCGCCGCTCCCATTTCAACACTACCGTACGCTCTTTCCCTCCCTTGTGATTCACAGCACCAGAACCCGAATGCAAATGCCACTAAATATCAATGTGATTATGAAAAAACACCTACCATTTATTTTGTTATTAGCTTTTTTCCTGCCATGCAAACTGTCCGCACAGAAATACCTGTCTGACTATTTTGAAGTGGAACAGGAGATGGTCTTGTCCGGGCAACCTGAAGAATGCACAAATGGAAGG
Source organism: Bacteroidales bacterium (assembly GCA_017617445.1). Lineage (GTDB taxonomy): Bacteria > Bacteroidota > Bacteroidia > Bacteroidales > WCHB1-69 > UBA1756. The sequence continues at coordinate 16,578 of JAFZWE010000033.1, read as the reverse complement.
GTCATCGCCTGCATTGACGGGAACCAATTCTATTTTTCGGGAAACTCCGTCAAAAAAACCAAGAAAGAGGGATCTGCATACATCATCTATTGTATGGACATTGCCAGAGGAAGTCTGTCCCATTTCACCATTACCCTACCGCCCAATTCAAATGCAAAAGCTTTTGACAACAAATACTGGTTCTACAATCTGTTTGTCCAAGAGCACCGGCTCCTGCTGACCACACAATTTTCCGTTTTTGAATTTGATATTACCAACAAACAGAACACCAAACTAATAGGGGAATACAAAACCACGGATGGGGATTTTGATTTCATTGCGAAAGGACAGGTTTACGGCGTCACACAGCACAACGACATAGGTTTTATGCTGCGAGCAAAGAATGACAATAATGTAATGGAGGAACTAAAAGCATTCCCTCTTGAGGCCCCGTTTCTTCTTCAATTCGGTCCCAACGCCCTAATCACAAACCAGAAAGAAGAGCTGTATATGCTCAACACCCCGGAACCAGAATTGGGTAAATACGACCTTTCCGGGAACCTGCTGGCCTCCCTGACGCTCAATGTCCCTGAATGGAAACAGATGGATGAAAAATACATCATGGAAATGTCAGACCTCCCCTATGGAGTCGATCGCGCCATAGAAATCAGCAACACCTGCAGCAACTACTTCTTCCCAATGATGGTCATGCCCGTTGATGAAAATCATTTCATCATTACCTACCATCAGGGCAAAGACTCCCTGCACTCCCGTGAAATCCGCACCATGCTCGTCTGCCCCAACAACGACTGGTCACAATCTGAACAGATCTGCCTCAGCACCCCCTATCCCAAGGACCATGTCATCCGCGATGGGGACGTACCCATCCTCATTACCGGCATATCTGTCCGGAAGACCGTATGCGGAGAAAAACGCATCGTGCAAATCATCCGGTCTTCCGACAAAAGTCCCGCTCACTTTACGGGCAGGCCCTTCAGCGAATTTACCGACTATGAGAACACCTATTATCAAAAAAACAAGCCGAAAACCCTGATCCGTGTCCTGAAATTAAAAGACGGAGCAAGCAGCTCCTCGGTGGGCCAACCCAAAGGACTACGCTTTTCTGACAGCGAAGGGAAACTGTTCTTCCCCGACCAGATCCCGTCCGACAAGGCGGTTTTCATCATCAACAACCAGCCGCAATGCCACAGCTGCGAAGAGGAGATGCTCTCTTTTTTCAACACTCTCAAGCTCCACAAAAACAAACTTTACATTGTGGAGCATGATTTCCAAAATCCACTTTTGCGACAAGAACGCATGACTACCCTCAAGCAGAAACTCCATCAACCCTTTGGGACGCTATACCTGACTGGCACAGAGTGGGATGAATTTCTTAAAACACTCTCATACAAAGCCTTCCCCATGCTGATACTATACGACAAAAAAACAGGCGACACCCAATATCTTAGCGGTCCTGACCTGTATCCAGACGATCTTTCCGTCACATCCTTGCGGCCCGAAACAGAGAAATACATCCGTGAATTTCTGAAATAGCCAGTAGTCGGGAAAAAAATTGTACCTTTGCACCGTTTTTGCTTTGGTTCAAATGGAATACACGCTTGATTTTTCAAAAATCACCCAATACGACAATCTGGAGTTTGTGGCCAAACAGGTGGTGGAAGGTTTCATCACCGGAATCCATAAAAGTCCGATGCATGGTTTTTCTGTGGAATTTGCCGAACATCGCCAATACAACACAGGAGAACCCACCAAACACATTGACTGGAAACTGTATGCCAAGACCGACAAGCTCTTTGTCAAATGCTATGAAGAGGAGACCAACCTGCGATGTCATTTGATCATTGACAATTCATCCTCCATGTATTTCCCATTACAGAACACCTACAGCCTCGCCTCTCCCAATAAAATCTTCTTCAGCATTTACGCGGCGGCGGCCATCATGCAGATGTTGAAAAACCAACGGGATGCCGTGGGACTGAGCGTGTTTTCCGACAAATTGGAACTGCACACACAGGCCCGAGGTGGCGAAATGCACCAGAAGATGATCTACCGTGAGCTGGAAAAACTGCTCCGCCCCATCTCCGCCGAAGTACAACGCAAATCCATGGTGACAGACACCTTACACCGGATTGCTGAACAGATCCACCGACGCTCCATGGTCATCATATTCAGTGATATGCTGGAATCCAACGCCAACACAGAAGAACTGCTTCTGGCACTGCAACACCTCAAGCACAACAAACACGAAGTAATCCTTTTCCACACCTATCACAAAAAACTGGAATTTGATTTCGCCCTGGAAAATCGCCTCTACCGCTTCGTGGACATGGAATCCGGAGAAGAACTGAAAATACATGCCAACCAGATCCGGGACTACTACAAGACCATGATTGGCGACTATTTCCGCGAGCTGAAAGTCAAGTGCGGACAATATCAGATTGACATGATTCCGTGTGACATCACCAAAGGATTTGATCAGATTCTGCTTCCTTACGTACTGAAACGCCAGAAGACCGTGTAATTTCTCACCTTCTTCCACCCCCCACCCAACAACGGCATTTTCCTGCCCCCTTCAAGCCATGCCTTCCTAATCATACTCTCACAAAACTCACAAAGAAACAGACATGAACGACGAACTTCCCCAATGCCAGGGCCTATACCTGCAAAACAATCTTCCCATCACCTCCTGGTCCGTTTCCGACCGGCCAAGGGAAAAATATATCGCCAACGGTCCGCAAAACCTGGGGAATGCTGAATTGCTGGCCATCCTGCTTCGCACAGGCACCGCCAAGGAATCGGCTGTAAGCCTGGCACAACGACTGCTGAAAGCGAGCGGCAACAGCCTGAACCGACTTTCGGAAATGTCGGTGGAAGAGCTGACCCGCATCAATGGCATTGGCCACGCGAAAGCAGTGGCACTGCACGCTGCCTTTGAGCTGGGACGGAGGCGCCGTGCCGAACTGGTAGAAGACCAAAAAGTCATCCATTCTGTATGCGATGTGGTTGAATTCATGCAATGCCGGCTGGCAGAAATAAGCCATGAGGAATTCTGGGTCATCTTTATCAACAATGCCTCCGTCATACTGAAGAGCCAGCGTTTCAGTTCCGGAGGGCTCACCTCCACTACAGTGGATGTGCGAATGATCATCAAAATCGCCATAGAACTGTTTGCCACTGGACTGATCCTGTGCCACAACCACCCCTCCGGGAATCTCAAACCCAGCCATGAAGACATAGCGCTCACCCAGCAAATCAGAAAAGCGGCGCAATTCTTTAATATAGATGTGAGGGATCACGTCATCCTGCATGGGGACAACAGCTTCAGCTTTTATGAAGAGGGGCTTCTATGAGCTGTAAACCCCGATGTCCATTGAGAAAAAAATCGTAATTTTGCCGCGTTTTTATCAAAAGGCAAAATGGGAAATCTTATTGACTTATTATCACAAGACATCCGGTTCAAAGACTCTTTGAAAGCCTGCATGAATTGCGGCATCTGCACCGCCATCTGCCCTGCCTCAGAGTTTTTTGACTACGATCCCCGGCAGATTTGCGATACCGTGCAACGACACGATGAAGAGGCCATAGAAAAGCTCCTGCGTTCGGAAACCATCTGGCTGTGTGGCCAGTGCATGTCCTGCAAGGCCAGATGCCCACGCAGTAACGCTCCCGGAGAAATCGTCACCATCCTACGCAAATACTCCCAGCTTTTAGGATATTATAATCCCGAAATCAAGGAACAGCAACGCCGCATGGCCGTCAACCAGGGAAGAAACATCCTGAATACCGGCTACTGCATCCATCCCGATCTTGTCAAACCGGAAATGCATCCGGAACAAGGCCCCATTTGGGAATGGTACTTTAAAAACATCCAGGATGTCGCACCCAAACTGGGAGCCAACTACCACGGCGACGGCCCGGGTGCACTCCGCGAAATCAAAAAGAAAAACCTGGACGAAATCCGCAAAATCTACGAAATTACCGGCGGTATGGACCTGATGGAGCAATTGATGGATGAAAGTGACTATTAATCAAACAGATCAAGCCAAGCACCCATGACTATAAATTTTGGATATTCTATTGCAAAAACCAGGGTGATCAACCTTGACAGCTGTGATTTTGAAAAACTGCACAAGCTGGAAAAACTGACTCCCTCCTTCAAACGGTGCATGAACTGCGGTGCATGTACCGCAACCTGCAGCGCTCAGCAATTCACTGACTTCAATATCAGAAAAGTGAAATCCCTCTTTTTCCAAGGCCAATACACCCAACTGGAAATTGAACTCAACAAGTGCATGCTCTGTGGCAAATGCACCTTGGTATGCCCGCGGGGACTGAATCTCCGCCCCATCATTATGAACATGCGTAAAATTCTAACTGCCAAATAGATATTATGTTAGACTATTTTCATCCTTTTGTTCTGCCGTTTGTACTGGGTACCATTATCCTTGTAGGTATCTGCATCTGGAAATACATCCGCTGGTACAAGAAATTTGACCGCCTGCAACGCACCATCATCCGGAAAAACATGTTTTCATGGAAAATCATTCCGGCCATTTGGGAGGCTTTTTGTGAAGGACTGCTTCACCTCAGAATCACCCGGAAGAATCCGATACTCGGTTATATGCACAGAAGCATCGCCTTCGGATGGTTTTTGCTGATTTTTGTCGGTTTCATTGAAACCCGTATGACCCCTGCCTCCTCACACCCCTTTTGGATGGCTATCTTCTACCGTTTCTTCTTCCACGAACACGGCACCTTCGCTGGCTCCATGTTCTTCACCAACCTGATGGACCTGCTGTTGATTTATGTGCTTTCGGGCATCCTTCTGGCAGTCATCAAAAAGATATACTCCCGCGCATTAGGCATGAAGAAAGCCACCAAACATGTAGTCTTTGACCGCTTTGCCAAAGCCTCCCTGTGGTGCATCTTCCCCTTCCGTCTCCTCAGCGAAACCCTCACCGCAGCCATCTACGGAAACGGCGGTTTCTTCACACAATTCTTAGCAGACACTTTCAACAAGATCTTTCCTGCCGGCTACGCCGATTCCTTTGAATACCTCTCCTGGACTCTCTACTCCATCGCCCTGTGCGTGTTCTTCGTCACACTCCCCTTCTCCCGATACATGCACATCTTCACAGAAATCCTCCTGATCTATTTCCGGCAACTGGGCGTACACGAGAAAAATGAACGCACCGGCTATACCATGTATGAACTCAGCGCCTGCTCCCGCTGCGGCATCTGTATCGACCATTGCCCCCTGAACACCGAACTCAACATCAACAACGTGCAGTCTGTCTATTTCCTGCGCGACCTCCGATACAAGAAAAACAACCCCCAAATTGCAGACAACTGTCTGCTGTGCGGCCGCTGTGCCTCCGACTGCCCCGTCAATATCGACCTGATGGCCATCCGACAGCAAGAACGCAACAAGCAGAACTTTGACACGGACGGGAATTACCACTATCTGGATACAGTGCAGCCCTTCAACGGCATCGGCCGCGTGGGTTATTTCGGCGGCTGCATGTCACACCTCACCCCCGGCATTCCAGAAGCCATGAAAGCCATTTTTGAAGCTGCACATGAGCGCTACTGGTATATTGACGAAAACCGCACCATCTGCTGCGGCCGACCGCTCTTGCAGCAAGGCTACAACCAACAAGCCGCAGACTTGCGCAGAAAAGTGACCGAGATTATCAAAAAATCCAAGATCACCATGCTCATCACCTCTTGCCCCATCTGCTACCAGTCGTTCAAAAAAGAGTACAAACTCCCCATCCCCGTTGTACATCATACGGAATATATCGCCAAACTGATTGAAACCGGCCGGATCTCTGTCCGACAGGATGACCTCAAAACCGTTTACCACGATCCCTGCGAACTGGGACGCGGCTGCGGTATTTACAAAGAACCCCGCCAGATACTGAAAGCCACCACCCATACCGTGAAAGCCAAACAAGAAGGAGAAGACAGTGTGTGCTGCGGCATCACCTTGGGAGACACCCTGATTGACATTGAACAGCAGACTAAAATCCGGGATGCCGCCATAGAGAATCTGATGTACAAAAAACCGGACGTCATCGCCACGGCCTGCCCAATGTGCAAAAAAGCCTTCTGCCATGCCACAACATTACAAGTCAAGGATATAGCTGAAATCGTCAAAGAGAATCTGCGATAAATGAACACGACACCCTTATGTATCCGCCGCGCCACTATAGCGCGCAACACCACCCCTGAAATTTGCGACATACTGGTGGAGAACGGGAAGATTTCTGCCATCCAAACAGAAATTCCCGTGCAAGAAAACTGGCGTATTGTGAATGCTGACGGCCTACTGCTGACTTATGGGCTGTGCGACCTGCATGTCCATTTCCGCGAGCCCGGCTATGAATACAAAGAAACTATCCATTCCGGTTCCATGGCGGCAGCCCACGGCGGCTACACCACAGTCTGCCCCATGCCCAACCTCAATCCCGCCCCAGACACTCCCGAACACATTGCACTGGAAACCGACATCATTCAACGCACCGCAGTGGTGGATGTACTTCCCTACGCCACCCTGACTTTGGGCCGGAAAGGCCTGACCCCCGTGGATATGGCCGCACTCAAACCCTATGCCATCGCCTTTTCCGACGACGGCAGCGGCATCCAAGAAGACAGCGTCATGCAAAGCCTGATGCAATCTGCCGCCCGCGAAAATGTGATTATCGCCGCACATTGCGAAGACAACCGCTACCTGAATGGGGGATACATCCACGACGGAGCATACGCACAAGCCCACCACCATCGAGGCATCAGTTCCGAAAGCGAATGGCGTCAGATTGAACGAGACCTCAAGATCGCGGAAGCCACTGGCTGCCGCTACCATGTCTGCCATATCTCCACCCGCGAAAGTGTCAACCTCATCCGGGAATACAAACACCGCGGCGTGCGCGTCACCTGCGAAACCGGTCCGCACTACCTGGTGCTGTGCGAAGACGACCTCCAAGAAGACGGCCGTTTCAAAATGAATCCTCCTCTCCGAAGCGCCTCCGACCAGGCCGCCCTCATAGAAGGACTTCTGGATGGAACCATTGATGCCATTGCCACCGACCATGCCCCACACAGCCAAGATGAAAAAAACCGCGGACTGGAAAAAAGCGCGATGGGCATCGTAGGACTGGAAACCGCCTTCCCCGTCCTGTTTACACATCTTGTAGAAAAAAATATCCTTACATTAAATCAACTTATTGATTTAATGTCAAATAATCCTAGAAAAATCTTCCGTATCAACGGAAGTCTGGAAGTGGGACAACCCGCAGACCTTGCCCTCTTCAACCTTCAGGACGAATACACCATCCATACGGAAGATTTCAAGTCAAAAGGAAAAGCCACTCCCTTTGAGGGGTGGCAAGTCAAAGGCCGCTGCGTCATGACATTCAAAAACGGGATTCAAATACAATAGGGTTTACCTGTTCTTTGCGAAAGAGAATATAAACAACTGTTACACAGTGATTTTCACATAGAGGTGAGTGCAGCGGCGCCCAGAATGGCCGCTTCATTGGATTTAAGGTGTGACAGCTCTATACGGATTTTGTTTTGATGGAAGGGCAGCACACAGTGCTCAAACTGCTCGCGGACAGGCAGCAGCAGCAAGTCACCGGCTTGTGCCAAGCCTCCCATCAGAAAGATGGCCTCGGGCGAAAACAGTGTCACGGTGTTGGCCAAAGCCAGGCCAAGGTGCTTTCCTGTACGGCACCACGTCTCCCGTGCCACGTCTCCTTCCGGTGTAGCCGCCTCCGCACTGATCTCCGCGCAAGAGATTTGCGGAACAGGCGAAATACCCTGCTCCTCACAGATTTCGCGGTAGGTTTGCTGTACCCCACGGATAGAGACATAAGTCTCCACACATCCGCTACGCCCGCAAGAACAACGTCGCCCTTCAGGATACAGGATGGTATGACCCAATTCTCCTGCCATGCCGTCATGCCCGAGCAGCAGCCGTCCGTTGGCATAGATGCCGCTGCCCAAGCCAGTGCCAAGGGTGACCGTTGCGAAATCGTCCATGGTCTGTGCTCCGCCGTAAACTTTCTCCCCCACGGCAGCGGCGTTGGCATCGTTGGCCACCGCCACGCGCGTGTGCAGCCGCTCCGCCAGCATCTCGCCGATGTGCAAGCGCCCTTTGTATGGAAGATTGGGGGCAAAATCTATCGTATGGGTAAACGAGTTGCCGTTGGGAGCCCCCACACCCACACCAGAAATCTGTTCCACTGCAAGACCATTTCTTTTAAGCAACTCATTGATTTTTATACAAATATCATCAATATAAGCAACAAAATCAGGAAAAGCGGTAGTGCTGATGTTGATTCTGTCGGTGCACTGTCCTTGAGGAGACACCAGACCGATGTCGGTGTTGGTACCGCCGATATCTATACCTATGGAGGGCTTCATTTGTTCAGGGTTCATCTGTTTTTGGTTGATGGATAAAAATAACGGGGCGGTGATGACACCGTCCCGTTGGAATAAATTGTTTTACAAGAATTATTTCTTGACAAATTTCTGGGTAGCAATACCGTTGGCACCGTTCAAACGGACGAAGTAAACGCCGTTGTTGAGGTTGCTAACGTTGATCTGCATGTTGCTGGTAGCGTTGGCATTGTAAACCACTTGACCGAGAACATTCACGATTTCAATGGTGTTATAGCCTTCAGCTTCAACATTCAAAACAGAGGTAGCGGGGTTCGGGAAGATAGAAACGGTGCTGTTGGTGTGATCAGCAACAGAAGATTGTACATTGATGGTGATGTCATCAATATACAGAGCGAAAATGTCATTTGAAGCACAGTTAATGGCAACATATTTTGTGCCTGCGGGGAGATTGTAGGTAAATTCCGTCCACTCTTCTACGCTGACACTCTCCTGCTGAATCAGCTGGAATGAAGCAACATCGTTAGTGGTGGTGGAGTAGAGAACACGCATGGTTTCTGCACCATATTGGGCAGTGAGCTCTCTTGCCCAGAATGAAATGGAAGTAGCATTGGTGAGGGCGGGAGAAATAATCCAGTCATTTGTAGTTGAGCCATTGAGAATGGTAGAGGGGACAGAATTGAACATGGCAAGATATTGATCTCCGCTATGCGCACCCTGGGTTTCGGTAAGTTCAGGATCGGTCATGGTTGGATTCATAATGAAACCGGCACCAGTATAAGGCAGGTTGGAAACAGTAACACTTTGGAAACCATAAGTGGTACCCTCATCACCATCATAGAAGGTCCAATCACCAGTAGGATCAACTGAGAAGGCTTCGTAGCCTTCAAAACCTTCAGTAATTTGTGCATTCAATGCAACCACAGCAAATAAAGCTGCTACAAAGGATAAAGCTTTTCTCATAATAATTACTTTTTGGTTAATAAATTGGTTTTCGTGGTGCAAAAATACAACAATTATTAGAAATGCACACCATTTTTTAAATATTTTTCATATTTTGATCCACGTGGTAATCTTCGTCAATCTGCCATAGCATCCAGCTGGCTTGTTGTTCCATGTAAACCAGCACATCATGCTTGATATTCAAGTCATTGAGTTGGCTAATTTCTTGTACCAGTGCGTCAATTTTTTCTTTAAGATTGTTCATACATCCGAAGGGTTAGGGGGTTGTTGGTGGATAAAAAGAATGGACACACGAGCGTGCATCCATTCTTTTTCAGGAAATCCGGCCTAAAATTATTTGATAAGGTCGGCATATTGTGCTGCGTTGAGCAGAGTGTCGGCTTCTGCGGGATCAGTGGGTTTGATCTTCACGATCCAGCCTTCTCCGTAAGGATCGGTGTTGATGAGGGCCGGGTTGGCGTCCAACTCTTCGTTGAATTCCACCACTTCGCCGCCGATGGGGAGCATCAGGTCGGAAACGGTCTTCACAGCTTCGATGGAACCGAACACTTCGTCTTTTTCGAGGGTTTCGTCAACGGTGGTCACATCCACAAAAACGATATCGCCGAGCTGTTCTGCTGCGTATGCGGTAATGCCTACGTATGCGAATTCACCATCCATTTTCAACCATTCGTGGTCGTTTGAATACTTTAAACTTTCAGGAATCATAGCTTTAATTTTTTAACGTTGATAAAATATTATACAGTCATTATTTCCTTTTCCTTGGCCTCCGCCATTTTGTCCAATTTGGCGATGGAGTCATCGGTGATTTTCTGGATGTCGGCCTCTAATTTCTTCACCTCGTCTTCCGGAACGCCGTTGTCCTTGAGTTTCTTGGCGGTATCATTGGCGGTGCGGCGGATGTTACGCACGGTCACCTTGTGCTGTTCGGTTTCCTGTTTCACCTTTTTCACCAGTTCTTTACGGCGCTCCTCAGTGAGGGAGGGCACCACAATGCGGATAAACTCCCCGTTGTTCTGGGGGGTGAATCCGAGGTTGGCGGCGAGGATGGCCTTTTCGATGATGGGGAGCATGTTGCGTTCCCACGGCTGGATGACGATCTGGCGGGCGTCGGGGGTATTGATGTTGCCCACCTGCTCTATCGGCGTGGGATTGCCATAGTAATCCACTTTCAACCCTTCCAGCATCTGCGGATTGGCTTTGCCCGCCCGCACTTTCTGCAAATCCTTGTCAAAAGCCACAATGGCAGCATTCATGCTTTCCCGGGCCTGATCTAAGCATTTCTTGGTTTCTTCACTCATAATGAATCTTTTTGAAGTTTTGTTAGACTATTTTTTTTCAAGTTCGTTTTTACGTTTCTGCTCCTCTAATGCCTTTTTCAAAGTCTCCTTCTCTGCAATCTCCTTCTGCAAACTCTTGATTTCTCTATCCAACATATTGTTATTAAGCTTATAAACAAACAGATAATGAAACACCAGAATCACCGTCCACAGCAGGGTGACAAACAGGATGCTTTTAAAAAAGATGGGACCGGCAGCCTCACTGGTTTTGAACACGAAGTAATAAACCAGCCAGAGCACCAACATGGCCAGCGCCCAAATAGCAAAATGCAGTTTGAAATGCACGCGCTTGTTGGCTTGCTTGTAAAGTTTAGGATCAATTAATTCACTTTGATTTTCCATATTGATAAAGATTTATTGGTTTTCGACAGATGTTCCGATGGATTCGCCTTGCAGCACGTGAAGCAGGTTGCCCGGACGATTGGCATCATACACATACAACTTGATATGGTTGTCGCGGCAAAGGGTAAAAGCTGTCAAATCCATGATTTTGAGCTGCTTCTCGTATGCTTCGGCATAGGTGATGTGGCTGAACTTGGTGGCGTTGGGATCCTTTTCAGGGTCAGCGGTGTAGATGCCGTCCACACGGGTGCCCTTGAGCAGAAGGTCTGCCTGGATTTCCACGGCGCGCAAAGCGGCTCCCGTGTCGGTGGTGAAAAACGGATTGCCCGTGCCCCCTCCAAAAATCACTACAAAACCCTCTTCCAGATAGCGCACGGCATTCTTGAAAAAAATCTTCTCCGTCATCCCCTCTATCTCCAAAGAGGTGAGCACTTTCACCTTCACCCCCTTCTCTTCCAGCACCCCCTGGAGTGCCATCGCATTGATGATGGTGGCCAACATGCCCATATAATCCCCCTGACGACGGTCAAAACCTTTGGAAGCACCGTTCACTCCGCGGAAGATGTTGCCACCGCCAATCACCACGCCCACCTGCACTCCGTGCTCTACTGCTGACTTGATCTCGTCCGCAAAGTGGCTTACTGCTGCGTACTGTATCCCGTAGCCATCATCTCCCATCAGGGATTCTCCGCTCAATTTGAGTAAGATACGCTTGTATTCCATACTTGAATTTTGGCCGCAAAAGTACATAATTTCCCCGAATTATTTTTTATGGTTTTAAATTTTATTCGTATTTTTTCAAAAAAAACATCCCTATCAAACAGAAAAACATTTGATTTCCCAATTTCTTTTCAACAGTAAAGTTAAAAAATGCAAATTCCTTTGGTCTTTCAAAAAATATGCCTACTTTTGCAAACCAAAAATAAACGTTATTATTCACCTATAAAAATTTTACGATTATGAAGAAAGTATTATTGGCAGTTGTTGCTGTCGGTTTCATTTTCGGGATGACATCCTGCGACAAAAAATGCACTTGCAAATGGTACAGCAATGGCAAGGTCACCGCTACTCAGACCTACACCATTGACAAAGATTCAGACAAAAAATGCTCTGACTACGCCACCACTGCAATCTCAGACACTGGCAACGGCAAAACTGGCATTGAATGCAAGTAATCTATTGATTTTGAAGAAAAAGGACATCCTCAGGGTGTCCTTTTTTTTTTTGCGCTATTCAGCATTCAGTTTGATAAAAATGAAAAGCAGGAGCGTGAAGCCCCATAGTGATGACCCCCCATAGCTGATGAACGGCAACGGGATGCCAATGACCGGCACCAGTCCAATGGTCATCCCGATATTGATGATGAGGTGAAAGAACAAGATGGAGGCCACCCCGTATCCGTAAACCCGAACGAAATGGCTCTTGTGCTTTTCCGAAAGCAAGATGATGCGGATGATGATGGTCATGAAAATCCCGATAATGAACAGGCTGCCGATGAAGCCCCATTCTTCGCCGATACCACAGAAGATAAAGTCAGTGCTCTGTTCGGGCACGAAATTCAACTTGGTCTGGGTACCGTTCATATAGCCTTTGCCGAAAAAACCGCCTGAGCCAATGGCAATTTTCGACTGGTTGAGGTTAAAGTCTGCACCTTTGGGATCGACACTTTTTCCAAAAATGGTGTCAATACGCTGACGCTGATGGGGTTGAAGCACATGAGTGTAGGCCAGGTTGACGGCAAAAACCAGTGCGATGAAACAGCCATAGACACAGACGCACTTGATGATTTTTTTTGTATTTCCATTGACAATGAAAATGCTGATCACCAGCAACACGGTAAGGAACGCGATGGTGTAAAGTTCGTTCCACCACAAGGTGAGCACAAAAGTGACGATGGTCAACAGCCCCAAAATCATCAGTTCACTGCTGAAACCCTCACGGTAAAACATGATAATAAAGGCAAAGAAGACGAGGGCGGAGCCGGTATCTTTCTGGAGGATAGCGATGCCGGCAGGAATCAGAATGATAACAAAGGCCGACAGCCAGATGGTTTTGCGCTGCGAAGCGGTCTTGCCTTCGCTGAAGAACATGGCCAGAGCCAGAGCGGTGGAGAATTTGGCAAACTCAATGGGCTGGATACTGAAACTCCCTATTTTAATCCACGACTTCGCACCGGATATTTCCGTCCCAAGAAAAAGGACAGAAACACACAATACCATAAAAATCAAATAGATATGATAGGCATGACTTTGGATAAACCTGCCGTCAACCAACAGAATGGAGATAGCGAAGACGGCGGAAATGATAATCCAGAGAAACTGGCGTCCATAGGCCATGTCAAGGTTGAGCAGGGAGAAGTCGCTGCCAGGAGTATAGGAGGAGGAGAAAATGGTGAGCCAGCCGATGAGAACAAGGGCAATATAGAGCAGAATGAGCATCCTGTCATAGCTTTTGTGCTTGGTTTTGTTTTCAGCGAGCATTGTTCCTGTAATAGATTTTATGGTCCCGGACCTGTTTTTCCTTTTCGGTCTGTTTGATTTCCCTGTTGAAGTAATATTCTGTGATGAGGCTGGCGATGCGGGCGGCCAGCACACCGCCCCAGCTGCCGTTCTCCACCAAAACAAAAACAGTGATTTGCGGATGGTCCACTGGAGCGAAACAGGCAAATACAGAGTGGTCTTCCCCGTGCGGGTTCTGCGCGGTACCGGTCTTGCCGGCGATCTCAATGCCGGGCACCTGGGCTTGCCGTCCGGTACCACTCGTCACCACCAGTCGCATTCCCTCAATGATAGGGGTGAAGTATTTCTGCTCAATGCCGGCGTCTATCTTCTGCGCATAACGGGTATTCGGAGTATCTTTGGTACCGATGGCCCTGACCACATGAGGCTTGTAATAATATCCACGGTTGGCGATGATAGCCAGCAGGTTAGCCATCTGCATCGGGGTAGCCCCTACCTCTCCCTGTCCGATGGCCATAGAGATGATGGAGTTCCCGTTCCAGTGTCCATTGTAGCGGGTATTGAAAAACTCCACTGAGGGGATGATGCCCTTGGATTCGTATGGAAGGTCGGTATTGAACTTCTGTCCGAAACCCAGCTGGTTGATGTGATCTTTCCACACTTGATAGCCCTCTTGTATGGTTCTGTACCTCCTATTGCTGACCGTATTGTAAAAGGCATGGCAGAAATAGGCGTTGCAGGAGCAGCGCACGGCGTCAATCAGGTCGGAGCCGGCGTGGGAGTGGCATTTCAGCCGGTGGCTGCCAAAAGTGTAGCCACCTCCACAGCTGTAATAGGTGCTGGGCACAATGACCCGCTCTTGTTGCGCAATCAGTCCGTTGGCCAGCTTGAAGGTGGAACCCGGGGGATAACATGCCTTCAACGCTCTGTTGAAGAGGGGGGTATTGTTCATATCCGCATTCAGGGCGGCATAGTTCTTGCTCCGGTTCTTGCCCACCAGCAAATTAGGGTCGTAAGAGGGAGAGGACACAATGCACAGCACCTCGCCTGTCGCAGGCTCAATGGCCACGATACTCCCCTTCTTCCCTTCCATCAGCCATTCGCCATATTTCTGCAGCCCCATGTCCAGCGTACTCCACAAGTTCTTCCCGGGGATGGCTTCCACATCTTCCGCACCATTCTTGTAAGAGCCCTGTTCGCGATTGTTGACATCCACCAACACCATGTGCTTCCCTTTCACTCCCCGCAGCTCCTCCTCGTAGGATTTCTCAATGCCGCTGATGCCGATATAGTCGCCCATTTGATAATAGCTGTCATTGGTGAGCTGTTCTTCCGTGACCTCTCCGATATAACCGAGAATATGCGCGGCAATGGGTACCGGATAGGAGCGTAAAATGCGGTTTTGCACAAAAAAACCGGGGAACTTGTGCATCTTTTCCTGCAAATAGCCGTAATCCTCCTTTTTCATCTGCTGCTCAATAATGGAGGGGAGCAACGGGGAGTAGTTGCGGGCCTTCTCCAACCTTTTGATCAGTTCTTCTTTTGTAATATCCAATGTGTTGCACAAGTCTGTAGTGTCAAACTCACGTACGTCTTTCGGGATGACCATCAGGTCATAGGCGGCTTCGTTATAAACCAGAAGGGAGTCGTTTCTGTCGTAAATCAATCCTCTGGGCGGTGTGATAGTGATTTCGCGGATGGCATTGCGTTCCGCAGCTTCCTTGTATTTTTTGTCCACCACCTGCAATCCGAACAATTTCAAAAGATACAAACTGGCCAGGATGCACATGGCCAGGATGATGATTCTTTTCCGTCGTTCGAAAATAGGATTCATGGTTTATTTGTTTCGTTGGCTGAGTTCCACAATCAGGTTTTTGAAATCAGGGATTTTGTTTTCCGACACCTCTTGCAGCTGTTCCAAATCCTCATAGGCCAGCCGGGCGTACTCATCGATGGCCGCGGCGGTTTTCTCCCGGATGGACAGTTTTTCATAGATATTCTTCACGGCATTGAATTTTTCAGTGTCGTCAAATTGGGTGGAGGAGAAATAATGGAGAAGTTCCGTGCGGAGGGTGGGCGTAGCCTCCTCCAAGGCGCGGAGGTAGAGGTAGGTTTTCTTGTTTTCCCGGATATCACCGCCAATTTTCTTGCCGAAGGAAGAGGGATCGCCATACACGTCCAACAGGTCATCCTTGAGTTGGAAAGCCAGACCGATATGCACACCCAACCGGTAAATGGTCTCCTGGTTATGGCGGGAAGTGTCGGAAATGATGGCGCCAGCTTTCAGGCAGCCGGCCAGCATCACCGCCGTTTTAAGGTGGATCATCTGGAGGTACTCATCAATATTGACGGCATCGGCAGTCTCAAAGTCCAAGTCCTTCTGTTGCCCTTCACACACCTCCACGGAGGTTTGTGCCAGCAGTTTAGACAGCTCAAGGGCGATTTCGGGGCGGGTGGGGGTGTTAAGCATGATCTGCAAGGCGATGGCGGCCAAGGCATCTCCGGAAAGGATGGCGATATTGGAGTTCCACTGCTGATACACAGTGGGTTTGCCGCGGCGAATGGGGGCATTGTCCATGATATCGTCATGGATAAGGGTGAAATTGTGAAGCATTTCAAAAGCTGCCGCTGGATACATGGCCAATTCAGTATTGCCGCCGAACAGCTCGGTGGACATCAGCACCAGACGCGGGCGCAGACGCTTTCCGCCTTGCGACATCGTGTAGTCAATGGGAGTGTATAAGTTGGACGGTTCACGGTTGGCCGTGATCTTTTGGAAAAATTCGCTTAAGGATTCCATAATCTTCTAATTAAAAGATCTTTGATATGTGGCAATAGCGCGGCAAAGATACGTTTTAATTAGGAATAAAAGGCGATGCGGCGGAATTATTTTGAATAAAATTCCAATGAATGAACAGGGGGGATGATTTTAAAGGTCCCAATAGTCGATGTCGGCCATGTCATCGGAGAAAAAGTCCAGGATTTCATAGTCCGTTTCATCAAAATCGGAGGCGTCCACTGTGGAAAGCACATTTTCCGAGGCGGTGCGGGGGCGGGTGGAGGGGTGGGGG
>JAFZWE010000005.1 GCA_017617445.1 Bacteroidales bacterium | reverse complement strand
CGGGGTCTGGGCCGGGCAGACCACACCGTTGTGCACGTCCGACAAGGTAAGGGTGAGGTCGTAGCCCTGCCCTTCAGGAAACACGTTGCTGATGCTGGTCATCCCCAGGCCGCTCTGGCCGGTGCTCCAGTTGAAGGTGGTGGTGGCATCGTCCTGATGGTAGCTGAAGTCGTTGTCGGGATAGGTGCCGTAGCAGACGAGGTGGATGGTATCATTGGGACAGAAGTCGATATAGTAGTACCCGTCGTTGAGGTCGGTGTCGAAGTGCGGGGTGGGCACGCTGTTGGCGAAGTCGATGTTGGCGTGGATGCGCTGGCATGGCTCGGAGCAGGTGATGAGCAGTTCGAATCCGTCACCGCCTGTGGAGTTGGCTGCGGAGACGAAGTGCAGGGTCAGTGCGCCGGTGGGGTTTTGGACGGTGGCGGAGGCCTCTTGGTCGCCCAGCTGAATCTGGTTGCTGTTGTTCACCCAGTTGGAAGCTGCGGAACCGATCATCAGCGGAATGGAGTCATTGTTGGGGTCCGTTCCGTTATAGATGTACAGTGTGTCGGTTTCTGCGATGTCCATGGCCATGAAGCGGATGGTGACCACGCCACTGTTGGGGTGGATAGTCAGCCAGTCGTTGCGTCCGGCGCCGTAGCCACCGGTGCTGCCGCCGATATCATAGACGGTGCCGCTGCACGTGGTGATGTCCGTCTGGGATCCGCCCATGTTGTAGGTTTGTGCGAAAGAAAGAAGTCCGAACAAACACAACACGATAGTTAAGGCTATTTTTTTCATATTGGTTTTTATTTAATGGTTTTACATTGATGATTTTTTCAAAAACGGAATTAGAAACCGAATTTCTTCATCCCCTCACGTATTTTCTTTGTACGTTCTGGAGTGGGAAGGATCACTACGTAGTAGCCGGTATTGCCGATGTTCAGGACATTGTAAACCACTTCATCTGTGGGAATGGCATATTTACGGTGGTTGAACTGGCGGCTGCTGACAATGCTTGCGGCATTGTCACAGGTCTGGCCAGGGGAGACATAGTCGCAGTAGTCGCCGAGGTTGCGGCTGCCAGCGGGAACCTGGTCGGATACATAGCAGAAATGGGTCAGGTCAAGATAGAGGTCGGCCAGTTTGGAGGGCGCCTCTGCTTTCAATTTGTTGAATTCTTCCTGACTGATGGCTTTGGCTATCAAGCCTTCATACGCGATGGATTGGATGTTTTGCTGTGCAAAGGCACTCATGACAAAGCAGATCATTAAGAAAAGGAAACTGATTTTTTTCATATTGATTGTTTTTTTAATGAATATTCGTAAATCTTATGACGCAAATTTTTTAAATGTGCTGCAAAAAAATTAATTTTTCCATTGAAAGAATACAGGCTCTACGGTAAAGCCTTTTTCCGCAGGAGGGCAATCACTCCTTTGGTTCCTCCGAGGTGCGCGGCGCCCACCACACAGAACAGGGTGTGTTCACGCGCTATTTTTTCAAAATTGTCAGCCATTCCCACATTCCGGTCTATCAAAAATACCTTGTTGAATTTTTTTGGCATACTTGGATCATTGCTCAATATCAGCATGGTATCTAAATTGAAAGAGAGATAGGCATTGAGAAGATCGTCAAACTGTTCGGTCTCTTCTTCTGTCCCGTTCAGGCTGCTGCTAAGCATTTTCAGCTGTTCCTTCAAACTGATGGCGTCAATGGCGGCAATCTGTGTCTCATATTTTTCTACCCCGTAGCACAGTTTTCCAGCCTCTCTTGCCTTTTTCAATAGGAAAATGTCCAATGCATCTTGCTGGTCTTGGGCTATTTTTGATTGGGTGATGGCACTGCTGACAAAAAACGGTTTCATGGTGTTCATCAAGTAGGCTGACACCCCGACATCTTTTTTGCAAATGGAATCCAGTTTGGCAAAATCTTCTGTTGACATCATGTCGGAAAGCAATTTTCCTTTGGGCATGTACATGCTGTTTTTCAATGTTTTGGGATCAATTTCATCCATCAGTATTTCCATGGCGAATGCCTCGCAGGAGAGCAGGGTGGTGATGACGGTGGTGTCAAATGAGAAAACGCGGTTGTCCTGAATGTGAATACTCCCGTAAAGGTAGGAGGGTTTGTCAAGGCCGTTTCCGGAAACTTTCCAGAGCAACGACTGGGAGTGCCCCAGCATAAGCCCCAGCAATAAAAATGCAAGCAGCAGTGTCTTTCTCATAATTTATTGTTTTACTTATTACTAATTTCAGTTTTTGGTTGGTATCTTTCCAGCAAATAGGAGAGGGGTTGTACAATGCGGTCAAAGCCGAAATATTGCAGACAGTAGAGAGTGGAGGGATCTCCATTCAGGGTGGCATAGAACCGGTCGCGGTTGTACAGGTATTCAATGTCGGTCAATTTGTCCCCACTTTCATTGTCATAATAATCATATTCACTATCCATGTGGTAGCAGTCCAGCTTGACCGTTTTTCCGTTGATATCTGTCAGGGTGATGGATTTAAACAGATTGTTTTTCAGTACTTTGTCTTTTTCTTCAGAAGAAATTTGGGAGATAGATTCAAATTTTTTGTCCCGGAATTCTGCCAACAGGTTCAGAAGTCGGGTGGTGTCATATACGGGAATTTTGTTTTGGTTGGCATCAAAAAGGTCATAGTGTAATTCATCCACTTTTTGGATGGAAAAGCTTTCCGCTTCGTTTTCACAATCGCGCACCACGAGGGATTGGATGCGGGTGGGTTTGGTGGAGAGCAATTGGTGACTGATCCAGTCGGTGCGCAGGGCGGAGAAACGCGGGGATACAAAACCGCGGAATCCAGGCAGGTGGATGATGCAGGGTTTTTCTTCCATGCCTTCCAAAATGGCGTAGTTGCCCATGTTGTCCTGGGTGGCCGGACCGAGGTAGTAGGTCTTGACTTTGCGCTCTTTTACAAAAAACGGGTGTTTGAAAAGGGTGAACTTGGGCTGGTTCTCGTACACCTCTACTTTGATGCCGCTGACAGCAATGACGCGGGTGATATTCTCAATCTGTGTTTGCTGGACCGTTTGGCTTACCCGCATGTTCATCATGGTGGACAGGAGCGAGGAGATCATCTCGGGCACGATGGCCGTTCCATCGTCCAGTTGCCATCCGTTCTTTTCGTTGCGTTGCAACAGCACAGAATTGCCGTTCATGTCCGCAATGAACACCTTGGTGACTTTGGCGGAATCTTGGGTGGCGAACATTTTTTCGGAAAATTCTATTTTATTGGAGAAAGCATTTGATTTGTAAAGAATCAGTACCACGCAGGCAGCCACCGCCACAACGGAGCAAATCAGCAGGATGATATATTTTTTCTTCATTGATACTATATTATATATGTATTAAAAAAAACGGCGGGAATATCTTCTCTTCCGGATCAGGTACAGGGTCACGCCCAATAGTATCAGCAGCAGTACGGGCAGTCCGATGTTGATGATGGCATAGGTCGTTTTGCTCTTTTTGCTGTTCATCTTCTTCTCATCCAATTTCCCGATTCGGATGACTTTGGAGCGGAGATCTATCAGGTTGTTGTTGTCGCACAGATAGTCGATGCAGTTGAGGATGAATTCGGCATTGTCGTACATCCAGTTGGCTCGGATGTCATAGCCGGTCGGATAGATGCCTGACATGATCAGGCTGTTTTCCATATTCGTGTAGTCTTCAAATTTCGCCTGTTGGGGGCTGAAGAAGTTCCGGATCATGTCTCCATCGGAGATGAAGATTTGTTTCGTGTTCGGACTGACATTCCGGTTGTTGAACTGGGCTTCGTTTTCCAGTTCAAGGGGGAGCAGTCCGGCGAATGCTGATTTGAAGGAGCCTTCCACCAGCACGGCCACGGGTTGTTCACCCTTGGAGTATTCCTCCATGTTGGGCTTGTTGATGCCCTCCATCAGGGACACCCAGTTGGGGATGGTCTTCACTTTGGTTTGTGCTGTGGTTGTGGCCAGCACGGTTTTTTTCAGGCCGTCATTGCCTCCCACCAGGTCGATGGAGGAGACAAAATTGGCGCGCACCTGCTCAATTTTGTTGTTGATGGGGTGTTGGGTGAAGTGGGTCAGGTTAACAGAATAGGGGAAGGCGAAGGTCTGCCCGTTGTTCATGGGGATGACTTGGCAACTTCCGATATCCATCAGCAGGTTGGGATTGATGCGTACTCCGTAGGTAAACAGTTGGCTGGAGAGAGAGCGGCAGGCCAGGTTGGGTTCTGAGTAGAAAGTGGTGATGCGCTCCAGGCTGTCCAAGGAGGCGTTGGTGGCATCCAGCAGCCAGAGCACCCGTCCGCCGTGCATGATGTGCTGGTCGATGATGTAACGGTCGGTGTCGCTGACCCATTGGGTAGGTTGGGCGATCACCAGCAGGTCGTACTTGTTGCGCAGGTCTTTGATGGTCATTTCGGCGGTGTCGGCGATGGCAATTTTGCGCAGACTGTTCAACCGTCCGTGGATGGAGTCACGGGTCACATGATAGTAGTCCTCCAACTTGACCCCCATCTGGGCGGTCACCCAGGCGGTGTGCCAGACATCCAGTTCGCCATGCCCGTCAATAAAGGCCACTTGGGATTTGTGCGGGTTTACCAGGGCACCGATGACTCTCATGAAGTTGTACTCCAGACGCATGTAGGAAAAATCCTCGGTGGAGTAGTAGTGGCGGTAATCCTCTTCAATGAGGGTGGCCACGCGCTCGTTGCTTTTATAGGAAATCACCGCACCCGGAATTAGATACTGGGTGGAACTCTTTTCCCCCGCCCGCAACTGCTTGCTGACCGACATCGGAGTGAGCCCCTTCCGCGCAAATTCCGACAGGATGGATTTCTTTTCATCATCATTCTTGCCGTCAAAAGGATTGATGATTTCAAACTTGACTTTGGGGGATAGATCCTTGAACTCCTCCATGATGTCTTTCGCCCGCTCTACAATGGGCTCGTATTCCACTGGCATGTTTTCATCGCACAAGTAGAATTTGATGTACAGGTCGTCGTCAATGTTCTTGATCAGATTGACGGTGGATTTGGAAAGTGTGTAGCGCTTGTCCTGCGTCAGGTCAGACTTGGCATTGAAGTAAGAGGAAATTACATTGAGAACAATGATGACGGCAAGGGATGCGAAAATGGCTATGATGGCCGATTTTTTATATTGAGAGCTGCTTGATTTCTTCATTTCTGGAAATTAAATTACCATTTTCTGCTTAATAGTGATATGCGGGTTCCTAGAAGGAACAGGAAAGACACGGTGATGTAATAGATGATGTCACGGGTGTCAATGACTCCGGTGCTGATGGCTGAATAGTGGTGCTGGATGCCGAATTTCTTGATAAAAAAGCCGAAATTACCGAAGGTGTCCAGATTGTAGATGAACTCAAAACCGAAATGGAGCAGGAAGCAGAAGGTGGCTCCCAGCACGAAGGCCACAATCTGGTTATGGGTGATGGCGGAGGCAAAGATACCGATGGTGATGAAGATGGTGCCCAGCAGGAAAAGACCGATGTAGGATCCGCAGGTGCTTCCCAGATCAATGTTTCCCACAGGATCTCCCAGTTTCCATACGGAGAAAACATAGATAAGGGTGGGAAGCAGGGTGATGAGCAGCAGGGTTTCACAAGCCAGGAACTTGGACAGTACCAGTTGTGTGTCTGAAACGGGGTGGGTGAGCAACAGTTCCATTGTACCCGACTTGCGTTCTTCGGAGAAGGTGCGCATGGTGAGTGCCGGAATCAGGAACAGAAACAGCCAGGGAGCCAGGTCAAAGAAACTTTGAAGGGTGGCATGGCGCATCTCGAAAATGTTGGTCTGCATCTTGAACCCCCACAGGAAAAGCCCGGACATCAGCAGGAAAACCCCGATGATGACGTAGCCGATGATGGAGTTGAAAAATGATTTGATCTCTTTCAGATATAATGCGAACATAGTCTATTTTTTACCTTTTTTTGTTTTTTTGGCAGCTTCCTCTTGTTGTTTCTCATAATCCTGCACGACATGTGCGGCGTTGGCGGCGGCTTTTACAAAAGGAGTGACAGTCAGCTTGGTGCCTACAGCTTTTTGCAGCCAGTATTGCGGGATCAGGCAGCCTTGTGAGTATATCCGTTCCACTTCGGCGCCCAAGTCCTTGTCTTTGAAATAATCCTGCAATTGGAAACTGATAAGGTATCCCAAAGGATAGGCGGTCAGATAAAGCGGGTCAATGATGATATGGGAGTAAACCGCCAGAATGGTCTGGTCTTTGCTCTTGAACACCGGTGCATAAAATTCGTTCCAAATATCCTTGGACAGTTGCAACACGGCATCTTTCAATGCGGCGGCATCGGCATCGGGATGGGCATACATCCATTGCCAGATGCGGATGTCCAACAGTGAGACTCCCATGATTTCGTAGCATCCCCAGAAGTTGTCCAGCAGGTCGTAGTAGGCGCTCATGGTGTCTTGTGCATTGACTCCAAGCAGCTCCAGGTCATGTTGCTGGAAGGTGAAAGCGAGGGCTTCGGTGAAGGCGGTGTTGGGCACGCCGGCCAGGAAATAGTTGGGCACGTTGTGCAGGGAGAAGGTCTGTTCCACATTGTGACCGAACTCATGAATGCCGATATTGAAGCCCTTGTAATCCATTCCGTTGTCCCCGATCCGGGTGCGGAGGCGCGAGTTGTCGCTCTTCATCCGGGATTCCCAAGCATGTCCGGCACCAACCGATGCGTCCACGGTGACGTGTTCGCAGATGAAACGGGCTTTTTCTGGTGTGAATCCCATGGTTTGCAGAATGTTAGGTAGATCGGCAACGAAGGACTCCTTGTTTGGGTATTTTGCACGGGTTTTGGCGTCCAGTGAGGATTCGTTCACATCACTGCGGTTTTTGAAACCGTTGTACCAGATGTCAAAGGGTTGCAGCTTGCGGTCCAGCTTTTTGGAAATCAGGCTGGCTACCTGCTTCACTTCCGGTGCCGACATGAATGCGGTGAACAGCCGTTCAATGTCGTTCAGTGAAAATTCAAGGTCGTCATTGAAGCGGCGGTCGATGAAGGTGGAGCTGTCGGCATAGTAGGCATCGGCGGCTTTTTCCGCTCTGAAGTTGTTCAAAAGATACTGATAACGGGCGTTTTTTTCGGTGGGGCCAATAATGCCAGTTTTGTCCAAATACATCAGGTTGGCCGACGGGTACCAGTAATATTTTGTGCCGTTGATGACATCTTTCGGAATGCTTTGCTCAATGATTCTTTTCATGATGTCATAAATGAGCTGCTGTTTTTTCAGTCCGTTGTATGGATCCGCGTAGGCGGCTTTCAGCTCGTCTCTCAATCCCCAGTGGCTGATGAGCTTGAGGTCTTTGGTCCAGAATAGCTGCCCGTCGTTGCTCTTTACCTTGTTCATGCAGATGTTGTAGTTGGCGATATAGTTGTCGGCGGCTGTGGTGGCGGCGGTGATGTTTTGCTGTACGTCAGCGGGCACGCGGGCGGTGAAGAGGTCGCCCAAACGCGCATATCCCCACTCCAGACTGCTCCATTTGGCCGCATTCTCACTTTTTTCCTTCAGGGTGTAGTGAGGGAAATTCAGGATGATGATGAAGGCGATTTTGTTGTTGAACATGTCATCTGTGAAATGCGAGAGTCCGTCGTAGGCGGCAAAAAGCTCGTCAATGGGCAGGGAGGGGTAGCCGGACACATGGACGGGCAGGCTCAGTTCGATGGTGACCCGGTTGTTGTGTCCGAGGATGGCCTCGAAATTGTCGCACAGCCGGGAGAAAAGAAGCTCGCGGTCGGCGGCGTTTTTGCAGGTGTTCTCCACACAGAAAGCGGTGAACTCTTCGGCAGTGCCGTCGGCTTCTGTCCACAAAGCCGCGGCCTGTGTCACCCCCCTGTTGATGAGCTGTCCCGACAAACGACTCTCCTTCTGGACGGAATTGACGGTCCTTAGGATGATGTTTTTGGAGATATAGCTGTTATCTGCGATGGCGAACATGGCAAGCAATATGAATGCAAAGGTGCTGGCAATTTTTTTCATAGGAAGGGAGTGTGAAGGAAGGTGGTCGTTGTCCGAAAACCTCCCGCTTTTAAGTTATTGGCAGAGGATTTGGTTGTATTTTTTCAGGCAGTCCAGAACATTGGTTCTCACATGGATGAAGTCGTCGGTGCCAGCGGCTTTGAGTTCTTCTACCCCTTCGGCAGGATTGCCAGCCACGATGAAGATGAAGCCTTCGGCTTTGGCGGCCTTGGCAGCTTCCACGCCGTAAGTGACATATTCATCATCGGAACTGCAGATGACCACAACATTGGCTTTGGCGGCCTTGGCGGCCTCAATGCCTTCCGCCACGGTGGCGAAACCGGCATTGTCAATGATTTCATATCCGGCGCAGCCGAAGAAATTCGTCACAAATCCGGCACGGGCCTGCCGCATGGCCAGGTTCCCGATCTTCAAAAGAAACACCTTCGGACGGCTATGGGTGTGGGCATATTTCTCTGTGGTGAGGCGCAGCTCCTCAAAGGCGGCCGCCCCGCGGTAGTTTCTCAAACCAGCTGCGGTTTCCTCTTCATGCTTTTCAATTTTGTCCAACATGGCCTCATTGATATTGGGGAACTGGTTGGTACCCAGTAGAATATATTTTCTTGTCGCGATATTCATGTTCCGTTTGTTGCAG
The DNA here is from genome assembly GCA_017617445.1 of Bacteroidales bacterium. Taxonomy (GTDB): domain Bacteria; phylum Bacteroidota; class Bacteroidia; order Bacteroidales; family WCHB1-69; genus UBA1756. The sequence goes on along the minus strand of JAFZWE010000005.1, from coordinate 36,351 downwards.
CTTTCCTCCACCGCGGCTTTCACTTTTCCAGCCAGAACAGCTTGGATCATACCACCTTCAGCCTCCACCTCACGGAACAGGTTCCAGGCCTGTTCAGCCAAAGAATCCGTCAGGTTCTCAATGTAATAGGAGCCTGCACTCGGATCCACCACTTGGTTGAAATAGGATTCCTCTTTCAGGATGATCTGAACATTGCGGCTGATTCTCCGGGAGAAGTCGTCATCAGCTTTGTAGGCCACGTCAAAGGGCTGGAGTGTGATGGAGTCTGCGCCACCCAAAGCGGCGGACATACCTTCCGTTGTGGTTCTCAGCATGTTGACGTATGGGTCGTAAATAGTTTTGTTCCAAGAAGATGCAATGGAGTTGATGCGAATTTTATATACGCAGTCGCATTGGGGCTTGTATTGTTCCAGCATGGTGGTCCAGAGCAGGCGGATGGCGCGCAGCTTGGCAATTTCCATGAAATAGTTGGAAGCAATGGAGAGGGAGAGGTCCATCTTGCGGCCCATCTGCTCCACGGTCAGTCCGTTGGAAGTGGCAAAGGCCAGATATTCGTTGGCCATGCCGAGCACGTAGCCCATCTCCTGCACGATGGTGGCACCGGCGTTGTGCAGTAAGATACCCTGCACGCTGACCACCTTGAATTCCGGCATCTCTTCGGTGAGCTTCACCAACTCAATGGCCTCGCGCAGGTCGTCCTCGGTGGAACGGTAGAATTTTCCGTTGCGCAGGCAGTAGGCGATGGCGTCAAACCCAGTGCCTCCCTTGACGGCTTTTTTGTCGATGTGGTGCTTCTCCAGATACTGGATGAAATTTTTCATCAAGGAGACATAGCAACGGGCGTGCAACAGGCGTACTCCGATTTTGGTCAGGTCAATGCCTTGGAACAGGGTCTCCAAATCCTCAATGCTGCAGATCTCTTTCATGTTGAAGGAGATGGTGGTGGCCCCACCCTTGATGGCGGCCCGGGCCTCCTCGTTGGCCTTGACCGGACAGCGTTCGCTGATGTTTTGGACAATTTCCCAGTTGTTGTCGTGGACTTTGTTGCCGCGGGTGTACGGGAATTCATTGGGCAGGACATTCAAATAGTCAATATTTTGCAAATCTTCTGCACGATAATATGGACGAACCTTGAACCCTTCATCTGTTTTCCAGATCAGTTTCTTGTCGTAGTCGGCTCCCTTGAGGTCTTTTTGGATTACCTCCTCCCACTGCTCGGTGGTGATGGGTTTGAATTCGTTGAACAATTTTTCGTCGGTCATGATTAATTTATTTAATTTTCAATATTTTAAAATGCACAATAAGGGCGGCAAAAATAAGGATAATTTTTGAAATGTCAGCCGATTTTTTGGCCTTTTTCGGCGGGCGATTTTTTTTTGCCATTTCGGAATTTCATGTATTTTTGCAGCCCTTTTAGAAACAACCAATTATTATTCATTTAAACGCTGTTTTTTTATGGAAGAAAATGATCTTCTCCGCACAGAATCTGATGATAATCAGAATCTTAATGCGACACCCGAGACCTCTGTAGAGGCCCAAGAAAGTGTAAATCAAATTTCTGAAGAAAGTACGGAAATCCAGGCAGAAGTTTCCGAAAAGGATATTTCTGAGGAAGCATCCGTGGAAGAGACCGCTCCGACAGTGGAACCCGAGACAGCCCCGGAGGAAACTGCTGTGCCCGAAACTGTTCAGGAAACGACCCCGGAACCCGCATCCGAAACCCCCGTTGCTCCAGAACCGGAGCCCGCGGCCGAATCCACTGTGGCCGACATGATGGCGGACATTGAAAACGTCAACGCTGAAAGCAATGATGCCGAACAGGAAGAGGAAGAGACGGAAGACGAGGTGGAATCCATTGAGAAAATTGAAGCTGAATATCAGGGGCTTGCATTGGATGACGCCGTTGAAGAGCTCCATCGCGTGGCCTCCGAACCGGATTACAATAAGGTCAAACAGCGCGTGGGCGTGCTACGCACTATCATCATTTCTCATTTGAAAGAAATCAGAAAAGAACAGCTTGAAAAATTTCTCGCCGAAGGTGGTCAGAAAGAGGATTTCACCGCAGAATCCATCCCTGCTGAGGACAAATTCAACCACGCCCTTCAGATTTTCAAGAACAATAAGGCGAAATTCCTGGAGAATATTGAACATGAAAAACAGCAGAACTTTGAGGCCAAAAAAGCCATTATCGAAGAACTGCGCGTCTTGGTGGAAAACGAGTCCAACCTCAAGAGTTTGAACGACAAGTTCAAAGAACTGCAGGAAAAATGGAAGAGCATCGGCCCCGTGCCTCAAAGCGAATCCAATAACCTTTGGCAAAATTATCATTTCTATGTGGAGAAGTTCTTTGATATTCTTCGCATCAATAAGGAACTCAAGACTTTGGATTTGAAAAAGAATCTGGAGCAAAAGATCAAGTTGTGTGAGGCTGCGGAGTCACTGCTGTTGCAAGAGTCTGTCAATAAGTCATTCAAAGAGTTGCAGGATCTTCATAACGAGTGGAAGGAGATCGGTCCTGTTCCGGAAGACAAGAAAGAGGAACTGTGGGAGCGCTTCAAAAATGCCTCCGACCAGATTAACCAGCGCCGTCGCGAGCACTATGAACAAATCTATGCCGAGCAGCAGAACAACTACAATGCCAAGGTGGTGCTCTGTGAAAAGGCAGAGGAGTGTGTCGCCCAGCCGGCGGAACACGCCAAAGACTACAATTCCATCAGCGACCAGCTGACCGAATTGTTGAAGGTGTGGAAGACCCTCGGCGCCGCCCCGCCGAAAGTGAACGAGGAAATCTGGGGACGCTTCAAAGGAACGCTGGACAAGTTCTTTGAGAAGAAAAAGGATTTCTTCGGACATATCAAGGAGGAACAGCAGAACAATTACAACCAGAAGGTGAATCTGGCCATCCGCGCAGAAGCCATCGCACAGCGTACCGACTGGCGCGCCGCCACCGATGAAATCATTCAGCTCCAAAAAGAATGGAAGGAAATCGGTGCCACTTCGCGCAAACACTCCGAAGCTATCTGGAAACGCTTCCGCGCCGCCTGCGACCGCTTTTTTGAAGCCAAATCAAATTATTTCAACAATATACAGGAAATAGAAGGTGAAAATCTCCGCCGGAAAGAGGAGCTGATCCAGAAAATTCTGGACCACCAGTTCGGTGAGGACAAGAGCGAAAATCTGGAGGCAATGAAAACGTATCAGCGCGAATGGACGGAAATCGGCTATGTGCCCAAAAAGGACAAGGACCGTGTGTATGCCGCCTACCGTGAGGCCCTCGACAAACGGTTCGCCGAGCTGAAAATCAGCATGGAAGAACGCAAACGCGACAGCTACCGCTCCCGTATTGACAATATTCTCAGCGATCCCAATGCCGACCGCCTGCTGGATAAGGAAAAACGCCATCTGTTGAATAAGTTGGACCAGCTGAAAAATGACGTCTCCATCTGGGAAAACAACCTCGGTTTCTTCGCCAACTCCAAGAATGCAGACCTCCTGAAATCGGAGTTCTCCAAAAAAATTGACGCCGCCAAGGCTGAAATCAAGGAGCTGGAGTTCAAAATCAAGATGATGAACGAAAAGCCGAAAGAAAACTAACAGGTTCGTGGCCAGTGCATTCGCCGATATCATCCGCAGCCATCTGGAAGATGATGTTCATGCGCTGGCACTGAAAGCGCACTGGTACGAGCCATATAACAAGTTGGACCTGATTCAGCAGATTCAGGCAAGACAAAAAGCGAAATCGAAGTTGCCGTCTTGGTATGGCAACTTCGATTTGTTGTTTCCACCACCCCTTTCCATAGAACAGTGCTCGTCGGAGTTGACCGCCGCGTACAAGGCCTCGTTAGTGACCGGCGACAGCCTCGCGGATCTTACCGGCGGCACGGGTGTGGACACCGCCGCCTTCGCCCGCCGCTGCCAGCACGTCCTCTTTGTGGAACAACAGGAAAATCTGGCCGCCACCGCCCGCCACAATTTTCAAACCCTTGGCTTGAATCAGGTGACGGTGGTAACAGGGGATGTTATGCAACTACTTGAAAATCTACCTCTTACAGATTGTATTTATGTGGATCCCGTCCGTCGGAAAGAGGGACACAAAGTGTTCCGGCTGGAGGATTGCAGCCCCGACCTCACGGTGCTGGTCCCCCGCCTGCTGCCCCGCTGCCACCAGATCCTGCTCAAACTCTCCCCACTGTTTGATCTCACTCTGCTGCTCCGACAATGGCCCGAAATCTGTGCGGTTCACGTGGTGTCGGTACACCATGAAGTGAAGGAGCTGCTGGTGGAAATCCGCCCCGCAGAGCCTCGCACCCCCACCCGCATCGTATGCGTGAATTTAGAGAATGATCGGCAACAAATAGTGCCATGCGGATGTTTTGGCCAGCCCCATTCTAACATCGGGTACTGTGAGAAACTGTTGCACTATCTGTATGAGCCACATCCCACTTTGATGAAATCTGGTATGATGGATGCGTATGCCAAGCGCTTTCATCTGCTGAAACTGCATCCCCATAGCCACCTCTATACTTCCGATGTACTGCACGCCGACTTTTTCGGCCGGGTCTTTGCCATTGACCAGTGCTTTGGGTTTTCCTCAAAAGAGCTGCGCAAATCTCTTGCCAGTGTGGAACAAGCCAATATCTCAGTTCGGAATTTCCCACTATCCGCTGAACAGCTCAGAAAAAAGCTGAAACTCCGTGATGGCGGCAGCCTGACACTGTTCGCCACCACTCTTCGGCATGGTGAAAAGGTGCTTGTCTTGGGTGTGAAGGTTTGATCAAAATTTGAATTATGCGTTTGTCATTAGCCCTTATTTTTATTTCGGTTCTGTTGCTGCCAGACTTGTACATTCTGCTGGCTTTTTTCCGTCGCCGCCGTTGGTGGTGGGCTTTGCTGCATGAGGTTCCTTTGCTGCTGGCATTGGCTTCCGCGGGGGCATGGATGGGGGGTGTAAGTGCCCAGTGGCCCGGGCAACTGCTGTTTTTTGTCATTGTCTGTTTTTCACTCCCCAAACTTGTCTTTTCCGTGCTGTCGCTGCTGGTGTCGGGAGTGGCACTTTGGGCACCCCAATGTAGGAAGCCGGGTCTCTATTTCTCTCTCTTTGTTGGGGGATGTATGTTGCTGGCCTCTGTTTACGGTTGTTCGCTGGGACGCCACCAGCTGACCGTGCATCAGCAGGAATTGCATTTCTCCGATCTTCCTGCCGCGTTTGACGGTTACAAGATTGTGCAAATCTCCGATCTGCATTTGGGGACGTATGGTCATCAAACCCGTTTCATTGAGCGCGTGGTGCGGGAGGTGAATGCGCAAAATCCTGATTTGATAGTGGTTACTGGTGATTTGGTGAATATCAAGGCGGAGGAGTTGGTGGCATTTCAGAGCTGTTTGTCGCAACTCCATGCCCGCGATGGCGTGATGACGATTCTGGGGAATCATGATTACGGGACATACGGCCGTTTCAGAGAGGCGGACGGGCAGGCAAAAAATCTGGAGAAGCTGAAGCGTGGCGAGCGTGCCTTGGGATGGGATCTGCTGCTGGATGAACACCGCTTTATTCACAGGGGTACAGACAGTATTGCGCTTCTTGGCGTTCAGAATATTGGCGCCCCGCCGTTCCCCAAAATGGGTAGCTTGGAACAGGCTTTGGACGGGGTGGATTCCCATGTCTTCAAGATATTGCTCAGCCATGACCCTTCCCACTGGCGGATGGAAGTACTTCCCAACAGCAATATCCAACTCATGCTGGCGGGTCACACCCATGCCATGCAACTCAAGCTGGGGCACTGGTCCCCGGCCATTTGGAAGTATCCGGAATGGGGCGGATTGTATCAGGAAGGAGATCGCCAGTTGTTCATTTCTACCGGCATCGGGGGCACCATTCCGTTCCGCTTGGGCGCCGCTCCTGAAATCTGTGTTCTTACTTTAAGAAAATGAGGGATTAGTTTTGCCCCTTCTTGACCAGTTGTCCACAAGCGGCATCAATGTCCTTGCCACGGCTGTGCCGGATGTTGACCACCATGTTTTTGCTTTCTAAAAATTCCACAAATTTGCGAACGTTCTCTTCAGGGGATTTCTCGTAGCCGCTTTCGGTGCTGTTGTATTCTATCAAATTGATTTTCACTGGGAATGGCTGGCAGAATCGGAAGAGCTTCCGGGCATCCTCCACACTGTCGTTCCAGTTTTTGAGCATGAGGTATTCAATGGTGATGCGTTTTCCTGTTTTTTCGTGGAGATAAACCAGGGCTTCCCGCAGTTTTTCAAAGTTCTGGGTTTCGGTCACGGGCATCCGTTGCCGCCGTTTCAGTTCATCGGCGCAGTGCAGGGAGAGGGCGACTTCCGGTTTGAATCCATCGTCGGCCAGCTTTCGTATGCCGGGGGCAATGCCCACAGTGGAGAGTGTGATGCGGGAAGGGGAGAGGCCTTGTCCGTTAGGGGAGGTGATGAGCGCAATGGAACGCATGACGGCGTCGTAATTCAACAGGGGTTCCCCCATGCCCATGTAAACGATGTTTGTAATATGCTGGTTGTAATTAGTTTGTGCCTCTTTGTCCAGAAGTATGAACTGGTCAAAAATTTCAGTAAAGTCCAGGTTCCGGATGAAGCCCATGGTGCCGGTGGCGCAAAAACTGCACCGCAGGGCGCAACCCACCTGGGAGGAGATGCAGGCGGTTACCCGTGTCTCGGTGGGAATGAGCACGCCTTCCACCTGTTTGCCGTCGTGCAGACGGAAGATGTACTTGCGGGTGCCGTCGGTGCTTTGGCGATGGTCGCTGATTTCTGCATGGGTGAAGGTGAAACTCTCCTGCAGGCGGGAACGCAGGCTTTGGGAGAGGTTGCTCATCTCTTCAAAACTGGCGGCGCCTTTTTTCCAGAGCCACTCTGCAATCTGGCTGGCACGGAATTTTTTTTCCCCGATGCTGAGCAGGAAGGAAACCAGCTCTTCTTGTGAAATGTGTCGGATGTCTTTCATGTTCTGGATAATCGGGTGCAAAGGTACGCCATTTTATCAAAAATTCGGTAAAAATGAGTATTTTTGCGGCAAATTTTACAAGATGAGAGCATACGTTTTCCCTGGTCAGGGGGCGCAGTACCCGGGTATGGGTAGAGAGTTGTATGAGGAACTTCCGGCAGCCCGCCGTTGGTTTGACATGGCCAATGAGATTCTCGGTTTCCGAATTACGGAGGTGATGTTTTCCGGCACGGAGGAGAATCTGAAACGCACGAATGTGACACAACCTGCTGTTTTTCTGCATTCTGTAATAGAGTTTCTTACGATGGAGGAGCTGCCCGCACCCGATATGGTGGCGGGGCATTCTTTAGGCGAGTTCTCTGCGTTGGTGGCCAATGGGGCTCTCCGTTTTGAGGATGCGCTGCGTTTGGTGGCCCAGCGTGCGGCGGCCATGGAGCGTGCTTGCGAGGCTCATCCCTCTACAATGGCGGCGGTGCTCAAGTTTGATGATGCCAAAATCGAGGAGGTGTGCCGTTCCATTGAGGATGAGGTGGTGGTGCCCGCCAACTATAATTGTCCCGGTCAGCTGGTGATTTCCGGCTCTCTGTCCGGTATTGAACGGGCCACGGAGGAATTGAAAGCCGTCGGCGCGCGGCGCATCCATCGTTTGAATGTGGGAGGTGCCTTCCATTCTCCGCTGATGCTGTCGGCACAGTCAGAACTTGCCGCCGCCATTGAGCAGACGGATTTTTTCCCACCCAAGTGCCCCATTTTCCAAAATATCAGTGCCCAAGGCACTACCGATGTGGAGGTGATCAAGCAGAATCTCAGGAACCAGCTGACCCACCCGGTGCGCTGGACCCAATCGGTGCAGACCATGGTGGAGGCGGGGGCAACAGAATTTGTGGAATTCGGACCGGGCGAGGTGCTGCAAGGACTGGTCAAGCGGATCGCCCCCGAAGTGACCGCGCGAAGCGGCAGGTGATTTTCAATTTGTTTTCATTCGGGTCAGGACAAAAAGAAAAGCCGGAACGTTTCCATTCCGACTTTTCCAACGCCATGAAAAAAAATATTACTTTTTGGATAAAAAGTCTTTAACTTGGGAGGATTCGACGATTGCTTCTTTGAATACGTAAGCACCCGTCTTCGGTGAACGTTCCATACGGATCACTCGGCTGTAGGTAACGCCACCTTCTTTTTTCAGTGTTGCAACAACTTTCTTTGCCATCTCTAAAAGTATTTATGTTATTTAACTTCTTTGTGAACAGTAACTCTTTTCAAATACGGGTTGTATTTTTTCAACTCCAGTCTTTCAGTGGTGTTTTTGCGGTTTTTCGTTGTGATATATCTTGACATACCCGGTACGCCACTGGCTTTTTGCTCTGTGCACTCCAAAATCACTTGTTGACGTGCTTCTTTAGTTTTTTTTGCCATTTTTCTCTTTTTTTATCGTCAATGATTCTTGCTCTAAAATCAGGCTGCAAAAATACAACTTTTTTTCATTTGCAATGGGGGATGGTATATTTTTTTTCAAAAATATTTTAGTTGATAAATTTTATTTATCTAAATTATTGTTTATAAAATAATTATCTATTCCATAGGTGTGAAGCTGTCTGGGATTTTGATGGAGGTGGGACCGGGTTTGTTGATGTGTATGTTTTTGATTTCAGCCTGAATGGTGGTGTTTTCCGTTGGGAGATTCAGCAAAAACTCGCTGAAAAGGAGCCACTCTTTATTGTCAGTCTCTTCTCCGTAGGGCGCGTCCGCAACAACAGGATGGTATTGGTTGTATTGGATGGTCACCCCGCGCATGGAGGCCAGATCTGTCATGTCGTTTTTTTGCAGGAAGTAGCCTGTGCCGTCTTCCGCGATTTCAATTTGCTGCATCAGTATGCAGCTGCTGTCCAGTTTGGCGCGCGAAGGGGAGATGAACAGCAGGCGGTCGTTCTCTTCCACACGCATGAAGTTCTGTTCAAAATGGCGGAAGTCGCGGGCGGTCATCAGTGCCTCCAGCATGTCGTAGTCTGCCGGGAATCCGAACAGTTTCAGGAAAAATTCGTGCCCCCCCCGATAGTATTGCTTGTTGATTTTGTCCACGAACACCACAGAGTCGCGGGTGACTACTGCCCGGGCCAGTTCTATGCCCGATTTGTGCAGGTTGAAGTACAATAGGCTGTCCGACCGGTTGACAAAGAAGCACTGGAAAGCCAGCGGTTGTTCGGAGGTCTGCATGGATATTTTCATCTGGTAGGAGAGCCACTCGTATGGAGGTGTGTTCAAAATGAGGGATAAGGTGTCCCGCTTCGGAAAAAGAAGTTGGAAATCGGGCTCCAGTTCTATGTTGATGATGGGCATTTTGCCGGTGTCTTTGGAGACCGTCTCGTCAACGACCTGCGCGACTGCAGGGGAGGCCGCCCCTACGCATAGGCAAAACCAAAGAATGAAGATTGTTTTTTTGCTCATAAGGTTCATATATGTTTAATAACGGAAGAACCCCTGCTTTGGTATTATGTCCGTTTCTTTCTTTTGGATATAAAAAGATGTTTGATTCGCATTTTTTTCTGCAGTTTGTCCCATTCTACTAAATAGCACAACAGCACGATGGCCGCGGAGATGGCAACCATCTGCAGGCGGTAGGTGAACCAGCAATGCTTGAAGGAGTGGTCGGAGATGAGCCAGAACCATACATAGGGAACTGCAACGAGCGGCAGGGTGAGGAGAACGCTTTTGAGGTGTTCTCTGTTGAAACACAGAATGGAGGCCACGGCCAGAAGAATACAAAGGGTCAGAAGTGTCTCCCACGGCATGAACTCAAGGTTGGCGCGTACAGCATCCATGCGGGTGAAGTCTTCTCCGATTTCCGACCGGTGGACACTTTGAAGGAAGGCGTCCTTGAATACGTTCTGCTCCGTGAATATGGAGGAGAGTGCCCATTTGGTGGCCCAAGTGCCCAAATATCCCAGGAACCAAATGCCAGACAATGCAGCCATCCCACTCGCTCCTTTCCAGAGGGACTCCTTTTCCTGCCGTTTCCGGTTCATGATCAGATACATGATCAGTGGCATGCCGACGGTAATGAGCGGCGTGGTCAGCAAATCAAAGAAGGCGGTCAGTGAGCCGGTGACGAAAAAGACCAATCCAACCGCCCGCAAATCCTCCCATTTGAAACAGATCACCACCGAGGAGATGATGGCAATCATCACACAGCTGAACATTTGCAGTGAAAGTTGTGTGACAAAACCGTTGAGGAGAAAAAAACCGGAGAAGAAAGCCAGCGTGTAGGGGAGGCCGATGCGCGGATAGAGCAGGCAGCAGGCCACTACCAGTACCAGGGAAGAGAAAAGGTACAGGAAAAAACGGATGTTGGTGTAGTTGCCAAAAAAAAGTAATATGCGCATCAGGAAGGAATTGCCATGCCAGTATCTGGCGTATGTTTTGGTGTCATTATAGTCCTGATCCACCAGGTTCTGCAAGCCAACACTCATGTCCATGCCCACATTGGCGTGCCGGTTCTCAAACAGCGATGAGCGCAGGTCACCGGCATTGGCTTCCCAGGCTGTGGCCATCATCAGCGCATCGGTGAAATTGTCCATCTGATAGGCAGGGTATTGCATCACCGCGTATGCGTAGTTTCCCTCTTTGCGGATGTCATCCACCGACCGTTTGATGTTGCGGTGTACCGCCTCTTCGGGAAAAAGACAGGCGATGATCATGAAAAGAAGGTAGCTGCCAATCAGCAACAGGAACGCCTTGCCGTACTTCCAAAGGTTTTTCATGGTTTTGGGTTTTCAAATTCAATGACTTTCAATTCGTATGCTTTTCTGTCTTTTTGCACCATCACGTCCAGGCATAGTCCGGTGAAAAAAGATTGCAGTCCGGCCAGGCCAAGGAAGAGGGAGACAAAGAGAGTGGGGAAACGGGGAACCAGTCCGGTTTGGAAGTATTCCACCAAGATGGGGATGAAAAGGATGACCGACAGCAGTGCCAATAGCAGGGCAGTCCAGCCGAAAAAGCGCATCGGACGGTATTCCTTGAACAGGATCATTATGGTTTTCAATACCTTGGCTCCATCTTTAAAGGTATTGAGTTTGGAGGTGCTTCCAGAGGGGCGGTCTTTGTATTCAATGGGTATTTCTTTGATGGAGAAGCGTTTGTCCAACGCGTGGATGGTCATCTCGGTTTCAATCTCAAAATTGCCGGACATGACAGGGAAGAGTTTGACGAACCGTCGGCTGAAAGCGCGGTAGCCGGTCATCACATCATGGATATCGGTGTGCCAGAACCTGCGGATAAGGGAGCGGACCACGCGGTTTCCGGAGTTGTGGAAGGGGCGTTTGTTTTCCATGAAATAGGTGGAGCTGAGGCGGTCACCTACTACCATGTCCACATCATGCTCCAGCACTTCCACCACCATTTCAGGGGCAGAAGCGGCCGGGTAGGTGCAGTCTCCGTCCACAATGATATAGCAGTCAGCATCAATTTCGCGGAACATCCGCCGCATCACGTTCCCCTTGCCTTGCCGGGGCTCCTGTCGCACGATGGCACCGGCTGTTGCCGCAACCTCAGCTGTGCCGTCACTGCTGTTGTTGTCATAAACGTAAATCTCTGCTTCCGGAAGTGTTTCTCGGAAATCCTTGATTACCTGTGCAATGGTACATGCCTCATTGTAGCAGGGAATCAACACGGCAGTTTTTTTGTGCTGGTTTGACATGGATGTCTCGTTCAATATATATTATATGTATGGTTCTTTTTTAATGGAAATTCTATTTTTTGAGATTCTTGCGAAGCTCTTTGATGGCTTTGAACAGGGTGGGGTAGTCAATGTGGAAATGATTGTCTGTCAATGAAAAGAGTGACAAAAATTCCACATTCTTCACTTTTTCAAACAGGGTGGATATTGTGAGATTGTTGAGATGGAACCCATGGTTGAGTGCTTCGAGCTCAACCCTGCGGATGGCAGCTTTGTATGCTTTGTCATCAGTGACAATGCCGCTTTTGTTTAAAAACGAGGGTCCGGCTTCAAATTGGGGTTTGATGAGCAGTACCAGTTGTCCCTCCTCTTTCAGGAAGGCTTTGAAGTGGGGCATGAGGTAGGTGAGGGAGATGAAGGAGACGTCAGACACGATGAAGTCATGGGTGTGGTGCGTGGTGTCGGCGGGGGCCAGCTCCCGGAAGTCGCAGTTTTCAATGGACTGCACTTGTGGGTGGTTTTGAAGGGAGGGATGAAGTTGCCCACAGCCCACATCCACGGCCGTGACATGCGCAGCCCCGTGTTTCAGGGCACAATCGGTGAAACCGCCAGTGGAACTTCCCACATCCAGCACCGTTTTCCCGGAAAAGTCCAAGCCAAAATCTTCTACCGCCTTCTCCAATTTCAGTCCGCCTCTGCTGACATACCGATTAAAGATGTCAATCACTTCAATACATGCGTCATCAACCACCTCTTTGGAGGGCTTGTCAATGATTTTCCCATCTACGGCTATCGTTTTTTGCACAATGGCATCCTGTGCCCGTTCGCGGGAACTGAAAATGCCACGGGTAACCAGTAATTTGTCCAGTCTCATCACTTCCAAAAGTAGAGGTGCAAAAGTAGTAATTTTTTCCGTATCCATGATTTGGGAGATGAATTCTGAGTTTTTTTTCAAAGGGTGGGGAGGCGTTTGGCTGCTTTTTTATAATTTTGCACTCTGAAATCAAATGAAAGGATTATGAGAAATTTTTGTATGACTTTGGCTCTGCTTTTGCTTTCATCTGTGGTATTTGGCCAATGGACTGTGAGTGAAGACGGCAATAAGATGTTCATGGTGGAAAAGAATGGCGATATTCGGCTGTTTGATAGTCCGGGGAAACCGATTGTTATGATTTTCAACACGACCAGTTCCAGAATGGACGGAGCCCAAAGTTATGTTTTGGGAAAAGACAGGAAAGACGCACAGCAAAAAGCCAAAAATCTGCTAAAATGTTTGAAGAAGAAAAAAGAACTTGTGTTTGAAGAGAAAGATGTACAAGGCCGGCTGTATAAACTGACGGTCACGTGTCCGGATAAAGGGAAAGCGTGGATAATCCAAGGGCAATCTTCTACCGCAATCGGGGCATGGACTTTGGAGGCTGCCCAGTTGAAAAAGGTGATCAGGGCATTGAAATAAAAAAAGAGGCCGACTAAAAAGTGATTTTGGTCGGCCTCTTTTCGTAAAATCCAATTCGGTTATTATTTCTTGGGGATGTTTTTCAGGAGACTTAGGGCAATCATCCTCTCCTTATAGGAGATAAAGAATATGGGTTCTCATAATTTTCACTTTCCTTTTTAATTTTCCAAAAAATTGTATATTTGCCCCGTTGTTCGTTCCGAAGCCCGAATGGGTGGAAGGTGGGCGACAGACATGTTTAAAAGGCGTTGAGTCAACGTCTTATCTGCGGCGTATCGAATCTGGTAAATTCAAATCTCCTGCACGGTAAGGCAATGTTCAATGTCCATTGGTTTGTATATTCTTTTTATAATATACGGACAGCGTGGGCTTCGGCATTGCTTATCCTTAGGAGATGGGCGATACCAGAGCCTGATACGCGGGATGAGCGATGAAACTCGGTTCCCGCGCTTTTTTATGTGTCTTTATGTAAAATATAGAAAGTCCGGCTTGGAATTACCTGAGGTGGAAGTGGTTGATGGAGTAATGAAATAACGAATCACATATTACAGGATATGAAACAGAGTATTGCTATTTTAATTTTGATTTCCAGTTTGTTAGTATCTCTTTCCGCCCAGTCTGATGTGGTGCCGCTGGGAGGAACGGCAACGGGGAGTGGGGGAACGGTCACCTACACCATCGGACAAATCGCCGTGCAGTCGTATGGGGATGCCAGTGTCAGCATTTCCGAGGGAGTACAGCAGCCTTTTGAAATCCAAACCATCGGAATTGACAACTACCCCGGCATCGCATTGAATGCTGTAGTATATCCTAATCCAACGCTTGGAAATGTCCAGTTGATAATGGACAATATACAGTTGGAAGGAGAAGTGACTGTGTTTGACATGAATGGGAAACACTTGTTTTCAAAGAAAATAGAAGAGTGTACAACAGAAATCCCAATGTCAAACCTTGCCCCAGGCACCTATTTTGTAAATGTGTTGAACGGCAAGCAGCTATTGAAATCTTTCAAGGTGGTGAAAATGGTTCAATGAAAATCTACCTTCTATATTGAAGAGGTCATCAAAGGTATGGGTAATAAAATTTTACAATTCAATAAATCAATAAAATAATTATACAATGAGAAAACTTTTATCCTTTTTTGTTTTGGCTTTTATGGGGCTGACAATGTTCGCTCAAGCCCCGCAGAGATTCACGTATCAGGCTGTGGTACGTGATGCGAATAGCAACTTGGTGGCTTCACAAGCTGTGGGGGTTCGTATTTCCATTTTACAGGGAAGCGCCAACGGCAACGCTGTTTATGTGGAGACCCTTTCGGCAACCACCAATGCCAATGGTTTGCTGACGCTGCAAGTGGGCGGTGGCAATGTGGTCAGCGGCGATTTCGCTACCATAGACTGGGGTGCTGGATCGTATTTCCTCAAAACTGAGACCGACCCTAACGGTGGTACCAACTACACCATAGAAAATACGCAACAGTTGTTAAGCGTGCCGTATGCGCTGTGCGCGGAAAGGCTCTCCAACGATGCCAACTATGTGACCAATATAGGCTGCGAAGGAGTGTCGTTATGCGAACTATACGATTCTTTGTCCATGCTACGCGACACAATCGCTCTGCTGCAAGCCACATTGGAGGCACTTACGAATCCGTATGTGGAAAGCACGCCAATGGTGACGACGACAGTAATCAGTTACATTACACAAACTTCAGCATATTGTGGCGGAATCGTGACCAGCATGAGCAACGACCCCGTGACTGCGCGCGGCATCTGCTGGAGCACCAATCCACAACCCACCCTTACAGATGCCCATACCAATGACGGCGCCGGCGTGGGCAGCTTCACCGGACTGATGAGCGGACTTACGCCGAACACCACCTACTATGCTCGCGCATACGCCACCAACAGTCTTGGCACAGCGTACGGTACGACAGTCTCGTTTACTACCAATGATATAACTGCCATGGCAGAATTGCCCACTGTGATTACTTCGCCTGTGACGGGCGTTATTCAAAATCACGCCAACTGTGGCGGTATGGTGACCGCTGACGGCGGCGCCCCTGTGACTGCACGCGGCGTGTGCTGGAATACCACGGGTAATCCATCCATCACCGGCACACACTCCACCGATGGAAGCGGCTTGGGAGAGTTCTCCAGTAGCATCGCTGGTCTTACAGTGAACACCACCTACTATGTGTGTGCATACGCTACCAACAGTGCGGGAACTGCATACGGCGAAGTGCTTACATTTACTCCTGGAGTCTCATGCCCCGGCACACCCACCGTCACCGATTACGATGGCAATACCTACCATACTGTTCAAATCGGCACCCAATGCTGGATGAAAGAGAATCTGAAAACAACGCATTACTCGAATGGGAATGGTATAATGTTAGGAAATGGTGTATTGGGCAGCACAACTGTCGGTTATTATTATTATCCCAATGGTGATGCGGATAACAAAAATGTTTATGGTTTGCTTTACAATTGGGCGGCTGCTGTGAATGGCGCCGACACCAGCAATCTCGTTCCGAGTGGAGTACAGGGGGTGTGCCCTGTGGGGTGGCATGTGCCCAGTGAAAATGAATTTGCACTTTTGGTGGATTATGTGAGTGAAAACAGCGAGTATTATTGCGGTTCAAACCAAACGTATATTGCAAAAGCACTGGCAGATTCTGTTGGGTGGCGCTGGAACAGCACGGATTCTTCAACATATCAATATAATAATGGACTTGATTGTTTTGTGGGCAATCAGCCGTCAATGAACAATGCGACCTCTTTTTCCGCCCGTCCTGCAGGATGGGCAGAACCATCTACTTCTGTTTATGCTAATGTTACCCATCGTTATTTTTCTAAACATACTCATTTTTGGACTACAACATCCATGCTGCATTACAGTGCCAACTACGAAAATTGCCGTTCTACTTACGGTATCGGCTACAATTCAGCAACAGTAGCAACACCTTACTATTTGAATGGAGAGATGCACTATGGTTTTTCTGTCCGCTGCATAAAAGATTAATATTTAAAAATCATAATATTATGAAGAAAAGTTTAATGATTTTATTGGCGTTTTTTTTATCAGTAACTGTGACTGCCCAAAACGACCGGCCCACTTTCGGACTCAAAGGAAACGTTGTAAAAGTTATGCAGAGTGACGATGTAGAGTATGGTATTAGTTGGTTCGGTGAGGATTGGGTTACTTATAATCTTGAATTCTCTCCAACAGGAAAATTGATAAAAGTGAACGGGATGGTCGGTGGAAAAAAGTACGAAAATAATGAGGCTGAGTATTTTGTTCAAGATTATGAGGAATTTAAGGAAGCAACGAAAGGAACGCCTGAGGGAGTTTATGTCTATTCTGATTCCCCTGAATATGGTTTGCTTAGGGATGATCATAATCGCATTACGAAGCTTATCCATATTGGACCAGATGCAGATGACGTAGAGAAACTTCAATTTGATGAAAAAGGGAAAGTTGTTGCTGTGAATTGTGTGGCTGACTATTGGGGAGAGGAGGAAGATTCAGGAAATATCAAGTATTTTTTTGATGATGCGGGCAATATTATTAAAGCTGTCATGTATAGTGTGAGCGAAAATAAAACTTACACCATGACCTATACATACAGAGAGTTTGACGCCGCAGGCAATTGGATTAAACGTGTGGCCAACTGTCCTGCTATGGAGATTAACAACAAAGTAGAAATGAGAATTTTGATTTACCAGATAGAGTAAATCAGGTGAGACCTGCCGTTTTTTTTCGACAGACTTTTACTATACAAAACAATAAGGGCGGTCTTTTGAACCGCCCTTTTCGTTATCATATCATTGTACAGACGCACTGTCGCACGACTGTACCTATTTTATTATTTCTTGGGGATGTTTTTCAGGAGGGCGACAAGGAAGTCCCAGAATTTGCCCACACTTTCAATATTGACGCGCTCGTCGGGGGAGTGCGGGTGCATGATGGTGGGGCCGAAGGAGATCATGTCCCAGTTCGGATAGTTGACGCTGAAAAGGGCGCATTCCAAACCAGCATGGATGGCCATGAAAGCGGGCTCTTTCTTGAATTTGTCTTTGTACACCTTCTTGGCGGTTTGCAGAATCGGAGATTCCATGTTCGGCTTCCAACCCGGGTAGCCAGCTTCCAGCACGATGTCGGCACCAGCGAGGCGGGCAACAGCGGTCATCTTCTGGCCGACGGCGTCCTTGGCGCTGTCCACAGAACTGCGCATCAGGGAAACGATCTGTACATGGCCGTTCTGTGCATTCACAATGGCGAGGTTGTTGGAGGTTTCCACCAGTCCCGGCATGGAATCGCTCATGCGGAGCACGCCATTGGGGAGGGCGAACACCATATCCAAAACCTTGTTCTGAATGGCTTCGGGCATCACCTTGGCGGGGGTGTCCATGGCTTTCGCCTTGATGCTCATGTTCGGCTCAACGGCGGAGAACTCAGCTTTGGCAACTTTGGCGAAGGTGTTGACCAACTTGGTGAGGGCTTTCTCGTTGGCTTCGGGAACAGCCACGATGGCGACGGCTTCACGCGGGATGGCGTTGCGCAGGTTGCCGCCCACGAAGGAGGCCAGACGAATGCCGCACTTCTCAGCTGCAGCAGAGAGCAGGCGGGTCATCAGCTTGTTGGCGTTGGCACGACCGAGGATGATGTCCATGCCGGAGTGACCTCCGTTAAGGCCGGTGATGACAATCTGATAGCCTTTCATGCCGGCGGGGGTGGCGGTATTGCGGTAGTTCATCGTGATGACGCCGTCAAGACCTCCGGCGCAGCCCACATAGAGCTCGCCCTCGGTTTCGGAGTCGAGGTTGATGAGGATTTCACCCTTGAGGGCACCCTTCTTCAGACCGAAGGCACCGGTCATGCCGGTCTCTTCGTCAACGGTGAGAAGCACTTCTATCGGACCGTGGGCCACATCCTTGGAGGCGAGCACGGCGAGGGCGGCAGCACCGCCGATGCCATCGTCAGCACCGAGGGTGGTGCCGGTGGCGCGTACCCAACCATCCTCGCAAATGCGCGGCTTGATGGGGTCTTTGGTGAAATCGTGCTTCGTGCTGGCATTGGCCTGCGGCACCATGTCGATGTGAGCCTGAAGGATGACAGGCACGCGGTTCTCCATCCCCTTGGTGGCGGGTTTGCGGAAAATCAGGTTGCCGGTAGCATCCTGCTTGCATTCAATATTGTTCTTTTTTGCCCAGTCCATCATCCAGGCAGCCAGAGCTGCTTCGTGTTTGGAAGGATGCGGAATAGCGCAGATGTTTTCGAAATTTTCCCACAACGTGGCGGGATACAATTTTGATAATTCTCCCATAATTAATGTTTTAATTTAAGTTAATGTATTGTTTTTTAATTTAATCCGATTTTCTCTTCCTTGTAAAAGGAGGTCGCAAATATACAAAAACTTTGCGAAAGTACCGTGAAAAAATAATCGGTCTTCACCCATTAAATGTCGCCCTTCTTTTGTACCGGACGCAACGATTCATCACTTTGTCTCAGTTGTGGGTTTATACGGGTTTGCTCACAGGCAGTTGCCCGATGGGAATCACAATTTTCCCCGTTTGATCAATCATACCCCATTTCATGTCGTCCCATTCCCCATCAGTGATTCCCACTTTTGCATGTCCATTCGAGAAATCGCCGGCATAGTCATATTGCGGTGCAATTACCATCTTCCCAGTTTTGTCTATATAGCCTTTTTTCCCGTTGGGATACTGCGCAAAAGCCAAGCCCTCAGAAAAATCGCCTGACAAATCAAACTGAAAGTCTATCACCACCTTTCCAGTCGTGTCAATATACCCACATTTCCCATTTTGGGTCACCCATGCCAATCCTTCGAAAAAACGGTCTGCATTGTCAT
Organism: Bacteroidales bacterium; assembly: GCA_017617445.1. Classification (GTDB taxonomy): domain Bacteria; phylum Bacteroidota; class Bacteroidia; order Bacteroidales; family WCHB1-69; genus UBA1756. The sequence goes on along the minus strand of JAFZWE010000005.1, from coordinate 17,387 downwards.
AACAGGGGGCTATGACAAACTTTCCGCTCTTGTCGATAAACCCGCACTTCCCCCTGTTTTTAAGGTAGTCGTGATTATCAATCCCGCTATTGCTGCCACGAGTCCTTGCGACGGCTATTCCATTCTCAAACCAACCCACTTCGTCAAATTGAGGCGCTATCACCCATTCCCCTTTTGAATTGATGAAACCGTAAAGGTCGTTATACAATACGCCTACCACACCTTCCGAGAAATTTTGAAATGCCCAGTCGTACTTGGGCGCTATCACCCATTGTTCTGTACTGTCCACAAATCCACATTTATTTCCTTCCCATCGTATGGTCAAATTCCTCCAATCCGGATCACCCACCACGGCGGCTCCTCCGGTGGGAATGGCTGTTTCTTCTGATTCTGTCTTTGTGCTGTTTTTGTCGTTTTTACCACCGCAGTAAACAAACAACATTGCGGCAGCAAACATACCAAGAAAAATAATTTTTTTTGTCATGAATTGGAGCATGGTAATTTCTTTTTTGGGGTGGAAAGTGGACAATTATTGTTTTTTTGCTGAGAATTTCTTTTTCAATTCCTGCTGTTGGCAGTCTTCCGATGGGTTGATGATGGATTATTTCACCAACATTTTCCGGATCTCCTCCCGCAGTTCTGCCAGTTTCTTCAGTTGTGCGTTCCCAGCTTTGCTGAGCTTGCGGAAACGGCACATTCCCATCAGTTTTATGAAGCCGATTTTCCAGCCATAATAGCAGGGGAGTGTCAAGAATGCCGCCGCCAGGTAGAGTAACGCCACCCACCAGTTGGCCAAACAGCACACAAGAATGAACAGTGAAATGTAGGCAATCGGGAAGGTGACTATTGCGCTGACTGCAAAATTAAGCGAGGATTTGAACATGGGGTCGGTGCTTTTCCTTTTTAACAGCTCACAGGCCCGGAAGGGGATGAAGTTGTGAATGAGTCCGAACAGGGCCAGCGGTGCGGTCAGTGCCAGCCGCAAGCTTTTCAAGGCCACCGCCTTTCCCAGAGAAGGCTGGTCAAAGAGCCAGTCGCGGAGTTTGAGCTGTGACAGCCCCTCGCGGTATTCTGTCGCCATCGCCATCAACTTCTCAAACTGCTCTGGGTGGTCCTGTCGCTGGGCATCCACCTGCTCTACCAGCAGCTTGTCGGACTTGAGGGAAGAATAGGGTTCTTTGGGATTCCAGCCCTCCCGCTTCACCACCGCCGACCGGCAGACGGTGAAGATCATGTCATACTGCACGTAATGTTCGTGGTCGGTGACATCCACCCCCATGGAGCGCACTGCCTCGCGGGCCTTTTCGTTCATGGCGGCATACGCTTTGTTGGGTTCGCTTTGGTAAAGTTCGTAAAATTCGTCAATGGCAAAAGGTTGGCCGATGACCACCACCTGTTCGTTGCGGATGCTGAAGTAGTTGGTGTAGTATATGTACATCGGCAGGATTTTGAAATCCAGCTGGTAATTAGAGATTTCAGCGGCACGGAAGGCTACGCGGGGAAAGCCTTTCTTGAAGGTGGAGAAGAATTTTCCCGCCTGATGCCCTGCTTCCGGAAACATGGTCAGTGTGCCGCCCTCGTTGAGGATGCGGGCGGCCAGGTCAAAGGTGGCGAGGTTGCTCTTTACATCGTCGCGGCCGCCGTCGCGGGTGCGGAAGGTGGGCAGGATTTTCAAAAAACGCAGCAGCTTGGCCACAAAATCGCTCTTCTTGAAAATGTCCCCCCGCGCAATGAACACCGGCTGGCGATGGTCCTTGTACAAATAGAGCATCGCCAAAGGATCCATCAGGCCATTCTGGTGGTTGGAGATGGCAAATATCGGATAGCCCTTGGGCGGCATGTTCTCATACCCGATAATTTGTATTTTTTTATAGTAAAGATGATTGTGCGCCCATCGGAAATAGTTGTTCAAAAACTGATATAAGGGATCGAATTTGTTGATGTTCTCAAAACTGATCATGTTTTCAGGAAGATTTTCTTTCGGTCAAATTTAACGTTTGTTATGATTTTTTATTGCCCGTCGCACCTTCAACAAAAAACGCCCAGGCCGATGCCTGAGCGTTTGTTTTTTGTCTTTTGTAGATTAGAAATGGAAACCGACACGGAAGGTCAGCACACCACTCTTCATTTTGTTCGGGGTGACGTAAGTTTCATCGTAGGTCACGCCGTTCACCTTGATGCTCTGTTTGCCGAGCCAGTAGTAGTTGATGCCCACGCTGATCAGGTCGATGAAAGTCACGCCTGCACCGCCCATGGCTGCGAATGACGCAGACATGTCGTATTTGATAAGGGCGTTGCTCCAGCCTTCCTGGGTCTTGTAGAACATGTCGGCACCGATACCGGCTTCAGCCCAGACATCGACAATGTCGCTGAAATCGGTCACGTAGTTCAAACCCACGATGATCGGCACGTTGATGTACATCGGTTTGGTGCAGGAGACTTGGTCATACACCTTGCTGACGGATTTGTTGATCATGTTCCACATCAGGTCGGCGGAAAGGAAAATGCCCATCCCAAAGTCAAAGATGTAATTTTCTTTCACTCCGAGGGTAGCACCGAAGGAGGCTGCACCGGTGTTGTGGAGGGGAGTTTTGCCCACTGCGGCTTCCAGCGCATTGCCGGGCACTACGTATGCGGGAGTGGCGTGGAATTCCTGCAACGGAAGTACTCCACCCACACGGATGGATACGTTGTTGCCTCTCTTTTGTGCGGAGGCACTCAAAGCGCAAATCATCAGCAGAGAGACTACGAAAATGGTTCTGAACTTTTTCATAATAATGCTTTTTTAATTAATAATAAAATTGATTATCAATGTTTTGTGTAAAATAATTTCCAAAGATAACAGAGGGAGGCGTAAGAGTCTTTGAGTTTGTCTGCCACTTCATGGGAGGGAATCCACAAGGCTTGTGAAATCTCCTCCTCATTTTGGGGAATCAGACTTTGTTGGGGAAGGGACTGCATGGGAAACCAAAAGGTCTCCTTCAGCATGGGAGTGCCGTAAGTGTCGTAAATGTGGAAGGTTGAGATAGGGAGATTTCCAGTGATGGTGGCTGAAATGCCGGTCTCTTCCTTCACCTCACGGAGTGCGGCCACAGGAATATCTTCTCCCTCTTCCACTTTTCCTTTGGGGAGATCCCACTTCCCGCGGCGGAAAATCATCAGCAGCTCTTCCTGGTCGTTCATCACCAGTCCGCCTGCCGCTTGGATGTACGTGTATTTTTTTAAAATAGATGAAAAGGATTCCTCATCCTCAATGGTAATGAAGTGGTCGTCAGTAAATACTTGGATGGGGAAATGGGGCATTTTTTTTTATTTTGTTGAAAGGATATTACGGAGTTGGAAGTAAAAATCGGTGAAGACAAGATTGGAGTTTACATTACGACTGATATGATAAATAGCTGTATTGCAGGCTTTCTGTAATGGTGTGGCATTTTTCAGTGTAAAAAAATCCTTGTATTCCGACAGCACCTGATACTCTTCCGAAGTGGCTTTCACCAAAGCGCCGCCCTTCTGGCTGAGCAGCAGTTCGTTCCGGAAAAGGCGGAATAGGTAATTCAAAAAGTTTTTTTGAGCTTCCCGGCCCTCTTTAACCAGACCGTCAAAATTTTTCTGCACGTTCATGTAGTCGATGCGGGCGAGGTCGTTGGGATTTTTGATGAAGTTGGTGACGCTTCTTAATAATATATTGTATAGGGTGAGGAAGTGGTGCAGTTCGGAGTTTTCCTGTATGAGGGCGCGGGCTTTTACGTAGCTGCCCTCGGAGATGGCTGCGATATCAGCGGCTTCCTTATCGGAAAGCTGTTCGTCTTCTATAAGATGTTGGCGGATGACCTCTTCGGTGAGTTGGGGGATTTTGACCAGCTGGGTGCGGGAGAGGATGGTGGGCAGGATTCTGTCGCTTTCCTCGGCCAGCAGGAGGAAGAGGGTTTTGTTCTCGGGCTCTTCCAAGGTTTTCAGCAGTTTGTTGGCCGCGTCATTGTTCATCTGTTCAGCCTTCCAGATAATGTAGATCTTGTAGCCGTTGGAGTAGGCACGGGTGCTGTTTTGGCTGACGATGTAGCCGCAGTCGCGGATGTTGATGGCAAGTTGCTTGTTCTCGCTGTTCATCCGGCGCACCCATTCGTTGTAGTCAAGGTGGTAGTGGTGGTCAAAAACGAAAGTGCGGAACTCATTCATGAATTTGCGGGACTCGCACTCGTTGGCTTTGACGGTTTTGGTGCCGCAGTTGGGGAAGATGAGGTGCAGGTCAGGGTGCTGCAGGTTTTCAAACATGCGGCAGGAGTTGCAGACGCCGCAAGAGTCCCCGTCATGCGGGTTTTCGCAGCACAGGTATTGGGCGAGGGCGACAGAAAGTGCAAAGCTGTGCGAACCGGATTTGCCTAACAGCAACAGGGCATGACTGAGACGGTGAGAGTCTATCAGGTTGACAAACTGTTTTTTCAGTTCGCTGTTGACAAATACATCTTTGAGAAACATGGTCAGGCGTGCATCAGTTTGTTGATAATGTCCTCGATGGTGATGCCCTCGGCTTCGGCTTTGTAGTTCTTGATGATACGGTGGCGGAGGATGTTGACAGCCACAGCTCTGACGTCCTCGATGTCCGGGGAGTATTTTCCGTGGAGCACGGCATGTGTTCTCGCTCCGATGATGAGGAACTGCGAGGCACGCGGGCCGGCGCCCCAGGCGAGATAGTCGTTGGCCCACGGGTGTGCTTGCGGTGTGTTCGGACGAGTCATGGTGGACAGTTTCACCGCGTATTGATAGACATTGTCCGAAATCGGGATCTTCTGCAGCAGCTTCTGGTAGAAGATGATCTCCTCCAGGGTCAGCACCTGGTTGGGCTCTGCCATCTTGCCGTGGATGGTGGATTTCACGATGTCCACCTCATCGTTAAAGCCGGGGTAGTCCAACATGATGTTGAACATGAAGCGGTCCTGCTGGGCTTCGGGCAGTGGGTACGTGCCTTCCTGCTCGATGGGGTTCTGCGTGGCGAGCACGAAGAACGGGTCGGGCAGCTGGTAGGTGACGCCGTTCATACTGACGGAGCGTTCCTGCATGGCTTCCAGCAAAGCCGATTGCGTTTTCGGAGGGGTACGGTTGATCTCATCCGCCAGCACGATGTTGGCGAAGATGGGGCCTTTCACAAATTTGAACTTTCGACTTTCGTCCAGGATCTCGGTACCCATGATATCTGAAGGCATCAGGTCAGGGGTGAACTGGATACGGTTGTAAGTGAGGTTGATGGTTTTTGCGATGGTGGTGATCATCAAGGTCTTGGCCAGTCCGGGCACCCCGATGAGCAGGGCGTGACTGCGGCTGAACATCACGGTGAGAATGTTCTGGATGATTTCGTCCTGCCCGACGATCACTTTCGCAATTTCCTTTTTCAGTTCGGCGTATTTTTCCACAAACGCCCCGATGGCTTCGACATCGTCTTTGAAATTCAGATCAGACATGTTGTTTTTTTTATTCGGGAATTTCCCATTCGTCAATGAACGGGCAGTTCCGGTAGTTCGGGTTAATCTTGATATTGGTGACTTTTATTTTTTCTTTCAACCACTGGTTGATGAAATTCTGCTTTTTCTCTTCAAGGGCTGCGTTTTTGATCAGGTCGTAGTCTTCGCGCAGATTGGGCTTGTGTGCGGCGACTTTGGTTTTGAGGTAGATGATGCGGTAGGCCATTTGTCCATCTTCGTTCACGTAGGCCACGGGCTGGGAGTATTCGCCGGGGATGAGCTTGCTGACCGTGGTGAAGGTGGCGGCCTCCATGGCGTCTTTCTCAAACTTGTAGGAATTGTTGTAAGGGTTGACCACCCATCCGCCGCTGTTCTTGTTCATGTCATCGGAATATTTCAAGGCTGCGGCGCTGAAATCCATCTTTTCATCCAGGATCACCTGCCGCACGCTGTCCAGGAACTCAATGGCCTTGACCTGCTCGTCGGCGGAGGGTTTGGGCTGCAGCAGGATGTGCGCCACATTGATTTTTTCCCCTTTTCGTTCAATCATCTGGATAATGTGGTAGCCGGCTTTGGTTTGTACAATGGGGGAGATTTCGCCGGACTTGAGGTTGAAGGCGACAGCTTCAAATTCGGGATAGAGGGTGCCGCGTTCCACGAAGCCGAGGTCACCGCCGTTGGGGGCGGAGCCGGGGTCGTCGGAGTAGAGGCGGGCCAGCATGGAAAACTTCTCCCCACGGAGGGCGCGTTCGCGAAACGAATTAAGCCGGTCCTTGATGGCGGCGATTTCCTCTTCGCTCACCGGCGGCAACTTGACGATGTGCCCGAACTCGTAGGAGGGCTGGATGGTGGGCAGACTGTCGTCCGGAATCTTGTCAAAAAAACGCTTGACCTCCGCAGGAGTGATCATCACATTGTCGGTGATGTTCTGCTGCACCCGTTCCGTGATCATCTGGTTCTGGATCAGCTCCCGCATGTCCTTCTTGATTTCGTCCATCGTCTTATGGTAGGCCTCCTCAATCACTTTGCTGTTGCCGCCCACCTGCGCCAGCCAGTAGTTGATCTGGTAGTTGACACGGGAATCCACCTCCTGGGGGGTGAATTCAATACTGTCCACTTGTGCCTGATGGATGAAGAGCTTCTGGCGGAGCAGGTGCTCAAAAATCATGCAACGGATCTCCTCCTCATCCTCCACGGTCTTGTATTGGGCCACATAATTGTTGTATTCGGTCTCCAATTCCGACTTGGTGATGATTTCTTTGCCGATAATGGCGACAATTTCATCCACCGTTCCGGAGGGTTGTGAGAAAACGCTTGTCAAGCAACTGATAAAGAATAGGATGCAAAAAACAATTCTCCTCATTAGCTTTTTTTATTTTGAGGCTGCGAAATTACAAAAAAAAAGAAGACATCACTGCCTTCTCCCTTTCACAACGCAAAATAAATTTTGTGTTATTTTCTGCCCATGGGCTCGTCAGAAACGGTGAGCTTCTTTCTGCCTTTTGCACGGCGTGCGGCCAATACTCTGCGACCGTTGGCAGTTGCCATTCTTTCTCTAAATCCGTGCTTGTTTCTGCGTCTTCTGTTCGACGGTTGGAATGTTCTTTTCATCTTATTTTGACTTTATTATTTCTGTAAAATTTGGGGCTGCAAAAATACAACTTTTTTTCAACCGTGCAAACGGGTGTGAAAAAATATTTTCAACAGGGGAAATGACCATTCAAAAAGAACGATTGTTCTCTGTCCAAAATGAAATAAAAACGCCATTTTTACGGAGTGATTTTATTCATCAGTAGTTTCGTTTGACCGTATCAATTTCATAAATTGAAAAAAATATCTGTTGAATGATATTTGATTTTATAAATGTCCGCACACCTGACGGCGTGCGAAAAAAAACTCGCGACGATCCCATGCTACCGGGCAGGGCATACCTGACGGCGTGCCTGCTGTAGCGATGGATGCACCCTTATCAAATTCGCAACCCGCAATGCGGATGCGTGAATTCATCAATTGAGGCAATGCCCATTCCGACACATCGCACCCCGTTAGGGGGGCGGTCCCCTGTGGCATTGTTTTCCGTAAAAAAATCGCACGCCGTCAGGTGTGCGGTCATCTTCTTGAAAAGGCATTATCCCATTTAGTTTTTTTTGAGTATCTTTGCCGCTGTATAATCAATAGTAAATAAAATATTAATCAATTAAAAATCAATAATTTAAAATAATGACAGTTCAAGAATTAGTTGACCAAATGAACCTGACCGTCTTCTGTGGACAGGAAAATCTCAATCGTGAAATCAAGGGCGGCTACACCTCCGACCTCCTCAGCGACGTGATGGGCTTCGCCCGCGAAGGACAGGTGTGGATCACCCTCCAGACCCACAAGAACGTGCTGGCCATCGCCTCCCTCAAAGAGCTCGCCGCCATCCTGCTGGTGAAGGGCAACAAACCCGAAGACGACATGCTGGAGCAGGCTGTGGAAGAGGGAATTCCCGTCCTCGGTACCGACGCACAGACTTTTGAAACAACAGGAAAGGTTTACCAACTCATCAACCAGTAACGTGCAGATTTTCAAGACCGACTTACACAACCACACGCTGATGTCGCCGTGCGGCGACCTCGACATGACGCCCGACTTCATCATCGAGGAGGCGAAGCGGAAAGGCATTGACATCATCGGCATCACCGACCACAACTGCACGCGCCACTGCCGGCTGGCCGAGCACTACTCGCACAACCGCGACATCTTCGTGCTGTGTGGCGCGGAGGTCACCACCAAGGAGGAAGCGCACTGTCTCGCCTTTTTCGAGACCCACGAAACCCTCGACCTCTTCCAAAAGTTCCTCGACGAGCACCTGCCCAACATCCCCAACTCGCCCGACATCTTCGGCGACCAGGTGCAGATCAACGAGGAGTTCGAGATTGTGTACGAAGAGCCCAAACTGCTCACCTCCGGCCTCGACGTGCCCATCGAAACCATCGCCGCCAAGGTGAAGGAGCTCAACGGCATCTTCATCCCCGCCCACATCGACAAGATGAAAAACAGCGTCATCTCGCAACTCGGCTTCATCCCCTTCGACCTGCCCTACGACGCGGTGGAACTCTCGAAGCACGGCGACAAAGAGAAAATCCTGCAGCAACATCCCTACCTCAAAGACAAAACCTTCACCCGCGCCTCCGACGCGCACCAGCCCGACGTGATCGCCACCGCCCCCTGCTACTTCGAACTCGAAACCCGCAGCTTCGCCGAAATCCGGAAAGCACTGCATCAGGAGGAAGGGAGGAATGTTAAATTGAAAATTGAAAACTGAGAATAGCACTTGTATGAATAATTATGTAAATAAAATCATATGCGGTGATTGCTTGGAAGTAATGCGTCAAATGCCAGATAAGTGTGTGGATTTGGTGGTTACTTCACCTCCTTACAATCTAAAAAATTCCACTGGCAACGGAATGAAACCCTGCACTACAAGTGGAAAATGGGCAAATGCAGCTTTGCAGAATGGCTATTCTCATTATAATGACAATATGCCAATTGACAAATACAATGACTGGCAACATGATTGCTTAATGGAAATGTGGCGTTTATTAAAAGATGATGGAGCAATATTTTATAATCACAAATGGAGGGTTCAGGCTGGTCTTTTACAAGATCGTAGCGAGATTGTAAAAGATCTCCCTGTACGTCAAATTATTATTTGGCGCAGAAAAGGGGGTATAAATTTTAATCCTGGTTATTTTTTGCCCACATATGAAGTGATTTATCTAATTGCCAAACATGATTTCAAATTGATCCCCAAAGCAAATGCATATGGTGATGTATGGGAATTTACCCAGGAAATGAAAAACGATCACCCTGCTCCATTTCCAGTCGCATTGATTGATAGAATAATATCCTCAACAAATGCGCAAATAATACTAGACCCTTTTATGGGCAGTGGCACAACAGCAGTTGCAGCAATAAAGAATAATAGACAATACATTGGAATTGAGTTATCTCCCGATTATTGTACAATGGCTGAAAATAGAATTAAAGGAAAAGTGTATGCTAAAAAAACAGAAACAAAACAAGGAGAATTTGAATTCTAAAATTCGAACATGGTCAAAACCTAAACTCATAGCTGAATTCAAAAAGATTGAAGCAATGGGATGGATAGAAAACTATCGAGGAAAAAATGATGGTGCAGTAGGTAACATTCTTGAAGATCTTTTGGGTATTAAAGAGAATAATTTGCCTATCCCAAATGCAGCTGAATGGGAATTAAAATCACAAAGAGGTAATACTTCCTCACTAACAACAATGTTTCATACTGAACCTTCTCCTCGTGCAATAGGTTTTATTCCACAACTACTATTACCTTGTTATGGATGGAAGCATAAGGAAGCGGGAAAAAAATATCCAACAACAGAAATGAGTTTTAGGCAAACAATCCATGCGGGAGCTTATAGTGATCGTGGATTCATTGTAAAAATTGACAGAAAAGAAGAAAAAATCAAAATTTCTTTCAATTCAAAAAAAGTGTCAGCAAAACACCACGCATGGTTGTCCAAGATAAAACGCAATATGGGATTAAAGGAGCTTAATCCCCAGCCCTACTGGGGCTTTGATGATTTATCAAGCAAAGCAAGGACAAAATTATTGAATTGCTTTTATGTTCAAGCCGAAGTGAAGAAGGAAAACGGCAAAGAGTACTTTCATTATAATAAAGTTTTAATGTTACAGGATTTCAGTTTTGAGGGATTCTTAAAAGAATTGGAAAGGGGTAATATATTAGTGGATTTTGATGCCCGAACAGGACATAATCATGGTACAAAATTCAGAATGCGTAAGAATTGTCTTCCTAATTTGTATCAGAAAGTAACACCTATAGTATAAATTCTTTTCAATTTTCACCTTTCAATTTTCAATTCCCATGAAAGACCTCTCCATGCACATTATGGACATTCTGCAGAACTCCACCCGCGCCGGTGCCTCCGAGGTGACCCTCGAAGTGCTGGAGGATGCGGCCGCCGACACGCTCACCCTCCGCTTCATCGACAACGGATGCGGTATGGACGCTGAGACCGTGCAGAAAGTCATCAACCCCTTCTTCACCACCCGCACCACCCGCAAGGTGGGTCTCGGACTGCCCCTGCTCAAACAGAACACCGAGCAGACCGGCGGAAGCCTCGACATTCAATCGGAAAAGGGCAAGGGTACGACCGTCACCGCCGTGTTCGGTCTCACCCACCTCGACCGACCGCCCATGGGCGACCTCGCCGGTACCGTGGTGCTCACCGCCTCCGCCTACCCCGACATCCACTTCATCTTCCACTATAAGGACAATGAAACCGAGTACACTTTTGATACGGATGAGGTGAACGAAGCCCTCGACGGCATCTCCATCCAAGAACCCGAGGTCATCGCCTATTTGAAAGAAATGGTGGAGGAAAATATTGGAAAACAACAATGATATTAAAATAAATAAACTTATTATCAATATTTTATAAATTCAATCTAAATGAAAAAAACAGTTTCAATTTGTGTGTTGGTTGTGCTGTTCGCTATGCAGGTGGCGGCACAGGGAATTTTATACGTGAAACCGAATGCTTCTTCCACAGCGTGGGCGGGCCAGACGGCATACACGAATTTGCAGGATGCCATTGATGCCGCTGAAGCCGGCGACCAGATTTGGGTGGCAGAGGGAACATACGTTCCCACTTCCGTCATCCCCAATACTACCAGCAACGCCCGCTGTCGCTCCTTCCTCCTCAAGGACGGAGTCAGCCTCTTCGGCGGATTTGCCGGTACAGAGAGCTCCATTGACGAACGTATGGGAGACGAGTGGGATTTTGACCATATCACCATCCTCAGTGGGGATGTGAACAATACGCCCGCGGACAATACCGACAACGCCTATCACGTGGTGTACGGCAAAAACACTACTAATGTACAGTTGGATGGATTCACAATCACCGGGGGCTACGCCAACTATATGGGCTACACCGACCATCAAAATGGAGGAGGAATCTATTTGGGAAGCAATAGCTTGATTACCAACTGCTTCATTGTTGGAAATGTTGCTTTGGCCAATGGTGGCGGCGCATACATCCCCTATTCCAGTACCATTTCGTACAGCCTGTTGCAGAATAATACGGTGACTGCGGCCAATTCTGGCGGCGGCGCTGTTTATTTGGAAGGAGGCACCATGAACACTGACATCGAAGGATGCTGGTTTGAGGGCAACACCTGCACGGCCACCACATCGGTCAGCGCAGCCAAACGTTATGGTGGCGGTGCTATCAGTTCCGGAAGCAACTGTCATTTCATATATTGCTATTTCTTCAGCAATAGCTGCACGAATCCCGGCGGTGTGGCCTACGTTTCTGCCAGTAATTCATTTGAATACAGTCTCTTCTATTTCAACCAGGCCACCCAAGGAGGCGGCGTCTATGGCTACAATGCTGCCAGCCTGCTCCTCTCCAACTGCCTGTTTGCCCACAATGCCGCCACCTCAGCCGGCGCTTGTGTCTTCAATACCGGCAGCGCCAACCGTGCGGTAAACTGCACTTTCGTCAACAATGACGCTCCTAACGCCTCCGCTATCTCAGGAGGCACCGGTGGTTTTACTTTGTTCAATTCTATCGTGGCCCATAACGGAAGCGATCCCGCCCAGCAGGTGACCGCCGACATTGTCTGCAAATACACTGCCGGTGAGGGCTTTCTCCCCGCTGGCGACGGCAACCTCAACGTCTCTCTCTCTGAAATTGCCTTCTTTGATCCCTGTACGACCATCTTGGGCATCCCCTCCAGTGAGGATGATATGGAAACAGCACAGGAAGCCGACTACACCTTGTCGGGCCTTTCCATCTGCAAGGATGCCGGCAATACCGGTACCATGTTCCTCTCCGGCTACCAGTTCCCTGCTGAGGACCTGGCTGGCGCTCCCCGCATCAACGGTGGACTTATTGACCTCGGCTGTTTTGAAATCCAGTGCGAAGAGGAGGCTCCCGTTCTCACAATAGAGATTTTAGACACCCTCTACAGTGAGGATACCCCCGGCACCGGCACCATTCAAATGCTCATTGCCGTGGACAACTACAACGAAGACTACTCCTATGATATAAATATCGCTCCGTCAGATGCGATCTATGAAATGGAAGACGGCGAATATGAACTTGCCATGGAGTTCCCCGGCACACTCTCCGTGACGGTCCGCCTGACTGACGAAAACGAATGCACGCTCAGCGCCGATACAATTCTCGTGATTGACTCCATTTTTGACCACACCTCTGTGACAGAGCATCAGATTCGCACGCTCTCCCTGTATCCGAACCCCGCACAGGATGTCCTGTATGTGGACGGCGCACCGTTCTTTGGAAATGGGAATGCGGAAATCCGGATTTATGACCTGAACGGTCGCTGGATCGCCACCAAAACCGTGACGGAAGCCGATGTGAAAATCAATATATCCAATTTGGAATCAGGTGTTTTTTTCTTAAATTGGATGAATGAAGGCCGTGTTGTGGGCACAGGGAAAATAGTGAAAGCAAGTCATGAATAATCATTGATATGGATTCCATTAGACAACAGAAAACCGCAAATTTGATCAAAAAGGAGCTGGCTGAGATTTTCCTTTTTGACGGACCGAATGTATATGACTGCATGATTACGGTCACCAAGACGACGGTGACCAAGGATTTGTCCATCGCCCGCTCATATCTCAGCATCTTCAATGCAGAAGACAATGATGAGGTGATCAAGGCGGTGCGGGCCAATGTGAAGGAGATCCGCTACCGCTTGGGGCAGAAAATCCACAACCAGGTGCGAATCATCCCGCAACTGGAGTTTTTTATTGACGATTCTTTGGATTATATCGAGAACATAGAACGACTTTTGAAACAATAGGCATTGAAGACAGGACGGTTCAGATCGGCTTTTTTTATTGCATGGCGCCACTTTTTTTCCAAAAAAAAGCACGGCATTGTCAATATCATTTCTGTCATTTCAATGGTGGGGGTGCTTTCCGGCACTGCTGCTCTGGTGATTGTGCTGTCGGTGTTCAATGGGATGGAGGATGTGGTGGTGAATTCATTCAACGATTTCAATCCCGATTTCAAGATCACTGCGGTGCAGGGTAAGTCGTTTGGGGTGGATACATTTCCGGCAGACCGGTTGCGGGCTCTCAAGGGCGTGAAGGCGGTGGAGGAGGTGGTTTCCGACTTGGTGCTGATAGAGTATGGCGAAAGTCAGCATTTGATTGAACTGAAAGGGGTGAGCGAGAATTACATTGCCGCCGGTGGTTTTGACAAAATGCTGATAGACGGTAGTTTTCAGTTCCACACAGAGGAACCCCAGGTGGACGAGTACCTCAACGCGGTGTATGAACCTGGCGACTGCGGTGTGATGGGGTCTCGTGCGGCCGGCACTCTGCGGCTGAATCTCAATTCCCAGGAAACCATCAAACTCTATTACCCACAGCGGCAAAGCCGTGCCCTCGCCCGGGAAAAGGACCTGACAAAGAAATACCTGATACCCGGCGGGGTCTTTGAGTCCCAGACAGAGTATGATGCCCGCTATCTGTTCTGCTCCATTGACTTCGCCCGCAGCCTTATGTCGTATGAGGGAGCTATGACCTCCGTGGAGGTTTTCCTTGACCCTTCTGCCCATATGGATCAGCTCCAGCCGGAAATTGAAAAGATTGTCGGCAAGCAATACCATGTGAAAAATCGTTTCCAGCAGGAAGAACTGCTGTTTAAAACGGTGCATTCGGAAAAACTGGTCATTTTCATCATCCTTGCCTTCATCCTTTTTATTGCCATCTTTAATATTGTCGGCACTTTGGCCATGATTATCATTGAAAAAAAGGAGGAGATTGTGGTGTTGCGCTATTTGGGCGCCGATAGTTCTTTGATACGCGGGATTTTCGTATTGGAGGGGATGTTCATCTCTTTTGTAGGAGGAGTGCTGGGCATGGTGTTGGGCGGTGTGGTCTGCTTGCTGCAGCAAACTTTCCATTGGGTGAAAATTGGTGATGGTACCGGAAGCTATGTTATTGATTATTATCCTGTAAGAATGGATGCGATGGATTTTCTCATCGTGTTTGTCCTGATTTTTGTCATCAGCTTGCTGGCTTCCGCCATTCCTGCGGGCAGGGTTCGTGATACTTCAAAATTATGAAAACAATGAAAATCAAAGGATTGATGATATTGGCCTTGTGCCTTTGGGTAATGCCGCTCTTTGCGCAATTGCCGGTCGGCTCATGGCGTGCCCACCTGTCATACTATGGCGTCCATTCTGTGGCTGTCACACCGGAAATGGTGTATGCCGCTTCCGACAATGGGTTGCTCTTTTATGATAAGGCAGAAAAGGAAGTCGGTACGTGGTCCAAAGTGGATGGCCTCTCCGAAACCCGGATCTCCCGTATTTTTTACGACCAGCATTCTGGCTATCTGGTTGTGGCATACGACAATTCCAATCTTGATTTCATCCGGGACGGCAAATTGGTAAATGTTCCGGATATTAAGAATAAGTCCATGTCGGGTACAAAAAGCATCCACAACATGATGGTCAGTGAAGGTCTTCTGTACCTTGCTTGTTCGTTTGGTGTGGTCATCATTGACCTTTCCACGCTGCTGGTGCAGGACACATGGTACACCCAGATGGGAAATGCGAATATTGAAGTGAATGATATAGAGTGTTTTGATGGGAAGTTCATACTTGCATCAACGACAGGCGTGTACGCCACCCCTCAAAATAACATTGCCCTTGCGGATTTCTCTACGT
Organism: Bacteroidales bacterium; assembly: GCA_017617445.1. GTDB lineage: Bacteria > Bacteroidota > Bacteroidia > Bacteroidales > WCHB1-69 > UBA1756. The sequence goes on along the minus strand of JAFZWE010000005.1, from coordinate 2,169 downwards.
GGGAGAAGGAAGGGGAGATGGGCAACAGCAATGTGGCAGATATGTGCGTATGGCAGGAGCGGTTGTGTGTGTTGAAAAGGACTGGGAATGAACATGATACATTGTATTATTACGACGGGGAACATTGGACGCGTTCGGGAATTGAACAATCCCCCATCCGAGCCATTGCCACTCGTGGAAATGAGTTGCTTGTGGGCATGTGGAATGGCGTGGTGGTGTATGATACGGATGAAAGCCTGATTTTTTATTCACCGGTTCAGGATGTCTATTCCTGGCAAAACGTACAGGATGTCGCTTTTGACGGCGACTGGTTGTGGGTGGCGGATGACAACAATGGTCTTGTTGAAATTTCACGAGAGTGGTACACGGTGAATTTGAAGGAATACGACGGGCCTTTCCAGCCATCTGTTTTCTCAATGGACTATTGTGATGGGGTATTGGCAGTGGCTCCTGGCGGAGTGTCAGCCACTTGGGCTAACAGTTGGAATAAGCCGGATATGGCCTATTTTTCAGAAAATTCATGGCACAATGTGTTGCAAAAAGATAATCCGGAACTGTTTGAGGCGTACGATTTGATATGTGTGGCAGTGAATCCCCGCAATAGCCAGGAGATTTATGGCGGTACGTTTTGGTCAGGCCTGGCCAAATATTCAGGCGGTACCCTGGAAACGGTTTATAACCGTTTCAACAGTCCTTTGGTATCACAAGACACCTCCGAGGCCAGAATCGGCGGGCTTTGTTTTGACCACTATGGAAACTTGTGGGTATCGTGCTGTTACTCTAATGTCCCGTTGGCTGTGCTCAAAACCGATGATACATGGGCGACATTCCCGCTCTCCTCATTCATTTCAGGTACTTCCACCCTCATGGGTCAGGTTTATGTGGACTCCAGAAATTATAAATGGGTGGTGATGCCACGCAACCCCAACACTGTCGTGGTTCTGGACGACAGGGGAACTATTTCCACTCCGTCGGATGACCGCATCACGCGGTTGAACATGAACATTGCCGCCAATATTGAAACCACTTCTGTCAATTGCATTACCGAGGACAAAAACGGGCAGATGTGGATCGGTTGTAATCTGGGGATAAAGGTCATTTACAGTCCGTCGCAGGTTTTTTCCGGAGAAGCCCAGCCGCAGAATATTCTGATTGAACAGATGAATCACTGGCAAAATCTTTTTGAATTTGAAGAAGTTACGTGTATTGAGGTGGATGATGGCAACCGCAAATGGGTGGGAACCGCCAAATCGGGGGTATTTCTCATTTCCGCTGACGGAAAGAAACAGTTGCTCCATTTCACGGCAGAAGATTCCCCGCTGTTGTCCAACCGCATATTGGACATCAAGATACAAAGAAAAACAGGGGAGGTGTTTTTCGCCACCGACGAAGGGCTGGTCTCTTATCGCGGCACGGCCACCGAGGGGTCGGAGAAATATGAGCACGTGATGGTGTTCCCGAATCCCGTGAGGGAAACATACCATGGGTTGATCGCTGTTACCGGATTGATGGAGAACTCATTTTGCAAAATTGCGGACGCGGCCGGCAATCTGGTTTGGCAGGGGTATGCCAACGGCGGCGAACTGACCTGGGACGGCAAGGATTTCTACGGCCAGCGGCCTGCCACCGGCGTTTATTTTGTTTTTTCTTCAGACACCACCGGCAAAATGAAAAATGTGGCCAAGTTTTTGTTCATCCATTGAGAGAACAAAAAGGTGTGGCTTTATGCCGTTGTGGGGATGAAAACGTTTTTACTCTACAAACTATTTCCGTACTTGTCCAGCCACGCCTGTGCCGCCTCGCCATCGGGACAATGGGAACGGAGCAGGGTATAGAAATGAGCGTTGTGTTTCATGATGACGGTGTGGCACAGCTCATGAGTGATAACATAGTCAATGACAAATTCAGGGGCCTTTATCAATCGCCAGTTGATGGAGATGTTTTTTTCGGATGAACAGTTACCCCATTTCCTTTTCTGACTTCGGATGTAGAGCTTGTTATACGGCAAGAGCAAGGCTTCAGACAAGGTTTCAGCTCGTTCGGTAATATGTCTTTTGGCCACACTTTTCAGCCATTTTTCCTGAACAGCTGAATCCAGCAGGTCACGTTGCGCTTGGATGGTCTTGCTTTCGTGATTGACTACCACTTTGTTTTTGTATTGTGTTGAGT
>JAFZWE010000032.1 GCA_017617445.1 Bacteroidales bacterium | reverse complement strand
TGTGAAGATGAACGGGAAGCTATATCCATTGTCGGATGTGGTGGATTGCAAATCTTTCATCAATATCTACGACAGCGAGGACTCTGTTGCTCGGAGAAACAACGAATATTATCGTATAAACCCTATCGTGAACTACTTCAAGGACAAAAATTACCTTTACTTTTATATAGAACAAGAAAAACCTCCTTACGACGATTTCCTGACCGTGATGGGAAAATGCGATGACTATGAGGTACTTGGAGGAGAATATTTGCGAGTGGGTGACAAAATCTACAGCAGAGGTGTCGAAGTGGCAGGTGCCGATTTGGCATCCTTTCATACCATAGAAGTCTTACGGAAATATAGCGAATGGCAGGCTATCTTGGGGAAAGACAAGAATCATATCTACCTGTATGACAAGCCGATGACCAAAAGCCAATCGGAAGGATTTATAATTGATTCCGCTCTCCTCTTTTCCGACGGAGAATCGGCCAATTTCATTAATAAATATCTGAATTACAATAATATTGACTCCATCAACGTCTCCAAAAAATCGTTTAATGCCACCTACCACCACTGCGGCAAAGGGCATTTTGATTTTCATAAACAGGATTTGAAATTTATCAAGGACAAAACGTTGCAGGAAGAGATTGCCTACTACTATGTCATTCGGGATGGTGAGGAAAATCTGTGCGAAGAGCCCACCGCTGTCCTGCTATCGCAGGGAGGAGAGGAGTTCTATCTCAACACATTGAAAGGGGTGGAAAATGCCTGTAGTTTTCCTGAGAATTCGCCCGTCACCTGCCAAGCCTACTGGCTGAAAATTCACACCCCCAACGGCGTTTTCGATGAGGTGGTGATTTACGATATGAAAACCACCGTGAAATAACGAACGCGCATGGTGCGTCCCGAATGAAACAACCGATTGGCCGCCATGCTATGACGGCAGGGCTGCCATAATATGACAGCCCTACATACCCCTTTAATCTTTTAATCTTTTAATCCTTTAATCTCTTCATCTATGATCTTTCATTTTTCAATTTAACGAATTTGTCGTATCTTTGCGGGCTGAAAATACCCAGATAATTTCTGCTATTTATGCTGCACAGGATGTTTAGTCGAGACACTCTTCGGCAATTTGCCAGAATATTTCTATTCAGTTGCATTGTGCTGGGTTGTATCGTTCTGCTGCTCAGTTTCTTATCCGCTGGCTACGAAGAAGAGACGAACCTGTCACCATTAGCTGTCACATGCTATAAGCTGTTAAATGGTCTGCACTTTTCATTGGGATTTTGGAATCGCCTGCTACCCGCTTGCTCATATTTCGCTTCCATAGCTACCACCAGTTTCTTGGTCAGTCTTGTGATTCTCACACTCATCAGATTACATCTTTTTATTGGAAGGAGAAATCCGTCTGGGAATTAACTGTACTTGTGCCATCAAATCCCCTTTAGGTGCCATTCTCTTTTCCGCGGCATCACCTGCGGTGTTCTTCCGTACCTGCCGCCCGGGCCTCAGACAGACGCGAGAGGCCTTTCGAACCCCACGTTACGGCGTTCATTTCAGTACACACCTCCAACCACAAAACGTCCAAATCTATACTTTTAACCATATATTTGGACAAGATTATAAATTATTTTGTCCCAATGTACATTATTAAGGTGCGATTTGGACGTTTTAGTCTTATAGGCATCCCTAAAAAAAACACCGATTAGCCGCCATGTTATGACAAATGTAGGACTGCCATAATATGACAGCCCTACATCCTTTAATCCTTTCATCTCTTCATCTCTAATCTTTCAATTTTCAATTCTCAGTTTAACGAACTTGTCGTATCTTTGTCGCCCAAATTCCCTATAACAAATGAAACATCTTCTGCTTCAACGTATCTGGGAAGTGACAGGAGTATTCTTCCTTGCCTTTCTCGTATTCGGCTGTGAAAAAGAACCCGTTGAGCCTGACACTCCCGAACCAGCCACTGTAGAAATCGACATTCCAGGGGCCGACAGCAATATTCTGATCATGAAAGTGGATTACCAAACCTTTCAATATGAGGGATACACCACTGTGAATGTGGATAGTACCAATGATTCCTCGGACACTATTCCTTTTCTGGCAACCTATTGTGCTCCTGGTGATTTTGGATATGTCAAATTGTTTTATGAGAATCCCAGCCATCTCCTTTTTTATGGAGACATGATTTGGATGGGGTGCGGGAATCTTCATTTCCCCACCTCCTTTATGGAATTGCCCGCTCAATCCGCTGGTCTCTCCTACCCGGGGAACAACAGAATCTGCTTCATTGATTTCTCAGGTGCACAACAACCGCTCCCATGGGAATATGATCTCGTTGATGAAACCATGATTGAAAATGTTTGGGAAACCATTTCCAAACAGCCTGAATTTCAGTATTATTACAGCGAAACCAACAAAAAGGTCGCAGTATTCTTGTACATGCCAAGTGTGGGAGTTGGAAATCCCGCAGATTGGGATTTTATCATTTTTGTGGAAAAAAATGAATGCTGCCGGCTTTCCCGATGACAAGAATTCACACCCCCAAATTAACCTATTCACATGAACATGAAAGAATCCCGCTGTCTTAGTTTTATTATGCTCACCATCGTTTATGCGCTTGCCTTTGTGGTAGGGCTGTTGGTGTATCATGCCTTTCGTGGCACCGGATGGCACTACCTCTGGCAACTGTTCATCGCCGATGCCGCTGCCACTGTGGTGGTGTGGTTCTTCGGGGTTGTGTTCCACAATGTCTCCGTTTATGATCCCTATTGGAGCGTCGCGCCGCCCGTGATGCTCACCCTCTGGGCGTGCCGGCTCCACAGCTGGACCTCCGCCACCGTGCTTGTGCTGATTGTCGTCTGGTACTGGGGCATCCGGCTCACGGGCAACTGGGCCTTCACTTTCAAAAACCTCAATAGCGAGGATTGGCGTTACGCCAAATACCGCAAGGAGCAGCATCCGGCCATCTTCCAGTTGATCAATTTCTTCGGACTGACCATGATGCCCACCGTCATTGTCTTTCTGGTGATGATTCCTGGTTTTTTCGTCATTGAGGCGGCCTTCCAAGCCAACATTGTGTGCTGGATTGGCTTCGCTATGTGCATAGCCGCCGCCACGCTGCAACTGGTGTCTGACACGCAGCGGCACCGTTTTGCCAAAGACCACAGAGGACAGATCTGCGAGGTGGGGCTGTGGAAACACGGTCGGCATCCCAACTACTTCGGCGAAATCCTGATGTGGTGGGGGATCTGGGTGATGTATCTGGCCCTTTGGGTTGAAACGGGAACAGGCTGCACCCTTCGCGACTTCTGTGTGGCTGGCGCGTTGCTCAATACTTGCCTGTTCCGCTTCATCAGTGTTCCCCTTATGGAGAAGCGCCAACTGCAGAATAAGCCGGGCTATGCCGAATACCGGAAACGAACAAGGATGTTTTTGTAGCTCCTTATCCTTTCCAATGAAGTTGGTCGTCAAACAGGTCGGTGATGTCGGCGCCTCGGGCGAGTAGCTGGGCGTGCATTCCCGTCGTTTGCGCACCCGCCACATGCTTGGGATTGTCATCAATGAGGAGGGTTTCTGCGGGATGGAGACCGTGGGTTTCCATGATATGCTGGAAAATGGCCGGTTCGGGTTTGCGCATTCCTGTTTCCCATGAGTAGTAGGCCCGTTCAAACACACTGCCCACGAAGTCGTACCCCGCGTGGAGGTTGAGCCAGTCGGTGAAAAAGCGGGCGTTCACTTTGTCGCTGTTGCTGAGCATGAACAGCCGGTAGCGGGTTTTCAGCTCCTCCAGTAGGCGGATATGACTCTCGGGGAAACTGGTGATGAGGGTGTTCCAAGCTTCAAAAATCTGTTCGTCGGTGATGTCGGAATGCAGGATTTTCCGTGCTTCGGCGCAGAAGTCGACCGGCGCGATTTGTCCGGCCTCAAAACGGTGGGTGAGCCTTGCGCGGTGCAGCTCCTTGTATGCCTCGGTGCTCGCCACCCCGTAACGGTGCATTACTTGGTTGATGCCCGCCACATCAATGGTGATGATGGGCCCGCAAAGATCGAAGATGATGTTGTGGATGGTCATGCCGCAGTTTTTTTTGTGTCCACTCTGCCAATGGCGTCAATGATAATTCCCTGTTCGTCAACAATGTAAGTGGTTCTCAGTGTGCCCTCGGTCACCTTGCCGTACATTTTTTTCTCCCCCCAAGCCTCGTGGGTTTTCAAAATGGTGAGGTCGGTGTCGGTGATGAGGTGGAAGGGGGCTTTCGTTCCTTTTGCTAACATGGTTTCTGGTTTTGTTTGATGTTGCAAAAGTATAAAAAAATGAGTATTTTTGCGGCGGGTATTATTAATCCCAATGTAGTAGCTGTAACTAGAATTCAGCTGAGTAAAAACATAAGTCCAATAAAATTCCAACAATGAAAAAATCAGTCATTTTTTTCTTTTTTCTGGTGACAACAATATGCCTTTCCGCCCAGTCGCCCAACATCCACACCCCTTCGCAAATCATTCAAATCATTGAGGATTCACCGGTAACCTACTCGCTCAAGTCGGGTCACTTCAGCCCCGCCGATTTTTCACAGAAAGTGCTAAGAACTGCCTTCTACCGCGTCCAAAACGACTCTGCTTATGAGGTCAAACGATTTGAACCGGAGGGCAAAGCAAAGGAGCTTTTTGATAATGCTGAAAAGCTTTTTTCTGATCGTGATTTCAGCGGTGCCCGCAAAGCCTATCAAGAGGCGCTATCCGTTGATCCCAAACTATACATTGCGATTACCTACATCGGTGAGACCTATCTTTATGAAAAGGACTATACAAGCGCGGTGCTGTGGTTTGAACAGGCTATAGAAGCCAACTATATCGATTATCTCGCCCACTGGGGACTGGCCCATGCCTGTATTTATACGGGTGATCCGAAACGAGCCCTAAAGGAGATTACCATTACCAAAATTTTAGATCGCAATAATCAGAATATCAATAAGATGCTCAATGATATCTACAAATTGAATAAAGTTAATTATGTGGATTGGTATTTAGCACCCCTCTTCTCCATCTCCTCTGAATATGACGAAGAGAAAGAGAAGGATATCGTCAATATCCAATATGATGAGAACTGGTTGGCCTATGCCTTGGTATATGCCGTTTGGAAATATGAACCCGACTATGCCGAAAGCATGGGCAACAGTCAGTTTTTGAGGGAAAAAGAGGCCATTTTCTGCACGTATGTCAGCTATAGCAAAAAACAGTTGAAAAACAGCCCTGCTTTGAGGATGTTTGAAGTAGCTGCCAATGGGGGTGCACTTGACCCGTACATCATCTACGACGGTTTTCTCCCTTATGACCCTACGATTGCTTTATACCTTGAAAAAAAAGATATTGAATCTATCGCTGACTATGTCATCAACATCCGTTCAAAAATAAAGAAATGAAAGTTTTACGTACTGTCTTCCTCTCGTTACTGCTGTTCATTATACAGGCACCTTTTATCTCTGCCCAGGACCTTTACTGGGTATTTTTCACGGATAAAAACGGCACGGAGTTCGATCCCTACGCCTATTTTGACGTAAAGGCCATCCAACGCCGTGTGCAGCAGCATCTTCCGCTGTGTGACAGTACCGACTTTCCCCTCAACCGCACGTATGTAACTGCGGTTGACCGCCTTTCCGAGGAGATGATAGGGGAGAGCCGCTGGATCAACGCCGTAGCGGTCGGCACGTTCCGGATTGACGAAATCCGCGCCTTGCCGTTCGTGGCTGCGGTGACGCCCATCGAGTCGCACGCCGTCCCTGCCTCCGTCTCTTCGGAAGGGTCCGCTCCGATAGCCGGGACCAACACAGCCGCACTTTATCCGCAACTGAGTCGGATGAAAGGCGAACTGTTTGCCGACAATGGCATTGACGGCCGAGGCATCCGCATCGCCGTCTTCGACGGGGGCTTCAAGATGGCGGACGAGCATCCTGCGTTCCAGCACCTGCGGGATGGGCACCGCATCCTCAAAACCTACAACTTCCCGCTGAAGCGGGAAAATGTCTATGGTTGGAGCTCTCATGGCACGATGGTGCTGAGTTGCATTGCCGGCATCAAGGACGGAAAGAAGATAGGTTTGGCCACGGGTGCTGAGTTCCTGCTGGCCCGCACCGAGGTGAACACCGAGCTTCGCAAGGAGGAGGTGTGGTGGATGATGGGCATGGAGTGGGCCGACCGTAACGGCGCCAACATAATCAACAGCTCGCTCGGCTACGGCAAGGAACGGTACAATCCGGAGGATATGGACGGCACTTCGTTAGTGGCCCGCGCCGCCAATATGGCCGCTGCGAAAGGAATATTGGTCTGTAACTCAATGGGTAACGAAGGCGATGACCGCTCGTGGCGCACCCTCATTACCCCCGCCGATGCCGACAGTGTGCTTTCGGTGGGCGGCATCGACGAGATGGGGAACCCCTCCTCTTTCACCTCGTGGGGCCCGACTGCGGACGGCCGTTTGAAACCGAATGTATGTGCGTACGGCCACGCTTACGTCGCAAATCCCTCAGCAACAAAGCCCTATACCTATGCTCACGGAACGTCGTTCTCCAGTCCGCTGACCGCTGGCTTTGCGGCCTGTGCATGGCAGAGCCGCCCACAGTTGAACAATATGGAACTGAAGGCGGAGATTGAGAAGTCCGGCGACCGCTATCCAGAGCATGATTTCCGCTACGGTTATGGCGTGCCACAGGCCTCCTATTTTGTGGAGGAGCAGAAGAAAGCCGCTGTTGGGGAGTTGGGTACGATCTCAGGAAATGTTATTAACCAAAGAGGCGAGGCGTTAGCGTTTATCTATGTCTATCTCCAAAGAAACGACAGCGTCATCAACTATGCGATGACGGATGAGGACGGCAACTACCAACTTCATGACGTGTCTGCGGGTACATACGATCTCATCTTCGATGCCAAGTTGCACACCTCCTGCGGGGTGAAAGAAACAGAAACAAACATCGTCTTGGGCGAAGGGGAAGATTTTGTCCTGAACCATGCTGTTGATTGCTCACAACAAGCAGTAATACCTATAGAAGATCCGTGGATTAGACCAGTTCCGGCCCCTCGCAAGTACGGGGTAAACGCCCGATACAACTTTGCGCCGTACTTGTCGTGGGGGTTTGTGGCACCCGCAGGTCCGACAAAGCCCATCAACTACGGGAAATCGGAAAGTTTCCTGATTGGTCTCCGTTTCAAAGGAAACATCTGTAAGTGGTATAGTTTGGGCGTCGCTGCGGAAATCGGTGCTACGTGGTACAATTTGAAAGAGGTGCGTTCGGACTATCCGTATGAGAACTTTTTTGGGAGACAAGACTCTCTTCGTTACGTCAGCCTGCGGAAGGAGAACATCCGGGTGAGTTTCTTGCAGGCCGAGCTCTACCAGCGGTTCCGGCTCGTGCCGGGCGGTTTGTTCGGTTACGGACTTTTCTTTGACACAGGTATTTATGGTGGATGGAATTTCTATTGCCGCCACAAAACCGTCACGGACAATCCCTATCCACACGCAGGTTTTGGACACCAGTCCAACGATGATACTCCCTATCGGGTGAGGACTTTCACACCTGCTACCTTTATGGCTCATTTCCAATGGGGTGTGCGTGCACGGTTGGGATATGACATTGTTGCCGTTTATGTGCAGTACCGCATCAGTCGCCTCGACCGAATGCCGAGCGATTTGGATTATCCTTCCTTCCAGGGGTGGGCGCATGACGATTTTCCCGCCTTGGAGGTCGGTTTGCAGTTGACTGTTCCGCTGGGACGGTAAGATCAGAGAATTCAATTCCAGCTTTTTCCCCCGGCTTTCATGACGCTTTTTATGATAGAAACTTCCTCTTTCGGCGAAATCACCTCCTCGTTTGAGAATATCTTCCCCGTGTTCAATTTTTCGCATTGTTCATGACATTGTTGTTATCAAAGACGACAAAGAACACAAAAGAGCTTTCTTGTTCATTGATGCAAAGATGGATTTCGTTTCAGATCTGTCGCCAACATTTTTAGGCAACATTACCGTAAAATTAAAGTCGGTGACCCGGGAAATGCATTCCGTCGTGCCACCGACTTTGCGTTATTTAGAGAAAAAAATCGTCAGGAGTTGTAAGTGCTTAGCTGTTGATGAAGTAGTTGCAATATTATTTTTTAATCTTCAATTTGAATTTTTTAACCTTTTCTAACTCTGCGCGGGTGTTTGCTCCTTTACACGGTTCACCATCGAATCGGAGAGTAAGGGTCTCACCGGGTTCGCTTTCCAAAAATTCATTGAAAATGGGTTTTTCGTATAATCCCTCCTCCGAAAACCATGTGCGAGTTAAAGAACCTAAAAGTTCCTCAACATCTACGCCATCTTCATCCTGGCCCACACCGACAATGTTCACATTGCCGGACTTATTGCACAAAGGTTTTGGATCTACTTTGTTGAGGAGCTTAAAGGTGATTGTAACGACAGCATAATTTATTTCATCAACTTTCTTTGAGACTCTTATTACTTCAACGTTGTCTTTGAGCTGATCCGGTAACTCCACTTCAATTTCAGGAGTTGTCACAGTGGGTTCAGTAGTTTCTACTGTGATAACACCGTCATCCGAAGAATCCCAGCTATCATCTGACATCTCAGTGGATTCTGAATCCTTGTCTTGTTTTTCAGTCGTTTTGCTCTTACAAGACGTAAAAGCCACAGCTACAGCTAATGCAGCAATGAATAAAAATTTTATTTTCATTTTGTGAAATTTAGGGGGACTCCTGTTTTTTATCTGTTTTTGCCTACCTCCAGCCCTTGCAGAGTCCCTTAAACAAGAGGTGAAAGTAAGGCGATGCAAAAATACGTTTTTTTTTTAATTTCCAAATCTTTAGTATTATATTATTAATGTGTAAGTTCAACTATAAAAGTTATAAAAAGGCTGACCGAAGTCAGCCAGTTTGGTGTTTATTTGTATTTTTGCCTCCTGATTGCAACAAGTACGAATTTCATCTTTGAAGAAGTGTCATGATGTCAGAAAACCACAACCCTATTCAAAACGAAACTGTAGTGGAAAGTGTCGGCATTCATCCCGAATTGCGGGAGTATGTGGAGCGTGAAATTCTGCCGAGGTACGACCACTTTGACCAGGCGCACCGCCGCGACCATGCCTGGATGGTGATCCGGCAGAGTTTGGAGATGGCATCGCATTTGGAGGTGGATAAGGACATGGTGTATGCCATTGCTGCTTACCACGACACCGGATTGTGCGAGGGCAGGGAGCTGCACCACGAGGCTTCGGCGCGCATCCTCCGGTCCGACCGGCAGCTGCGCAGGTGGTTTACGGAGGAACAGATAGAGACGATGGACGACGCTGCGGAAGACCATCGCGCCTCGGCCAAACAGGCCCCGCGCACGGTTTACGGTCGCATCGTCGCAGAGGCCGACCGCTTCATTGACCCCGTCACCATCGTGCGACGCACAGTCCAGTACGGCCGGGACCACTATCCCGACCTCAGCCGCGAAGAGCACTTCCAACGGATGGTCAACCACCTGAACGAGAAATATGGCCGCAACGGCTACCTCAAACTCTGGTTTACGGAATCACCCAACACCGCGCGATTGGAGAAATTGCGCCAACTTATGGGTGATGAGAGGACGCTGCGGGGTATCTTTGACCAATGTTACGGGTCTGTTTGACCTCGCGCCATCGTTTATAAACCTCTTCCCAGCACGGTCTGTACGGTCATCAGCGCAGTGATGCTGACTCCCAGCACGCCGTGGAAATTGACATTTTGCCCGGTAAGGAAAAGATTCGGGACGGGGGTACGGATGGGCAACAAAGTGGTCATCAGTTGTTCGCAGTTTTTGCGCAAACCGTAGGCACTGCCTTGCCAAGTGTGGGTGTAATCGTGGTAGGTGAGGGGAGTGGAAGTGATGATTTTTTCAATATTTCCTTGTAAATCAGAAATGTATTGTGTCGCTAATCGGATGGCTCCCTCGGCTTTGCGTTGTTTGAAGGCTTCGTATTCCTCCCCGCGCTGCCCTCGCACGGTGCCGGCCCATGCCGCCACTTCTCCCCATTCCATCGGGAAAAACAGGTCTATGTTGCGGGTGTGCTCCGCCCCGTCCTCCGGAACTGCGAAGTGCACCCCTAAGGAACGGATGCGACTGCCGGCGGTGGTCTGCGGCTCCCACAGATCCGCGTTTTCATGGATGAAAAGGTTGCGGTTGCGGTACCGCACTTTCCCTTCAGACAACAGAAGATGCACGGTGAAAACCCCGAAACTATTGGGCAAGAGGGTGATGCGCTGCTGGTAGCGTTTCCTTAAAACACCTTCCTGTATAAGGGGAAACAGTGCATTGGGATGAATGTCGCTGATGACCTGCCCGCATTCTATCACCTCTCCGCTCTGGAGCTTGATACGTGAGAGGAGGTCCCCATCCGCGCTTTCCAAAGCGGTGACTTCCGCGCGGGTGCGTACGGTACCCCCGTGGGCCGTGATCCCGTCGGCTAACCGGTCGGCAATCTGCTGCCCGCCTCCGCGCAACCGCCACGCACTCCGGATGAACGATCCGTTGATCTGTCCGAAAATGTACAACGGCAACGTGTCTTTGCATAACTCCATTTTTAAAGAGGTGGCAGACAGGATATTGCGTAGTTTTTCATCGGAAATGGTCTGTCGTAGAAATGCGTATGCCGAGGCCGACATCCACTCCTGCATTTCCGGTTTGGGCTGCGCCAACTCTTCCGCTCTGACTTCAATGCGCCGCAAAAAGTCGGTGTATCGGATCAGGTTTTCGCGCTGTGCTGGAAACTGTTGCGCCAGGTTGCCGACAAAAGCGTCGTATCTGTTGGCGAATGTGTAGGTCTCCCCGTTGTAAAAAATTTCATCAAAAGCGTGGGTGTCCAGTTGCTTCCAGGGAAGGTCAAGCAGATGGAACTGTTGGAAGATTTCGTGCAACAGGTCGCCTTCCCCCAGTCCGCCCACATAGTGGAAGCCGGTGTCAAAATGTTGTCCGTAGCGGTGGAAGCTCTGCAGGCAGCCGCCTGTCTGCGGATTCTTTTCCAGTACACAAACGTTCATGCCGGCTTTTGACAGCAGGTATCCGCATTCCAGTCCGCCCAGACCGGCACCGATGATCACAATGTCGTATTTCATTATTTCAATTGCCAATCTGCAAGATTCATATCATTGTCATGCAGTATGTTAAGATAATTTTCGTACCGATGTGTTGCAATTTTTCCCTGTTCTAAAGCCTCTTGTACGCGGCAGCCGGGCTCGTGGGTGTGGGAGCAGTTGTTGAAGCGGCATAGGTTGTTGTACTGCCTGATTTCGGGAAAATAGTCACGGATTTCTTCCGGCTTGTATTGAATCAGCCCGAACTCTTTGATGCCGGGGGTGTCAATGATAAAACCGTCCCCTACTTGTACCATGCTGGCGAAGGTGGTGGTGTGCTTGCCTTTGTTGTGGTAATCGGAAATGCTGCCGGTTTTCAGGTTCAGCGAGGGGTCAATGGCATTGATGAGGGCGGATTTGCCCACCCCGGAATGACCGCTGAAAAGAGAGACGGCCCCACTCATCAGTTTTTTGAGTTCGGGAATGCCTTCCCCGGTGACGGTGGAGGTGCAGAGTGTGGGATAGCCGATGGATTCGTAAATGGCACGCAAACGTTCTATTTCTTTTTTTTCTTCTGTTGAATAAATATCTATTTTGTTGAAAATCAAATAGGATGGGATTCGGAAACCTTCGGCAGCTACTAAAAAACGGTCGATGAAACCTAAGGATGTGCGGGGCTCTTTCAGTGTGACCACCAGCAGCGCGTGGTCAATGTTGGCTGCGATGATGTGGCTGATTTTGGAGAGATTGGTGGATTTGCGGTCAATGTAGTTCTTGCGGGGAAGAAGTTCGGTGATGTAACCGGTGCCGTCTTTTTCCATTTCAAAAACGACATGGTCTCCTACCACAACGGGGTTGGTGGTTTTGATGCCTTTGATGCGGAACTGTCCGCGCAGACGGCAGGACACTTGTTCTCCGTGGTCTGTGCGAACTTCATACCAGCTTCCTGTGGATTGGATGATAACGCCTCTTTCGGTCATTTTCTATTGGAATATAATTGTGCAAACAATTTAAAATCATATCAATGTTGGGGTTGTATCCTGAAAGCCAACAAGGTCCGCCACCAGGATGCTGCATCACTCCATAATCTCCATCCACGCCCACTCTTTGTCTTCAATGGCTTTTTTGATGGCGTCGTACTCTTTGTACAGTTCGCCGGAGGCGATGTCGGCGGCATACTGCTCGGGCATCGCCAGTTTCAGCTCGATTTCGTTCTTCCGGACGGTCAATTCTTCAATCTCCCTTTCCAATTTTCTGGCTTGATTCTCTTTTTTCCTTTTGGCCGCCTCCTGTGCCTTTTTCTGTTCGTAATTGACCTTGTTGGCACTGACTTTCTGCGGTGCTGTAGTGGCATTCCCTTCTTTTGCAGGAGTTTGAAGAGCATGGAAGGAGTCAATTTTTTTCTTTTCCAGAAAGTCGTACACGTCACCGAGGTAGGTTTTGATTTTGTGGTCGCGGAACTCGAACACCTTGGTGCTCAGTCCTTGCAGGAAGTCACGGTCGTGCGACACGAGGATCATGCTGCCCTCGTACTGGAGCAGGGCGCTTTTGAGCACGTCCTTCGACTGCATGTCGAGGTGGTTGGTCGGCTCGTCGAGGATGAGCAGGTTGAAGGGGGAGAGGAGCAGCTTGGCGAGGGCAAGGCGGGCCTTTTCGCCGCCCGACAGCACGCTCACTTTCTTTTCGGTGTCTTCGGTGCTGAAGAGGAAGCTGCCGAGGATGGTGCGGATTTTGGGACGGATGTCGCCCACCGCCACCTCATCGATGGTCTCAAAGACAGTCTTGTCGGGGTTCAGCATCTGCGCCTGGTTCTGGGCGTAGTAGCCGATGACCACTTGATGGCCCAATTTCACCTCGCTGTGCATCGGTGGCAGTTCGCCCACGATGGCTTTCACCATGGTGGACTTCCCTTCACCGTTGCGTCCGACGAATGCCACTTTTTCGCCTCTTTCCAAGTGAAAATCAATGTCTTGCAAAACCTCATTGCCGTCGTAGCCGAGGGTGAGGTGCTCCGTTTCCACGGTGATGCGGCCGGAGTGCGGGGCGGGCGGAAAACGGAATGAGATGTGCGAGTTGTCAATGTCCTCCACCTCGATTTTGTCCATCTTGTCCAACAGTTTCAGGCGGCTTTGCACCTGTTTGGCCTTGGTGGCTTTGTAGCGGAATCGCTCGATGAACTTCTCAATCTGGGCGATTTCCTTCTGCTGGTTTTCGTAGGCATTCTGCTGTGCTTCAATGCGCTCCAAACGCTGATGCACATACTCTGAGTAGCTGCACTTGTAGTCTTGGATGTTGCCGAAGGTGATTTCGACGGTGCGGTTGGTGACGCGGTCGAGGAAGGCGCGGTCGTGCGACACGAGGATGAGGGCGCCCTCGTAGTTGGCGAGGTAATCCTCCAGCCACTGGATGGATTCAATGTCAAGGTGGTTGGTCGGCTCGTCGAGGAGGATGACTTCGGGCTTCTGGAGCAGGATCTTGGCCAGCGAGACGCGCATCTGCCAGCCGTTGCTGAACTCCTTCATCGGGCGGGCGAAGTCGCTTTGCCGGAAACCGAGGCCGGTGAGCACCTTCTCCGCGTCGCCCTCCATGGTGGCGCCGCCCAGCTGGTGGAACCGGTCGGTGAGGTCCGACAGCTGCTGCGCCAGTTTGGCGTAACCGTCGCTTTCATAGTCGGTGCGGTCGGACAGCTGCTGGGTGATGTCGGCAATGCGCCGTTCCAAAGCGCGCAGTTCAGTGAAGGCCGTCATCGTCTCATCCCAGACGGTGGTGTCGTAAACGCCGTGCAGCTCCTGTGGCAGGTAGCCGGTATGGTGCCCCGCCGTGATGGTGATGTCACCCGAGGTGGGCTCCTGCAGCTTGTGCAGGATTTTCAGCAGCGTCGATTTTCCCGCTCCGTTCTTCCCTACCAACCCGATGCGGTCGCGGTCACCCACCACAAACGAGACATCCCGAAATAGGAAATCCCCCGTAAAATTAACCGACAGTTTATTAATGGAAATCATTCTCTCTTGTTATGCAATATTTAATTTGCCCCTTATTTCAATTGGTTTCACTCCTTTTCCCCATCTATTTCTATTCGCTCAACCTTCAAATTCTCCCACTCCTCAACTTTCAACTCTCAACTTTCAACTCTCAATTTTCAATTTTCAATTCTCAATTTAAATGCGTTTGCGCATACCCTCTAATCTGCTGTATCATCGACACCAGACCGTTGGAACGGGTGGGGGAGAGGTGCTCCTTGAGGCCGATTTTGTCGATGTAGGCGAGGGGCGCATCGGCGATCTCCTGCGGGGTGCGGTTCGACAGCACGCGGATGAGCAGGTTGATGATGCCTTTCGTGATGATGGCGTCGCTGTCGGCGCGGAAAACCAGCTTCCCGTCCGCAAAATCGGCGTGCAGCCACACCTGCGACTGGCAGCCGGGAATCAGGTGCGCATCGTCTTTATATTGCGGGTCAATGAGGGGCAGGCTTTTTCCCAGCTCTATGATGTAATTGTATTTGTCCATCCAGTCGTCGAACAATTCGAACTCTTCGATGATTTCGTTTTCAGCTTCTAAAATCGTGCTCATGTTAGTTGTTATTGATTTTTATTTCTTAATTTGAAGTCTATAATATGGATGCGATTTTGCGAACGGCGGTGAGACGACGAATGAACGAACTGTCACGTTGGGCAGTAATCATGTCGTATCGGGTTTGAAGGGCAAGAAGGGGTTCTGCATCCAAATCAAGTGCCGTTGAAATAAGAATGGCCATCTCGGTGTTCAGGGGGCGTTTGCCATTAAGCACCTCATTCAACTGTGTGTAGGAAACCCCAATTTCAGTAGCAAGCATTTTTTGTGAGATGCCACGGTATTCAATTTCGTCCTTGATCACCTCACCGGGATGGGTGGGCGTATGGGGCTCTAATTGGCTGACTTCTTTCTTTTTCATATTCATTATTGATAATGATTGCTTAATTCTGTGATGTTTATAATGGTTGCAATGGTTTCTCCACTTTCCGTTCTTTCCTCAAATTCTATGCAATATTTATCATTGACTCTAACAGAAGAGAGGTCGGTTTTATTTCCCACCAGTTTTTCATAATGCAGAGAATTGTATCGAGCAAGCGACACTACATTTGGGGAAGTAATCATCAAATCAACTGCCTTGGTGTATTTTTTTTGACCACATTGGGTTGATAGCGATGTTTTTTATCCCTGCTATCGCCGTTTTCGTATAGTTTTTGAAGATGGATTTTGTTGAAGAAAACTTTCATCACGTAGTAAAATTCGGGCGGCAAAAATAACAATAAAAAACGACATATTCACAAAAAAGTGAATTTAATTCGTGGATATTTTGTTCAAAAAAATATGCGTACTTTTGCACGTTATAATTTGGGACAATGGATACCTATATTTTCCGAAAACAGATTCACCGATTGCCGGGTAAAGTGATCCGGCATGTGCCGACCCCGGAGCCTCATGTGATGGAGGGGCACGGTGCTCGGGCGCAGATTGGTGAAATATGCAAAGCGTGTGGTTACAAACAGGTGCTTTTGGTGACGGATCAAACCCTGCACCAGCTTGGCTATGAACAGAAAATGGTCCGGTCGTTGGAGGAGGCTGGCATAGGCTGTGCCCTGTTTGCCGACATTAACTCCGAGCCCACAGCCGCACTTGTGGAGGCGGTTCGCAAGGCTGCCATGAAGTCGCAGGCTGAATGCGTGATTGCGCTGGGAGGCGGTTCGGTGATGGACACCTGCAAGATGGTGGCTGCCGGTGTGCGGTTGTCCCACCTCGGTACGCGGGCGTTGCTGATCAAGTTCCTGGTTGTGCCGGGCAAAACGCTGCCGATGATTACGGTGCCCTCCACCGCCGGCACGGGCGCAGAGGTGACGGTCTGCGCGGTGGTGACCTCTCCCCGTGGCGTGAAAGGCTCAACGGTGCTGGTCGGCCTCAATGTGACCCATGTGATTCTTGATAGCGAGCTCACTGTCCACGCACCGCAGATGGTGACAGCCGCCTGCGGGATGGATGCCCTCAGCCACATGGTGGAAGGCGCTGTCAGCGACGTGGATGTGGACGAAAGAAACATGCACCTCTCCATGGAAGGCGTGCGGCTGATCCTGCAACACCTTCCCGTGGTGGTGCGGGAACCGGAAAATGTGGACTCGCGACTGGCAATGTGCCGTGCCGCAATGTATGGCGGCAATGCCATCAACACGCAGCTGGCCGGCTATGTGCACGCCTTTGCCCACAGCATCGGTGCCAAGTACCACCTATCGCACGGACAGGCCATCACACTGATGCTGATGCCCGTGTTGGAGTATCAGAAAGAGGCCTGCCTGGCGAAATATGCAATGCTGGCGCGCTATTGCCATCTCGTTGGCGAAACTGCCAGTGACCGCGAAGCCGCGGAGAGTTTTCTGCAAGCCGTCCGGCAGCTGATCGCCACTTGCGGCATGGACAAGCTGCCCTCTCCTGTGCAGACCGCCGACTATGATGAACTCGTCCGCATGGTTGCCGCCGATTCCATCAATTACTCCGCACCGATGACCTTCAGGAATGAAGATATCGTAAATGTGCTGAAGATGGTTCAAAATGGATAGTAGGATTATAAAAACGAATCAATGGCATATACAGAACAACAAATCAGTGAAATTGTCGCCGCCCAGCGCAAGTACTTCCGCACAGGAGAGACGCTGCCGGTAAAATGGAGAATACAGCAACTCAAGAAGCTGAAAGCTGCGGTCATCGCGCACGCTGGCGAGTTTGAGGATGCACTGGCCGCAGATCTGGGGCGCAGCAGGGTGGAGGCTTACCTCTGTGATGTGGGTCCCATCATTGTGGAAATCAATGAGATGATTCGCGGTCTTCGGCGCTGGGCACGCCCTGAAACCCACTTCAGCGGTCTGATGTGCTTCCCCAGCATCCTTACCAAGGTTTATAAGATGCCCTATGGAGTGTCGTTGGTCATCAGTCCATTCAACTTTCCGATATTGCTTACTGTCGGGGTGGTGGCGGCAGCGATGTGCGGTGGCAATACCGTGGTGGTGAAATCCAGCAGCAAGTCGGCGGCCTGCACCGCCGTGCTCAAGCGTTTCTTCGCAGAGGTGTTCCCTCCCGAGTACGTCACCCTCATCGACGGAGGGCACGACGTGGCGGACCTCTGCCTGGCGCAACGGTTTGACAAGATCTTCTACACCGGTTCTCCCGCTGTGGGCAAGCACGTGCTGGCCGCCGCCGCCGAGAACCTGACTCCCGTGGCTTTGGAACTGGGTGGTGAGACGGGCAACTGGTGCGTGGTGCGCAAAGATGCCGATCTCGCTGACACCGCCCGTAAAATAGCCTTTTTCAAGCTTTGCAATGCAGGACAAATATGCATCAATATCAACCAGATAGCTGTGGCAGAGGAGGTGGTGGCTCCTTTTCTGGAGGAATTGAAAAAGGCGTTCTCGGCGCAAATCGGGAACCATCCTGTGGACAATCCGGAATACCCTAAACTCATCACGGAAGCCGCTTACGACAAGTGTGCCGCGTTGGCGGACGAGTACCGCGACCGCATTGTGTTTGGCGGCGTGGGCGACCGCAAGGAGCGTCGTTACAGCCCGACCCTCATCTACCCCGTGAACAGGGACGAACACATTGTGCGGCATGAACTTTTCAATCCGCTGCTGCCAGTGGTGCCCTTCCCCGACAGTGAGGTGGATGCGCTGATGGAAACCATTGCAGAGCGCGAGCATCCGTTAGCCATGTACTTGTTTACCAAAGATATGCGGTGGGCAAAGCGGGTGATGCAGACGCAGCAGTACGGCGGGGGCTGTATCAATGAAGTGTGTATCCACATGATGGTAAAAGGGGTGCCGTTCAATGGCACAGGCCACTCGGGTATGGGCGCTTACCACGGTGAGTGGGGCTTCCGCGAATTCACACACCCGCAAACGGTACTCAAGGGCCGCACCCGTTTCAACCTTCCCCTGCGCGAGCACCCCTACAGCGGCAAAGCTGGCGAATGGAAGATGAAACTGCTGAAATGGTTTGAAAAATAAGCGCAAAGAAAAGAGGGTGCCCGATCAGGACACCCTCTTTCTAAATTCCTGTAGAAAAGTATTTTATTAAAATATGATGGCTTTGATGATCACTCCGGTGAGCCAGAGGGAGAGGATGATTACAAGGGGTGAGACGTACCATACGTAGCCCTCTTTTTCGCTGGTTTCGCAGGTCTGCAAGGTCTGGCGAACAGCGCTGATCCCCATGGAGATGGCATAAATGGCAGTCAGTGCAAAGAGTATGCCGATGAATTGGTTGTCTCCACTCATGATGTTAAACAGGCTGGTGTCGGCAAAAAGGGTCAGCAGACAGCCGAAAAGCATGACAATGCTGAGCAGCATCACGTGGATGGCGGAGTGGCGGAAAGCCAGAAGTATGTCTGGTTTCTGTTTGATGGCCAAAAACACAAAGAGAATCAGTGTGATGAACACGGAAAAGAAAATGGGAGCGAGTCCCAAAATCACGCAGGGCCTGAACTCTGCAAAGCCGTTGATGGCCATGCACAAAAAAGAGAAGAAGGTGATGACAACGAATGACAGCACCACCATGTACAATGGGTTGGCCACCGATGGGGAAGAGGTGGCCAGGAATTTCTGCGCACCGCTGGCAGGATGTTTGAAAAGGTTGATGAACAGGTTTTTCAGATCTGTTTTGAAGAATCTTTGGAGTTCACCGCCCCAATCGATTTTGTTTTCTTGAGGAGAATTGGGGGCGGGAGTAGGGGTGGGGGAAACCTGCTGGGTTTCTTGTGGATGCGTTGCTTCAGGATTGATTTTGGTCTCTTCCATTTTTTAAGTTTTAAGTTTTAGGCCTCTTTTTTACTGAAACGCTGGAAAGATGTGAGGCCAGAATAATCATCTTGCCAGATTGTTTTTTTGATTTTTAAATTGAAAATGCAAAATTACATTTTTTTTATGATATAAAATGAATTGTGTTTGTTTTTTTCAAAAAAATAGTGAATGTTTTTTTGCCGATGGGGTGGAGACATCTTTTTGCTGTTTGAGGATCATCAGGGCGGAAGAGACTCTGTGAAAAGCAAAAAAGTGAATGTAATCTCCCACCATCAGACCTTTTTGTCATTTTCTTTCAGGAAAAAATCAAAACAATGCCATGGATGTTAATGTGTAACATATTAATTATCAAATAATAAAATAATTTTACACTCTTCTTAAAAAAAGATTTGGGGGATGCTTTGCATTTCAAAAAAAGTTGTAATTTTGCAGCCTTGAATTTTAGAGTATAATTAAAGCGATAAAATAATGAAAAAAGACATTCATCCTAAGGATTACAGAACGGTTGTTTTTAAAGATATGTCGAATGAAACTGCGTTTTTGACAAAGTCAACCGTGAAGACGAAAGACACCATTGTATGGGAAGACGGAAAAGAATACCCGCTGATCAAGCTGGAAATCTCCAACACATCACACCCCTTCTTCACGGGTAAGATGAAGTTGGTGGACACTGCCGGCCGTGTGGATAAATTCCGCAACAAATATGCCAAACATCCGGCAAAGAAAGCTGAATAATCATTTTTTGTTATATCTTTGCAGCGGCTTTTTCATAAGAACAAGCCGCTTTTTTTTGATTTGACGCATCCTATGAACGTTATCTTTTTCGACAACTGGAGCCGCCCGCATCTGATGCCGCTCACCCTCACCCGGCCCGCGGCAGACCTTCGTGTCGGCATTCTCACCCTCCGTGAAAAATGGGAGCAACTGCTCGGCACCCGCACCTCCAGCCTCACAAAACCCTATTTGCAGGAAAAATTCCCACTTGCTGAAAGCAATGACAATCTGTTGATTGCCGGCAACCTCATCCCATCTTCCGAGTTGGTCCGCGCTATTACTTCCCTGTCTAGCGGCGAGGCCTTGTGCAATGAGAACGACCTTCTCGCCTTCCGCACGGACGACAGCAGTGATTTGCGCAACTTCTTTGACCACTATCTCCAGGTGCGCTCCGTCGCTCTGCCCCTCCGCCAACGCCCCTATGACGGGGATTACCAGTTCATAGAACGCCCCTACCATATTTTCCTGTGGAACGGACAGGAAATGGAGCGTGATTTTGCCCTCCTGACCGCCGGAAGGGAGTCGCAGCCGCTCAGCCCTACCAACACCGTCATCGGGGATGCCAGCCGCATCTTCATTGAAGAGGGAGCCGTCGTGGAAGCCTCCCTCCTCAACACCCGTGAGGGCGTCATCTATATCGGCCGCCATGCCGAGGTGATGGAGGGAAGCAAGCTCCGCGGCCCCGTCGCCCTGTGCGACCACGCCGTCACCAAGATGGACGCCAAGATTTATGGCGCCACCACCCTCGGCCCCTACTGCAAGTGCGGCGGCGAACTGGGCAATGTGATGATGCTCGGTTACTCCAACAAAGCCCATGACGGCTTTATCGGCAACGCGGTCATCGGCGAATGGTGCAACCTCGGCGCCGACACCAACTGCTCCAACCTCAAGAACAACTACTCGGAAGTGCGTCTGTGGGATTACGCCACCGGACGCATGGAACCTACAGGACAACAGTTCTGCGGCCTCATCATGGGCGACCACTCCAAGTGTGGCATCAACACCATGTTCAATACCGGCACCGTGGTCGGCACGTTCTGCTGCCTTTTCGGGAGCGGCTTCCACCCGAAGCACGTGCCCTCCTTCTCTTTCGGGGAGGCAGGACAACCTTACGAGGTTCACCAACCTGAGAAAGCCTTCGCTACAGCAGACCTTGTGATGCAGCGCCGGCACAAAAATTTCAATACCATTGAACAAAATCTGTTCCAATACGTTTTCAATTCCGTATCTTTAGAAAAACATCAGAATGGAAATTGCCAATAAAGAGGTCTTGCTGAATGACCTGTTCAATAATGAAGCCAACTTCATCCCCCTTTTCTCATCGGAAGATGAAGACCGCATGAAGCGGGAGAGGATTCCGAACGAGTTGCCAATACTGACCCTGCGCAACACCGTGCTCTTCCCCGGATTGGTGATCCCTATCACTGTGGGAAGGGCCAAATCCATCAAGCTGGCTCAGGAATACTCCCGGGTGGATGAGCCTATCGGCATCATCACACAGAAAGACAATGAGGTGGAGGAACCCAACATGGACGACCTCTATCCTGTCGGCACGGTGGGACGCATCCTCCGGTTTATTGCCATGCCCGATGGGAATGCCACGATTATCGTGCAGGGTATCAAACGGTTCAGAATGGTGGCCCTGGTACAGACCGACCCGTACCTCCGCGCCCAGGTGGAGGAATATCCCACCAACGACTTCGACCGCTCACTGCGCCTGCGCAAGGTCTTCAAAGCCCTGATCGGCAGCATCCGCGACACGGCGGCGGAGATTTTCAAACTCTCCCCGCAAGTGCCCCGTGAGGCAGCCTTCGCCGTGCGCAATATCGAAAGCCCCGCGTTCCTCGTCCATTTCCTGGCTTCCTACCTTAGCTTGAAAGTGGCTGAAAAACAGCGCATCCTTGAAGTGCAGGACATCATTGAAAGGGCTGACATCGTGCTCAAATATATGAACAAGGAGATCCAGATTCTCCAGCTGAAAGCACAGATACAGGACAAGTCCAAGCAGGAAATCGACCGCCAGCAGAAAGAGTATATCCTGAATGAGCAAATCAAGGCCATCCAGAAAGAGCTGGGTGAATCGCCGGTGGAACAGCTGTACAACAAGCTCAAGGAGAAATCTCTCAACAAGAAATGGGACAAGGAGGTGCAGGAAGTCTTTGACCGCGAGATGAACAAACTGCAGCGCTCCAACCACATGGCTCCCGATTTTTCCACACAGGTGGACTATCTGGAACTGCTGGTCAACCTGCCCTGGAACGAATATTCGGAGGACGATTTTGACCTGAAACGCGCCCGCAAGGTGCTGGATCACGACCATTACGGCCTGGAGAAGGTGAAGGAGCGTATCCTGGAATACATCGCCGTGCTCAAGTTGCGGAAGGACATGAAGTCTCCCATCATCTGTCTGGTGGGCCCTCCCGGTGTGGGCAAAACCTCCTTGGGGCGTTCTATCGCCAATGCGCTGAAACGCAAATATATCCGTGTTTCATTAGGAGGTTTGCGCGATGAATCCGAAATCCGGGGACACCGCAAAACCTACATCGGCGCCATGCCGGGCCGCATTATCCAAAGCATGAAAAAATCGGGAACTTCCAACCCCGTTTTTGTACTGGATGAAATAGACAAAGTGCTGGGAATGAACGTGCAGGGAGACCCATCAGCCGCATTGCTCGAGGTGCTCGACCCCGAACAGAATTCCACTTTTTACGATAACTATCTGGAAATCGGCTATGACCTCTCCAAGGTGCTCTTCATCGCTACGGCCAACACGCTCAGCACCATCCCGCCCGCGTTGGTGGACCGCATGGAGGTGATTGACATTTCCGGCTATTATTTGGAAGAAAAGGTCAATATTGCCAAGAAACACTTGATTCCCAAGCAGATGAAAGAACATGGTCTGGAAAAGAACGCTTTGGTTTTTTCCGACAAGATCATTGAATGCATCATCAGCGACTACACCCGCGAGTCGGGCGTGCGCACATTGGAGAAAACGCTGGCCAAGATCATCCGGCATCGGGCGGCGCAACTGGTGCGTGACGGGAGGATGGAGAAACGCATCACCCTTGACGACCTGACGGAAATCCTGCACGCTCCCATGTATCAGAAGGAGAAATCCTTGAAGGAGGGGCTTTGCGGGGTGGCCACGGGGCTGGCCTGGACCTCGGTGGGCGGGGAAATCCTGTTCATTGAAGCGGTCACCTCGCCGGGCAAGGGAGGCCTGACCATGACGGGCAATCTCGGAGATGTGATGAAGGAGTCGGCGACCATCGCCTACGAATACATCAAAGCCAATGCGGAAGATTTTTCCATTGATCCGCAGGTGTTTACGGAGAAGAATATCCATGTCCATGTGCCCGAAGGCGCCACACCCAAGGATGGACCCTCGGCGGGTATCACCATGCTGTCGGCCATGCTGTCGGCTTTTACCCACCGGAAAGTGAAGGCTGGGGTGGCCATGAGCGGGGAAATCACCCTCCGTGGCAAGCTGCTCCCCGTGGGCGGACTAAACGAAAAGGTGCTGGCCGCCAAACGCGCAGGTATCTACGATATTGTGCTTTCCTCTGAAAATCAAAAGGAAATCAACGAGATTGACAAAACCTACATTGAGAACATGCACTTCCACTACTTCTCCTCCATGAAGGAAGCAGTGGCTTTCATCTTGGAAAAAGCATAGGGAACAGTTTTTAGTGATAATTTTTAGTTTTTGTTTATGAAAAGACGAATTCAAATTTTACTTTTGGTATACTTATTCAGTTGCGGTTTGCTGTTTGGACAGACCGACAGATGTCCGGAAATGGATGGCTGGCGTATCGCCATAGCAGGGGAAGGCACCTTGTCACAACGGATTAACTTTATTCCTATGTACGACAACGAATTCATCCCATTGGGAATACCTGCTGTGGGAGGAAAAGTGGGTGCTGAATGTTCTTTTCATTTCGCCAAATATTTTGGGGTTTCATTGGGCTTTTATTATGGAACTGTAGCACAGTTCAAATTAAAATACTACCACAACGGAGAATATGAAAAACCAGGATTTGCTTTTAGGAATGCCAGATTTCAGGTGCCTATAAAGATGGAATTCCACAGTCCCATTGGAAGTAGTGGATTTGTGCTGTACGGTGCCATTGGTGTCAATTTGAACAATATTGCGGAGTCAATAGCCGTCAAGATAGAAGAAAATCGTTTGCAAGAAACTGGCACAGACGGAGTAGATGCTCGCGATCCTTACTGCATGAAGGTAGAGTGGAGTGCCGGAGAGGACGGCGAAGTTTTTCAAGGTAACATGCGTGATGACAACGGTTACCGAGTTGGGGTAGATGCTCTTATGAATTTTGGCTGCTACTATTTTTTCCCCTATGGGGATGCAATACGAATGGGCTTATCTGCTCAATATTCGTTTAACAATAAATTTAAAGGCCATTACTCCATCCCCTATTTACATTCAGAAGGGACAGCAACATATCGGCATAATTGTCTGGGGATTGAGGTGGCATATGTTCACTGCTTTAAGATGCGGCAAAAATAAGAACATGCACTTCCACTACTTCTCCTCCATGAAGGAGGCAGTGGCTTTCATCGTGGAAAAAGCATAGGGATTACATCTTCTCCGGCACGCGGATGCCCAACAGTGCCATCGCATTCTTGATGACTAATGCCGTGAGCTCCGAAATCTGAAGACGGAGGTTGCGTTTCTCCGGGTCGGCTTCGCGGAAAATGGGCGTCTCCTGATAATAGCGGTTGTACGATTTCGCCAAGTCAAACGCGTAGTTCGCAATCAGTGCGGGACTCAGGGAAGCACCTGCCGACTGTACCACCTCCGTGAACTCATACAGCGACTTGATGATGTCTTTTTCATTCTTCTGCAACTCGGCAGCTGTGGTGCCGGCATAGTCTATGCCATTGTCTGCAGCCTTGCGCAACAATGATTTGATGCGGGCGTGTGTATATTGAAGGAATGGTCCCGTATTGCCGTTAAAGTCAATGGATTCCTCCGGATTGAAAAGCATGTTCTTCTTGGGGTCAACTTTCAGGATAAAGTATTTGAGGGCCCCCAGCCCGATCATTTCGTACAACTCATCCTCCTTGCCGTCGCTCTTGCCAAGCTCCGAGGTTTTCTCGCGCGCCTGGAAGATCATCTCCTCCATCAGGTCGTCGGCATCCACCACGGTGCCTTCGCGGGATTTCATCTTCCCGTTGGGCAGCTCCACCATGCCGTAGGAGAGGTGGAAGATGTTCTTCCCGAACTCTTTGCCCAGCTTTTCGCTGAGCACCAGCTTCAGCACGTCGAAGTGGTAGTTCTGCTCATTGCCCACCACATAAATCATCTGCTGGGGATGGAACTCCTCATAGCGCAACTGGGCCGTGCCAAGGTCCTGCGTCATATAGACAGAGGTGCCATCTTTGCGAAGCAACAGCTTTTCATCCAGTCCCTTATCGCGTAAATCCACCCAAACAGAACCATCATCGCGGCGGTAGAGTGTTCCGCGTTGCAATCCCTCTTCCACGAGTGACTTCCCTAAAAGGTAGGTCTGGGATTCATAGTAGATTTTATGGAATGATATTCCCAACTGTTTGTATGTCTGGTCAAAACCTTCATACACCCAGTGGTTCATCTGGTTCCACAGCGCCCTCACTTCCGGGTCGTTGGCTTCCCATTTGCGCAGCATCTCCTGGGCTTCCAGAATGAGCGGAGCCTGCTTTTCGGCCAGCTCCTTCTCCATGCCGCCGGCCATCAGGTCGGCTATCTCCTGCCTGTAGTGCTTGTCAAACTCCACATAGTACTTGCCGACGAGGTGGTCGCCTTTGATGCCGGAGCTTTCCGGCGTCTCCCCGTTGCCAAACTTCTGCCAGGCCAGCATCGATTTGCAGATGTGGATGCCGCGGTCATTGACCAGGTTGACCTTTACCACGTTTTTGCCGCAGGCAGACAGGATGCGGGAGACGGAATCGCCAAGCAGGTTGTTGCGGATGTGGCCGAGATGCAGCGGCTTGTTCGTGTTGGGAGAGGAGAACTCTATCAGCGTGACCGGCTCGTCCTGTGGCATCGGCGTGTACCCATACTGCGCGTTGCATCGGTTGGCGCGGAGAAAGTCCACCCATACCTCAGAGGCAAAGGAAAGGTTGAGGAAACCCTTCACCACATTGTAGTCGCACTGGATTTTCTCTTTGAAATAATCCCCCAACTCCCGGGCGACGGCATCCGGCGCCTTGCGGGCGAGTTTCACGAAAGGGAAAGTCACCACGGTGAAATCCCCGTCAAATTCCTTTTTTGTCTTTTGTATGACAGAGGTATCTATCTGCCAATCAATTTGATATAAATCCTTTAATGCAATTTGCAATGTCTGCGCAATGGTGTTTTTCATCGGTCTAAAAATTGAGGCGCAAAGATACGATTTAGTTGGCAGTTGACGAACAGCCCCTGTGATTTTTTTGATTCATGCTCCTTGGATTCATAAAAAAAAGTAATTTTGCCAGTTTTTTCAATTTCACGTAATGTTTGTTTTATTTTTAACCAATAAATTTTAATAAAATCAACCAAGCTTTATGAAAAAATTTCTCACACTGATTACGTTATTGTTCGCCTTTGTGCTGTCAGGTTGCTCGCAGCAGCAGGGCTTCGTATCGCAGAGCAACGAGGATTTCGCCAAAACCATCCGCAAGAAGAATGTGCAGCTGGTGGATGTGCGTACCCCGCAGGAGTATGCCACCGCGCACATCCCCGGCGCAGCCAACATCGACGTGAGGGCGGCCGACTTTGACACACAGGCGGCGAAACTCAACAAGAAAAAGCCGGTGGCCGTGTACTGCAAGGGCGGCCGGCGCAGCAAAATCGCCGCCAAAAAGCTGGTGGAGATGGGCTTCACTGTGTATGAACTCGACAAAGGCTTCGACAACTGGAACGGCGAGAAGGTCTCGGGAAACAGTGCGCAGTAAAAGTTTCATCGCTATGCTTGGTTTTAGAAAAAAAAGTTATTTTTGCGGATGAAAATAATATTCAAAACAATCGAGCCCTAAAAATGAAAAAAACATTTGAGCACTATTTTTCATTCCTTCTTATAGTTCCCATGATGCTTTGCCTCGCCTCTTGTGAACACGAAGATTTCGTGACAACGGTAACGGTGCCATCCAAGCCACAACCCATCAATTATGTTGTGCCCGATGAGCCAGATCCATTTGAATATACCCCCGAAGTACAGGAACCTATTATCAACGACTTCACCTTACTAAAAGCCTGCATTGGCCTGCCACAGGCGGAAATCGCCGCCCTTTTAGCCAATCACGGGTTTTCGGAAGAAAACGGAAAGTTCTTGAAAACAGAGGGCGATATAACTAAGGAGGTTTATGCCCATTCCACAGGCAATGTCGAAATGTTTATTCATAACAATGAATTCGACATTTTAAAACAGCGTTTCGCACAGTGGATGAATGAAATACATAATTCAGCCGCATACACAAAACTGGCAAGGTCTTCCTTCATCCTTCAGGCAGGTTGGGGCGATGGCTCACAGTCATTCAGTACCTCTGAAGAATTTCTCTCAGCACTCAGTGCCACTAACGAGGCCAATGGCATGTCCGCCTCATTCCACGGCAATGACATCTATGCCAACGAATACAGTCTGACCATGATGTACAGTCTCAAGTGTATTGACATGCAAATTGTCAATTCGAGAGCCGGCCAGCCTTCCGACGATTTCATAGGGAATGATCTTCAAGAGGAAGACCTCCAGCACCATATCTTGATTTCAAAAGTGGATTATTTGACATTCAAGTATAAAGGGTTTTATGCAATGGATGTTTCAGGCAAAATCAACAATGGGTTAGAGATTCCTTTTCTTGCAGAATATCAGGAACCTTGTGATTTCGGATACATTAAACTGTATTACCATAATTCCAACAACTTGTTGATGAATGGGACCCTTGGGTGGTGCGATGGAGGAGATCTCCTATTTCCAACAAATTTTCGCGCTGGAGAGACAACAAGCACTAGCCTGCCTTATCCAGGACAATATCACTTTACTTTCATTAACAATGTTGGTGCTTATGTTACTGTTACGGATGAGTTGGAATTGCAACGAGTTTGGCAATGCGTGTCTCGACAAAGAGAGTTTCAACACTATTACGGTCACACCTCCAAGAAGGTGGCTGTATATCGATTCCCTCCCAGCAGTGCCGGTGGAAATCTTTCCGATGCTTATTACCTCGTCTTCACGGAACAATAAAGGATGGAGTTATTCTAATTCAATGCCGTTGGATATCGTTTAACCCGATGGTTTATTTTTGATTTTCATCCCCCTGCATTCATCTTTCAAAAAAAATGAGTATTTTTGCAGCCTGCAAATGTGAGGTTTGCAAAAAGTATTTTTATGAATTTAATACAGTAAAATGATGACTGATTACGAATTGAAGTACAAAGTCGCCGACATCAAGTTGGCGGATTGGGGACGCAAAGAGATCGAAGTGTCCGAAAAAGAGATGCCTGGCCTGATGGCTCTGCGCGAGAAATACGGCGACCAGAAGCCGTTGAAGGGCGTGCGCATCATGGGCTCCCTTCACATGACCATCCAGACCGCTTGTCTCATCGAGA
>JAFZWE010000031.1 GCA_017617445.1 Bacteroidales bacterium | reverse complement strand
CACGCGAGCGGCGGAACCTCCGACCACCCATTTGTGTTTTGTTTTACGCCGTGCACCATTCCGCCGCGCACGCAGTGCAGCGGCGGAATCTCCGTCATCGCCCCGCAGCTTGTTAAATGGCCCTCACCATTCCGGCGCTCGCGCAGCGAGCGGCGGAATCTCCGTATCTACTTTTATGTTGATATTTTCCCCTTAGTTCCTCCTTCTGAAAAGCTCCAGTAGCGCGGGCACGTAGTCGCGGTCGGTGTAAAGCTGCACAGAGTCAATGCCGGATTTGCAGAAGATGTCGTTGTTTTTCCGGGTGAGTTGTTCCCACCAGTTGGCATAGTGATTCCGCACTTTCCGGCTGGCGGTGTCGGCCCATACCCGTTGCCCGGTCTCAGGGTCGTACAACTCCACAATGCCGATATTGGGCAGCTGGCGTTCGCCCTTGTCAGTGACATTCAGGGCAACAATATCGTGGCGGTTGGCAGCGATTTTCAGCGCCTGCTCAAAGTCCTGGCTTACAAAATCGGAGAGGATGAATGCCGTGGATTTTCGTTTGAGGGCGTTGGTGAGATACCGCAGGGCTTCAGCTATGTCGGTGGTGCGGTCTTGCGACGGGGTGTAGGTCAGCAGTTCGCGGATGATGCGCAGGATGTGCGATCTCCCTTTGGCTGGCGGTATGAATTTCTCCACGTGGTCGCTGAAAAAGATGACCCCGACTTTGTCATTGTTGTAAATGGCAGAAAATGAAAGTACTGCAGCCACTTCTGTGACTAGCTCCGACTTAAATTGCTGAATGGTTCCGAACAGGTTGGAACCGCTCACGTCAATGAGAAGCATGACGGTCAGCTCGCGCTCTTCTTCAAATACCTTCACGTAAGGGGAGTGGAAGCGTGCGGTGACGTTCCAGTCAATGAAGCGGACGTCATCTCCGTACTGGTATTGTCTCACTTCACTGAAAGCCATGCCGCGTCCTTTGAAGGCACTATGGTACTGACCGGCGAAAATCTGCTGCGTCAGTGCGCGTGTGCGGATTTCTATTTTCCGCACTTTCTTTAATAACTCCGATGACTCCATCTGTTGGTTGTTGTTTATACTCTGCACCGCACTTCGTTTGTACGGGGTTGAAAAGGTGTCGTGCCTCTGACACTCTATTGCTTTTGATTTCTAATTCCTCCTTATCAATTTTTTTACGGAACTTCCACGGTGTTAAGCACTTCGCTGATGATATCCGTGGTGCTGATATTTTCTGCTTCCGCTTCGTAGGTGAGGCCGATGCGGTGGCGCAGGATATCGTAGGAGATGGCACGGATGTCTTCCGGAATCACATAGCCGCGGCGTTTGATGAAGGCGTAAGCTTGGGCAGCCAGTGCCAGGTTGATGGTGGCACGGGGAGATGCACCGTAATTGATCATGTTCTGGAATTTGTTCAGACCGTATTGCTGCGGATAGCGCGTGGCAAAAACAATGGAGGTGATATACTGTTCAATCTTCTCATCCAGATATACCTCTTTTACGGTTTTGCGGGCCTGAATGATGTCTTCCGGTTTGAGCAGGGTGCGTGTGGTCGGGAATTCGGCTTCCAGATGTTGCCGTAAAATGAGCTTTTCCTCCTCCTGTTTGGGGTAGTTAACCACCACTTTCATCATGAAACGGTCCACTTGGGCTTCGGGCAGGGGGTAGGTTCCTTCCTGTTCAATCGGGTTCTGGGTGGCCAGCACCAAGAAGGGTTCATCCAGTTTGTAGGTTTGGTCGCCAATGGTAACCTGGCGTTCCTGCATGGCCTCCAATAGCGCGCTCTGCACCTTTGCGGGCGCACGGTTGATCTCATCCGCCAGGATGAAGTTGGCGAAAATGGGACCTTTCTTCACCACGAATTCTTCGTTCTTCTGGCTGTATATCATGGTGCCGATGACATCCGCCGGCAACAGGTCCGGTGTAAATTGGATGCGGCTGAACCGGGTTTGTACAATGTTGGCCAATGACTTTATAGCCAGTGTCTTGGCTAAACCTGGAGCCCCCTCCAAGAGAATGTGCCCATTGGCCAAAAGACCGATGAGCAGCTTCTCCACCATGGCTTTTTGTCCAACGATGACGTTCCCCATTTCCATGGTAATCATGTCAATGAAAGAACTTTCGCGCTGTATGCGTTCGTTTAATTCTTTGATATCTACTGAATTACTCATTTTTATTAAATATTGGTAATGAAGTGCAAAGGTACACTTTTTGTTGGGATTCGCCGATTTTTCTTCAGTTTTTTTGATGAGTGCGAAGATTTCTGTTTTTTTTTGCTCACAATCCTTTCTTTTCCTGAAGTTTTAGTACTTTTGCAACTTCGTACAAACATACTGTCTATATATGTTCAAAACATACAAAGCTTCAGCTGGAGCAGGAAAAACTACGGGATTGGTGGCAGAGTATTTGTCCATCTGCCTGAAATCGGAGCAATCGGTGGAACAGTTCAGGCATATTCTGGCTATTACATTCACCAAGAATTCCACTGCGGAGATGAAAGAACGCATTGTGCAGATTCTGAACGCGTTTGTTTTTCGTTCCCAAGACCAATGGAACGATTCGGAAAATGCCATTTATAAAATGGTGGTTCGCTTGCAGCCTCATCTCAATGTGGAACTGGTGCGCACCCGGTCGCGGGAGTTGCTTTCTAAGATTTTGTATGATTATCCCGACTTTTCGGTCTCAACCATTGACAGTTTCTTCCAGCGCATTGTCCGTGCCTTTGCTTTTGAATTAGGCATCAGCATGTCGTTCAATGTGGAGGTGACATTGGATGAGTGTTTCTTGCAAACAATTGATATATTGTATAATAGAATTTCTGACGCCCGTCCTGATTTGAAAGACCATCTGATGAGTTTCATGATGGAAAACATGGAGGAAGAGGGCAGCTGGCGGGTGGATCACCAACTGTATGATCTGCTTGCTCTCATTTATCAAAATGAAGATGCGGCAGAGCCACTGGATCAATTGTCGCGGTTGCCCAATCTGGAGGAGAAAATCAAAGAGGTGAACGACAATCTTTCAAAACAGCGCCATGAGGTGTGTGAAATGGCAGTGAAGGCTCGGGGAATATGTAAAAGTTTGGGTTTGAAGCCGGAAAATCTGGTCGGAGGGAAAACGGGGATTTATGCGAATTTGGAAAAGGCTTCCCATAGGGAAAACAAAGTCTCGGATACTATTCGTGGCATTCTGGACAGTGGCGCTCCCTTTGTCAAGACAGGGACACCGGATGGTGAGGAAAAGAATCGAATATTGACTGATTTTGTGTCCGATTTTTTCCAAAAAAGAGATGAATATGTCAAGGCTGAGGCGATTTTCGGTCAAATCAAGTCCCTGGCTTTGCTGTTTGATTTGAAGAATATCATGGATGAGATTCGGGAGAGGGACAACAAATTCTTTTTGTCGGATACCAATTACAAGATTCATTGTGAATTGGAAGAGACGGATGTGCCTTTTATCTATGAGAAAGTGGGCAACCGCTACCGTCATTTTTTTATTGACGAGTTTCAGGATACCTCCCGAATGCAGTGGGATAATCTCATCCCTCTGCTCAAAAACGCCCTCGCCGGCGGGGATGACTGTCAGACTATCCTCTATGGGGATGTGAAGCAGGCCATTTACCGCTTCAGGAACGGGGACTCGCGGTTGTTCAGCGCCCTCACCCAGCCGGAAGCCAATGAGGAGTATCTGAAACTGCTTCCGGGAGATTTCCAACGGAAACGCTATCAGGATGAACCGCTGGAATCCAATTTCCGCTCCGGTGGACATATCGTGGACTTCAATAATGCTTTTTTTGAGAACCTTCCCCATCTGGCAGGGTTCAACTACTCCGCTGATGTCTCGTTGGAACAGCATCTGGCTTACTACAATCGATATTATAGTTTTGTGCACCAGAATGTGCCGAGCCGTAACCAGAATAAGGGTCTTGTGTCTATCCAGTTCAAGGATGCCATTCTCCCCAAAGACGAGTTTTTGGTTGAAAAAACCATCGCCGCCGTGAAGGAGGCATTGGAAAGGGGATACAAAGAAAAGGACATCGCAGTATTGACCAGCAGCAATGAAAACGGTTCTATGCTGGGCAGAGAACTGACCCTTGCCGGTTTTCATGTGATTTCCGCCGAGTCATTGCAACTCTCATCTTCCCCTGAGGTGAATTTTATCATTTCTGTCCTGACCTATTTGGCACATCCCCATGACCCGATCGCCCGTTTGTCTATCATGAATTTCCTGACACAACATCAGGAGGTGTCCCAGAAAGAGGAGGATTCCAGCGAATCGTTCACCTCCTGTGTGGCGTGCGCAACCCGGGACACTCTGTTTTTCCAATGGCTGACGGAACGGAATATCGTTTTGGATCTCCGCTCCCTGCGTCAGAAAACCTTGCTGCAACAGGTGCACGCCATTATCAGGATTTTTCATTTGAATGCTACGGATATTTTCGTTATTGATTTGATTGATAACATTTTAAAGTGTATTCAAGAGAACAATGGCGAACTTTCTTCTTTTTTGGACTGGTGGGAAAGAAAAGGCCGGAAAGTGTCGCTGTCCACTCCGGGAGGGGGGAATGCCATCACTATTAATACGGTACATAAAGCCAAAGGTCTCCAATATCCTGTGGTCATCTTCCCCATGACTGGATTTGCGCGTGGGGCGATGAAGAAAAATGTGTGGTACAAGGTGGACCAGGATGCTCCGGTTGAAACAGAATTGCCCTATCTGCTGTTGAAGAACGACAGCAATCTGTCCTATTTCAACATGTCAGCGGATTATGAGGAGGAATTGATGTTGTCAATGTTGGATCACCTGAACAAGGTGTATGTGGCCCAGACGCGTGCCATGGAGATGATGTTCATCATCACTGGTGCACCTTCAGGGACGGGGAAAAGTGGGATTTATAATGTTCTGTTGGATGATTTTATCCATCAGAACTTTCGGGAGGCCGGGGAGAAAAACGGCACATTGTTTGAGGGCTTTGAACAAGATGAGAAAGACCCGTTGCGTTTCTGGTATGGCGACCGTGATTTGCACAAGCGGGCTGGGGGAGATGTCGGCGTGGAAAATACGGTTTCCCAGATTTATTGCAGTGGATTCTCTTTGGCCCAGCTGTCCACACATGTTCCCCAAACACGCACGAAGGAACAGGAGGTGGGAATTGTTGTTCATGATTTTCTGGCTGGTCTGGAAGAATTTCCGCAAAATATGGAGGAGGTGGAATCAATGCAATTTACTGAGGATCAAAAATATCAGGATTACATACGGAAGGCGCTGGAACAAATTGTTTCGGATGAACACTGGCGTCCCTATTTTGCCAAGGGCCTGTCCGTTTTAAAGGAGGTGTCGCTGCTTCCCTCCCGTCAGATGTGTGAAATGCTCACTCCAAGTACCTCCCTCGGTTCCCAGGCCACGTACCGTCCGGACCGTGTGGTGCTTTTGGAGAATGAAACCGTGGTGATTGATTATAAAACCGGCCAGCCTTCGGAGCGATCACGTGAGGCGTACGAAGATCAGGTAGCAGGCTACGTGGCATTACTGTCATCCATGGGTTATCCCGCTGTGCGAGGAGAGATCCTGTACTTGAAAATGCCAGAAGAACAGGAAGTTTAGCTTCTTTTTATATCTTTGACATTCAATTGAATAGAGGTGATATTGTTCCAAGTGTTCTCCTCTACATGGTAAAGCATGTCAAAGTCTTCCCCCGAGGTGACTTTGTCGAAATTCTCTTTCTGATTGAAGGCGATGGCATCAATGGGGCGGCAGTTTTTGTTTCGGTAGCACACGCGCATCTTGATGTGCTTTTCCCCTACAATTCTGGCGTTGCCCTCTTCCACCAGTCGGCGTGAAAGAAATACGGGAGCCATGTTCCCTGGGCCGAAAGGAGCGAACCGTTTGAGGTTCTCCATGAAATGTGACGTGATGTCAGTGAGGTCCAGCTCCATGTCCACGTCAATTTCCGGGATGAGGGTGGTTTCATCCTGTATCTGTTCAGAAACGAATTTCTCAAATTTGTCGATAAATGCCTGCAGGTTTTCCTCTTTCAGCGACAATCCGGCGGCATAGTTGTGTCCTCCGAAATGTTCAAGCAGGTCGGCGCAATGGTCGATGCCGTTGTAGATGTTGAATTCTTTGATGGAGCGCGCGGAGCCGGTAATGAGTCCGTCGGTGGATTTGGTGAGAATGATGGTGGGACGGTAGAACTCTTCCACGATGCGTGAGGCCACAATTCCGATGATTCCCTTGTTCCAGGTGGGATTGTAAAGCACGATGCTCTTGCGGTCGCGGAATTCGTCGTTGGACAGTATTTCGTTGATGGCTTCGCCTGTGGCTTTTTTGTCCAACTCCCGGCGTGTGTCGTTGTGTGTGTTGATGTTTTTGCCGATGTCCACCGATTTGTCCTCGTCGTCGCAGATCAGCAGCTTGACGGATTCGCGTCCGGTGTTGATGCGTCCTGCAGCATTGATTCGAGGTCCGACATTGAATACCAAGTCGGTGATGGAGATGACACGGTTGAAAATGGTCTGCTCTGTGGGCGGGTAATGTATCTTGATGCCGGATTGTTCAATGATGGACTTGATGCCCACGCGGGGGAAGCGGTTGATGATGATGAGGCCGAAATAGGCCAGGATTCGGTTCTCTCCCGTGATGGCCACAATGTCAGAGGCAATGCTGATGGCCACCAGGTCCAGTTTGGAAAGCCACAATTGGTCAGGGAGATCGTATTTTTTGCAGTAGCCTTGGATGAGTTTGAAGCCCACCCCGCAGCCGGAAAGTTCCTTGTACGGGTAGGGACAGCCGGAGCGCTTGGGATCCAGCACAGCCACTGCCGCCGGAAGTTCGTCCCCCTCCAAGTGATGGTCGCAAATGATGACGTCAATGCCATAACTGTTTGCAAACGCCACCTTGTCGTTGGCCTTGATGCCGCAGTCCAGCGAAATCAGCAGCGTGAAGTCGTTGGCATGGCAGTATTCAATGCTCTGATCGGAGATTCCGTATCCTTCCAAATATCGGTCGGGAATGTAGTATTCAATGTAATTTTTGTAATCCGAACCAATGATTTCTTTCAAAAAGGAGTAAACCAGTGCCACTGCCGATGTGCCATCCACATCATAGTCACCGTATATCAGGATTTTTTCGTTGTCAATGATGGCCCGAGACAATCTCTCCACCGCCTTGTCCATATCCTTGATCAAAAATGGGTCGTGTAGCTTCGATATGTCAGGATTGAAAAAAAGTTCCGCCTCTTCAGGGGTGCGTATTCCTCGGTTGATGAGCAGGGCAGCCAGCGGTTTTTCAATGGACAGCATTTGGCTGAATTTTTCAACCTCCTGCGTGTCCGGTGCCGGACTAATAATCCAACGTTTATCCATCTTACTAAATTGTTAAAAAATCGTCGGCAAATATATATGTTTTCTGCAAAAAAAACCACTCGCCATGTCTATTTTTTGAAAAAAAATTAGATGGTTTTAAATTATTGCAAATTAATAAATTAGTAAAAAATGAAAAAATATGGCAGAAAAAATGCCCTTCCGCGTTTTGGAATGAGAGGTTGAAAATGTGTTTTTTTCTCCAAAAAAAAGAAATCGCTTTTCCAATGTTGTTGTGGAAGTCATTCATTCAGAATGGCTTTCAACAATCCTTGACACCCCTCTGTGATTTCGTTCCAGGTGGTCTCAAAATCCCGTGTGTACCAGGGGTCGGCGATTTCATGCGGATCCGAGGTGTAGTCTAGCAGCAGGGAAACTTTGTGTTCAAAGTCGGAGCCGATGATGCGGTAGATATTGCGTAAATTGCTGTGGTCCATGGCAATGACATAGTCATAATGCGCATAGTCGGTGCGTGTCATCTGGCGGGCGGTTTTGCCTGCGCAGGAGATTCCGTGTTCAGCCAGTATTCGGCGTGCCGGCGGATAGACGGGATTCCCGATTTCCTCTACGGAGGTAGCGGCGGAGGAGATCTCAAACTGCTCTGCAATGCCCTGCTTTTTCACAAGGTCTTTCATGATGAATTCAGCCATGGGACTTCGGCAGATGTTGCCCAAACAGACGAAGATGATTTTGTGCATGGAGGTCAATGTTGTGCAGGCTCAAGTACGATGCCGCCCGCTTGGTAAGGCGTGATTTCGCCGTCCAGAACCTTGGGAAGTACTGTCGCAATGCGTTCTTGTACGGCAGGGTTGTTGAAAAAATGGCTTTTGATGGAATCTTCAATCCATTCGTAGAAGATCCTTACATTCTGTTCGTTGCGGTTTTTTTCAAAAAAACCGTTGGCTTGGGTTTGGGTCTTGAAATCGGTGATGACCTCCCAGACCTTGTCGATGTCGCGATGTTCAATGGAGGAGCAGGTTAAGACGGGGACATGCCATCCGTTTTCGTTCTGCGGGAAAAGGTGCAGAGCGGACTGGTACCTGGTTTTGGCCAGTTCTGCGGGGTGGATGTTGTCTCCATCCGCTTTGTTGATGACCAGTCCATCGGCCATTTCCATGATGCCGCGTTTGATGCCCTGTAGCTCGTCGCCGGCGCCGGCCAGCATGAGCAGCAGGAAGAAGTCCACCATGGATTTGACCACAGTTTCCGATTGTCCCACGCCGACGGTTTCCACGATGATGACGTCAAAGCCGGCGGCCTCGCACAGTACGATGGTCTCGCGGGTTTTGCGGGCCACGCCGCCGAGGGTGAGTCCGGACGGGGAGGGGCGGATGAAGGCGTGAGGGTCGGTGGAGAGCAGCTCCATGCGCGTCTTGTCACCCAGGATGCTGCCCTTGGAGCGTTCACTGCTCGGGTCGATGGCGAGTACCGCAATCTGGTGCCCTTGGGAAGTGAGATGGGTGCCAAAAGCTTCAATGAAGGTGCTTTTGCCCACACCGGGCACACCGGTGATGCCGATGCGCAGCGAGTGGCCGGCGAAGGGAAGGCATTTTTCAATGACCTCCTGCGCCATCTGCTGGTGCAATGGCGATGTGCTTTCTATCAGGGTGATGGCACGGCTCAAAATCACGCGGTCACCCCCTCGGATGCCGCTGACATAGTCGTCCACCGACAATTCCCGCCGCTTGCGCTTTTGCAAGTGCGGGTTGATTTGTGCCGGCTGGTCAATGCCTCCCTGCACATTCAGCGCCGATTCAAAGGGGGCTACCATTGGATGTCACAGGAAACATTGTCGTTGCCACTTTCCATCGCCTGGCATTGCTCGGCAGTGACTTCACTGGCATCCCATGTCTCGATGTTGGTCACCTCGTTGTTGTTGTTATAGTAGGTGCAACGACACTCTCTCTGTTCGCATGATGTGAGGACAAAGGCAGCGAGCAGCACTGCACAGATAAGCAGGAATGTTTTTTTCATTTTGAACATATAGTTTAATGGTTAATCTCTTGAACAAATTACTTTGTAATCGGCAAGTTCCACTTCGCCGTAATCTCCCAGCGGGATTTCCACGGTTCTGGAATCGTTCATGCCCTGGCAGTCCTCCTCGGTGATGTGCCGGTCATCCCACACCTTCATGTCGTAAAATTTGTCGTTTTTGTAATATTTGCATACGCAGTCCTTGTGGCAGGCAGTGCATGAAACGGCAAGGAGAAGTATCAAAGGCAATGTTTTTTTCATAATTGGTGAATTGCGCGGCAAAGATACGATTAAATTGTGAATCGTGCAGTGATATTGTGGTTTTTTATACGCATGGGCAAAAAAAAACCGCTTCTGTTGAAGCGGTTGGAGATAATGAATCTTTTCGGATTATGCTTCAGCGACTTCTGTAGCCATCGGGATGACGGATACGAAGGATTTGCCGCCCATTCTCTTTTTGAATTCCACGGTACCGTCAATCAGGGAGTAGATGGTGTGGTCTTTGCCCATACCGACATTTTTCCCGGGATTGTGCACTGTGCCTCTTTGGCGGATGATGATGTTGCCAGCTTTGGCAAATTGACCGCCGAAAATTTTGATTCCTAAACGTTTGCTTTCGGATTCACGACCGTTCTGTGTACTACCGACACCTTTTTTATGAGCCATAATATGATTTTTTTTGTGGGTTAAACTTGGAAATGAACTTTAGCAGACAATGCTGTTGATTTGAAGAGAGGTCATGTATTGGCGATGACCGTTCAGGGTTTGATACCCTTTTCTTCTTTTTTTCTTGAAAACGAGAACCTTGTCGGCTTTCAGATGCTGCAAAACGGTAGCGGAAACCTCTGCGCCGGAAACGGTGGGAGTTCCAACTTTTACGGAACCGTTGTCTGCAATCAACATCACGCGGTCGAATTTCACTTCGGAACCTTCTTCAGCTTTTAGGCGATGAACAAAGATCTTCTGATCCTTTTCAATCTTAAATTGTTGCCCTGCTATTTCTACAATTGCGTACATTTTTTGATGGTTTTGGTTAAACGTATTTTTCGGGCGGCAAAAGTACAAATATTTTTTACATAAATCTGAATAAAAAATAATTTTTTCAAAACATTTTCGTTTGTTGTTTGTCTTTAATAAGACTAATATAAGAAAGGATGGCCAAAATGAAAAGGGATTTTCTTTGTAAATTAATGATTGTCACTTTGTTGACGTTGTTTTTTGCGCCGTTGTCCGCACAGCCCTCCGCTTCTTCCTATGTGGATCTAACGGGGGCTGCAGAGCAGTCTGTGCATGCCGTTGTACATATCAAGACACAATTTCAGTACCGTACTTCCGGCTGGGAGGACTTCTTCGGTGGAAGTTTTTGGGATGATTTTTTCGATTTTAGCATGCCGGGATTGGCCCAGGACCAGATCGCTTTGGGGGCGGGCTCAGGTGTGATTATTTCTCCCGATGGATATATTGTGACCAATAACCATGTGGTGGAGGATGCGGTTGAAATTTCCGTTACGCTCAACGACCGGCGTGAGTTTCCGGCCACAGTGGTGGGCACCGATCCTCAGACAGACCTTGCCCTGATCAAGATAGATTGCGAGCACTTGCCTTACCTCACCTTCGGCAATTCCGACAATGTTCGTATCGGTGAGTGGGTATTGGCGGTGGGCAACCCTTTCAATCTGACTTCTACGGTTACGGCGGGAATTGTCAGTGCGAAAGCCCGTAATCTTGACATCTTGGGTGAAAATTCCACTATAGAATCCTTTATACAAACGGATGCCGCTGTGAACCAGGGAAATAGCGGAGGGGCTCTGGTGAATGCAACCGGCGAATTGATTGGTATCAATTCAGCTATCGCTTCACAAACTGGCTACTATACCGGTTATTCTTTTGCCATTCCCGCCAACATCGCCCGCAAGGTGGTCGGCGACCTGAAGGAGTACGGTGAGGTGCAGCGCGCCGTTTTGGGCATCTCTTTCCGTCCCATTGACCAGTCGCTGGCTACAGAGCTCGGCTTGGATGAAGTGAAGGGTATTCAGGTGGTCTCCGTTGCAGAAGATGGAGCTGCCGGACAGGCAGGCATCATGCAGGATGATATTATTCTGCTGATTGACAATCAGGAAGTGAACACCACTTCTGAATTGCGCGAGGTGATGACCATCCACTCTCCCGGAGATCACGTCAATGTGGTGTGCCTCCGTGAGGGAAAGCAATTG
The DNA here is from genome assembly GCA_017617445.1 of Bacteroidales bacterium. Taxonomy (GTDB): domain Bacteria; phylum Bacteroidota; class Bacteroidia; order Bacteroidales; family WCHB1-69; genus UBA1756. The sequence continues at coordinate 7,923 of JAFZWE010000031.1, read as the reverse complement.
GCCTTGCCTGTGGTGCTTTTCAACGAGGATGGCGATACACAGTTGCACTACAATAAATAATGTATAAAACGATAACCAAATAAAATTCTAACCATTATGATGCGTCAAATTAAAATCTCCAATTCCATCACCAACCGGGACTCCGCGTCGTTGGAGCGTTATCTCTCTGACATCGCGAGGGAGCCGCTCATCACCGCTGATGAAGAGGTGGAGCTGGCCCGCCGGATCCGTTCCGGTGACCGTGAGGCCATGGAGCGTCTCGTTACCACTAACTTGCGCTTTGTTGTTTCCATTGCAAAAAAGTATCAAAACCAGGGAATCGGTCTCGCCGACTTGATCAATGAGGGGAATATCGGTCTTTTGAAAGCTGCCGAACGTTTTGATGAAACCCGCGGTTTTAAGTTCATCTCATACGCCGTGTGGTGGATCCGTCAATCCATCCTCACCGCCATCGCTGAACAATCCCGCGTGGTGCGCCTCCCGCTGAACCAGGTGGGCACCATCAACCGTTTGCGTAAGGAAATCTCCCGCCTCGAAGGCGAACTTGAACGCACCCCGACGGTGGATGAGATTGCCGATGCCATGGATCTGCCCATTGTCAAGGTAGCCGAACTCCTTCGCATGACCAGCTACACTCAGTCCATAGATTCTCCTATCTCGCCTAACGAGGATACCAAATTTATTGATACATTCATTTTTGATAATCAGGAAGATACGGATAGGGGAGTGATGAAAGAGTCTCTGACCAAAGAATTGGACACTGTGCTTTCCACTTTGCCGGAAACCGAACGTGAAGTGCTGAGCCTTTTCTATGGCTTCCGCACCAACAGAGAATATACGTTGGACGAGATCAGCGCGTGCTGCAATCTTTCCCGTGAACGTGTCCGGCAAATCAAGGAACGCGCCATCAAGCGCCTCCGCACCAACAATAACCAGCAGAAACTGCAAATGTATCTCTAACCGATGAAGTTAGTCATTGTACCGACCCCCATTGGAAACTTGGAGGATATCACCCTCCGGGCTTTGCGTGTTTTGAAAGAGGCGGATTTCGTTTTGTGTGAGGACACCCGCACCACCCGGAACCTCCTCCGTCATTTTGACATTGACAAGAATTGCTATGCCTACCACATCCATAATGAGCATCAGCAGTTGGAGCATATTGTCCGCCAGATCCAGCAGTCGGAATTGGTGGCCCTGACCTCGGATGCCGGCACCCCGTGCATCTCGGATCCGGGTTACCTGTTGGTGCGGGAGTGCATACGCAATGGCATTGACGTGGAGTGCCTGCCCGGTCCCACTGCCCTCGTTCCCGCCTTGGTCAACTCGGGTCTGCCCGCCAGCAGTTTCAAGTTCTACGGCTTTATTCCGCATAAAAAAGGAAAGGAAACCTGCCTGAAAGCCATGGCTGCTGCGGAAGAAACCTCCATTTTTTACGAGTCCCCGTATCGGCTGCTCAAGACTTTGGAGATGATGCTCCCGATTTTCGGCGAAGAGCGCCCTGTGTCCGTTTGCCGCGAGCTGACCAAAGTGCATGAGGAGAATTTCCGCGGCACGCTGGCTGATGCGGTTCGTCATTTTGGAAGCAAGGAGGTGAAGGGGGAGATTGTGGTGGTGGTGGAAGGCTGCTGATTTCCGTGATTTTTTACCGGGCGGGATCAGTAAGCGCCATCCCGCTCTCTTGCATCGCGCAGAATTTGGCATACTCGCCGTGTGCAGCCATCAGTTCCTCATGTGTTCCCTGCTCGGTGATGCGTCCGCCTTGGATGAACAGGATCCGGTCGGCATGGCGAATGGTGGACAGCCGGTGCGCTATCACGATGGTGGTGCGACCTTCCATCAGTTTTTGCAGGGATTTTTGCACAAGATATTCCGATTCCGTATCCAAGGCCGATGTGGCTTCGTCCAATATGAGTACCTGGGGATTTTGGAGGATAGCACGCGCAATGCTGAGCCGTTGGCGCTGGCCCCCTGACAGTTTGGTTCCCCGGTCCCCAATGACAGTGTCATATCCGTTCTCCATTTCCATGATGAAATCGTGGGCGATGGCCGATTTCGCTGCTTCCGTCACCTCCTCCTTGTTCACGTGCTCTTTCCCAAAGGTGATATTGTTGAAAACCGTGTCATTGAACAGGGTTACATCTTGGTTTACAATACCGAATAGGCCTCTTAAATCGCTGATTTTGATTTTGTTGCTCTCAATTCCATCAATGAGGATGTGTCCTTCGCGTATATCGTAAAAGCGTGGGAGCAGGTCCACGATGGTGGACTTGCCGCTTCCGGAGGCGCCGACAAGCGCTATGGTCTTGCCTTTTTCCAGTGTGAAGGAGATGTTTTTCAAAACATCGCTGTCGGGCTGGTCGGGATGATAGGAGAAATAGACAGACTGGTATTCGATTTTCTGGTCAAATGTCTTTTTTTCAATTGGATTTTTGGCTTCTTCTATAATCTCTTCAGCATCAATGACCTGGAAGATGCGTTCCGCGGAGGCCATGCCTTTTTGCACTGTGTAAAAGGAGGTGACGATGGATTTCGCCGGGGGAATCACGCGGGCAAAAATGACAATGAACATGACAATGAGTTCTCCGCTTAACGCTTGATCCCTCAATATGATACCCGTCCCCAAAGCCAGGACGAGCAGCAGGGTAAGGATGCAGAGGAGTTCAATGATCGGGGCTCCGGATTCGCTTTTTCGGAAAATGCGACGGTTAAGGATGAAAAACCGTTCGTTCATCTGCCTGAATTTGCGGTCGGCATAATCTGTGGCGTTATGTCCTTGGATGACGCGAAGCCCGTTGATGGCTTCGTCAAATGCGGAACTCATCCTCCCCAGGAGCTGTTGCGCCTCGGTGGAGTTCTTTTTGATGCTGTCTCCAATCCGGGCGATCAATAAGCCTGCAGGCGGCAAAATAATCATGGATAGAAGTGTGAGGGCGGGACTTATTGAAAACAGTGTGGATATGAAAACCACCAATAACAGCGGGTCACGGAAAAGCATCTGCAAACTGCACACCACAGACCATTCCACTTCCTGTACATCCGAGCCGATGCGGTTCAAGATGTCGCCTTTCTTATGCTTGTTGTAAAAAGAAAGTGGAAGTATGAGTATTCTGTGGTACAGGTCTTTGCGCAGTTTTTTGATGATGCCAGCCCGGATGGGGGCATTGGCATATTGTCCGAGATACCGGAACAGGTTGGAAAAAAATGTGCTGATAATCATGCTGCCTGCAATAAAGAGCAGGGCAGCGAAGGCCCCGTGGGTCCGGATGATGCCTCCCATGTAGTAATAGAAGGTATCGATGACGGACCTCGCCGACAAAGTCAGCTCTGGTTGGGCTGTCACCATCTCCCCGTTGCCAAAAAGGACGGACAGGAAAGGTGCAATCAGCGACAGCGAGAAAACGGAAAAAATGGAATAACACAGGTTGAAGAGGAATATCAGCACGATATTCATCTTGAACTCTGTAAGGTATCCGAGAATCCGTTTAAACTGACGCATGGAGTTGAAAATCAGGACATTTTTTCAATGGGCAAGACAAACGCCCGAATGCCTTGCTGGGGAGCGGTGGCGTCCAAGGCGCGGATGGCTTCCAGCAGCTTGTCCACTTTTTCGTCGGGTATGATGGCTATCAAGGCCGAATTGAGGGTGGGCCAGGCGTGCGTGCCATAGTGGGGCTCCCCGGTTTCACTGCCCCTGCCTTGCACCTCTTCCCAGAAGGTGAAACCACGGATTTCCAGTTGGTCCAATATTCCGATGACTTCATCGTAAAATGCTTTGTAAAAGGGAATGAATACTGCTTTCATATTTTTCTTTTTGATTTGATTCTGTTTTTGGTTTTAATTTTGATTTTTCCCAACAGTAATGACGGTAAACTGCTGTTCCAGAAGGTATTTTTCTGCCAATGCCGTGATTTCCTCAGGGCGTATGCTCCGTATCAGTTTGACATACTGGTTGAAACGGTTTTCATCTTCTCCGAAGTCATTCCACTCAATATAGTTCCGCATGTAAGTGATGGTTCCGTCAATTGTTCTTATTGCGCTACCCAAAAGGTAGTTCCGCACTGTATCCATCTCTTCCTTAGGGATTGCCTGCTGTTGAAGACGGCGCATCTCTGTAAAACATGCTTCAATGGCTTCTTCGGTCTTGTCACAGTTGACTTCGCTTTCAATGTAAAAAAATGCGCCGTTGGAATAGTAGAAAGGAGCACCGCTGATGCCATAGGTGAAGCCGTTCTTTTCGCGCAGATTTTGCATTAGTCTGGAACCGAAATAGTTGCAGAACAAGGTGTTGAAAATTGAGAAGGGCAGCGAGTCTGGATCATTGTGTTTCATGACGGGGCGGCAGAGACTGAGTGAGGTCTGTAGTGAGTCGGGCCACTCTTCGTGGATGCGCTGGGGGATGTAGTCGGCATGGATATCCTCCAGCATTGGTGCGGGTGTTCCGTTGGGAATGCGGCTGAAGTGTTGGCACACCAGTTCCACGGTTTCCGGGTCCAGATGGCCGGCGGCAAAGATTCGGATGCGCTCTGCACAACAGGTTTCACGGAAATACTCTTGGATTCCCTCCAGTGAGATTTCTTCAAAATCTGATGTCGTGAGGATTTTTCCAAAGGTGAATTTCGGACCAAACAAATGGTGCATCATGAGTTGTGTGTTCCGATAGTCCACTTTTTGCGACTGATAGTCAAATTCTTTGATGAATTTGGCACGCAGCAGTTCCAGATTGTGTGCCCTGAAAACGGGTCTGTGCAGCATTTCAGCAACAAATGGGATGACTTTCCCCCCTGATTTCCTTGGGAATTGAAGTTGTATTGTGATGTAACAAATCCCGGCAGTGACGGACAGTGTTGCGCCGTAATAGTCCAGAAAGTCATCGGTTTCGTTGGAGTTTTTCTCCGGATGGCTCTCTTTCCAAAGCGTGTAGCAGAAACGCGACAGCTGTTTTTGAGTTTCATGCAATGCTCCTGCCTCTACTCTGATGGAAAGGTGGATCAGTTCCAGCTGTGGATTGTCAAATGTATAGAAAGGGATCCCGTTGTCCAGACGCATTGTGCCGGGACGGGGCAGTTGGAATCCTGCAAAAGGTTGTGAAGGCGGGGGAGTGGTTCTGTCAAGCATGTTTAGTTGAGTTCGTAGGTCGTGCCTTCTTTGGTGTCTTTCAGCGTGATTCCCATTTCAGTGAGCTTGTCGCGGATCAGGTCGGCCACGGTCCAGTTCTTGTTGGCTTTGGCATCTTTGCGAATGTCAATGATGAGGGACATTAGTTTGTCGGTGTATTCTGAATTGCCGTGGGCCTCTTCCTCTTTCATGCCCAGTATTTCATAAAAGAAAATCTTGAAATATTTCTGTAGCATTTCCAGGTCTTGTGCATTCAATGCTATTTTTTTGTCTTTTATGGAATTGATGATTCTCACAGCGTCAAACAGTTCTGAAATGAGTTTTGGGGTGTTGAGGTCATCGTTCATGGCATCGTAGCAGCGTTGCACCCAGGCGGAGATGTCTTCATCGGAATGGTCGCTCTCCGTGAGTTTGGGGAGTTGGGCGATGGCGGCATAGAGTTTGCCCATCCCTTTTTCCGCCGCCACAAGCGCGTCGTTGGAGAAGTCCAGAGTGCCGCGGTAATGGGCCTGCAATACGAAGAACCGGATGGTCATCGGGGAGAAGGCCTGCTTCAGCAGCTCGTGCTGTCCGGTGAAGAACTGGTTGAGCGTGATGAAGTTGCCCAGCGATTTGCCCATTTTCTGCCCGTTGATGGTGATCATGTTATTGTGCATCCAGTATTTGACAGACGATATGCCGTTGGCGATGGTGCTCTGGCATACTTCGGATTCGTGATGCGGAAAGAGCAGGTCCATGCCGCCACCGTGGATGTCAAATTGTTCTCCCAAGTACTTGGTGCTCATGGCAGTGCATTCAATGTGCCAGCCGGGAAATCCGAGGCTCCACGGCGACTGCCACCGCATGATGTGTTCGGGCGCCGCCTTCTTCCAGAGGGCGAAATCCGCGGGATTCCGTTTCTCATCCTGCCCGTCCAATGTCCTCGTGTTGGCAATCAGCTCGTCCAATTTTCTTCCCGACAGTTTGCCATAACCGAAGTCTTTGTCAAATTTGGCCACATCAAAATATACAGAACCTTCGGAAATATAAGCATATCCGGCGTCCAAAATCCGCTTTACCATGTCCATCTGCTCCATAATGTGTCCAGATGCACGAGGTTCAATGGAGGGCCGCTTTACGTTCAGTGCATCCATCGCACGATGATAACTGTCAATGTAAAACTGCGCCACTTCCATGGGCTCCAACTGCTCTAACCGCGCTTTCTTGGCGATTTTGTCCTCGCCTTCGTCTGCATCATGCTCCAAATGCCCCACATCCGTGATGTTGCGGACATAGCGCACTTTGTAGCCGATGTGTTGCAGATAACGGAAGACCAAATCAAAGGTGACTGCCGGACGGGCATGGCCCAGATGGGGCTCCCCGTAAACGGTCGGCCCACACACATACAAGCCTACATGGGGCGGATTTAAAGGTTTGAATGCCTCTTTCCTTTTCGTCAGTGTATTGAAAATTTCAAGTTTGTTCTGGTTTTCTGTATTTTCCATGATAAAATTATCTATTTGATTTTCTGTTATTTGTATTGATTAAAATGTTAGTGACGGATGATGACCTTTTGTGAGGCTGTGCCTTCTGCTGTGATTACTTGCACGATGTAGGTTCCAGGAACTAACGATGCAGTCTCCAGGGTCAATTGGTCTGCCAGAACGGGTGCTGCACTGCGTATCAATTGCCCATGGGTGTTGAATAGTTGAACTTCCTGAATCCGGTTAGCCTGGATGGTCAGCTGATTATCTGCCGGATTGGGATAGCAGGATATGATGAGACCTGGTGTCTCCGAAATTCCGACAGGAATGAAGTTGCATTCAGTGGTGTCCACACATCCATTATAGGTGATGATGCAGGCGTAGTTGCCATTTGCGTCAGGGGTAAAGCTCTGTTCGGTAGCCCCGGCAATCCACTCTTCATTGTCACAATTGATCCATTGGTATTCAGCACCATCCTGGAGCGCATGGATTTCTCCTCCGGTAGAAGTAAGGATCATGACTTCCACTTCTGTATTGATATGGGTGACATTCAGGGTCATGATGACCAAGCTGTCACAGCCTCCAGTTGTGGTTAGTACAACACTGTCTGTCCGAGCTTCCGTGAACACTATGTCATTCCATGTGAAGGGCAGCTCGCTTTCGCAAATGGTCAGGGTGTCCTCTGCCACAGTAGAAGAGTGGATGGTGAGGTGCAGCGTGACCACTGAGTCACAGCCGTTGGCAGCGGTGAAGGTCTGGGTGTAGTCATCGGATTGGTTGTAAATCTGGTCGTTCCAAGTGTAGCTTTCGCAGCCGGAGTCGCTGAATTCGTAGGTGACGGGCTGGAGGATGGTGAGGTGCAGCGTGACCACTGAGTCGCAGCCGTTGCTAGCGGTGAAGGCCTGGGTGTAGTCGTTGGATTGGTTGTAAATCTGGTTGTTCCAGGTGTAGCTTTCGCAGCCGGAGTCGCTGAATTCGTAGGTGACGGGCTGGAGAATGGTGAGGTGCAGCGTGACCACTGAGTCGCAGCCGTTGGCAGCGGTGAAGGTCTGGGTGTAGTCGTTGGATTGGTTGTAAATCTGGTCGTTCCAGATGTAGCTTTCGCAGCCGGAGTCGCTGAATTCGTAGGTGACGGGCTGGAGGATGGTGAGGTGCAGCGTGACCACTGAGTCACAGCCGTTGGCAGCGGTGAAGGTTTGGGTGTAGTCGTTGGATTGGTTGTAAACCTGGTCGTTCCAAGTGTAGCTTTCGCAGCCGGAGTCGCTGAATTCGTAGGTGACGGGCTGGAGAATGGTGAGGTGCAGCGTGACCACGGAGTCGCAGCCGTTGGCAGCGGTGAAGGTCT
>JAFZWE010000001.1 GCA_017617445.1 Bacteroidales bacterium | reverse complement strand
TCATGAACGACATCTATGACATGTGCGTTGAATACGGTAAACAAGCTGACGGCACCATCAACTATGTGAAGGGTGCTAACATCGCCGGTTTCATGCGCGTGGCCAAAGCTATGCTCGCTCAGGGCATCATCTAATCGTTTCATTACGATCCACGAAAAATCCCTCCGAAGGTTCGGGGGGATTTTTTTTATAAAATTGAGGAGAGTGACTAAAAAGCAGTCATCCTCTCTTTTTTTGCATTTTTAACAAGTGTAGCATCTGATTTGGTTGTCCAATATTTTTGAAACAAAAAATGAGGGTGGCAAAAATCACTTTTTAGTCACCCTCTTTTTTTATGATTTCTATTGGCAAACGAAGACAAATTGGTGCTACAACTTGGCGACAATGAATTTATGTATTCTCGGAAATCAAATTTTTTCACAAATATCAATATGTAACATCTTGAATAGTCATATTGTATAATTCCCCTTTTATGTAGAAGGGATGGCTGTGGGCCGGGGTAGTAGAATTGTTCCTTTGTGATGGATATGTCATGTCATTTTTACCCCCCCCCCCCACCCCCATTTTTTAATAAAAAATTTACTTCATACCCTTGTAAATCAGAAAATAATATGTAAATTTGCCCCGTTGTATTTTCAGATTCTGTTGAAGGGATGGCAAGGGATGGAGATACGGGATAAAATAAAGCCCATCGATTATGAAAAAGTTATGTATTTTAATAGTGCTACTGTTCCCCATAGTTGGTGCTATCGCACAGAGAAGCAATCAAATCGCCAATATGGTTGAGGATGCTGTGATAGAATATTATGATACCCTTTCAACGCACCAAAATTACCGATTGCAAAAATACAGGAGCGGAGAACTCCGTGACACCAATATATACCTGTATTTAAATTGCGTAGATGCTCGTCTTTTTATTGAGAACATGCAACATCATGATAAAATGCCCTCCAATATATTCTTTCACACAAAAGGCAAATACCAATTCATTAAAAAGGAATCAACACCGTCTTCAAGAGTATGGTCATTCTGTCATTCTCCCAATACCAGCAAAACACGATCCATAGAAGTGATTGAAATTTCATACGTGGATTTACTTGAGGACACCCTGGCCATTCACTTGACACACTGTTATTTTAGTAAAGGTAAGGAAAAGATGAATGGAAGATATAGCACCATCTCCAACTGGGCAATCTCCGGAGGGGCAACTTGGAAATATATTTTTTCTGAAGAAAGAAAACAGTGGATTTGTATAGAAAAAATTTTCCGTGAGATTTAAAATGCAACATCAAAAAATCAGATCATGAAGAAAATCGCCTTATCCCTTTTCCTGCTCGCCGCCACAGGTGCTTTTGCGCAGGACTTGCTGGTTCCGGAGTCGTATGGCATTTATGCTTATGACGGTTATAATGAGTTGATTCTTGGGAAATTACTTCCTACTGATAAAAAATCTTCACCTAAAGAAAAAACTGATGCCATCGGAGAGGGATCCTACAAAACATTCTACCTTTGTGCGCCATCCTTTTCCGGAGAATATGCCTTTTGTGTGACCAAAGAAGAGATTGTGTACAAACATGCACACGAAAGCATCTGGGCCGCATTACGCAAGTCCAACCCATCGGCTGTTACGGTGTCCACTTTCACCATGAAAGTGACGGAATCAGAGAGCCAACAACTGAAGGATTTGTTCGAGCATGCCACCATGACTGCCTCTTTCTTTTCAAACCGTTTGGGGCTGGATGGCACAACCTACTATTTCAATTCGGGTGGGCGCCTGGCATCCGTATGGTCGCCCGACGAAGGGCGTACGGCTCGTTTGGTGACAATGGCCGACAGCATCTGCTATGCCGTGAGGCATCAGGACAGGGATGTGCTGATGCGGCAGCTGAAGGTGTGCAGGGAACTGACTGCCGAGTTCAAGCGAGAATATCCATCCAGCAACTTTACTCCATATAAACCTTACCACCCTTATGAATTGGGGAAACAGGGATGTGTCATTTCAAATACGAGATTTTATTTGCTCAAGCAGTTCGAGCAGCCTGCTGACGACAGTATCATGGCAGACTTTTTCCGGAGCTACAGCGACAGCATAGCCGTTTGGAGTCGTGAGATATTCCTCACGGATGAAAATTCCGTTTTCTATGTGGAAATCAACACATCCAAACAGCCAGAATGCACAATCAATCACGAACACCACTCTTCTTACTGGTTAATTCTTTCCGATGAACTTTGTCGGCGGGAAATCATTTTGTCGGCATTTGCATTACAAGGCACTCGCTACCGTCTCGACGAAAATCTGCACTGGCAGCCGGTGGAGGAATAATGATTTTTGGCTTATCCCTTTCGTCACTGTTGAATAATTTATCACGGATGAACTTGTCGGTTCTTCCGCAACAAGAATGGGGAGTGGGGATTCCGCCTCTCTTGAAGCTGGCGGAATGATGCGGCACGCCAAGGAGAGAATAAGAAGGAAAGTATTCAGCGAAACGAAAAGAGATGACTCCTTTTCCCTACAGTCCCGCGTGGCGGTTGGCCCAGCGTTCCGTGTAGAAGTCGTCGTATGATTGGTGCGGGGCAAACCATTGGATATACAGCAGATGCAGCACTGAGGGGATGCCAATCACCAGCAAGTAGAGCGGACCGAGCCGCTTGGAGTCCACCGTATGTCCGTCTAACTCGTGCCGGATGGTGTATTCGTCATCTGCATATTGGGGACTGATGATGGCGAAGTTACCGAGCGATACTCCCGAGCCTTCCTTCGGCAACCGTCCCGAAAGGGCGATACAGTAGTTCCGATAGGCAATTTTGCGCACACGCCCGGCAAACGGCAGCCAGCACAGCGCCACCAGATTCTGCGGGAGTTGCCAGATGAAAAGAAGACAGAATATCAGGATGTCAGCGACTTTTTTCATAGATAACTTTTCCAGCGCAAAAGTACGATTGTTTTGACTGACTTCGGGCAATTCGCCAAAAATATTTCCATGACTCCCAATTTTTTTTCTATCTTTGCCGCTCAAATAAATAGAATAGGTATGCTCAAGCAGATAGCGATAACGACGCTCTTCTTCTGGATAGGGGGAGCTACGATCTGCCAGTTCCCATTAGCACCCCAACATTTCGGCGGGAGTGATGTGCAGCGTACGGCACAGCAGGCGAGCAATTTTCAGGGTGGGTTCTGCCCGCCCCGTCACATAATCATTGATTCGGGAAGGACTGACGCCAATCTGTTGCGCAAGCTGCTTCTGTGTCATGCCCTCTTCCTCAAGAGACAATTCTATCAGTTCTGCCACAGAGGGTTTGGCAATAGGAAAATGCTCCTTCTCGTAGCCAATGACAATGTCTGACATCACCGTTAGTTCAACGGCGTTGCGGTCGTTGGCAGGGGTGTCATCCTTCACCAAAGGAAGAAGCTCCTCGATCCGAGCCAAAGCAAATTCGTACTGTTCTTTTGTTATTTTGTTCATGTTATATGGTCGCTGCGTCTATTTTATCGTATTCTCTGTGGGTACCTACAAAACGGATAAACAGGTGCCCGATGGTGAATTTCACCACCACAACAAGCCGATAGTGGTTCCCTTTGATATTAAAAACATAGTGCTGATTCCCTACATAATCTGTTTGCGGAAAATCCACCTTGATATCGGATAAATTCCGCCATTCAGCTTTTTCTGCAATGTCGTACCAACGTTCCAGAGCTGTTTTGGAATCCGCATGTCCCTCAGTTTCGTAGAAGTCAATTAGTCGTTTGTGTGATACCACTCTCATATCGGCGGCAAAAATACAAAATAATTTTGAAATACAATAAAATTTAAAATAAAAATACTAAATTTCAAAATTTATAAATGTTTGCAATGTAGAGACGTTGCATGTAGCGCCTCTTCGTTGAATTAATCCAATAGTTTTGTGATTTTGGCCCATGCATTTTCGGGTGGGGCAATTTTTAAGTTTCTAGGATATTGTTTCCCGCCATTTTTTCCAATGTTATGACCAGTAATCCATCCAATTGGCAGTCCTACTTGTTGTTTATCTTTTGTCGCATTTTTATGATGGCCGCCATCTTTCCAATACCAACTATTGCTGTCGGCAATAAGATTAATGACCTCCTCTCTCGTTAGAATATAATACTTATATTGTTTTACACCGTTTTCATCCACTATATGTACAAACACCCACGGGCAAATTATATTATCTTCCAATTTCTTGTCTAAAATTCTTCCAGTCCTATCAGAATAGAATCCTGTATAGAAATTCGGGTTCTTTGCAAATGTTGTTTTTACTTGAATCATCGCAGTTTTATTAGTTTCTGGATTAAAACACATTATGTCTGCAGCCTTAAAGTTTGGAATTTCGTTATTTAAATTAAATGCTTCATAACCCATTTCCATTAATTTTAATAAAACTGCAGTTTCTCCCATTTTCCCTGTCATCACATTCTTTGTCATTTTTTTAATTATTTAATGTTTAACGAATATTATTTCCTCCACTCAAAATCCTCCCCTCTGAGGAGCTCCATCGCGAAATAATTCCATTCTTCGGTGAAGAAATTGGGGGTGAAGCGCACGTGGCGGAGGTTTTCCTCCCCTGTCGGGCCGCCGCCATACAAAGGTTGCATATCACGACTGCGATCCTCCAGAATGTGCAACATGTCTTCCTCCTCCCACGACAGGTTGTAGAACACCGTGCCCACCCGCACCAACTTCTTGCACTCCCGGAATAGCAAACTGTGGTTGTCCAATTTAAATCCATAATCATTCAGCCAGTCCAGCGGACGTACACCGTTAATGTTTTCCTTGCTCAGCCCCAGCCCGTCGGCCATCACCGCATCGCCGGTATAGATGGAATCTCCGCGCACATCCTTGTACGGCGTTTGCACACCGGCAAAAATCACCTTGTGCGCATAGCCGCGTCCTTCGCATTCGTCCTCAAACGTGGCCAAAACCGCCTCCGCATCATGCTGGTCTTTGTATTCCTCGTCATCGTCAAAGACATACAAATTATTCTTGTAGAAAAAGAAATTGCCAAAGTAGGTGTAGCCAAAATTCTCTTTATCATCGACATAGCGGATATGGATGCTCGGCAGATAGTTTTTGATACTCGCCCCTATCATGTACCGGCACTGGTCGCAGAGTTCCTGTAATATTTCAACCGTAATCACTTTGGGAGCCTTTACCCGCAGCGATTCCTTCACCGTGTTGATTTCTTCTTCATAAGCAATGCTATAATCAATAGATTCCAATATCCACTCTCTTGGCAGCGTGATGTTGGGAATGAGCAAGGCGTCATAAAACAGCGGGGCCATCTGCTTGTCGGTGAAACCTGCAATGCCGCAGCCAACGCGGGTGACCAGAAAGCGGTTCATCGGGTGTGCTTTGGCATACTCAATGAATTCATCCACATAGGGTTGAATGGTGTCGAGGCCGCCTTGCATGGTGGGGATGGCATAGCACTGTCCGGTCGGACCGGAGCCCACGCCCCATTCTGCGCCGAAGAGTTCCCGCGCCATGCGGGCCGCGCCGCCACGATGATGCCCGGCAAGATTGCTGCCGAATACAAACACTTCACATTTCGACAGATGCGTGATGTGTCTAGGGGTTTTGACTTTGGGATGATTCGCACACATAATGGGTGTTTTTTAATTATTCTTGACTGATTTCTTTGTAAATGTTATAAAGGAGTTTGTTGTCCGCGCGGAACTCTTGAACGATCCAATCGGGCGAACGCACAACCAAATAAACACCGCAGGCACGCAACTCACGCATAAATTCCTCATTAGGAATGAGATAATAGGAAAATACTGAATACTTCTCGTGGGTTTCTATCTCCTTTTGTGAGTGGTGCAACGGCAGCGTGCGGATATACTCCACCTGTGGCTCGCTGACAGACACGATGATCTCTTCGGGCTTGTCTTTCAGGATCGTAACGCCGCAGACATTTTTGAAATACTCCTCCGCGTCGAAGTCCTCGGGAATGGTGTAGGGATCCTGCGTGGGCTGGATGCACACCACGCGGTCGAGGGCGAAGTGGCGTATGCCCTTGCGGTCGCGCGAATAGGCGATGAGATACCAACGCTGGCGGGACATCTTCAAGCAGTACGACTCAACGGAATGGGTACACGGTTCAGCCTGTTCGAAATTCTGGTACGAGACTTGCAGCACATGCTTGTCGCGCATGGCTTCGATGATCGCAGGCAGATACTCTTCGCCGGGAGCCACCGGCTCGAAGATGATTTGCTTGCGCAAATCCTGACAGTCTTTTAGCATATTGTTGAAAGATAGTAAATTGAGCACCCGTCCGCGCATGTCAGCCCGCCGGAATTGGTCGGCATTTTCAATGTAGTATTCGCCCTGTGCATTGCAAAGGATTTCAATGTCGAAAAGCTCCTCCACCGTGTTGCGCCAGCGGTGGAAAGTACTCTCAGGGATGGCGTCCGTTTGATAGTCGTTGACGGAGGCACGGGCCCACTTTTCATCGATCGCTTCGCGCGAGATGGGGCCGCTGGCAATGGTGTTCACAAACCAGATGTAACACTTGAACAGGTAGGGAGTGGATGACTTTCTCATGATGATATTTTTAACGATGCAAAAATACGATTTTTCACTCTCATAAAATGGGAGTCATTGAAAAATCAGAATAGTATTTTGGAGATAATAGAAAAATCGTACTTTTGCCGATTGAATAGAGGAATTCACTAGGGATGAGGCGTTGCAAGCTCTCCTCTTTGTGTTCTCGATATTCATGATGTGCAGATGTATCAGTTATAGAACGATATAATAATAATATAGTATGATCATTCCCCCATTTCTTCATCCTGGCGATTGCATCGGGATTGTGGCTCCGGCCCGCAGGATTTCCGCTTCGGAGGTCAAGCCTGCGATTGATTTTCTGGAATTTCAGGGTTTTCGCGTCGCGCTGGGGAAGCACCTTTTCGACAAGGACCATCAGTTTGCCGGTACGGACGAACAGCGCGCCGCCGACTTTCAGGCTTTTCTGGACGATCCTGACATCAAAGCGGTGCTTTGTGCTCGTGGCGGCTACGGTTCTGTCCGTATCATTGACCGTCTTGACTTCAGTGGTTTCATGAAGAATCCCAAGTGGATTTGCGGTTACAGTGATGTAACTGTTTTCCACTCACACCTGCATCGGCTGGGGTTTTCCACTCTGCACAGCACCATGCCGGTCAACATCCAGTCCGACCAGTTTGATCACCTCAACAACCGCACGCTGGTCCAGGGGCTTACGGGGGGCATACTGGCATACAGTGTTCCGGCGCACGGGCTCAACCGCCAGGGGACGGCGGTAGGGGAGGTGGTGGGGGGAAACCTCTCCATCCTTTATTCCTTGCTGGGGTCTTCTTCGGATTTGGATACGGAGGGGAAAATCCTGTTCATTGAGGATTTGGACGAGTATCTGTACCACATTGACCGGATGATGATGGCGTTGAAGCGGGCGGGAAAGTTGCGGGGAGTCGCGGGGTTAGTGGTGGGCGGGATGTCTCAGATGAACGACAATGCCATCCCGTTCGGGCACACGGCCGAGGAGATAGTGGCGGCCAGCTGCGCTGAATATGGGTTCCCGGTCTGTTTTCAGTTTCCCACGGGTCACACCGAAAGCAACGTGGCGTTGCGGCTGGGGGCGCGGGCCATGCTCACGGTGGCGGCGGGAGGCGGGACCCTGGTGTTCTCGGAATAGCACTGCGAAAGCTGTTGGTAATTTATTGTAAAAAAATATTTTGTAGGGTGGAAAAGCAAAAGAAAAAAGTTGTACTTTTGCCGCCCGAAAATCCGATTATTATCTTGCAGTTAGAAAGATAAAAAGAATTTACAAACCGGAGTGTAAGGGTGAAGTTGCACTCCAAAAACAAAAAACTGAAAATGAACACATTAAGTTACAGAACGATTTCGGCCAACGAAAAAATCGTGAAGAAGGAATGGGTTGTCATCGATGCAGAAAATGCAGTGGTTGGCCGCCTCTCCACCGTTGTCGCGCGCATTCTCCGCGGCAAAACCAAACCTTATTACACCCCTCATTTCGATTGTGGTGACAATGTGATTATCATCAATGCTGAGAAAGTGAGATTCACCGGCAAGAAAATGACCGACAAGATCTACACCCACCACACCGGCTATCCGGGAGGTCAGCGTTTTACCACTCCTCGTGAGGTTCTCAAGAATCATCCCATCCGCGTGCTCGAACACGCCATCAGAGGCATGCTTCCCAAGAACAGACTGGGCGACAAACTTTATCGTAACCTCTATGTTTACGAAGGCCCCAATCATCCGCACGAAGGACAACAACCCAAATTAATCAACATTAACGACATCAAATAGCAAAAATGGAAGTTACAAATACAATCGGAAGAAGAAAAACCGCAGTTGCCAGAATCTACATGCAAAAAGGCAGCGGTAACATCACCATCAACAAGCGTGATTATAAGGAATATTTTCCGCTCGGCACTTTGCAGTATGTGGTCACCCAACCCCTGCAAATCACCGAACTTGAAGGTCAGTATGACATCAAGGCTAACCTTGACGGCGGCGGCATGACCGGCCAGGCAGAGGCTCTCCGTCTCGCCATCGCCCGCGCCATCTGCGAACTGTACCCGGATTTCAGACCCACCCTCAAGTCCAAGGGCCTCCTCAAACGTGACCCCCGTATGGTGGAACGTAAGAAACCCGGCCAGCCCAAAGCCCGTAAGAGATTCCAGTTCAGCAAACGTTAGTCTCTTTTTTCAACAATTAAAAAACAGTTTAGTATCGAAACTGCTGAGACTTCGGCAACGGACTACTTGGCAGTTGATTTTTAAGAACGTAAACAAATAAAAAAAATGGCAAAAGTTACTTTTGAAGAATTATTGGATGCCGGTTGTCACTTCGGGCACCTGAAAAGAAAATGGAACCCCCAGATGGCACAGTACATCTTTATGGAGAAAAACGGCATTCACATCATTGACCTCTACAAAACTTCCGAAAAGATTGACGAGGCTTGCGCAGCCGCAAAGCAAATCGCTAAGTCGGGACGTAAAATCTTGTTCGTGGCCACCAAAAAACAGGCCAAGGACACTGTCGCCGAATTAGTAAAAGCCGTTGGTATGCCGTATGTCACCGAACGTTGGCCTGGTGGTATGCTTACCAACTTCTTCACCATCCGCAAGGCTGTCAAGAAAATGGCCGATATCGACAGACTGATGGCCAGCCCGCAGTTCGACAAGATTTCCAAGAGAGAGAAACTGCAAATCCAGCGTGAGAGAGCCAAACTCGACAAGAACCTCGGTTCCATCGCTGACCTGTCCAGACTTCCCGCCGCCGTGTTCATCGTGGATATTCTGAAAGAACACATCGCCGTGGCCGAAGCCCACAGACTCAACATCCCCACCCTCGCCATCGTGGATACCAACTCCAACCCGAACCTGGTGGACTTCCCCATCCCGGCTAACGATGACGCCTCCAAATCCATCTCCGTGATTGTCAAGGCTGTGTGCGATGCCATCGCCGAAGGACTTGCAGAACGCAAGATCGACAAGGATAGCGCTGCCGCTGACGAAATGGAAGAGGAAGGTCCTGACTATGCCGACTTCAACGAGGATGAGGAAGAAGGCGGTGAAACCCGCACCAAAGACTCCGTCCGCAAGGTGAAAGACGTGACCAATGACAATGAGGATGGCCAGCGCAAAAAACGCCCCACCATCAAACGCGGTCCCGTCAGAGCAGGCTCCACTAAGAAAAATTAATGTTGAACCAAATCATTTTGAATAAATTATGGAAGTTAAAATCTCTGCACAAGATGTCAATAAACTGAGAATCGCCACGGGTGTGGGTATGATGGATTGCAAGCACGCCCTTGTTGAAGCCGAAGGCGATTTTGAAAAAGCTATCGATATTCTTCGTAAAAAAGGCCAGAAAGTGGCTGCCAAACGCGCTGACCGCACCGCCGACCAGGGCCGCGTCATCGCCAAAACCAATGCGGATCACACCAAGGCTTATATCCTCGTGCTGAGCTGCGAGACCGACTTCGTGGGCAAGAATGCAGAATTTGTCGCCTTGAGCGATAAGCTGATTGACCTGGCCATGGAAAAGGATGTCGCCACCCGCGAGGAATTACTCGCCCTCACTTTGGACGGCAGAACCGTGAGCGACCTGATTTTGGACCTCACCGGAAAAACCGGAGAGAAAATCGAGCTCCCTGCTTACAATGTGATCGCTGCTGCTCACGTGACCGCTTACAACCACCTGGGCAACCGCCTCGGCTGTATTGCCGGATTCAACCTGCCCAATGTGGAGGAAACCGCCCATGAAGTGGCCCTCCAGATTGCCGCTATGAACCCGATGGCCCTCAGCGCCGACAGCATCGCTGAAGACGTCAAAGCTCATGAACTTTCCGTCATCATCGAGAAAACCAAGGCAGACGAAGTGGCTAAATTCGTGGAAAACGCAATCCGCAAGGCTGGTATCAACCCCGCTCATGTGGATTCAGATGACCACATTGAAAGCAATATGACCAAGGGATGGATCACTCCCGAACAGGCACAGCAGGCTCGCGAAATCAAAGCTACTGCCACGGCCGAAGCGCAAGCCAATCTTGACAAACAAGCCAAGAAAATTGAAATGATTTCCCAAGGACGTTTGCAGAAATATTATAAGGAAAACACCCTGCTGGCTCAGGATTACTATGCCGACAGCCATATCAATGTTGCCGACTTTATGAAAAAAGCCGATGCCAACCTTACCTGCACGGGTTATTACCGTCTCCAATTGGGTGACTAATTCTTTGTAATACACTATCAAAAAGGTGACCGCTAGTTTTTATCGGTCACCTTTTTTCTTTTGTTGAAAAAAGAAAAACCGTCTTTGAAAAATGTGGTTAAAAAGATTGATGGATTCAATCTTTTTTTTATTTTTGCCCCTCAAAATAAAAAAAGCAAATGAAAAATTTTATTTCTTTTATTGCATTGATTATCTGTTGTCTATACGGATTTTCACAGTCTTTTTCGGTTGATGCAGGAAGTAGGGCGTACCAAACCTCTTTCAACCAACCTGCCACAGGTGTTTATGAACTCACCTTTGACATCGCAGATGCTTCCGTGACCTCTGTTGAACTGGACGGTGTCGTTTATGACAAAATCAACTTCCCGGTTTCCACGGTAACGGGGCAAAAAGGCTGGGCGGCACTTCCGTTTGTGAGTGCCTCTGTGCAGCTTCCCGCCGACAAGGATGTGCGTCTGGAAGTGGAGCCGGTCAGTTATCGTGAATTAGTTCTGGCGCATCCGCTGGTGCCTTCCCGCGGGACCATCTACCGCAACCAAGACCCTGCACAGATTCCTTACGAGATTGCCCCCGAATCACGAGTAAACGCATTCTATCCCGGCAATGTGGCCGCGATGGAGGAACCGTTCATCGTTCGCGACGTGCGTGGCACCACAGTGAGATGCTACCCGTTCCAATACAACGCCGTTACGAATACCCTGCGGATTTACACCCGTGTGAAGGTGACGCTGACCGAAGTGTCAGGTGCTGCTACCAATCCTCTGCTCAACGCCAGCGCACAGCCCGTGCGTGAGGTCATCGGCATGTACCAGAGCATGTTCATCAACTATGCTCCCACCCGCCAGGACCTTGCACAGGGCGAAAGAGGCGAGATCCTCGTGCTGACCACCTCCGCTTACGAAAGTGCTGCCGACACCTACATCCAGTGGAAACGCGAAATGGGCTATACCGTCACAAAACAAGTGGTGAACAATGGCGCCAATGTGGTCTCCACCATCCGTACAGCTTATAACGACAATAACAACATCCTTTATGTGCAAATGTTCGGCGACTGGGCGAATATCAAATCCGATGCTTCCGTGGACAGCTCTCCCACCGATCCGAAAATGGGATGTGTGGCAGGCAATGACAACTACCCCGATATCGCCATTGGACGATTCTCCTGCTCCTCTGCAGCTCAGGCACTTGTTCAGGTGAACAAGGCCATCCGGTATGAAAAAGAACCCGACATGGACGCTGGGTGGCGCGAGACTTTCATCGGCATTGGCTCCTCAGAAGGCAGCGGCCAAGGGGACGACAATGAGATTGACTATGACCACGTAAAGCGCATCTACACTGAACGTCTCCAGACCTTCACCTATAATAACCATCTGCAGAACTATGGTGACAACGCTTCCGCCAACACCTTGCTGGGACATGTGAACCAAGGGGCTTCCACCATCGCATACTGCGGCCACGGTGCTGAAACCTATTTCGTGACCACTGGTTTCAGCAACAGCAATGTGAATAGCCTGACCAATGGCAACCACTTGCCCTTCATTGTTTCTGTGGCCTGCGTGAACGGTGCCTTCCACAACAGTTCCGACTGCTTCGCGGAAGCATGGTTGAAAAAGGAGAACGGCGGTGCCGTTGTGACACTGATGTCCACCATCAACCAACCCTGGACCCCTCCGCAGCGCGGTCAGGACTACTTCTATGACATCCTGATTGGTGGCTTCAACTATAACCAATATAGCGGACAAAGCGGTATCAATACCAATGAGCAAAGAACCCACTGGGGCTCCATTGTCATCAACGCCTTTAACCTGATGCTTTCGGAAAGCAGCACCACAGATGACATTGAAACGGTGCAGACATGGTCCACTTTTGGAGATGCCTCCCTGCAGCTCCGTACCAAACAGCCGGATGCCATTTCTTTGAGCAACGATGCCATCATGGTGGGGATCCCCTTCACTACCACGGTGACTTCCAATGGCAGTCCGGTGGAAAATGCGCTGGTGTGCATCTCTCAGAATGATGTATATTACAGCGGCTATACCGATGCTTCCGGCAACGTGACCATTACGCAGGATTTTGCCGCAGGTGAAGTGCTGCTGGTGGTTACGGCTTTCAACACGGCCACGATTTACGAGACAGTGCCTTGCATGGCGGGGAATGTGCCCTATGTGATGCTGGATTCCTATAGCCCGCACATTGTGGATGCTGGCGCAGAGACCTTCCTCACCATTACTATGAGAAATGCTGGCGGTGTGGCCACGACAGGAAATACCACGGTCGTACTGACCAGTGATGATTCCCGAATCAGTATTTTGCATGGCTCGGACATTTTTGGAGTAATGGCCGCCAATGGCGGCACCGCCACGGTGTCCAACGGCTATCGTATTCTGGTGGATGATGCCGTGTCCAGCGGGACGGTTATTCCCATCAATTTTACAGCCACTTGTGGACAGGATACCTGGCAGGGAATATTCAACCTTACCGTTCGCAGCGCCAATTGTGTGCCGCCCACGGGCCTGGTCGCCACCGCTTCAGGCAACAATGTCACCGTCACTTGGGATGATGACTCTTCTGTGGAACTGGTCTCCCTCAGTGATGATGCCGAGAGCCACACCCACGCCACTATCAATTCCGCCGGAACCATGGGATGGACTTATATTGACGGAGACGGTGCCAATACCGGCACATTCCAGAATATCAGCTATACTAACAGCGGCAGCCCGATGGCGTTTATCGTATTGGATATGAGCCAGGCTACAGGTAATGGACTCATCCAAGCGCATTCTGGCAACAAATTCTTCGCCTGTCCGTATGCAAGATCCAGTGGCTATTGGGGAAGCACCGTGCAGAACGACGACTGGATGATCAGCCCTGAGCTGAATTTCAGTACCCCGTTCAACTTCTCATTCTACGCACGCTCATTCTCTTCACAATACTCTTCCGAACAGTTCTATGCCGCTTACTCCACCACAGGCAACTCTGCCAGCGATTTTGTGGCCCTGACCAGCAGCCCGGTCACCACGACCACCACTTGGACCGAATACTCCTATACGGTACCGGCGAATGCCAAATATGTGGCTATCCATTGCGTTTCCAACGACCAGTATATCTTCTGCGTGGATGATATCACAATATCCGGACAGGCAGTGGAGGGAACCCTTTGCAACATTTACCGCAATGGAGAATTGATTGCCGAAAATTTAGTGGGAGGAACCTATACAGATAATAACCTTCCGGAAGGAACCTATTGCTATACGATGACAACCGCTTGTGATAATGATTTTGAATCAGATTTCTCTTCCAACACTTGTGTTACGGTGGGTAATCCTTCTCCGGAAGAGTGCAATGTTCCCACAGGTTTGTATGTTTCAGTCTCTTCCAACCAGCTGGGATTGAGTTGGGACGCTGTTCCCAATGCCCTTTCCTATAAGGTATACCGCAATGGGAATATCATTGCCACCACTGCTACCAATTCTTATACGGATGCCGATGTGCAGAATAATATGGTTTACGCTTATGCAGTGCAGACTGTCTGCAATGGCGGCGAGTCAGGTATCTCACAAACGGTCAGTGCGCAGACAGGGGTGGGAGACTATGCTTCCGATCAAGTGCAGGTTTACCCCAATCCGGCTCGCAATGTCATTCAGGTGGCGGGACGTGATATCCGCGAGATTTCCGTCTATTCTGCCATTGGCGGTTTGATGGTTCGCCTGAATCCTACAGAGGAAATTACACCCATTCATGTAAATGAGTGGTCCAATGGCATCTATTTTGTCAAAGTCACCACTGCGGATGGAACGGTGGCTACTGAAAAAGTCGTTGTGAAGAAATAATCTTTCTTCACAACGACTTTTATCCTCTTTGACAATGTGATCAAAGAGGATTTTTTTTGCTATGCAAAAAGTTGGGAACTCTTTCTAAAAAGCACTGGGCTTACCCCTTCGTGGCGGCGGAAAAAGGTGCCGAAATGCGACTGGTTCTTGAATCCCAGACGGTCGGCAATTTGCTGCACCGAGAGCCGCGAGGTGGTGAGCAAGGTCTTGGCTTCCAACAGGATATATTCGTCCAACCATGCGCCCACGGTCTTCCCTGTTGTCTTCTTGATCACATTTGCCAAGTATTTGGACGTGATGCACAGCTGCTCGGCATACCATGCGATGTTTTTGTGCTGAAGAGAGTTCTGTTCCATCAGGTTGAAGAAGTCCATCGTCAGATGCTCTGGACGCGACTGCATAGTTTGCCGTTGGTAGTACTCGATGAAGCATCCTTGCAGGTAAAGGTACAATGAACTCGTGAATTTAAGGATGCAGTCGCGCACGTTGGGGTTGGTGGACTGTTGCTGCAACACCTCCTGCATCAGTTGGAACAGCTGGAGGGTGGTATGTAATTGTTTTTTTAGTCAACGTGTTGCATGGATAGGAGCGGGCGGCTTGTTTGGCTCGATAGGAGTTGTCGTTCATCTGCAGGTCGTTGGAGAAAGCGGTGTTGTGAGCCAAAATCATCGCCTTGCAGTCTTCCGTGGCTGAATCCACATGCAGCACGAAATCCGGCAGCAGCGTAATGACACACGGGGCTTTGGCATGGATGTCGTGCAGGTTGATGCTGCAGTGCATTTCCCCTTCGAGAAGAATCTCAATGGCGAAATAGTTGATGCGAAAATACTCTGGCAGGATGTTCTGATTGGGGCGGTATTCAAAAATGCGGAAATAGTTGTCGTCAAGGGTTAAAATGGAGTCCACCTTGTCGGTGTCGAAAATGGGAAGAGGGTTTTTGTGAAAGGAAGGTTGCTCTTTCATGAAATGTGGAATTTAGACCACAAAATTACGATTTTTTTTCTAATTATAAAAAAAATAGGTGGAAAATAGAATAATAAATAGGTATATCAGGACTTGGGAGAAAGGATAGAATGCTGCCGGCATGCAGGAAATGAGAATCCGACAGGATGTTTGCCATGGAATAACAAGAAGGTGCAAAGAAGACGGAGAAAAAAAAAGAATAATTAGTTGACTCTAGTGAAAATATTGTATTTTTGCGGCTGCAAATCTAAGTTTTGCATTTCAATAAAGTGAGTTTAATTTCACCTGTCACCATTCAATCTCAAAGTTAAGAACATAAAACCATGCATATAGAAAAAAAATTGTTGATTTTTTTTATATTCCTTGTTCTGACAGTTTTCCGACTTGACGGGCAAACGAACCTATTTGTCAAGTCTGGAGGCAACGATGGCAACAGCGGTACCTCATGGAATACGGCAAAAGCGACATTGGCAGGAGCTCTATCTTCTGCAAGCGGCACCACCAACATATACATGATGGTAGGAAAATACTCCTGTATCAATGTTACGATTCCCAATGGTGTGACCGTAATCGGTGGATTCTCATCCGCATCTTCGGGAACAGATATCTCACAAAGGCTATATCCGGGAACAAACTCCAATTGGAATGACCCGACTCATTGCACCATTCTAAGCGGAAACTTCCTCTCCCGTGTGGCGACAGTGAATACCGGTGGAAAATTGGAAGGCTGCGTGTTGAGAGATGGCAGAGTGAGCGGTAATGGCGGTGGTGTTTTGATTAACGGGGGAACGGTGCAATTATGTGTCATTATCCGCAATACGGCTATGATTGAGACCAGCTTCACTGCTTATGGAGGCGGGGCATACGTGCAGAACAACGGCAAATTGCTCAATTGTGTGTGTGCGTACAATACCGCCAATAACGGACCAGGGGTATCTGGGACAAACGGTGAATTGACAAACAATACGATTACCGAAAACATCTCAGTTCCCGATTGCGGCACTGTAAGGGATTATGATGGAAATATTTATCATACTGTGCTAATAGGTGAACAGTGCTGGATGAGGGAAAATCTGCGCACGACCCATTATGCCAATGGAACAGCGATTCCACTGGGCAGCATGACTTCAACTACCACCTCATACCGATATTACCCAGATGACAATTCAGCAAATGTATCCACCTACGGTTATTTGTATAATTGGCCTGCTGTGATGAACAACACCCTCCCCACCAACAATAACCCATCAGAAGTGTTGGGCGTATGTCCAACAGGATGGCATGTGCCGAGTTATGATGAAATTTTGCAGATGGTCGATTACTTGGCAAACATAACTGTTTTCCAATGTGAGGATGAATCTGTCGGCAAATCGATGGCATCAACCACGGGATGGGCAGCATATTCCGTTGATTGTACGGTTGGCTATCAGCCTGAACGGAATAACACCTCAGGTTTTTGTGCGCAGGCGGCCGGTTTCTTTGTTGATGCTTATATGCCACTGGGGCAAATCAGCATCTATTGGACTGCAACAGATAATTCTGGTAATGGATCCATCGCCTACGGATTATACTACGACTCAGGATACCCGCAATTATGGGGAATTGATGAAACTTATGGTTTTTCAGTTCGCTGTTTGCGCGATTAAACGACAAATGCCCTATGAAGAATGGTAAAAATGGGAATACGCGATTAAGAGCACGAAAACTATGGCTCATAGCTCTGTTGTTGCTGACAACAAGTTTGGTTCGTGCTCAAGTATCTACCAGTGCCGTGTACCAAAACGGGGCAGGTTCGTTGATTCTATGCAACAATCTCATTTTGAACAATGGCACCGATTACGAAACAAATGTGGCATCAGTTCCCTCAAGCAACATATTGGGCGGCGATATTTATAGCTTCTTTGAAGATCCCGATTCAAGTTTCATTATAATGGTTGGTTCACCAGCCCATAATGCGGGCGATGACCAATGCGTTGATTGGAATCTCGATCTAAAAGGAGAAGCACGTCGCACATGCGGAAGCCGAGTTGATGTGGGCGCGTATGAAGTGGGTCCCATTGAACATTCAGCCCTCGTGACAGCCAATGTGGTGATGGATGAATGGTGCAATGGTCGCTCAATTGCATTAACAGCCACGGGAGGACAGTATTACCAATGGTCGCACAGCGATGAGACTGTAGGCACAGTGTTAGTGAATCCACAGGTGACCACTTGTTATACGGTAACCGCCTATTGGGATGGAGACTGCCCGTGGAATGAACCGGCAACAATATGTGTGGATCCCGAGAATGTGTCAGGGGACTTGATGGTATCTTCCTCCACTTCGGGGCAGCGTTTTTGGGTTTCTTTTATGAAGAACCATATTGAAACCCCTACCATTTCATTGCTCATATCCGCACAAAATGCATGTTCCGGCAGCATTACCAATCCCAACACAGGGTGGAGCATCCCGTTCACGGTTGCAGCCAATAGCACCACACAGATTCCCATTCCCATCGGACAGGCTTATTGCCGTAATGCAGGAATAATCGGCAACTTCGGACTGTTAGTCGCAGCTACAGACAAAATCTCCCTGTATGCCTCCAACTTCAATGAATACACTTATGATGTCACCGATGTATTGCCAGAAGAGGCTCTTTCAAGCGATTACATTGTACAAACCTATACACCGCTATACAATTCAGAGTTTATGATTGTAGCCACCCAAGATGGCACAACGGTCAGAATAACTCCCTCAACCCCCACCTCAGACAACCATGCGGCATCGGTTCCCTACAATGTAACATTGAATGCTGGACAAACTTACCTAGTGACATCCTATTATAATGGTCCCTACGGGGACTTGTCAGGCTCCACCATACAATCCATCGATGCAACAAAACCCATAGCCGTATTCAATGGAAACGTATGTGCATTGGTACCTATGAATAATTCTGCATGCGACCATGTGGTGGAACAAGCCTTCGGCACACAGTTCTGGGGAAAGCAGTTTGTAGTCACCAACACGGTGGGAATGCCCTATGATGAGGTAAAGATTACCGCTTTTTCCAACAATACAGTGATCACCAAAGATGGAAGTTATTTGACCACACTGCAGGCATATGAATCGTACGAGTTTTCACTTTCATCAAACGATATCTCCTGTTACATAGAAGCCACCAATCCATGTGCCGTTTACTTGTATGTGGTAGGTGGTCAAGTCAATGATGAAGACGAAGAATACCGTGGAGACCCTTCAATGGTCTGGATTTCCCCGTTGGAACAAGGTGTACAAGGGATTACATTCTCTACATTCAGCAGCGTAAACCTCACAGCACATTACGTAAATATTGTCGTACCCACCTCTGCGGTTTCGACTTTTACATACGATAACACCAACATCTCCTCCCTTTTCAGTGTAGTCCCGACCAATCCCGATTATTCGTATGTCCGGATGAATATCAATGAAGGCACGCACACATTGAGCTGTAGCCAAGGCTTTGTTGCCCACGTGTATGGAACGGGCTCCTGGGAATCTTATGCCTATTCTGTCGGCGCCAATGCCGCCTTGCAAAATTCACAAATGTATGTCAATGGTGTTTTGAGTACGGAGATGGACAATAATGTGTTCTGCGCATACGAAACCATCTTTTTTGACGCTTCTGTAAATTATCAGTGCGATAGTGTGGTTTGGAATTTTGGCGACAGTCACCAAAACTACAATGGAATGAACGTCAGCCATTCTTATGAATCAGGCGGGACCTATCTTGTATCAATGACCGTCTTCTTGTATGACCGCTATGGCCAGCATTGCAACACCATCAACTGGGAAGTTGAAATTCTTGATGGCACACATAACTCGACCACTGAAACGGCCTGCGAAAGCTTCACTTGGACTGATGGAACCGACGAAACTTACACCGAAAGCGGCACCTACACTTACGACTATACCAACGAGTTCGGTTGCGCCAGCACCGACACCCTCCACCTCACCATCTATTACGGCACGCACAATGCCACCACCGAAACAGCTTGCGAAAGCTTCACCTGGACTGATGGAACCGGTGAAACCTACACCACTTCGGGTACCTACACTTACGACTATGAAAATGAGGATGGCTGCGCCAGCACCGACACCCTGCACTTAACCGTCTATTACGGCACGCACAATGTCGCGACTGAAACGGCCTGCGAAAGCTTCACTTGGACCGATGGAACCGGTGAAACCTACACCGAAAGCGGCACCTACACTTACGACTATGAAAATGAGGATGGCTGCGCCAGCACCGACACCCTTCACATCACCGTCTATTACGGCACGCACAATGTCGCGACTGAAACGGCCTGCGAAAGCTTTACTTGGACCGATGGAACCGGTGAAACCTACACCGAAAGCGGCACCTACACCTACGACTATGAAAACGAGTTCGGCTGCGCCAGCACCGACACCCTCCACATCACCGTCTACTACGGCACGCACAACGCCACCACTGAAACAGCTTGCGAAACCTTCACTTGGACTGATGGAACCGGTGAAACCTACACCGAAAGCGGAACATACACTTACGACTATGAAAACGAGTTCGGCTGCGCCAGCACCGACACCCTTCACATCACCGTCTACTACGGCACGCACAATGCCACCACCGAAACAGCTTGCGAAAGCTTTACTTGGACCGACGGAACAGGCGAGACCTACACCGAAAGCGGCACCTACACCTACGACTATGAAAATGAGAATGGCTGCGCCAGCACCGATACCCTCCACATCACCGTCTACTACGGCACGCACAATGCCACCACCGAAACAGCTTGCGAAAGCTTTACTTGGACCGATGGAACCGGTGAAACCTACACCGAAAGCGGCACATACACTTACGACTATGACAACGAGTTCGGCTGCGCCAGCACCGACACCCTCCACTTAACCGTCTACTACGGTACACACAACGCCTCAACTGAGACGGCCTGCGAGAGCTTCACTTGGGACGATGGAACTGGCGAAACTTACAATACATCAGGTACATATACTTACGACTATGAAAACGAGTTCGGTTGCGCCAGCACTGATACGCTCCACTTAACCGTCCATTACGGCACGCACAACACCACAACCGAAACAGCCTGTGAGAGCTTCACTTGGACCAATGGAACAGGGGAAACTTACACTACATCAGGTACATATACTTACGACTATGAAAACGAGTTCGGCTGCGCCAGCACCGACACCCTCCACTTAACCGTCTACTACGGCACGCACAATGCCACCACCGAAACAGCCTGCGAAAGCTTTACTTGGACCGATGGAACCGGTGAAACCTACACCGAAAGCGGCACCTACACTTACGACTATGAAAATGAGGATGGCTGCGCCAGCACCGACACCCTCCACCTTACCGTCCACTACGGCACGCACAATGCCACCACCGAAACAGCTTGCGAAAGCTTTACTTGGACCGATGGAACCGGTGAAACTTACACTACATCAGGTACATATACTTACGACTATGAAAACGAGTTCGGTTGTGCCAGCACCGACACCCTCCACTTAACCGTATATTTCGGCACGCACAACGCCGCCACCGAAACAGTCTGCGAAAGCTACACATGGACCGATGGAACTGGCGAGACCTACACTACATCAGGCACCTACACTTACGACTATGAGAATGAGTTCGGTTGTGCCAGCACCGACACCCTCCACTTAACCGTTTACTACGGTACACACAACGCCACAACAGAGACGGCCTGCGAGAGCTTCACTTGGGACGATGGAACTGGCGAAACTTACACTACATCAGGTACATATACTTACGACTATGAAAACGAGTTCGGCTGCGCCAGTACCGACACCCTCCACCTTACCGTCCATTACGGCACGCACAATGCCACTACCGAAACAGCCTGCGAAACATTCACCTGGACCGATGGAACCGGTGAAACTTACACTACATCAGGCACCTACACTTACGACTATGAAAACGAGTTCGGTTGCGCCAGCACTGATACGCTCCACTTAACCGTATATTTCGGCACGCACAACGCCTCAACAGAGACGGCCTGCGAGAGCTTCACTTGGGACGATGGAACTGGCGAGACCTACACTACATCAGGCACCTACACTTACGACTATGAGAATGAGTTCGGTTGTGCCAGCACCGACACGCTCCACTTAACCATATATTACGGCACGCACATCGTAACAACAGAAACGGCCTGCGAAAGCTACACTTGGACCGACGGAACCGGTGAGACCTACACCGAAAGCGGCACTTACACCTACAACTACACCAACGAACTCGGATGCGCCAGCACCGACACCCTCTACCTCACTATCCACTACGGCACACACAACACGACCACCGAAATACACTACCAAAGCTTCACTTGGACCGACGGAACCGGTGAGACCTATACAACATCAGGCACCTACACTTACGACTATGAGAATGAGTTCGGCTGCGCCAGCACCGACACTCTCTACCTCACTATATACTATGGAACACACAACACAACGACTGAAACAGACTGCGAAAGTTTCACTTGGAATGATGGGACCGGCGAAACCTACACCGAAAGCGGTACCTATACCTATGACTACACCGATGAATTAGGCTACGCCAGCACCGACACACTCCATCTCACCATCCACTACGGCACGCACAACACCACAACAGAGACAGCCTGCGAAACCTTCACTTGGACCGACGGAACCGGTGAGACCTACACCACGTCGGGAACATACATCTACGACTACACCAATGAATTCGGCTGTGCCAGCACCGACACCCTCCATCTCACCGTCCACTACGGCACGCACAACACCTCAACCGAAACAGCCTGCGAAAGCTATACTTGGACCGATGGAACCGGCGCGACTTACACCACTTCGGGCCTTTATACCTACGACTATGAAAATGAGTTCGGCTGTGCCAGCACCGATACCCTCCACCTCACCGTCCACTACGGCACACACAACGTGACAACAGAAACAGCCTGCGAAACCTTCACTTGGACCGACGGAACCGGAGAGACCTACACCACTTCGGGAACTTACACATACGATTACACCAACGAGCTTGGCTGCGCCAGCACCGACACGCTACACCTCACCGTCCATTACGGCACACACAACACCTCAACCGAAACGGCTTGTGAAAGCTTCACATGGACGAATGGAACCGGCACCACCTACACCACTTCGGGCACTTACACCTACGACTATGAAAATGAGTTCGGCTGCGCCAGCACCGACACGCTACACCTCACCGTCCATTACGGCACGCACAACACCTCAACCGAAACAGCTTGCGAAAGCTATACTTGGACCGATGGAACCGGCACCACCTACACCACTTCGGGCACTTACACCTACGACTATGAAAATGAGTTCGGCTGCGCCAGCACTGACACCCTCCACTTAACCATCCACTACGGCACGCACAACGTGACAACAGAAACAGCCTGCGAAACTTTCACTTGGACCGACGGAACCGGTGAGACCTACACCACATCGGGTACCTACACCTACGACTACACCAATGAATTCGGCTGCGCCAGCACCGACACGCTACACCTCACCGTCCATTACGGCACGCACAACACCTCAACCGAAACGGCCTGCGAAAGCTATACTTGGACCGATGGCACCGGAGAGACCTACACCACTTCGGGTACCTACACCTACGACTACACCAATGAATTCGGCTGCGCCAGCACCGACACCCTCCACTTAACTGTCCACTACGGCACGCACAACGTGACAACAGAAACGGCCTGCGAAAGCTATACTTGGACGAATGGCACCGGTGAGACCTACACCACTTCGGGTACCTACACCTACGATTACACCAATGAACTCGGCTGTGCCAGCACTGACACCCTCCATTTAACCGTCCATTACGGCACGCACAACACGACAACCGAAACAGCCTGCGAAAGTTTCACTTGGACCGACGGAACCGGTGAGACCTACACCACTTCGGGCACCTACACCTACGACTACACCAATGAATTCGGCTGCGCCAGCACGGAAACCCTCCAACTCACCATTCACTACGGAACACATAATGCCATCACCGAAACAGCCTGCGAAAGCTATACTTGGACGAATGGAACCGGTGAGACCTACACCACTTCGGGCACCTACACCTACGACTATGAAAACGAATTCGGTTGCGCCAGCACCGACACCCTCCACCTCACCCTCCACTACGGCACGCACAACGTGGCAACAGAGACTGCCTGCGAAAGTTTCACTTGGACCGATGGCACCGGAGAGACCTACACCACTTCGGGTACCTACACCTACGACTATGAAAACGAGTTCGGATGTATCAGCAGCGACACGCTCCACTTAACTGTCCACTCCGGCACGCACAACGCGATAACCGATACGGTCTGCGAAAGCTACACCTGGACCGACGGAAGCGGTGAGACTTACACTACGTCGGGCACCTACACCTACGACTATGAAAACGAGTTCGGATGTATCAGCAGCGACACGCTCTACCTCACCATACTCTACGGCACACATAATACATCAACCGAGACGGTCTGTGAAAGCTACACATGGACCGATGGCACGGGCGAGACCTACACCACATCGGGAACTTATACCTACGACTATGAGAATGAACTCGGCTGCGCCAGCACCGACACCCTCCACCTCACTGTTTACTACAGCGCACAAACCAATGCCGACACAACCATATGCGCGAGCGCTCTCCCCATAGAGTGGCGCGGCGTTACTTTCACAGAAAGCGGAACCCAAAGTTTTATACTGACCACATCCCACGGATGTGACTCCATCGTGGCATTGACACTGAACAGCATCAACGATGATCTTCAGATTATTATGCTTACCGAAGATCCATGTGAAAATTTTGAAGCTGAACTACTTGCACAGACTGGCATGTCAGAATTCCATTGGAGTACCGGAGAAATAACACCTCAAATTACGGCCCTTCACTCAGGTACCTATTTTGTCACCGCTTCTGAAGGCTACTGCAGTGCCACCAACAGTATTTCCATTCCTGAATGTGACTTCTTCATATATCTGCCTAATGCCATCACTTCAACCTTTGATGATGGTCTCAATGATTATTTCTTTGTTCCCCAATACTCACAAAGGCAAATCAACGACTTTGAGATTCTCATCTACAATCGTTGGGGGCAATTGGTATATAGAAGCGAGGACAAAAACTTCCGCTGGGATGGTAGCTGTAATGGAAAAATTATGGGGAACACTACCTACACCTACATGATCCATTGCACGAACTATAATGGGAAAAAATACCTTTTCAAAGGAATCATCACCGTTCTCTGACATCAGATCAGACAACTACATCTATTATAATATATTGTAAAAATCTGGTTATCAATCAATGCTGCCATCTTAATGGCACCTTTGAGGGTCTTTTGGTGTGTCCTGTCAAAGACGGAAAGACACAAAGAGATGAGCGCGTCTTATCTTTCAAAAAACATTTGGGACGCTATTGATTTTTCAGATTATAGAAAAAAAATATGTAGAAAACAGAACAACAAATAGGTATATCAGGACTTTTGTGGGTGGATGAAATGCTGTATTTTTGCAGCAGCATTTTTAATAAATGAATATGAAAAGAATTTTTGCATTTTCCCTTCTATTGATGATGTGCTTTTTCGCTATGGCACAAACTGTTACACATAACCTTTCCCTTCAGAATGCCCCCAATCCGTTCAGCGGTACCACCAACGTGTGGCTGACCACGGTGGAGGAGGGTGCGGTGACCTTGGAAATCAGGGATATGAATGGGCGTTCCATTGTAGGGATGCCATATTATGACATCCCTACGGGGAGGCATGAATTCCGTGTCACGCTGTCGGTTGCGGGCACCTACATTCTGACCGCCCGCCAGAACGGCCAGATGGCATCCGTAAAAATGGTGAATCATGGCGGCGGCAATGGGGATGCAATTGTATATTTGGGCAGTTCATCCGTATCAGCAGGGATGGTGCCTGCAGAGACGGTGCATGCACCGTCTCTGCAAACGTACGATTCCAACGACCAGATGGGATTCGGGGGAAATGTTGATTTTGCCGACCTGCAGCCTGCCGACACGTTGACCGCAGAGGATGGTGACAAAGAGGAGAAGAAAGGCCGCACGACCCAAAACAGTGATTTCCGTGTCGCCCTGTCCCTCAGTCCCTTCTCGCTGAACCAGTTCCAGCAGGGCTATACCTTTACGGTCGGTCACAGTACGGCCACCACCCCGCAGGAGCTGCAGAACATTTACCGTGAACTCGGCTCCACGGAGATGTATGTGCGCATCGCCACCAAGCGTCATGTCACGGCTGAAAATACCGTTGACGGAGTGGAGGATGAGAACGCCAACGTTCACACCTTCGACCAGGGAATTGAGTTGTGCCGCATTGCCGCCGAGTTGGGCATCCCGATCAATCCGGAAATCATGTGCGCCTACACCTATATGGATATGATGGTGTCGCAGGGTCCGCGTTTCGAGGAGTATCCGGAGATTTATGCGCTGCAGAATGGAAAACGTTGGGAGGAGCTTACCCTCGACGAGATCTGTGTGGTGTTGGAGGCCTATGGCGCTTTTGTGGCTGAAGCGATTCTCAGCACCGGCTGCACGGTCAACAACTGGAACCTCGGCAACGAGGCCAACTTCTGCTTCGCCGGTATCGGCATCGGTGCGGAAACCGCCGTGGATCCCAAGCTGGCAAAGGCTGGAACCCTCAAGCGGTATCTGGCGCCGGTCTTTTCGACATGGTGGCTGAAAAAGCATGTGTGGCAATATGATGCGAAGGCGTACGCAGCTGTGAAAAACGGCATTTTAAGCGCTTATGCGAAATTGGGCATCTCCGATTCCAACGTAAGATTTTCCACCCACATTGCCACCGTGGTCTTCCCGCCCAAATGCAGTGTGAAGTTCTTCAACTATATGAAAGACAATGGCTATGAGATGGATGTGGCGGGCATCAGCTACTATCCCAGTGCCCCGGCCATGTCGGCGAACAAGAAGAAACTGTTGAAGAAAACGGTGACCAAAATCAACAAAAAGTGCGGACTTGCCGTTTTCATCGGCGAGTTCTCCTATCCGTCGGGCAAGATGGAGGGACCTTTCGCGGGATGGAACAAAAAGGTGCGCGGTTACAAGCACACTCAGCAGGGACAGGCCGACATCTATGCGGATGTGATGGCGTGGGGCAAGGACAACGGTTTGGAGGGCATCCGCTACTGGGCGCCCGACTACGAGGGCTGGTATTCGATGTCGATGTTTGAATTCTCCGACAAGAAAGGCACCGCGAAGTACATCCTTCAGCATCATAAGGAGTTGATGGAGCGATAGGGCGCTTTCGAAATGGTTTCATCACACATTCCGCACCAATAACTCAGTGGGGATCTGCATTTTGG
This sequence comes from Bacteroidales bacterium, assembly GCA_017617445.1. GTDB lineage: Bacteria > Bacteroidota > Bacteroidia > Bacteroidales > WCHB1-69 > UBA1756. The sequence goes on along the minus strand of JAFZWE010000001.1, from coordinate 47,424 downwards.
AGAAGGCAAACCATTTCTTGCCGAGGTCTTTCAGCGATGCTCCAATGTGATAAACGACATCGTCAATGCAAAGGAATCTGTCGTGTATTTTGTTCACTTCCAAAATGTTGACTGGAGCGTACTGCATATTATGGCGTTGCAAGTCAAGTGCTAATTTCGGTGTGATGCTTCTGGTGTAAATTGTTGCTGATACATTGGGGTCTCGTTTGTCCAACAATGTCAAGACAGTATCATCAATATAGTTGTCAAAAAGAACAATACTGGATTTTGCTTCTCGCACCAAGTTACTAACAAAGTGATAGGCATCGAAAATCTGTCCGTCGAAGAAGATGCCTTGTTGTGGCTGTTGCCCAGCCTCCAGTTTTTGAAAGACCTCTTCAATACGATGGTCCGTCTCAAGTTGATGGCGTTCAATGCTATTAAGTCTCTGAAAGATTTGTGAATTTGCGGCTATAAAACGCCGTGCGGTCGTAAATGCTCTCATGATTTGTATGTTTACTGCAACGGCTGTAGGAGATTTCAGAACACCACTTAACATTGCAACTCCATTCTCGGTGAAAGCGTATGGTAGGTATTTGATGTTTTTTCCTCTTTGTTCTTTCAAGGTCGCAATTTGCGACCTTGAAAGAACTGCTTCATCTATAGTAAGTTGAAACATAAAATCTTCTGGAAATCGCTCTGAGTTTCGACGAACTTGTTCATTAAGGCGCTTTGTTTCCACCCCGTACAGCATTGCCAAGTCCCTATCCAGCATCACCTGCTGACCCCGTATTTCAAATATCAGGTTCTCAATGGGTTGTGAGGTTGTTGCTTCGTGTATAATCGTTTGGCGCAAAGTCTCAAGTTTTTGTTCTGAGTTCATGGAGATAATTTTAGTTATTATACAAAATTTAACAACGTGATATGTTTGCGGTTTATTGTGACTAACGAAAAAACGTAATTATAAATTGTAATAATATGTAAATCAATATTTTGCACATTCCCCTTTTTAATAAAATTTACGTCAAACCCTTGGAAATCAAATAATAATGTGTAACTTTGCCCGCTGTATTTTAAGATGCTTGCAGGGTAGGGAGGTGTGGTTAGAAAGTAAAAAAGTTAAGTCCACCAATAAAGGCTATGAAAAGACTATTCACTTGTTTGCTTCTATCATTTTCCTTGTTTTTATATGGGCAAGTTCAAATTATTCATGTCGATGAGGAAGCGTATCCCAACTATCCATTTGAAAAGGAATTGATGCACAACATCCTTAATACCTTGTCCCAAAACGGCACAGATGCGACAGGTCCTGTTGACTTCTTTTTTGATGTCGACACTACTGGACAAATTGTTGATGTGCGCATAGTTAGAGGCATATCTGAATGCATTGACGAATATGTTATTAAAAAGTGCATATATGAGATGCCACCCTGGGAACCAGCGACACACAAAGGACACAAAATAAGGTCAACTGTCCATGTTGTCATGTTCATTTAATGTGCGTTATCACTTCGTTTATCCGTAACGGATGGTGAAACCTGTCCTTTACTGCTGCCGGCTGTACAGCTGCAATTCCAAATATTGCAAAGCGGCGTCGTGCTGCATCTCCTCCAGTCGCTTGTGGCTGTCGTGGTAGAGCGTTTACTCCTCAAAGATGCTGTTTTCTTCCCGATATAAAATCAAGAGGGACTATTCCTGGACCGTAAGCAGCGTGATGCCGCCTTTGTTGCCCATTACAAACAGTTCGGCAGTGCCGCCCCCCCTTTGGATGAGGTGGTCCACGTACAGCGGTTCCATCAAGGTGAACCGTTCACAGTGGAAGGTGTCGCCCGCTTTCAGTTTGGCATTGTGTGATTCCGTCACTTCAAAATGGCTCCTGCCAAGATAGCGGAAACGGCATGTCCGGTTGGGATTCCATTTGACCTCCACGATGTTCCCTTCTTTCAAATCTTTGCTCCACAAGGTTTGATGAATCACTCGGTGGGAGGAGTGTACCCCCTCTTGCTCGCAGTAGTCTGAAACGAAAGTCTCCCAATCGGGGAAGCCGATGAAGCGGGCGAGGATGTTGAGCGTGCCTTCCCGTGTGGAGGCATAGCCGTCCACATAGCCCCAGATCCGTTTCAGTGTGGAGGTGCCCAGGGTCTCCCCGAGCCGTTCCTGAATCACTCCTGAAAGAAAGGTGAAATCGGTGGAGGTTTTGATTCTGTGGTTGGCGGATTCTTCTACGCAGTGGCGCAGCAAGGCGATGTTTTGGCTGATTTCGGGCATGTTGGAAACTGATTTGATGCGGCAAAAATACGGCAATTTTCGAAAAAGGAGGGGAGATAAAAAGGTTCTTTTATGGTTCTATGAAGAAAACTCCCATTTTTTAGCCTCCTTGTCAGCTCCTTAACTTGTTTGTAAATGTTAGTAATATATATAATATATTGATATACAATTATTTACCCCCCCTATTGTGAATAAATAATGACGCCTGATGGTTGTGGTTAGCTTATTATGATTTAACTTTGTCCAACAATTATTGCGATACGGATGACGGGATTCATTTTCTAAACAAAAAAGAACCTAAAAAGAACCTAAACATTTGAAAATAAATGTTTTATTTTTGCCACCGATAATTCAGACCATATTATATAATTTATTTATTCACTAAAAAATTAAACATTATGAAAAAAGAAAATTTAATTGGAGCGGGCATCGCATTGTTGTCCCTTATTTTGTTGACCTTTCTTCCCCTGGTGGAGGCCATGGGGCAGGGGTGCTCTTTATTCGACCTCTTTTCGGTGGGTGGTGCTTTCGCCGCGCTGGGATTCATATGGCTGATTTTCCCTTTGTTGGCAGTGGTGACCCATCTGTTCGGTAAGGTACGGGTACTTACCGCCTGTCTGATGCTGATTCCTGTAGCATGGGGTTTGGCATACGTGGCACAAGGATGCGCCGGAATTGGCTACTGGCTCTACTCTGTACTCACTTTGGCACTGGTGGTCTATTCCATCATTTTGAAAAAGAAAATGAAAAAGCAAAATAATTAACACTATTTATTAAACATTTAAAAAATCAATTATGAAAAACTTTAAAATTTTAGCTTTAATTGCTGTAACGGCTTGGGCCATGACCTCCTGCAATTCGCTGGACTCCAAGCTCAACAAAATGGAAAAGGCTTGTGAAGCAGGCGATTTCAAGAAAGCCTCAAAAATTGCCAACGAGCTTGACAAGGAGTACGACGGAAAAGAAGACAAGATCACTGTAGAACAGCAGGAAAAGGCTTTGAAAGTATATACAAAATGTGCAGAAAAAGCTTTGAAAGAAAACAAAATGGATGAATGGGACATTGACTAACGAACGAAAAGCAAAAAAGATATGAAAAGAAACATTTTAACCATCATGGCCGGTGCGGTAATGCTTGTTCTGGCCGCTGTACTCGTTTCTTGCGGGTCGAAAGATGCAAAGAAAGATGATGCCAAGAGCAAATCCGGCAAAATAGTTCTAAATGAGAATATAGTAACCGTGAAAGGCGGCTGGGTAATTGAAGACGAAGATCAGTTTTTTGAGTCAGTGCAAGGGGCATACGAACTGACAGAAAAAGACGAAAAATTGCAGATAACCATAGATTTTAAGAAAACCAAAGAGATTAACAGGGAAATGGAGGATTTTTACATGGAAGTCTACAAGAAAGATCCTGACAATTATTTGTCGATTCACGACAATGTGAAATTCCAGACCGACAAAACCGGCACATTTCAGAAGCTGAAAGATGCCAAAGTGGGAGAAACTATAAGCCTCACTTTCACTTATCTTCCTGCTGATGAAAAAGAGAAAGAAAAGGTTCTCTCCAATACGAGTTGTCATGTTTACCTGATTTTGACTGAAGAAGACACCGCTGACAACGATGATGGTGATGATGACGATGATGACCTGAGTGACTTGGAGGATGAATGGGACAAGGCTTACAAGAAGGCATCGGACGAGTACGACAAAGCCTACAAAAAGGCCCAAGACGACTACGACAAGGCTTACAAGAAAGCCCAAAAGCAAATGGAGGACGCTATGAACTCTTACAGCTGGTAAAACCTATCAGTTTTTGAATCTATTGTAATCCAACACTTGGCGAGTTTCCCCCTCCGAAAGGAAGGGGAAATTCTCTTTTTATGCGGTTCCTCAACGACTATGTTGTATGTCATACAACTCCTTGTGCAATTTGGAATATTCGGCAGAATAAGCATCATATTCTTTCTTTAGCTTAATGTACTCATTCTCAGCTACCTGTGTTTCAAGAGATAGCAACCTGGGGAATTCATTCCCTCTAACCCTATACGACTGTGTGGTTTCATCCACCTGTTTGATAGAACGATAGAAAAACTGACTCTCATTAAATTGGCAAAAGTTTCTGTTCTCATCCGTCCATTTGCCGCGCATTTGGTTCCTAATCTGGTAAACTCTAATTCTCGCCTTGTTATCCGCAATCATAAGGAGGGTGTGATAAGTCGTGGCATTCGCATTTTGAGTTTTCATATATCTATCCACGGGGCGATATAGGGTGTCCATATCATGCTTGAATTGTGCATTCGCCCATTCATAAATTTCATTAGCTGCTTTCTCGGCTTGCTTGTAGGCGGTACTTGCTGCAATGTTTTTCTGTTCCACGAACTGTGGCTCATCCGCTGGCAGGTCAGCATTGCTCGTGTGGCGTTGCTGTAGTGTTACCTTGTCTTCCATTTTGTCCAAACTATCATATTGCTGTTGGATTAGCAAGGTGTCTTTGATGTTTTTCACCACTACACTCCTTGGCTTTTGTAAAAACGGTACTATCAAAGCCGCCAGCATTAGTAGTATGCACAACCCCACTGCCACCCACGGAACGATCCTTTTTCTGCGATCGGCGGAGACTAAAGCATCCAACACCTCATCAGCCGAATTATAACGCTGTTTGCGCTGTGGCTGCAAGCATTTTCGAACCACCCGACGGTACCGACTGGGAAACAATTGCTTCAATATCAACCCAAAAGCATACAAGTCGGTACGGCAATCCAATTCTTCGCCAGCCAGCTGCTCGGGTGCAGCATAGGCTTTGGTGTATGCCAGCTCCTTCAGCACTGCGAAATTGTCGCTGTCAGACAGACCGAAATCAATGATTTTGACATGATTCCCATTTCTTGTCACCAAGATATTGGCTGGCTTCAAGTCACGGTGGATAATCTGTTTTTTGTGAAAATAACTGATGGCTTCCAAAATCTGGTTAGCCACAGCGCGACGGATTTTCAAGGAGGGATGGTCTTTCAAAAAATCCTCTAAAGTGCAACCATCAATCCATTCCATTATAATAGCCTGACCCACTACTGCATCCTCTTCCATCCCCCACACCCGTACAATGTTCGGATGCTGCAATTGTATCATCAGCTGAAACTCTTTATCTAAAAGCCCCTTGTATGAAGAATTGTCGGCATACTCAGACTTCAGCGCTTTGAGCACAAACCACTGTCCATGACGCTGTACTTTGCATAGACGACAATAACCTTTGGAGGGAAGGCCGCTATATTCAGAGAAATGTTCCGACACATGATATTCCGAAACTGCGACACGGCCTGAAGTTGAACTGTCATCCGTAAGAGTAGCCACCATGCAAATATTAGATTTACAACTGCAAAAATACTAAAAAAGAGCTTTTATTTCAAAATTATTATCTTTCTTCTAAAGAAAACAGCCTTTATCTACTGGCATAAAATACGACTTCTTTCAGCAAGTATGCACCATCAAAATTTATTTATTCACCAGAAACATTACAACTATGAGAAAATCCGCATTCGGTGTGGCTATATCTTCTTTTGGTCAATCAGCCAGCGTACCACTTCCACAATTTTATCCTCTTCAAATTGCGTGCAAAGCTGAGAAACAATCATTTTAATGTCTTGACAATGAGGATAGATGTTTCTGACGGCGGCAGATATTTTTTCAAATTCCAATTTTTTTAGATTATCGTGCGCTTTTTTTAGGCAGATATCGCATTTTCCACATGCATCACTCTGTTTTTCACCAAAATAAGATAAAAGCAGCTGGCTGCGGCATACGGAATGATGCAATACGTAATGCTCCACCGCCTCCACTCTTTTTTCGGCCACTTGTTTTCTGCGATAGTAGATGTCAGGATCATAAAAAAGATGTTTTTCATCCACGCGGTTGGTGACGAAATAGAGTCTGGGTTGCTGATTACTGGGTTGGTAATCAATAAATTGGTATTTTTTCAAGTACATCAACTTGGCAACTACTTGTGCCGGTGTGAGTTCGGCTCTTCGTGCCAGTTCTTTTTCGTTGATGACCACATACCGGCTGAAGAGTCCGCTGTAGGAACGCAATAGCAATTTTACAAATTCTTCCTCTTTTTGGAAGGTGGCGCTTTTTTTTTGCAGGTCAAAGTCCTCTTTGGTCATGAGAAAGGTCAGTCGTGCCGGTTCGTGTCGGTCGGTGTCAAACTGTACGGCGCCGGTTTTTTCCATAAGCTGGATGGCGTTGAACACCTCTACGGGGTTGTAATGGTGTTCCGTGGCAAATTCCCCCACGTCCAACGGGAAGGACTGGTCTTGTCCCTCATGGATGGGGACTCTGAATTTATTACATAAGTCATTGTAAACCTGTTGTATAAATTGGATGGGCGGGAAGGAGAGTTTAAAATTGCGTTGGAGTTCCTTTAGGTCGCTGTCATCGTACAGCATGACGGCAATGGAGGGTTGGAGGTCACGCCCGCCCCGTCCGGCTTCCTGGAAATAGCCCTCTAATGTGTCTGGAATGTCGATGTGGATGACAAAACGGACATCAGGTTTGTCGATGCCCATACCGAAAGCATTGGTGGATACGATGATACGGGTTGTTCCTTCCATCCACTCCTGTTGTTTGCGGTCTCGTTCGGTACTGTCCAGTCCGGCATGGTAGAAATCCGCGCTGATGCCGTGCCGTTTCAGGAATTCGGCAGTTTCTTGTGTTTTTCGGCGGTTGCGCACGTAAACAATTCCCGTTCCAGGGTAGCGTTGGATGATACGCAGCATCCGGCCGTTTTTATCTTGCTCTTTTACAACATAGTAAGTGAGGTTGTCCCGTTTGAAGCTTTTTTGGAAGACATTCTCTTTTTTGAAAAGCAGTTTTTCCTGAATATCCTTCACCACTTCCGGTGTGGCGGTGGCGGTGAGGGCAAGCACGGGCACTTGAGGAAAGAGGGGGCGGATTTCAGCAATTTCCAGGTAGGGAGGGCGGAAATCGTAACCCCATTGCGAAATGCAGTGGGCTTCGTCCACGGCAATCATGGAGAGGTTCATGCGCTGTAGATTGACGCGGAAAAGTTCGGTTTTCAGCCGTTCGGGAGATAGGTATAGGAATTTCAGGTCTTTGTCAAACAAGCAGTTGTCAAGGGTTGTGCGGATTTGCTGCTGGTTCATTCCGGAGTAGATGGCGGCGGCTTTGATGCCTTTTTTCTTCAGGTTTTGCACCTGGTCTTTCATCAGGGCGATCAGGGGGGAGATGACAATGCAGAGTCCCGGCTTGGCCATGGCGGGCACTTGAAAGCAGATGGATTTCCCTCCTCCTGTGGGCAACAGGGCCATCGTGTCGCGGTTGTCCAGCACCGAAAGGATAATGTCCTCCTGCAAGGGTCGGAAGGTGTCGTACCCCCAGTATTTTTTCAAAATCTGATGGATGATGGCGCTGTTATCCATGCGTGATGGAGTCCTATGGAAGCTGTGCTGTCGGTCGGCTTATTTCCGTGAATCTTTCTTTTCCAGATCCTCTTTGAATTTGTCTGTGGTGTCGTTGATTTTTTTCCCTGTACTCACGGCATCGTCCTTATGGGAGGAGAGAAACAGCGTGGATTTTTCCACGTAGGGATATAGAAGTGATTTTTGTGTGGTTTTGGATTTGAGTATAACCTCTTTTGTATCAATTGATTTAAGAAAATAAAGCGCGATACTGCAGATAAACAGGACTTTCACGACTCCGAAAACGACTCCACAAATCTTGTTGACGAAATCGGGAACGGCGATTTTCACCACTTTGCCTACGCCCCGTCCGACCATAATAGTGAGGATGACCACGGCAATGAAGCAAATGGCGAAGGCGATCAGTTCGGCTCCTTCTGCATGGATGTGCCGGGCTGCCAGATACGACAGCTTGTAGGAGAGAAAGATACCTAAGGTCAGTGCCAAGAGGGAGAACACTTCCTTGACCAGTCCGTTGGAGAATCCACGGATGCCCGCCCAAATCAACGGGATGATGAGAAAAAGGTCTAACAAATTCATGGTAAAATCATTAGGATTTATTTCGGATTTTTTGGGTGAGTGGCTGCGCAAAGATGAAGTCATTGAGCCGCTCGTTATCGGAAATCAACACATTGTCTTTGCATCCGCGCCAGGCCAGGTCCCCTTGGTAAATGAAGGAGATGGTCTCCCCGATGGTGATCACGGTATTGAGGTCGTGGGTGTTGACCACAGTGGTGATGTCAAATTCATGGGTGATTTCATAAATCAGTTCATCAATCAGCAGGGAGGTCTTGGGGTCCAGTCCGGAATTGGGCTCGTCGCAGAACAGGTAGCGGGGATTGCAGGCGATGGCGCGGGCAATGGCAGCACGTTTTTTCATTCCGCCACTCAATTCGGCGGGATAAAGATTGTTGGAGTTGACGAGGTCCACACGTTTCAGACAGAAGTTCACCCGTTCCAGCTTCTCTTCGTAACTCTGTTGGGTGAGCATGGTGAGCGGGAACATCACATTGTCCTGGATGGTCATGGAGTCAAATAGTGCCGACCCCTGGAACACCATGCCCATCTCTGTTCGGATCGCTTGTTTCTCCTTGTTGGTGAACAGGTTGAAATTCCGTTCGTTATACAGAATCTCGCCCTCTTCCGGGGTCAGCAAGCCGATCAGGCATTTCATCATGACCGTTTTTCCGGAACCGGAACGCCCGATGATGAGGTTGACTTTCCCCTGCTCAAATTGAGTGCTGATGTTTTTCAGCACCTGTCTTTCTCCGAAGTATTTGGAAACATTTTTTATTTCAATCATAAGGTTAATAATGTATTAGGCGGGAAAATAACGTTTTTCTTTGGAAAATATTATTGGATTCGCAGTCGGTATTGGTACATGACCACGGAGGCGGCGATGGAGGCGTTCAGGGATTCCGCGTGGGTGGGGCTTGTTGCAAATGACGGGATATGGATGCGTCGGGAGACCAGTGCCTCCACGGCTCTGGAAATCCCGTTGGATTCATTTCCAATGACAAGAATGTCGTTCCGGTTGAACTTCACTGTTTCAATGGGCTCGCCATTCATGAATGTGCCGAGAATGGAGCAATTTTTTTCTTTCAGAAAATCAGGGAGATCTGTGGAGAAAACCCGCATCCGGCAGAAGGAGCCCATCGTGGCTTGGATGGTCTTGGGATTGGTGAACTCCACACAGTCAGGCGAGCAGACCACCTGCTTGAACCCGAACCAGTCGGCGGTTCGAATGATGGTTCCCAAGTTTCCGGGGTCCCGGATCCCGTCCAAAGCGATGACGGCGTCACGGTCGTCTATGGTATTGGGGTCAAAGTGGGGGATGCGGACCGTGGCCAGCACCTCCTGGGGAGTGGTGAGACAGGACATGCGTTCCAGTTCACCAGGGGAGACCTCTGCACAACGGATGCTTTGGGGCAGCGGGTGCGCTGCAAGCCAGTGGGAAGTGGCAAAAACTTCTTCTACAACTAATTGCGAAAGAAGCAAATCGGTTACAGATTTGGTTCCTTCTACGATGAAAAGCCCGCTTTCCTCACGGAATTTTTTTTGTGCGAGCTTTTTGATTTCAGAAATTTTGGCTTTGCTGATCATCTGTTTCAAATGGGCTGCAAAGTTACGATTTTTTTGAATGGTTCATCGCCCCCAGCTGTCTCTGTCCAAACTGCGGAAGTTGATGGCTTCCGACAGGTGCTCGGTGGAGATGGCGGAACTGTTGTCGAGGTCTGCGATGGTACGTGCCACCTTGAGGATACGGTCGTAAGCGCGGGCAGAGAGGCCGAGCCGGTCCATGGCGATTTTCATCAGTTCCTTTCCCTCGCTGTCAATGGCACAATATTGCTGGAACAGTTTGGTGTTGACTTGTGCATTGCAGTGAATTTCTGCATGTTCCTTGTATCTTTCCGCTTGGATGGCGCGGGCGCGCACCACTCGTTCCCGCACAGTTGCACTGGATTCGCCCTTGGCTTTGTTTAGCAGCTCGTCGTTGCTGAGGGGCTTTACCTCCACGTGGAGGTCGATGCGGTCCAGCAGTGGTCCGGAAATGCGGCTGAGGTATTTTTGCACCACGCCGGGTGCGCAGGTGCATGGGATTTTGGGATTGTTGTAGTTGCCGCACGGACAGGGGTTCATGGCGGCAATCAGCATGAAGGAGGCAGGGAAGTCCACCGTGTATTTGGAACGTGAGATGGTGATCCTGCGGTCTTCCAACGGTTGCCGCAGTACCTCCAACGTGGCGCGGTTCATCTCGGTGAGCTCATCCAAAAACAGTACTCCGTTGTGCGCCAAGGAGATCTCTCCCGGTTGCGGATGCTGCCCCCCGCCTACCAGAGCAACATCGGATATGGTGTGATGCGGCGCTCGGAACGGACGGACACAGATGATGGAGGAGTAGCGGCTCATCTTGCCGGCCACAGAGTGTATTTTGGTGGTCTCCAACGCCTCTTCTAAGGTCAGTGGGGGAAGGATGGAAGGTAAACGCTTGGCCAACATGGTCTTGCCAGATCCCGGTGGACCGATAAGAATGACATTGTGGCCTCCCGCCGCCGCAATTTCCAACGCCCGCTTGATGTTTTCCTGTCCCTTCACATCGGCGAAGTCAAATTCATAATTGTTCAGACTTTTCTGAAATTCCTCCCGGATATGGATGACGGTGGGCGGGATGGGCACCCCTCTGTTGAAAAAATCAATCACTTGCTGGATGTTGGTCACTCCCAACACTTCAATTCCTTCCACAATAGCGGCTTCCCGGGCATTTTGAATGGGCAGGATGATGCCCTTTTTCCCTCTCCTTTTGGCTTCAATGGCCATGGGCAACGCCCCTTTGATGGGCTGCAGTGTCCCGTCCAACGACAACTCTCCGGTGATGAAGTAGTCTTCCACAATGCCGCCTCCCTGAATCTGCTCCGAGGCGATGAGAATGCCTATGGCCAAGGTCAGGTCAAAGGCGCTGCCCTCTTTGCGGATGTCCGCCGGCGCCATGTTGATGATGATCTTCTTTCCGGGAATGCGATAGTTGCAGATTTTAAGTGCGGTGTCAATACGGTGCTGGCTCTCCTTGATGGCACTGTCGGGCAGCCCGACCAAGAAGAACCCCACACCGATATCAACGTTAACCTCAACGGTGATGGGAATCGCAGCAACTCCCATTAATGCACAACTGTGAGTTCGAATGAGCATGGCTGTAGTTTTCTGTTAATGTTAACGGCGCAAAACTACTGCCACGGATAGGGGAAAACCTATAATTGTTGAAAACTTTATTCCTCTATGGAAAAATAGATTTTCTCATAAGATTCTCCCTGATAGGCATCCTCTGTTTCAAATTGATTGTTAAGAAGATTCATTCTTTTTCCTTTGCCTTTGTCCAAAACCGCCACCACCTTTTTTTCGGAAGAGTTATAAACAATGGTGAAACAGTCTGTGCCATTGGCGTTCATAGTGACTGTAACGATGGAAGATTCTTGAAGTTGGTCTAACGTTTTCTTCAATGTTTCATAGTCGTCGCAATCCGACAGGATTTTATTCAGCGTGATGCTGTTGGTGAAGAACTGCCGTTTGGGTTTGGCTGGAACAGAGGGATCGTCGCCGGAGAGGGTGCGAGGCTCCACATTTTCCATATCACTGCCGAAGCTGATGCGCACACCGCCGTTTTCATTTTGGGCGGACAAAAAACCGATGGACGATAATAACAGACTGACAATTAAAGTGATTCTTTTCATTTGATTTGGAATGATGGTTCATAAAAGTTTCATGGCAATATAGGCACACGCCTCGGCATCGGCCAGGGCGTTATGGTGGTCTTTCAGTTCGTAGCCGCAGTAGGATGCCACCGTCGGAAGCCGATGGTTTTCAATCATATCCGGAGAGGGAAGATCCTTCATTGATTTTTGCAGCGTGCAGTAGAAAGGGTAGTTGGGGTATTTCATGTGGTAGTGTTTGTAGGCTGTTTTCAGGCAGGTTTCATCAAAAGATTTGTTGTGGGCCACAAGAGGAAGTCCTACAATTTTGGGGATGACCTGTTTCCAGACTTCCGGGAACAGGGGAGCGTTTTCCGTATCTTTCTTTTTGATTCCGTGGACGCGTGTGTAAAACCATGGATAGTAATTGGGGTAGGGTTTGACCAGGCTGTAAAAGTGATCCACAATTTTTCCGCCCCGCACAATGACCAGGCCCACAGCACAGATACTGGAGAACTCCTTGTTGGCGGTTTCAAAATCGATAGCGGCAAAGTCTTTCATTTCGGATGTGTTTAAGCAACGTCAAAATATTCCATGGGTTCTTCAATGGCCAATGGTTGTTCGCCAAAGAAGACGGTGACCAGGATGCCCTCGTAGGTGGTTTTGATGGTGATTTCCCAATCCCCGCGGTAGCCGGTGTAGCAGGTGCCGTTGTAGTTCATGTCACGGCTCATTTCAATGTTGAAGTTTTTTTCTATCTGTCGGATGAGGGCCATGGCGATGCTTGTGATGCGGATTTGGGCGAGGTGGGTGAGGGCAAAGCTCCATTCCACACTTTCCGCCGGCAGCCCGTGGTTGGTGGTGTATTGTCCGTCTGAATAATTCTGGATGGAGGAGGGAAAGTTGCAGGTGAAGTATTTCAGTGTGATATTTTCCGCAAAGGGTGTATTCAGCGAGGCATACGCCAATCGTCCATGGATTTTCATCTCATTGATGAATGTGCAATTGCTCAAAGAGCTGAATAACAGGGGATATTCCATCCCTTCCAAAGAGGTGGCGGTGAGATGTTCGGAAAATTCAGCCAGAAATTCGGAAGCGTCGTAAAATTCGTTTTCCACCCGGCTGCACTCCTGCCCAGCGGGGGATTTGGCCTGGAGAAACTTACCGTTGACCACCCATTCTCCGGCGGCATTGATGAAACCGCAAAGGGTGTCGGTGTGGGCGATGGCAATATGGTTGAAGAACTCACTGACCTTGTTCACCTGTTTCAAGGGAAAAATTTCTCCGGCGGAGGTCATGGTTTCCCAGCTCCGGTTTCGTTTTATCACGGCAATGCCGTTGTGAAATTCTCCGGCACTCACAAGATTCTGGGGTTTTATGACGGTTTGTCCGTTTTTGTCAGCATACCCCCACTGCTTGTTGGGCAGTTGTACCGCTGCCATCCCTTCGTGGTAGGGCATGACTTTTTCAAATGTGCCTTCATGGAGGATGTTCCCCTCAAGGTCAATGACGGCCGTATGGGGGTTGTCCCCGCCGATGGTCACTGTGGCGCAGTTTTCACTGAAATCGGACGCTTCCGTGTATTCGCAGGGAATGACCATTTTGCCATGGAGGTCAATGAATCCGTACAGTCCTTGGCTGTTTTTCACTCGGCCCCGTCCATTCCTGAAATCCCCGGCATCGGAGAAGGCAGGGGAGATGGCCTGCTTCCCGTGGAGGTCCACATACCCGTAGTGCATGACACGGCTTGCCCCATGAGGGCTCTCTTTCAACGTGTCCAAGATGGCAAATCGGGCTAAACCCTCTGCAAATTGGTAAGCTTCCTCTGCTTCGGGAAGCTCAAACACCTTCTCGCCTTGGGTGTTGATGCAGACAGGACAGCCCCCCTCCTCCACTACAAAGGCACGGCCAAATGCAAAGTGTGTGCCCTGTGTGTAACGCGCTTCAATGACCATCTCTCCAGAGGTGTTGATATAGCCGGTTTTCATGTCCTGGGTCTGCACCCGGGCTAAACCGTTGTGAAAAAAGTCGGCATCGGAAAACTGCGGGGCAATGAGCAGGTTGCCTTCCTGATCCGCAAAACCCCAGCCCTCTTCTGTGAGAACGGGAATCCTGCTGGTATCCAAGTCGGCGCCCATCGGCTTTTCACTTGCAACAGGGGGGGCATCGGTGCGGGATTTGTAATGCCAGTAAAAACCTCCCGCTGCTGCGAGAAGAATGGTCACAACGCTCAGAAGGATGAGGATGCTTTTTCTTTTTTTGGTAACGGCCTGTTGGGGGGAATCAAGTTTCTGCGGTTCCATTTGTTAGGGGATATGGATTGGAATATTATTGTAAATCAATTTTTTAAAATTGAAAAATGGAAAATGAATCCGGTGGCAAAAGTACAAAATTCAAAACAATTATCATGGTTGGATGTGTACAGATTCTTTAAAGGAATGTGATTTTGTCATGAAAGGGATAAGCAAATTTAGATTACTTTTGCCCCCGAAAATAATCATGAGAGAGTTGTTGTCACTTTTCTGGTCATTTTTTAAAATCGGAACTTTCACGATAGGGGGAGGCTATGCGATGATTCCACTGATGGAAAGGGAAATTGTGGACCGACATCATTGGTTGGAACGCGATGATTTTTTGGATGTGATGGCACTTTCCCAGGCATTGCCCGGCATTTTTGCCGCCAACATGGCCACGCAGGTCGGCTATCGGTTGCGGGGAACTTTGGGCGCGGTGGTGGCTGTGCTCGGAAATATTCTCATGCCTATCACCTTGATACTGCTGATTGCCGTTTTTTTCAGAAAAATGTCAGGGAATCATATCGTTGAGAGTATTTTCATGGGGGTGCGTCCGGCGGTGGTGGCCCTGATTGCTGCACCGGTGTTCACGCTGGCGAAAAGCGCAGGCCTGACCTGGCGCAACCTCTGGATACCCGTCCTGGCCGCCTTGCTGATCTGGCTGCTGGGAGTGTCACCTGTCTGGGTGGTGTGTGCCGCCATTGTCGGCGGATGGGTTTATGGCAAATGGCGCCAGAGAAAGGAGGGAAGAGAATGATTTTCTGGAAGCTTTTTTACACTTTTTGCAAAATCGGGATTTTTAATTTCGGTGGGGGATATGCCATGATTTCCCTGATTCAGAATGAGGTGGTGGTGAAAAACGGCTGGCTGTCCGCCAACGAGTTTGCTGACATCATCGCCATCAGCCAGATGACTCCCGGCCCGCTCGGTATCAATGTGGCCACCTATTCCGGTTATACTGCAGTGTTGAACGCGGGGTATGACCCGTGGCTCGGTGTGCTGGGTGCCGGTATCGCTTCTTTCTCCCTTCTCCTTCTTCCCATGCTCTTCATCTTGCTGACTTGTAAATTTTTACAAAAACACAAAGAGCATCCGTTGGTGAAAAGCATCCTCTCCGTGCTTCGTCCCACTGTGATCGGCTTGATTGCAGCTTCCGCCATCCTCTTGATTACGCCGGACACGTTCGGGAGCATGTCGGAAAATCCCATCCAGCTGGTCGCCTCCGTCCTCATCTTTGCAGGAATTTTCGTTGGTGCCTATCACTTCAAAAAAAGCCCCATTCTGCTTCTTCTGATTTCTGGTATCGTGGGACTGATTTTATATCTGTAGTTTTTTTTATTTTTGCAGCCTTGTAATTATTTTCAACAAGCAATAAAAACGAAAGTTTATGGAAGAGAACCCTGTTTTGTCGGTTGTTGTTTCTGTGTACAATGAGGCGGAGGGGATCTGCCGCGCCTGCGAGGAGATGACGCATGTGTTACAGCAGATGCACGAATCCTACGAATTGATTTTTGTGGATGATGGGAGCACCGACGGGACAAGTGACCTTTTGCGTTCGATGGCGGAAAGTGACGCCCATGTGAGGGTGGTCACGTTCTCGAAAAACTTCGGACATGAAGCGGCGATGCTGGCCGGCATTGACTACAGCCGTGGTGATGCCGTGGTCTGCCTTGACAGCGACTTGCAACACCCGCCGGCGGCAATCCCTGACATGGTGGCCCGCTGGCGCGATGGCTTTGACGTGGTCAACATGGTGCGTACCGACCGTGTTGACGCCAACTCACTCCAAAAAAACAACTCGCGGTTGTTTTACCGCTTCATCAATCTGATTTCCGATGTGAAGCTGGCCGAAAATGCCTCCGATTTCTTCTTGGTGTCTAAGCGTGTGGCGGCGGTTCTGAAAACCGACTTCCGGGAACGCACCCGATTCCTGCGGGGCATCGTCCAGCTGGTGGGTTTCCCCAAGACCACCCTTGAATACAAGGCACAGGAACGTGCCGCCGGCCACAGCAAGTACTCCTTCTTCAAACTGCTGAAACTCTCTTTTTCCGCCATTTCCTCTTTTTCCAAAGCCCCGCTACGCCTCGGCATCCTTACCGGCATCGTTTTCGGCATCATCAGCTTGGTGCTTATTGTCTATTCCTTGGTGATGTGGTTCCTCAACACCCCCGTTTCCGGCTACACCACACTGGTCGTTTTCCTGAGCGCGTTCGCCAGTATCCAGATGTTCGTCATCGGAATTATCGGACAGTACATCGGCTATATCTTTGATGAGGTGAAAGGCCGCCCCATCTATATAGTGAAGGAGGTGGTGGAATGAAAGAGCGCGGCAAGATTGTTGGGCTACTGCTGACATTGACGCTGTCGGTGGTTGTCCTCCTTCTCCTTTTTGGGACCACGCCGTTCCTCCATTTGAAAACCAATATGTTCGGGAAAAGTGACGATGTCCAGAAAGACATCTTCAACACTTACTGGAACGCAAAGTACGATAGTACAGTGTTGCACAGTGGCAGCATGAACTACCCTTACGGGGAGGAGGTCTCCTATACGGGGTGCCAGACTTTTGTGTCGGCGCCGCTGCAATGGATTCGTCGGGCGGGGTGGGGCGACTATTCCCGCTACACTTTACTGTTGATGAACCTGATACTCATCATCGCCATCCTTGCATGTCCTCTTTTCCTGTATTTGATTTTCCATGAGCTGAAAGTGGCGGAATGGTTGGCGGTGGTGGCGGCAGCGCTCATCACATTTTTCTCTCCGCAGATGGGGCGGGTGAGTGCCCATCTCACACTGGCTTATCTTTTCATCGTGCCGTGTGCCGTCTATCTGTTTCTCCGCTGGTGGACCACCCGCCGCGTCAGTTACAGTGTATGGATTGCCCTCCTCTCTTTTTTCGCGATGTTGGCCCATCCCTATTATATTGTGTTCATTGGGGCAATGTGGGCAATGGTGTGGTTATTCTTTTTTCTTTCAGGAAGAAGAGGGGAAGAGCCTGTGTGGAAGTCGGTCTGCCATTGCCTGCTTCAGATGGGGGTGCCCGTGCTGCTGTTTGTCTGTATGTTGAAAGCGGCGAGCACTGATGGTGTGCGGGCTTTGCTTCCGATAGGGTTTTATGATTTCAATGGAAGTCTGCTGGGAACTTTTTTCCCGAATGGTCGCTTCGGACTTCCCAAACTTGTCAGGTGGGAAGGACTGGTTTGGATCGGATTGCTGGCGATGGCAGTGTTTGTGGTGGGCTTGGTGAAGACCGTGGCGAAGATATGTCGCCGCGAATGGCGGGAGTTGCTGCGTGTTACTGACAACGAGTTTCTCAATCTGATGTTCTGGACTTCGGTGTTGGTCCTGTTGTTCTCATACGGGATTCCGTTGCTGTGGTTTCCGCTGCGCTTCCTCGCCCATCTGGGACCCTTGGGCCAGTTCCGGGCACTCGGGCGCTTCGGATGGTTCTTTTTCTTTATGATGAATATCGTGGCTGTTTACACCGCTGCCAATCAGATACGCTCCCTTCGCTTCCCTTTGAAAATCACCGTTTCTGTGCTCGTCGTGGGAGCTTTGATGGCGGATGTGGTGGCCCTTGGTGTTCAGTACAAGTTTCGGAAAGTAAATGTCAATCCCAGTTTGATTTTTTCAGATATTGATAATAAATTACCTGAAAACCAGTGGGTTGATAAAATTAATACGGCGGATTACCAGTCGGTGCTGCCCCTGTCGTACTTCAGCGTCGGTTCAGAACATTTGAACCTGTCGATGAGCAATGAAGATTTCTGCAGGGCGTTTTATGTTTCTGCCAAGACGGGTCTTCCCATGCATTCCATTCATGCCAGTCGTTCTGTCATCTCACAGATTTACAATAATCTGGCGTTGGCAAGGTCACCATACCTGCCGTTTGCAGTGCTTTCTGATCTTCCCGACCGGCGTCCGATACTACTGACCGCTCCCGCTGGGGCTTGGATTCACGATGAAGAGAGCAAACTGTTGCATTATGCCACTCCGCTTTTCACGGCGAATGGGATAGAGTTTTACAAAATGGAGATCGCGGCTTTTCACCAGTATGAGGTTGATTTTCAGAAGGAAATCTCCTGCTTTGCTGATTCTTGCTCCCGTTTTGAAGTTTCTCCAAACGTTTTTTGCAGTGATTCCGCCTCCCGCTTTGTGCTCCGTACGTTGGATGAAAAGCCCGCCGCAATGAAATTTGTAGGAAATGGTGCTGCCGAACATTGTGTCACCTCTTGGGAAACGGTTTACGATGGCTGCCCGAACCTCTCTGGTACCGTGGAAATATCGTTCCTCCTCAGTGATTATCTGGACGCCCGTTCAGGGTATTACAAGTTCCGTGCGGTGCGCCTCGCCCCCGACGGGAAAGAAATCGCCTGCGTTGATGGAGGTGTTTCCGAAGTGTTCAATGGTTGGGCACGGGTGAGTTTCAATATGTTAGATGTCAACTCCTCCGATCATATCGTGGTGTCCGTCTGGAACCGGCTCCGTGGAAAGGATTGCCCCGTCAGTGTGGATAACCTGTTGCTCCGCCAGGAGGAGGTCCACGTCGTGAACGGGGACGGAACGATACGCCTGCTGGACAACCGTCTCGTGAAATGACAGTGCTGTTTTTGAGATGCAGGCTGCGCATCTTTACAAAAATTGTATATTTGCACCCCTTTTGTGACAAAATTAAAATATTGTATATATGACTTTACAAGAATTCCAACAAGACATCATGCAGGGCATCCCTTCCCAACTGCCCGCACTGAAACCGTATGACACGACTGTGAACCATGCGCCCAAGCGCAAGGATATCCTTACCCCCGCTGAGAAAAAGCTGGCTCTGCGCAACGCGCTCCGCTACTTTGACCCCTCCCTCCACGCCGCCCTCGCGCCGGAATTTATGGAGGAACTGCACAAATACGGCCGTATCTACATGTACCGTTATCGTCCCGATTATGAGATGTACGCCCGCCCGATTGAGCAGTATCCCGCCAAGTGCCAACAGGCCGCGGCCATCATGCTGATGATCCAGAACAACCTGGATCCCGCCGTGGCGCAGCACCCGCACGAGCTGATCACCTACGGCGGCAACGGCGCCGTCTTCCAGAACTGGGCCCAGTACCGTCTCGTGATGAAATATCTTTCCGAGATGACCGATGAACAGACCCTCGTGATGTATTCGGGGCACCCGCTGGGACTCTTCCCCTCGCACAAGGACGCGCCCCGCGTGGTCGTTACCAACGGTATGGTGATTCCCAACTACTCCAAACCCGACCACTGGGAGAAATTCAACGCACTGGGAGTCAGTCAGTACGGTCAGATGACCGCCGGCTCTTACATGTATATCGGGCCGCAGGGCATTGTGCACGGCACCACCATCACAGTGCTGAACGCTGCCCGTAAGATCGGCGGCGGCGCTGCCGGCAAACTGTTCATCACCGCCGGCTTGGGTGGCATGTCCGGCGCACAGCCCAAGGCAGGTGACATCGCCGGTGTGGTCTCCATCACCGCCGAAATCAACCCCAGCGCTACCCAAAAACGCTACACCCAGGGCTGGGTGGACGAAGTGCACGAAAATCTGGATGAGCTGTTCGTGGCTGTAAATGATGCCCGCGCCCGCAAAATCGCCCGCTCCTTTGCCTACCAGGGCAACATCGTGGACCTCTGGGAATACTGCGCCGCCCATAACATCCAAGTAGACCTCGGCTCCGACCAGACCTCCCTCCACAACCCGTGGGCAGGCGGTTACTATCCCGTGGGCCACAGCTTTGAAGAATCCAAGGTGATGATGGCAGAAGAACCCGAAAAGTTCAAAGCCGCCGTGCAAGAGAGTTTGCGCCGCCAAGTGGCAGCCATCAACCAGCTGACCGCCAAGGGAATGTACTTCTTCGATTATGGCAATGCCTTCCTTTTGGAAAGCAGCCGCGCGGGTGCCGATGTTCTGAAAGCAGACGGCAGCTTCCGTTATCCTTCATACGTTCAGGATATTATGGGACCGATGTGCTTTGACTACGGCTTCGGCCCGTTCCGCTGGGTGTGCACTTCGGGTAAGCCGGAAGATTTGGCCGTTACCGATGAGCTGGCTCTGGAAGTATTGCGCAAGCTGAGTGCCGAAGCCCCTGCCGAAATCCGCCAGCAGATGAAAGACAACATCACATGGATTGAGGGTGCACAGGCTAACCATTTGGTCGTTGGCTCGCAAGCGCGTATTCTCTATGCCGACGAACAGGGCCGTGAGCAGATTGCGCTGGCCTTCAACAAGGCCATCCGCGAGGGACGGCTCTCCGCCCCCGTGGTGTTGGGTCGCGACCACCACGATGTTTCCGGCACCGACAGCCCGTTCCGTGAGACCTCCAATATCTACGACGGTTCGTCATTCACGGCGGACATGGCCGTGCAGAACGTCATCGGCGACGGTTTCCGCGGTGCCACATGGGTGAGCATTCATAACGGCGGTGGCGTTGGCTGGGGCGAAGTCATCAATGGTGGCTTCGGCATGGTGCTGGACGGCAGCGATGATGCCGACCGCCGTATCCAATGCATGCTGTACTGGGATGTCAACAACGGCATTTCCCGCCGCGCATGGGCCCGCAACGACGGCGCTTTGTTCGCCATCAAGCGCGCCATGTCAATGAATCCCAATTTGAAGGTCACCCTGCCCAATATGGTGGATGACAGTATAATGGAAAAAGTAGAGTAAAAGAGGGGGAGAGCATCAAATATTTTACAAAACTGAAATTTTGATGCTCTTACTTTTGTTCCTTGGCATTTTGACGTTGCTTCTTGGTTTTGAAACAATGTATATAAGCCATTTCCAAACCTACATAATTATGACGATAGCCCAAGGCACCCTCATAATAGTTGTCATTAATATAATTGTAATATCCTTGGAATTTATCTTTGAACGCTAAATTGCCGACGAGACTGCATCTCAGCAAATCATTATAGGGCAAACGATAATAGAAACCCAAATGAAGTTGCATGTCCACATCTACCTTCATGACCTCCTTGGATAGTTCAAGTTCACATCCAAATCCATGAAAGACTGTGCCGCGTGATAACATTTGGTCGTCTCTGCCGAAAGAATTTAGCACAGATTTGCCCACATCCATGAGATTAATGCCCACTGCACCCATAAAGAAAAAATTGTTTTTTATGGGAAAATGGAATTCCATTTTTATTGGTATTTGAAATCCATAAAAACGTTCACTCACTTTGGGGCCATAGTAATTGGCCTCCGTACGCAACATCATCCCTACTTGGCCTATTGTTCCAAAATCAATTCCCAAGGCAACTCCGAAATAGTCGGCAAAATGGTAGGAGATCTCCACCCCTCCCTTTCCTCCAATCATGGGATATGATTTCGGAGGCAGATGCAGAACGGTACTTGAATTACTTTCCGTTGGAATGACACTGACTCTCTGGGTCAAATTGGCTTCCCCCCTCAAACCAATATGCCAACCGTTGGGGAAAAGCGATTTCTGTTCCTGTGACTTCAGCAATAATACGGGTGCTAATAGTAAAATAAAAATAAAAATTCTTTTCATTATCTTGTTTTTTTCATTGTAATTTGCTGTTCAATAATAGGATTAGTATTAAATCTGATGGCCAATGTGGGGTGCTCATATACACCTCTTTTGAAGAAATCAAAAATCCCAATAGTAGCGTAATTTCCTGTGTAGGGCTGTAAGAGTGCTTTTACATTATTCTCAACTTTTTTCTTGTTAACATTAGCGAGAAGACTTTGTGTTTCCTCCGATTCGGTCCTTCCTAGGAAAGTCTTGCTGATGATGCCTCTATATTGTTCTTGGAAGAATTTTTGATATGTAGTAATAATATTACAATTTCTTTTTACTTTTTTAAACTTTAATCCCCCTTGATTATTTACTCCCGTATATTTATAATTGATAAGAACACAGTGCATTGTACACATGTTCGTTAAATCTCTCCTTCCGACAACTTTCCAATACGCATAGTCATTGCCTGAGAAAATAGAGGGATGGGTAGTGCTATTTAAAACGCCGTCATCTTTACAAGTAAAATATATGCGTCCACCTTCATCTTCACCAGTGTCCTTTATGAGAATGGATTCATCTAAATCTATGGTAACCAGTTGTCTTATTTTATACCATTCTTCAAGTCTATCTAAAGAGAATACAACTAATGCATCTGTTCTAAACTGATAGATTGTGGATTTAATGCATACTTCATGATAAATGGAATGAACTGCCTGCTCTGCTGCAAAAATAAAAATATCATTTAAGGGATTTTCATCACTTGTGCCAGAATTTATCCATTCCCAATCATCTCTCTTTTGTTTATCATAGAGCATCTTACCTGAAACACCTAAAACTGTTTCAAAAACTTCTATTGGAGTAAATTCATTAAAACCGACCTTTTCCTCCCATGCTGAAAGTTCATCCTCCTCCATACTGCCATATTTATCATAGAAAATCTTACACCATTCATCACACTCTTCTTGCAGGGAGTCAATCACACGCTTGTAATGTTCAATAGATTCAAAACGTAGTATGTTATCATCAATCACTTTAATATCACCATAGTCATGATGAGTAATTTGTGAATACAGTTCTCTTAATTCTGATGGTATAATTGGTTTGGATTCTTTGCCATGTATTGGACAACGGCTTTTGAGATGATCACATCCCAATACCAAGTCTCCATGTATATGGATATTACAATGGGTAAAATTGATATCATTCATTGTGATAATTATTTTAATTAATTACGCTGCAAAAGTAAATATTTTTATAATACAATAAATGAAATGGCAAAAAAAAGAAAGTGGCTATAAAATCACTTTTTAGCCACCCTCTCTTTTTATTATGTATTTATGAGAATTATCTTCTGTCGCCGTGGTCACGACGGGGCGGACGACCGCCTTCGCGACGGGGACCGCCACCATTGCCTTCGCGGCGCGGGCCACGCGGACGAGCTTCGGGCTCCTTGTAGCCTTCCGGCTTCGGCAGCAGGGCACGACGCGACAGCTTCAGCTTGCCGGTCTTCTCCTCAATGCCGATGAGCTTCACCTGCAGGATGTCACCCACCTTGATATAATTCTCCAGATTGTCAATGCGTTTCCAGTCGTATTCGGAAACATGCATCAAACCGTCTTTGCCGGGAAGGATTTCGATGAAAGCACCGAACTCGAGGATGCTCTTCACAGGACCTTCGTACACCTTGCCCTCTTCGGGAACCTCGGTGATGCGGTTGATGCGCTCCATAGCGGCGTTGATGTCGTCCACGTTGGCAGCGGCGATGTCGATGATACCGAAGTCGCCCACCTCCTCGATGTTGATGACGGTGTTGGTTTCACGCTGCATCTCCTGGATGACTTTGCCGCCAGGTCCGATGACCGCGCCGATGAACTCGCGCGGGATCTGCATCTGGACGATACGCGGAACGAACGGACGGTAGTCTTCGCGCGGCTCCGGAATGGCCTGGTGCATCTTGTCCAGAATATACAGACGGCCTTGACGGGCCTGCTCAAGAGCCTGTGCCATCGTCTCGGAAGAGAGGCCGTTGACCTTGATATCCATCTGGCAGGCGGTGATACCATCAGCGGTACCGCACACCTTGAAGTCCATGTCGCCGAGGTGGTCCTCATCGCCGAGGATGTCGGAGAGGATGGCGTAGTTGCCGGTTTTCTCATCGGTAATCAAACCCATAGCGATACCTGCGACCGGTTTCTTCATCTTCACACCGCAGTCGTACAGGGCGAGGGTGCCGGCGCAGACGGTAGCCATGGAGGAACTTCCGTTCGACTCGAGGATGTCGCTCACGAGGCGGACGGTATAGGGGAAGCTCGGATCATCAAAAGGAATCATCGGCTTGAGGGCGCGATGGGCCAGGTTGCCGTGACCAATCTCGCGACGGCCGGTGCTGCGGATGGGCTTCACCTCACCGACGGAGAAGGGCGGGAAGTTGTAGTGCAGGATGAAACGGCTGCTGCCTTCCACGATGGCGCCGTCGATGGTCTGCTCGTCAAGCTTGGTGCCGAGGGTGCAGGACATCAAAGACTGGGTTTCACCGCGGGTGAAGATGGCGGAGCCGTGAGCTGACGGTAGGTAGCCGGTTTCGATCCAGATCGGACGGATCTGGTCGAGCTGGCGACCGTCCAGACGGATACGCTCATCCAGAATCATATTGCGCATGGCGTGGTACTGCACATCGTGGTAGTAACGAGCCACCATGAATTTCTTCTCTTCACGTTCCTCTTCGGGAATGGTTTCCATGAATTCTTCGAGAATCTGGTCGAAGGCGTCGTTGCGCTCATGTTTGCCCATGAACGATTTGGCGATGGCGTAAACCTTGTCGTAGGTTTCGCGGTTGACGCGCTCGCGGAGCTCTTCGTCGTTGGTTTCGTGGCAGTATTCGCGTTTCGGGTTGGCTTTTTCCACCTGAGCGGCGAGGTCGAGCTGAGCCTGGCACTGCACCTTGATGGCAGCGTGGGCTGCGTTGAGGGCCTCTACCATGTCGGCTTCGGAGATTTCCTTCATCTCACCTTCCACCATCATGATGTTGTCGATGGTGGCAGCCACGATCATGTCAATGTCAGAGCGTTCCATGTCTTCCACGGTGGGGTTGATGACCATCTTGCCATCCACGCGGCCCACGCGCACTTCGGAGATGGGGCCTTCCCACGGAATGTTGGAGACGGCGAGGGCGGTAGAAGCTGCGAGGCCTGCGAGGGCGTCGGGCAGGTTGTTGCGGTCGCCGGAGATGAGGGTGACGAGCACCTGCGTCTCAGCGTGGAAGTTGTCGGGGAAGAGCGGACGGAGGGCGCGGTCCACGAGGCGGGCGATGAGGATTTCATACTCGCTGGGACGGCCTTCGCGTTTGAAGAAACCGCCGGGGAAGCGACCCACAGCGCCGTATTTCTCTTGATATTCGACCTGCAAAGGCATGAAGTCGGTGTTTTCCACTGCGTCTTTCTTGCAGCAGACGGTGGCGAGCAGCATGGTGTCGCCCATTTTTACGACGGCGGATCCATCGGCCTGCTTGGCGAGGATGCCGGTTTCGATGGTCACTTCACGGCCATCGGGGAGCTGGAAGGTTTGCCGAGCTCCGAGGGGTTTATTTGAATTGTACATAATTGTAATCTTTTTAAAATTTACACGCAAAGCACCCCTTACATGAGGAGCTCTGTCGGTGTTTTAATTATAAATAAACTGAAAAAAAAGGCAATTCTCAAAAATTGCCTTTTTAAGCCGTAGCGGATTTATTTTCTCAAACCAAGTTTCTTCACAATGGCTCTGTATCTTTCGATATCCTGCTCTTTCAAGTAGGCGAGCATTTTTCTTCTCTTGCCCACCAGCTGCATCAGTGCGCGCTTGGTGCCCAAGTCCTTGTGATTGGCTTTCATGTGTTCCGTCAGATGTTTGATGCGGAAGGTGAACAATGCCACTTGGCTTTCTGCTGAACCGGAATCAGCTTCGTTTTTACCGTGTTCTTTGAAGATTTCTTTCTTTACTTCAGGTGTTAAATACATAATTTTCTTCTCTTTAAATAATTTTTCTTATCGTCTATTTTCGGGGCGCAAAAGTACAACATTTTTTTGTTTAGAACAGGGTAGGGGAATAAAATTTTGTAAAAATCTAAATATGAAAAAGAATTGTTGTATTTTTGCACTCTGATTTATTGAAGCCATTGTTTAATTAAAAGGAGAAAAAAGAATGAAATAAAAATAGTGTAAACATTTAATGATAAAGCGTTTTCGCTTATCTTTTGAACGATCGAAATCGGGAAATTTCATCACAGTACAGAAAGAAAGTGGAAATGCTTGCGGTGTTTCACCGTGAGCTTTCTTGTTTGTACTGTAGGTTTTCCCGAACCGCGATCTTCAGCATGAAGTTCACGGTTTTTTTATTGTCTAATTATAAATTATTCAAAACATTATTAATAACCAAATTATCAAAATCATGAAGAAAATTTTACTAATGAGTCTGCTGCTCTTGTTGGGAACAGCAGCAATCGCACAAAGCCAGCACATCATGCTGAAATTTGTAGGGCAAAGTACCGACAGCATTCGCATCCAGATGGATTATGTTGAGGTGAACAATCTCTCGAGCGACTCCACCATTTGGGGGGATAGCCTGATTGTTGCATGGCCAGACACCGTTCTGGAAATGACACTGGACACCATCCCAACCTCCATCCACGATTATGCGGCTGTTGATGGTTTTTCCCTTGTACATGCCGGTCCTAATCCGTTCAATGGGAAAACTGAAGTGGCATTGCAATTGGCGGCAAGCGGTAATGTAGTGATGCAGGTCTTTGATATGTCAGGAAAGAGGATCTCTGTCTACAACGGTACCCTTTCTGCAGGTGTTCATCGTTTTCAAGTTCGTGTGACACAGACACAAAGTTATCTTCTCACGGCGCAATGTGGTGCAAAACGCACCAGCATCAAGTTAGTCAATGCTGGATATGGTCAGGGAAATGGCATCTCTTACATTGGGTCGCATGAGGAACCATTATTTCTTCCTAAAGTCCAACTTGAAAACGCCTTCCGTTTCGGCGACACGTTGACATTCACTGGTTTTGCAACATTCAACGATTCGCTGTACGCTAGTGAAACGGTGGTTTTGCTGATGGACTCCTTGCAGGATACGCTTCAGAATATAGTGCTGACTTTCCCTGTGTCACTTCCTTCGGTGGTGACTTGGCTTCCTGATACAATCACCGACCATTCTGCTTTTGTGGGAGGAACAGTCATCTCTGATGGTGGGATATTGTTGAACGAAAAGGGCATTGTGTGGGGTGATCATTCAGGTGTGACTATGGAAGACAGGGTGATTGCTTTCAATGATACGATGGTGGGTGACTTTGACACTTTGCTTTCTGCCTTGCAGCCCAATATTCCCTGCTTTGTTCGTGCATACGCCGCCAACGAATTGGGAATAGCATACGGTAGAGAATATGCCATTGTGCCCCTTAGTCAACTGAGAGACAACATGCCATGTGTAGTGGAAACCGTGACCGATGCCAATGGAATCACTTACAATACTGTCCGTATTGGGCGTCAGTGCTGGACTCGCGAGAACCTTCGCACCACCCGCTACAATGACACTACAGAAGTATTCCATGCACCATTAGATCCTGTCATTGTATTACATATTGATTCTCTCTTCCGTGACACAGTCATCACCGTCACCTACGATACAACTATTGTGATAGACACCATCATTATTCCCTATGATACCATATATCGGTATGAGTATCATTATTCTGACATAGATAGTGCTATCACACAAATAGATACTATTATATCTATAGTGCAACATTCTGATACACTGAAATTGATAGATCATATTACCACCACCTATATCTCTACCCATAACGGATACATTCCCCAATATGACACTACTTTTTACTATGTAGTGGTGTGGCCTGCCGACACGCTTGACCATATTGTAATTAACACTATTGTTGACACCTCTTACCTCTTCTCCGGGATTGAAACGACGCCAATAGACACTATCCATTACCCAATCTACTCCGACACCATTGCTTACTATTATTATCCGTGCGATACGGTTGCATTAGAGGAGGTGTATGGATTGCTTTACAACTATCGTGCAGCTTCCGGTGAATCGGAACGCTCCATTGCAGAACCCTCCGGTATCCGTGGCATCTGTCCTGAAGGATGGCATATCCCCAGCATTGGTGAATGGGAGCAACTTACAGGTTATTTGGAAGGACAACACGCCTACCATGCCGGTGGCATCACCACCAACATTTCCAAGGCACTCGCTTCTACCGACAATTGGCAACGGGACACCACCTACACTTATTCGGTCGGCAATGCACCCGAAAACAACAATGCCACTGGCTTTACGGCTCTGCCTGCTGGAGCTTATTCTGACAGCACGGGCGCTTATACACGCTTCTGGAGTTGCTCTGGCGAACAACCCACTGACATCAATGTTATTCGTCTCAGTTACGACCTCCCCATCGTTGCTTCCGGTGTGCTGGCTCCTGATTCCGTTGCTTCCGTGCGTTGCGTGCGTGATGTGGCAGAGGCAGCTGACGGCTTTGCCTGCCCAGGTATGCCTACTGTAACCGATGCCGACGGAAATGTGTATAACACCGTTATGGTGGGCAATCAGTGCTGGATGAAGGAGAACCTGCGCACTACACGTTATCCAGACAATACCATCCTAACTGAAGGCACCGAATTGTCAGACTCCATCGCATATTACTATCTGCCTTCCATGGAAGAAAGTGAGCTTGCTCTCTATGGCGTTTTGTATAATTGGACTGCGGCGACAACTGGAGGCGCACAGGGTATCTGTCCTATCGGATGGCATGTTCCTACTGCCGATGAATGGATGCAATTGCATCGCTATGTTGCCTCTATTAACGAATACCATTGTGGTAATGGTTCCAATAGTATTGGCAAAGCATTGGCCTCCGAATACGGTTGGCGCCCTTCAGCCTCTGTCTGCAATGTGGGTGACACTACCACGGTACACGATGCCACTGGTTTCAGCGCCCTGCCGACAGGTCGCTATCCTGACAACAGCATCGGCATTAGTGCATATTTCTGGACATCCACAGATGTAAGCAATGCCAATGCTACGGTGAGATATCTGAACTATTCAACCCCCAACTTCTCAGAAGGCAGCATGCGAAAAGAGTATGCAGCTTCCGTACGATGCATTAAAGACTAATGGTTCATAAATAATGAATGTGGGGCTGCCGGATAACGACAGCCCTTTTTTAATTTTTTCAAGGAGAATCGGGCGATTTTGGGAATTCTTTCCCCTGCGGAGGCTTGTTCCTGAAACTTTACCCCTGCGTTTCAAATGATGTCGTCAGGGATTCATAACATTTTTGTATTTTTGCGCCCACCTCTTTGAATTTGATTTTTTAAAGGTTTACAGACAAAAAAACAAGAATATGCAATTAAGCGATGTTGAAAAAATCCTGTATGGGAACCAGCAACTGCACATTCTCCCCGAAGAACGCAAGCGTATAGAAGAGAGCTACCGTTTTCTGGAGGAATTTTCCAAGGACAAAGTGATTTACGGCATCAATACCGGCTTCGGGCCGATGGCACAGTACCGTGTGAGCGATGAGGACCTGAACAATCTGCAATACAATATCATCCGAAGCCACTCGTCGGGGGCAGGAGAACCTTTCGCGCCGATATATGTGAAAGCCGCAATGATTGCCCGCTACATGACTTTTGCCCGTGGCAAGTCAGGGGTGCATCTTGATGTGATGGAGCTTTTGACCGAGTTTATCAACAGGGACATCATCCCCTATATTCCGCAGCACGGCAGCGTGGGCTCCAGTGGCGACTTGGTACAGCTCGCCCATCTTGCCCTCACGCTCATTGGCGAAGGCAGCGTTTACTATCAGGGCCGGCTCCGTCCCACTGCCGAAGTGATGCAGGAACTGCACCTTGCCCCCCTTCGCCCGCACCTCCGAGACGGCCTCGCCATCGTGAACGGTACCGGTATGATGACCGGCATCGGAATGGTCAACCTGTTTGAGGCTCGCCAGCTGCTCCAAACAGGAATGCTCGTCTCTGTCTTGGTGAACGAGATTGTGGCCTCCTACGACGACTTCCTCGCCCCTGAACTCAACGACCTGAAAAACCACACCGGACAAAGCCGCATCGCGAAACAGATGAGCGACATCGCACGCTCCTCCCACCGCCTGCTCAAACGTGAGGTGGAAATGTACCACCCGCATCAGGAGATGGTGTTCAAACATAAGGTGCAACCCTTCTACTCCCTGCGCTGCACCCCGCAGATCCTCGGTCCCATAAGCGACACCCTTGACTATACCGCCCGCATTTTGGAAGAAGAACTGAACGCCGTGGACGACAATCCCATTGTGGACATGGAAACCCGTACCGTATATCACGGCGGCAACTTCCACGGTGACTATGTCTCCTTTGAAATGGACAAACTCAAAATTGCTATCACCAAACTCACTATGTTGGTTGAAAGACAGTTGAATTACCTGTGTCACGACAAAATCAATGAGACCCTCCCGCCGTTTGTCAACCTGGGCAAGTTGGGGCTCAACTACGGTGTGCAGGCCATGCAGTTCACCGCCACCTCCACCACCGCCGAGTGCCAAACCCTCTCCAACCCGATGTACATTCACAGCATCCCCAACAATAACGACAATCAGGATGTGGTGAGTATGGGAACCAACTCTGCAATCCTTGCCCGTCGGGTGGTGGACAACGCCTTCCAGGTGATGGCCATCTACGCCATCGCGCTGGCCCAGGCAGTGGACTGCCTGAAAATCCGCAGCGAGCTTTCAGAGGAGACCGGCCGATTCTATGATGAGGTGCGCGCGCTGGTGCCCGCCTTTGTGGATGACACCCCGAAATACGAAGAGATTGCCCGAATCATCAATTACCTGAGAAAAAAATAGCCTCACATGAGACGCGTTGTCATTACCGGAATGGGAATATACTCCTGTCTTGGCAGGAACCTGGAAGAGGTGCGGGATTCCCTGTACGTGGGGAAGTCCGGCATCGGCATTGACCAAGAAAGAATTAGCTATGGGTATCGCTCTCCGCTGACCGGCATTGTGGAGCGCCCCGTGCTGAAAGGGCTGCTTGACCGCCGCGCCCGCGTGTGCCTGGCCGAAGAGGGTGAATATGCCTATATGGCCACCCGCGAGGCACTGCAAAACGCCGGCATCGACATGGACTACCTGGAACAGAATGAGGTGGGCGTGCTGTATGGCAACGACTCCTCCGCCAAGTCGGTTATTGAAGCCCATATGCTGACACTGGAAACCAAAGACACCACCTTGCAGGGGTCGGGCGCGATTTTCCAGTCGATGAACTCCACCGTTACCATGAACCTCTCCACCATCTTCAAGCTGAAAGGGGTGAACATGACTATCAGCGCGGCCTGCGCCAGCAGCTCTCACGCCATCGGCTTGGGGCTGATGTTCATCCGGCAGGGCTTGCAGGATATGATTATCTGTGGAGGTGCACAGGAAGTCAACTATTTGTCCATGAGTAGCTTTGATGCCATCAGTGCCTTTTCCACCCGTGTGGACGATCCCACCCGGGCCTCCCGTCCTTTCGACCGTGACCGCGACGGGCTGGTACCCAGCGGGGGAGCTGCAACCGTCATCCTGGAAGAGTATGAACATGCGGTGAAACGTGGCGCTCCGATCCTCGCCGAGGTTGTCGGATACGGTTTTTCCTCCAATGGAGCCAATATCTCCCAACCCAGCGACATGGGTTCGTATATCGCCATGCAACGCGCACTTCAGGATGCGGGAGTCCAGGCCGCCGACATTGACTATGTGAATGCGCACGCCACCTCCACGCTGCAAGGGGACGCTTTTGAAGCCGATGCCCTCAACCAGCTGTTCGGTAACTTGAGAACGCCCATCTCTTCCACCAAATCCATGACTGGACACGAGTGCTGGATGGCTGGCGGAAGCGAAGTGGTGTACTCCAACCTGATGATGCTCCATGATTTTATCGCCCCCAATATCAATTTTGAAAATCCTGACGAGCATTCCGCCCCGTTGAACATTATTGCAAAAACCACAGGGATGAGCATCCGCACCTATCTCTCCAACTCCTTTGGTTTTGGCGGTACCAACAGCGCCTTGGTGGTGCGGAAAATAAAATAGCGGCACATCACTGTACCGCTATCTTTTATTGCTTGAGGAAATGTGGTTTCTCCGGAAGTTGCAGGATTTTTCCATTTATCCCGCGGTATTTTGCATCCGGGTCGTATTTGACGCCGATCTTGTCCATCAGTTTTTCCACTTGTACTTGGTGAATCTGTAGTCCCAGTTCCCAAGGGTCATAGCCGAGCAAAAGGCCGGCCATCTCCTCGTAGGTCAGCACCGGAATGCCGTAGCCGTCACGGTCGTAGGTCTTGTTTTCCATCTCGGCAATCGTGTACTGCCACTTGTCCATGAACATGGCACATCCTGGGCAGTTGGTTACAATGAAATCGGGTTCGTAAGGCTCCATGGACTCAAATTTTTTCTTGGAGTTGGCCACGGAGTAGCCGCGGTTTTCCTGCAGCAGGTAGTGGCGGAAACCGAAACCGCAACAGTGACGGCGTTCGGGGTAGTCCACCACTTCGCCGCCCCACGATTCAATCATGCCGGCCAGCACGTAGGGGAATTCTGCCTTGCCGACTCCTCTTTCGGGGAATATTTTGGCATAATGGCAGCCCACATGCTCCACCACGCGCAATGGCTTTCCCGTGAAACGGTTCACCAGCTGGTATTTCATTTTTTTCTTCAACTCCTCGCGGAACTTGTAGATGATGTCTGATGGATGTGCCAGGTTCAGGGGTACCTCAAATTCGCGGCCAGTGGCTTTTTTCAAGTTTTCGCGAGTTTTTTCCAGAACTTCGGGATGATGTTTCCAGATTTCAATCATTTCTGAAAAGATGCCGAAAGAGGTGACACACGACGGGACATAGTTGGTATAGCCGGCCTCGCTCATCAGAGAGAATAGGCGGGCGACCACGGTCATGGTGGTTTCCAATGGCACGAAATCGCTGTGATAGCCGATGCCGGTGCAAGTGTGGGCATTGGCCTCGTCGCGGATGTCTTTGTGCAGCTCATCGCGCATCATCCGCAAAAAAGCCGCCTCCGAGCCTGGGAAAAAGGTCTGCCGGATACAGCTTCTTTCATAAAAATAATGGTCATCAGCGATTTCTTTCTGGTATTCGTTCCAATATCTATTGGTCATGATGATAATTTTAAAACCGGCGGCAAAAGTACGACTTTTTCAATTCACAAAATACCCTGTTCTCACAGATAATGCAACATGCTGGAGAACAGTCACCCCAACTCCGATTTATCTTGTCTTGTTGTCAAAAATTTGGGGATTTTGAAAAAAATTAGCGGGTTGCCCTTGTTGCCAAGCGTAACCCGCTAAATGTGTGTCCTGTTCCCAGTTTATCGTTTGATGACCTTCGCAGTCTGGTTGCCGCAGCGCACGAAGTAGATGCCGGCGGGCAGGTCTTGCATGTTCAAGGTAGTCGTGGTGTCGGTAGCCACTACGCGCTGCAGCAATGCGCCCTGCATGTTGAAGAGCATGACCACGTCATGGGCTTCGGTGTTGAGGGTGAGGTTGCTGTGGCACGGGTTGGGATATACCGTAAGCGTATGGTTCACCATCGTGTTCTCTTCAACGCCATTGGGTCTCCAGCCGTTCATCACGGCAACGCCGTCAAGGTCGAAACCGCTGCTGTAGAAAGGAGTCGGGTATGGATCGTTGATGATATGGCCGTGGCTGTCGCGGGTGGCATAGCGCGGTTCTACGCAGCCCACCACGTCCACGAGGCGGATATGGGTGATGTTGTTCACATCCAAACCTTCCGTACCGGCCAGCTCTTCCAGATCGAAGGGAGTGCCCCAGCCAGCTTTGTATTTGCCGGCGAGGTTGTGGATGAGGGTGGGGTCCACGCTGCCGCCGTTGTCCACCTGCACATCAGTGGGGGAGTTGGAGACGCAGGGGAAGCGGAAGTAGTTCACACCGTCGGAGCTCACCTCCACGAAGGCCATTTCAAGGAAGGAGTCGTTCAGCGAGTTCTCAAACACGGCGAAATCGTAGCCGTCGCCGTTCTGAATCGGGATGTCGAAAGTGAGGACGGCGATACCGTAGTCACCCAAGCTCACCACGTCGCCGGTAGCCTCAGTGGCGGCACCGATACCGTCGTTTTCCGTACCGTAGGTAACGAACACACCGGGAGTGGTGATGTTCTGGCGGCCACGTTCAATCGTGCAGGTGGTTGCCCAGCCGAGGATGGCGGGGTCTTCGCAATGGATACCCTGGCAACCCTCTGAACCGACAATGCCGTCGAAGGTCTCGTCGCTCGGACCCACTTCTTCAGGAGCAGTGGCGGGAACAATGGCAGTAGTCCAAGAAATGCTGGTCCAGTCATCAGAGAAGATGCCGCAAGCGCTACCACCAATCTTCACAAAATCACCATCGTGAATAGGTTCGGCAGCCATATAGTTCTGACCCATCAAACCATTGATGCTATGCATGGGAGCGTCGTAGTCGGGATCACCCCACTGTGCATTCGGGTTGGGCTGCATGGTAAGGTCAAGTGTACCATCCTGATAGGTGACGTTGGAAGGAGCGGAACCGACCACTGCAAGGCGGCTGTCGGCAGCGGCAATGGTAGTAAGGGCTTCGAAAACAGTGGACTCACCATGGAAACGGTAACCCCATGCAAAAGCAGCTTCCGTGTTGCTGCACCAGCTGATGGCCACTACCACTTCGTTTTCACCTTCGCCCACCCAATATTCAATTTCATCGGCGGAAATGGTGGCGTCCACGGGATCCTCGTTCGGTGTGGTGGCGGGTTCAATCTCAGTGTCCCAGGAGATGGTACTCCAGTCAGCAGCCATAGTCGCGCAAGCCATGCCACCAATCTTCACAAAATCACCATCGTGAATGGGTTCGGCGGCCATATAGTTCTGTCCCATCAAACCATTGATGCTATGCATGGGAGCGTCGTAATCGGGATCACCCCACTGTGCATTGGGATTGGGCTGCATGGTAAGGTCGAGCTCACCATCCTGATAGGTGACGTTGGAGGGAGCTGAACCGACCACTGCAAGGCGGCTGTCGGCAGCGGCGATATCGGTCAGGGCTTGGAAAACGGTGGCATTCCCGTCGAAACGGTATCCCCATGCCAAAGCGGCTTCCGTGTTGCTGCACCAGCTGATGGCCACTACCACTTCGTTTTCGCCTTCACCCACCCAGAACTCAATGTCTTCGGGGGCAATAGTGGCATCCACTACCTCTTCACCAGCATTCGGATTGCTAACGGGAGTGACTTGGGTCGTCCAGATATAGGTGAAGTTTTCCCAGTCGGACATGTCACCCACTTCGGTGGCACAGCCTGCATCACCCCATTTCACCACGTCGCCATCGGTGACAGTCTGTGAAGTATAGCCCAATCCGGCCATCCAGCCGTTCATATTGTACATCCAACCCCAACCGGACAGAGACAAATTGTAGTCATCATCATTATAGTAAATGTTGTTAATCGCGCTTCCGCCACCATCGTAGGTAAGACGGCTGTCTTCAGCAGTGATTTCTTCGAACATGTCTTCAACGGTAGCTTCGCCATCGAAGCGGTAACCCCATGCGAAAGCGATTTCCGGGTCGCACCACTGCACGATGAGGATGGCTTCGTTTTCGCCTTCACCAATCCAGTACTGAATCTGGTCGGCAGAAATGGTGGCATCTGCATTCGGGTTTTGCGGATAGTAGATGTTGTCGGTGGGAAGAGTGCATCCCCCACCATACTCGGTCAACTCAAAATAGTCTCCGTCCGTGAGTTCATCGGAAATGCCGCTGGAAAATTCACCATTGATGGTGTACATCAGCATGCCACTTTCAATTATCACATCGTATTCGTCATCAGTGTAGGCGATGTCTTGTATCCAAGTGGTGACGGTGGCGTTGAAATTATCGTCGGCCTCGTTGATGGCATTCAGCATGTCTTCAACGGTGGCTTCGCCGTCGAAGCGGTAGCCGTAGGCGATGCCGACACCAGTATCTTCATCTGTGCAGAAGAAGAAAGTGGCCACCACCTCGTTGCTGCCATGCCCCACCCAGTATTGGATGTTGCTCGCAGGAACGTCTCTCACGGTACGAGAGTTCTCTGTGGTGCGCATCATCTCCCTCATCTGCTCGTTCTGAGCGGAGAGGGTGAAACTTGCAAACGCAAGCAAAATCAGTAGAATTTTTTTCATAGATTTTGATTTTTAATTATTTATAAAGATTGGTTTATTGTTTAAATACAATACAAGAGGGGCAAATGCCAGCCTCAAAACTGAATTTCATGCGTCCGTCACTGCCGAAACAAAACACGTCCCCATTGGTAGTATATTGATAGGCATCGGTGAGATACACCTCTCCGTTTTCAGGGTTGACAGCGATGCCGTAGGGCGTGCGGAGTGTGGTGCCATCTGTGACAAACTGCTCGTTTACAATTTGTTCTGTAAGCACGTTCATCACTTTCAGTGAATACTGTTCGGTAGAATAATTATAGTGGTAGAAATAGCAGAGATCGCCGCAGATGGCGAAGTTGGTGACGGAGAAGTCAAAGGTTTGTATCACTTCATCAATTTGACTGTCAATGCGTTGGAAGGTCATCGGTACGGATCCGTAGTTGCCATTGGAGACCACATACACATCGCCTTGGCTGTCGGAGGCGATGCGGGTGGGGTTGATTACCACGGGAATTTCTTTGATGGGGGAGAAGGTGGCGAGGTCGAACACGGTGACGGTGTTGCCGTAGTTGGGGTAGTTGAGGCCGCCGGAGTTGGACACATAGAGTTTGCCGTTGGCGGTGCAGATGCCGTCGGGGTTGCTGCCGGCCTGTGCGGTGGCGGT
The DNA here is from genome assembly GCA_017617445.1 of Bacteroidales bacterium. Taxonomy (GTDB): domain Bacteria; phylum Bacteroidota; class Bacteroidia; order Bacteroidales; family WCHB1-69; genus UBA1756. Next base: position 10,847 of record JAFZWE010000001.1, on the reverse strand, counting down.
CACTGACATCGTGGAGGTGTCAATTTTCACCACTGCGCCGTCAAAACAACACACGTAGGCATAGCCGTCGGCGAAGGCGATGCGGCGGGGTGAGCGTCCCGACAGGGAGATTTGTTTCAGCGATTTTGCCGTTTTTAAATCCATAATCTCCACCGTTTCGGACACATTGACAACGCAATACATTTTAGAACCATAGATTTGCAGGTCGTTTCCTGTGTCGCCGAGGCCACGGCTGTTGGCGGCAAGGAAGGCATCGGTGGTGGTGCCTTGGTCAAAATCGTAGAAAGTGAGGATGCTGTTGTTATGATCTTTCAATCCTTCGCTGAGTACATAAATTCCTCGTGAAATTTCTTCAACGGGAGGGTTCTCGGGCTCTTCAATAGGATCTTTTTTACAGGAAAAAAAACACGCTGCCAGAAGGGGCAACAGCAAGATGACGGTTTTCGGGGTAATCTGTTTCATAGTCCTCCAATTTTTACGGGAGGACACAGAAAAGGCAACGCGCAAGGCGGATTGCAGAAAAGCCTACCTCCCGAAGCTTTTTACTCATGTTTAATGGCAGGTTTTCTGACTTGTCTCACCTTGGTTGCCTTCCCATCCTGTAGCAGACAGTGGCTTGTAACTTCAGGTTTTTTAGAGATATACAGCAGCGGGTACTGTGCAGGATTCTCACCTGCTTCCCTCTCGAAACCACACAGGGCTTCTCACCACAAAACGGCGGCAAAATTACAACTTTTTGTTGATTCTGTCACGCGGTTCTGAAAAAATAAGATGAAACGGGTGACCTCCTAATTCCGCACCTTGATTTTCTGTCCAATCTGCAGGATGGTGGTCTCCTTGATTTTGTTCAGTTTGCAGAGTTTGGACACTGTGGTGTGGTATTTCTTGGCGATTTTGCTGAGGGTATCGCCTTTTTTTACGCGGTAGTACACTGGGCCAGAGGAGGTGGAAGCTGAGGAAGACGAGGAGGACTGTGCCACTTCCTCCTGACCGGTAGCGCCATTGACCACAGTGATTTTGTTTTTGTTGCGGTCAATGTTCTGGTAGGCTTTTTCCATGGTTTTCACGGTGATGTCAATCTCCTTGTTGACCTGCCGGACGCTGTCGTCAAGGCGGTGGGCGAAGAGCCAGTCGTAGGTCTCTTCCAGGTAGAAAATTTTGGCCAGAGCGCCGTGGCTTTGTCCGGGGAGCTTGGTGAAGCGGAGCAGCGGGGTGTCGCCGCACGCTTTCATGGCGTTCACCACTTTCTGAGATTCTCCCACGCCGACGGCACGGTCTGCAGTGCCGTGCATGATCCACAGCGGCACTTCGTTGAGCCGGCAGTAGCTTTTCAGTCCGCCGCCGCCGCACAGAGCCATCGCCGCCGCCACACGGTCGGGGTAGGTGCCCACATAGTTGATGGTGCCATAGCCGCCCATACTCATGCCGAGCACATAAATCCGGTTCGTATCCACTGCATAATGTTCCAAAGTCCAGTTGACGACATGTTCCACGTTCTCGGGCTTCCAGCCGCCGCCGGGGCATTGCGGGGCGAGAATCACGGCATCAATGTCATGGCCATAGGAGATGGCTGTCAGGGGACCGTACTTACGTACCCTTGACAGGTCGTTGCCGCTCAGGCTCGCGCCATGCAAAAACAGGATCAGCGGCTTCTCGTGGCGCGTGGAATCATAGTCGCCAGGGGTGTACACCCAGAAGTTGTAGCCGTTGGGCACAATATTGCGGTAAGAGGCCAGCGTCTGGCAAAACATCACCAACGGAAGGTACAGGATTATCAGGAAGAAAAGGATTTTTTTCATGAGGTTATATTTTCATCAAATTAGAGATGCGAAGAATCGCGTCTCTACAATTTATATTATATTGAAAACCGTGCCAACCGCTGTTCTGCCAGCTGTTCGTACTTGGTGCCGGGTCGGCCGTAATTGGCATACGGATGGATGCTGATGCCGCCGCGTGGCGTGAAAAGTCCGAGCACTTCTATGTAGCGTGGCTCCATCAGTTTGATGAGGTCCTTCATGATGTTGTTCACACAGTCCTCATGGAAATCCCCGTTGTTGCGGAAAGAGAAAAGGTAGAGTTTCAGGCTCTTGCTCTCTACCATGCGTTTGTCAGGAATATACATGATTTTTATTTCGGCATAATCCGGCTGCCCGGTGATGGGACAGAGCGTGGTGAATTCGGGGCAGTTGAACTTCACCCAATAGTCGTTTTCGGGATGCCTGTTTTCAAAAGTTTCCAGCAGTTCAGGAGAATACTGGTCCGGATAGCGGGTGCTGTTTCCCAGCAGTTGAAGGTGTTCGTCTTTACGATCCATAGTAAAAATCATTTTGGGCCACACGGCCTTTGTTGAAATCGGCGGCAAAAATACGGAATTAAACTGAGAATTGAAAAATGAAAATTGAGAATTGGAAATCGGAAATTGAGAAAATTTTCACATTTCTTGAACATGTATTACTATTGATACATATTTAAGAAATTATCCCAATATGACGCACCATCGCAGGCCGTCAGGTCTGCGTCCCTCGGTAGACAATAGGTGCCCGGTAGACAATCGCAGGCCGTCAGGTCTGCGTTCCCTGGTAGGTAATAGATATCCGGCAGGTAATCGCAGGCCGTCAGGTCTGCGTTCTCGGTAGACAATAGGTGCCCGGTAGACAATCGCAGTCCGTCAGGTCTGCGTTCCTCGGTAGACAATAGATATCCGGCAGGTGATCGCAGGCTGTAGGCCTGCGGTCTGTCTATTCAAGATAAAACACGTCTCCGTAATCCCCAGGTTCCATATTATATGTGGTTAATACCAATCCATTTGGATGACCATTAAAACTTTGAATGTAAAAATCTCCCAAAGCCCCACCACTACTCGAATATATTTGGCCAATGTTTCCATTTAAAGAATAGTATAACGGAGAGGCCCTCCAAGCGCCATAGCCTTCTTCTCCGTCCCCATCAATATAGTATCCGTAGGAGGTCAAGGTGTGGTCAGATGTGAATGTAATACTAAGGTAAGCCCAGCTCATCCGCACCTCCCACTTCGTCCCTGTGAGATTTACTGCATTTTCTGTGCTATCTGTTGTCTCCTCCGCCACCACTGGCTCAGCTGTTTCCGCTTCTGGAGCATATATTTCTTCTTCGTACGACGGTTCGTTGTAATCGTAATTGTTTCCGCCTCCGCCTCCCAGCAGCAACGCCAGCGTCACCCCGCCACCTACCAGCAACACCGCTGCCACAATTATTCCGATAATCAGCCCTTTGCGCTTTTTCTTCGGTTTCGCTGGGGCTTGTTTTTTTGCCTTTCCCTGAACAACAGTTTCTCCCGATGGTTTTGTAGTCGGAGCCGTGCCTTCTATCATCGTGCCTTCCTCCGCTGCTTTCGCGGCAGCCACGGTTTGGGAGCCCACGAAGGTTTCCTCCGAGGCGGGTGCCGATGGGGGAATGGGTGGGACAAAACCGCTGTGGCTTGTTTCCGCGGAGAACTCTCTCAGCGCGGGTCGTTCCGCCGGATTTTTGGCTAAGTAAGGTTGCAGGAAACTCTGCCACTCGGTGGGTACACCCGTCAGGTCCAGCGGTACCTCCACAATGCCCTTGCGAATGGAATAATCGTTGGTTGTGGTGGTATCATAGGGGGCATTCCCCGTGAGCAGGTGAACGAAACTCACTGCCAAGGAGTAACAGTCGGTTTTCGCATCAATGTGCTTGGAATCCAACACCTGCTCCGGGCTCATGTACATCAGCGTGCCCATCGTGGCCCCCGTCTGGGTCATGGTGATGCCCTCCTGCACCTTCGCGATGCCGAAGTCCAGCAGCTTCACATTGTCCTCGCCGTCAATGAAGACGTTGGAGGGCTTGATGTCGCGGTGCACTATGCCCTGTGCATGGGTGTAGTTGAGGGCGGAGGCCAACTGGTTCCACCACTTTTTGATTCGTTCGTCAGTAAACCGCTCGCCATGCTTCATGCGAGAGTGGAGGTCGTCGCCCTCCAAGTACTCCATCACCATGCAGGGACGACCGTCGATGGTGGCGAAATCGTACACTTGCCGGATGTTGGGGTGCTTCAGTTTTACGGTGATTTTGGCCTCATTGCGGAAACGCTCCACAATCTGCGCATTGTGCGACAAATCTTCGTTGAGGATTTTCACCGCCGCGATATTACCGATTTCATTTTCAGCATACCACACCTCCGCCATGCCACCTTTTCCCAACGGACGGAGGAGGGTGTAATTCAAGACATTTTTATTCTGCATGATACTGTTTTTTGATGCGGCAAAAATACGGAATTCAACTGAAAAATGAAAATTGAGAATTCGCTATCTTTGCACACGAGAAAGAGATGAAAAAATTAAAAGATGACAACCGGTCAACCTAATTTAGGCATTAACAGCATTCTTTTCATCCCTTCCTCCCTTTCATCTTCTGACAGGTTGTATTCTGAATATATGATGAAAAAAAATGGCCCCGGGTTGCGGGGCCATTTTGGGGGAATATAGGGAAGACTATTGTCTCACCACTTTGGCATTGCCCACGGGCTGGTTGCCGTTGTAGATTCTCAGGAAATACATTCCATTGCTCATATCGCTCAGGTTCAGGGTGTTGTCTCCTTCCTGAACGTTCTGTGTGCCCACCCATGCGCCATACATATTGTAAATGTGAACGGTGGTGGCAGCGGAAGCGATGTGGAGGTGTACCATGCCGGAGGTCGGATTCGGGTAAACGGTGATGGCTTGTGCGCCTTCATTTTCCTCCACGCCGGTGCAGTTCCCCATCTCACGCGGGTAGATGTAATATCTGGACGGATAGCGTCCGTCGGAAGCATTGCTGCTGATCTGCACTGCGGTGCGTACGTTCACGCCGATGACGGAAACGCTTCCGCTGGGGATGGGTTCATCCACATAAGTGTCGTAAGCACCAGAGAAATAAAGTGCTGTGGTGTCAGTGAAGGAACCATCGGAAGCGGCATAACGCACATACTTGGTGAAGTTGCCGGTAGCCTCAAAGGAGACGCATTCCAGTTCCACCAGCATCCCCTGGATGGAGTCCATGAAGGTTTCATCCTGCAGGTTTTGCAGGGTGATGATGCGAGGTTGAATGTTGATGGAGGGGAAGGGGTTGATGTCGGTGGCGGCCAAACCTGCCTGCACCTTGAATTCCACATAGCCAAAATAGTTGCAGAGGTTGCCTACCAAGTTGGTGATGCTGCGGTCTTGGCCGACGGAAACGATATGGAGGCTCGGGTCATAGAGCTGGATGGCGCCGGTTTCGTCCTGCATCCACTTGTTGTAGCTGCCACTGCGGAAGGTCTGGGTGATGAGAGCTTCTCCAGTGTATTTGTAAAGGGTGGAATCGGTGTAGTTGGCGGTGATGTCGCTGTTGTCAATGAGGTTGCGAAGTTCGCGGATGGTAGCCACTTCAATGATTTCGGCGGCGTTGACAGTGAGCAGCACATTCTTCACGATGTCACCGTGGGTCAGGGTGACGGTGGTGGTGAAGGTGCCGGCATTGGCCGTGACGAAGTTCACATCAAAGGAGGCGGTTGCAGTCAGTTCAGCAGCGCTGATGGAAGTGGTGTTGCAGGTGAACTCGCTGGCGCCGTTGAGGGTGACTGTTGTGTTCTCGCTCGGGGAGAAGTTCAGGGCGCTGGCGCTGATGGTGAAGGTCTGGCTGCTGTTGAGCGGCACCATGTTGAGGGTGGCTGACGGGCTGACTTCCACATAGAGGTCGGGTTCTGTGCTGGCATACACCACCACATTGTCGATAAAGAAGCGGGAGTTGGCATCCTGGTAGCCTTCAAAGGTGATGACAGCGGTATTGCCGGCGGCACATTCAATGTGGTAGGTTCTCATATCGCAGAAGCTGGTGTCTGCGGTGTTGACCTTGGGCAGGCTGTCCACTACGAAGCTCTGGTCGTTCACTTTGACGACGAGCTGTGTTTTTTCGCTAGAGCTGTTCCAGGCCTTGGCGTCAAAGTAGAGGGAGATGACGCCGCTGGTGCCGGAGAGGTCGATGGCGGGGGTGCGGAGGGTACCCTTGATAGAGCCTGTTCCCATTTTCACCTTGCCGTCAGCGGGATAGATTTTGAGATTCTCATCGGCGCTGGACCAGCCGGGGAGGACAGTTCCCAGTTCGTTGGTGTTGAAAGCATAGCCGCTGGCATGGCACTGCTGGGTGCCCGCCTCTGTCACTGCGGAGAAATCTTCCGAAAATACAGGTGTCTGTGCGGAAACAGAAGCCATGCCGAATATCAGCAGGGCCATTACTGTCAAAACATTCAGGATTTTTTTCATAATTGTAATTTTATTTGCTGGTTACTTTCCACTTGCTGTAAGTTTAAAAATCGTAATCGTCTTCCCAATCTGCCTCCTTGGCATATTCCGCGGTCTGTTCTACGGTTTCTTCGTAGTTATAGGAATAGTCGTTCCAGTCGGGTTCGGGGCTTGCAGTGGGCATAATGTTTTCTACAAATTTTCTGACTGCCTTCATGACTTTCATGTTGTCGGCATTTTGCAGGCTTTCGTTGGTGCGCAGTTTGACCTCAAGCTTGTATTCTTCCTTGTCCATTGTCAAGTGGATATGGGCGTAATTTCCGGCAAGGCTAAGGTTGGCCTCGCGGAGGAAATCTTTCACCTCGGGTTCTTCTTCTGCGATTTCAACGAATGCGTCAGATTTGCACCAGATGTTCAGGGTGGTCAGGTTCTTCTTGAAAGTATTGAAATCCTTGTTGGCCAGGATGCTGCTGTTTTTGTCGTTGTGGAAGCACTTGTCCAGATCTGCCGGGGAGACTTTTTCCTTGGCCAGAATCATCATCACATTGCTGTTCCATCCGATGATGACGTCTTTCACATCATTTTTTTCAAAAGGATAGACAAAGGAGAAATCGTTTTGAGTTTGGATGTTTTTGAAACAGAAGAAGCCATTGTCCTTCTTGTTCAATGTGTTCATGGTTTCGGCGAGATTGTCATCGCTGAGCACAGGAATGATGCAGCCTGCGGATTCAAGTCCAAGGTCCTTTTCATCCACGTCAATGTAAAGGGCGAATTTTTTCATCAGGTTGACACCCACGGATTTGGGATCGTCGGCGAATTTGATGATGATTTCGCGCTGTTCTTTGGGAATTCCCATCTCATCCATCATTTTGTCCAATTGGCCCTTGTCCAACTCCTTGTCGCTGGAAGTAGAGGACAAATCCACAACGGCTACGATGTCTGCCGATTCGGGAATGCAGGAAAAGATTTTTTTATCTCCACAGGAGGTGAGCATCACCATCATCAGGAGAAAAGAAAAAAGTAAAGATAATTTTTTCATTGTTGAATGGTATTAATTAAACATTTGGGTTTTCATTTTGCTGTAGCGCCCTGATTTTCTCAATTCTCTCTTGCAGCCATCGGACGTTTTCGTTCTTGGGGTAGTTCTTTTTCAGGGATTGTAGCATGGTTTCCATCAGTTCCAGTTCCTCTTTTTCGTTGAAAAATGCTCCCATGGTGCATGTTTGATAGAAAGCGATGATGATGGAGAGAGAGTTGCTGTTCTGGTGGATGAAATTTCTGAGGTATTCTGTATGGTGCCCTTTGATGAGCAGGTAGCAGCTGTCGATGAATGCACGCAGGGTGTCATCGTGGATTCTTGCGTTGTACCAGCTGCTGAGCACCTCCATGGAGTCATTGAAGAGGGAGAGTTTCTGGTCCAGTTCGCACATCAATTCGGCATCTTTGGAGCCGGTGGCAGTATAATGGCGGGAGATGCGTGAGGCGTCTTTAATGTTGAAATTGATTTTCTCTCCTTTTTTGGCCAAAGTGACCAGACAGTTCTGTTCGTTGAAGCCGATGCGGTAGAAGGCGGGCTCTTCGTTCTCCGGGGTGCAGCTCAAGGTGAAACCGCCTCCCTTTGACACGGCACTGCTGCACAACCCCTGGGGCAATTCCGGTGTGATGTGCGTCAGGAAAAGCGCTTGTCCATCCCCTCCTTGCACACTTCCACTGAAGAGAATCTTCACTGCGTCTCCGCCCTCCTCTTTTTGATGACGGGAGCAGCCAGCCAACGATATTATAACCAACAAAAAAACAAACAGTTGATTTTTACTCATGCGATTTTGAACTCATTGTGAAGATTTTCAGCAAAGTGTTTTTTTTCATGCGGCAAAATTAAAAAAAATCTACAATGTGGATTCTAAAAAAAATAAAATGTGCAAATCCGCCAGAATTGAACAGCCACTGCAAAAAAAATCCTATTTTTGCACCCTGTTTTTTAACCATTGAAACCATAATGAAAATCCAGCAAATCATTTCATTAATTGAAGGCACGATTGTTGAAGGAGAGACACTTTCAAACAAAGAGGTCGATTGCGCATTTGCCTCCGACCTCATGAGCGATGTGCTCACCCTCAAAACCGACAAGACCGTCATGCTGATCACCGGTCTCTGCAACATGCAGACCATCCGCACGTGCGAAATGTCGGACATTAAAGTTATCATGTTTGTCCGTGGCAAGAAAGTCACCGAGGAGATGCGGGAGCTGGCGGAAGACAACGAGATGGTGTTGATCACGACCGATTTCTCGCTGTACCGCACCTCAGGCCTGCTGTTCGGTGCACAACTGTCCGGCGTGTATTAAAATTTTGGAAAATGCATTTTGAATATCAAGTGGAAGGCGGGGACTTCACCAATGCGGGTACCACTTCCAGCGTTGTAAAGAAGATGATGAAGCAACTGGGCGTAGACCCGATGATTGTCAAACGCACCGTAGTGGCCCTGTATGAAGCCGAAGTCAACATTGTGGCGCACGCCTACCGCGGCACCATCTTTGTGGATCTGGAGGAAAACAGCGTCAGCATCAAACTGGAGGACGAAGGGCCGGGTATCCCCGACATTGACCAGGCCATGCAAAAGGGTTATTCCACCGCCTCGCCTGAAGTGCGTGAGATGGGCTTCGGCGCAGGTATGGGCCTCCCCAACATGCAGAGCAATTCCGACAAGCTCACCGTCACCTCTGTGGTCGGCAAGGGTACCACAGTGGAAATTGTCAACTACTTCTAAAACACACAATTCATGGAATATATCCACCACGCGCTCAAATTCAAATACGACCTCTGCATCGGCTGCTCGCACTGCACCAGCGTGTGCCCCACCTGCTCCATCCATGTGGAGGACGGACGGCCCATCCTGGACGCCAACCGCTGCATCGATTGTGGCATGTGCTACCAGACCTGCCCCATGAACGCCATCTACATTGAGCAGGACGACTTTGAGACCATCTACAACTACAAGTGCCCGGTCATCCTCATCCCCTCCATCTTCAGCGCTCAGTTTCCGGAGAAAGTCAGCCAACGCGCCATCCTGTCGGCCATTTATCATCTTGGCTTCCAGTATGTGTATGAGGTAGAAAAGAGCGTGGACGTGCTGAAAGAGCTGATCAATGAGCGGATGAAACAGGAACATGACGGTCCCGTCATCTCCTCCTTCTGTCCCGCCATCGTGCGGCTGATCCAGGTGAAATACCCCTCGCTGGTGGAAAATCTGTTGCTGACCAAGCCTCCGTTGGACGTGACCGCCCTCTATATCCGCCGTGTGCTGACCGAACGCGGGGTGAATCCCGAAGATATCGGCATCTTTTATGTCTCCCCCTGTGCGGCCAAAATCGCAGCCGTGAAAAGCCCAGTGGGGGAGGAGAAATCCAATATTGATGGAGTGATTAATATGAACTATCTGTATAACAAGGTTTTTCGTATTATCAAACAGGGGGTTTACACTTTGCGGGAGGATGAATTTGACTTCCATCCGCTGTCCAAGAACAGCATCTTGTGGTCGCTGACAGGCGGCGAAGTGAAGGATATCACCACAGGACGTAACCTTGCCATTGACGAGGTGCACAATGTTTCTGCTTTCCTGGACAAGTTGGAAAACGAGGACATTGACGACATTGATTTTCTGGAGCTGAGGGCGTGCGATGAGAGTTGTGCCGGCGGTATCTTGTGTGCGGGCAACCGTTTCCTTATTGCCGAACGGCAGAAAAAACGCGCCAAGCAACGGCCTAAGACTGTCACTCCGCAAGAAAACAACATTCTCAACTACAGAGAGTTCCTGCGTGAAAATATCACTGTCGGGGAAGTGCAGCCCCGCTCCATGGACAAGTTGGACGACAACATCTCCGTGGCCATGCGCAAGATGAAAAAAGTGTTTGAAATCACCAATGACCTGCCCAAGGTGGACTGCCGTATCTGTGGCTACCAGACCTGCAAGGCCCTGGCCGAAGCCGTCGTCAACAACAAGGCCGATATCCGGCAGTGCTTCTTCGTGCAGCGCATTCTTGAGCAGACCGACAAACTCACCACCGCAGAGGCATTGAAAATCACCAAGAAAGTGTGGGGCGAGGTCAAGGTGGACAAGGACTCCATCAAACATTTGGATTTGGAATAATTTTTTCAAAAAAAATCATACACTTTTTAAACCCTGCACTTGTAGAATAGTCAGTGGGTGCGTTTTTTCCGAAAAAAATGGAAGATTTTCTTGAAGAACATAAGGGGAAAGAGACTTTCCGAGTGCCTGACGGCTATTTTGAAAAGTTGCCTGAGCAGGTAATGAAGCTGATTTCTGAAGAGGAAAGCCGCAAGCTCTTTTTGTGGCGTCGTGTGCGACGGATTACATCGATTGCCGCGGGGTTCGCCCTCATCATCGGGGCCAGCCTGTGGATCGCCCACACCCTCCGGGAGCCGGTACAGACCTCCCGTCCAACGGCCTCTGTCCCAGTGGCTACGCCCCCTCAGAAAAATCTTGCTTCCACGGACAGTCGTGCACTGGCCCAAGTCACCCCCTCCGCTCAAGAGGAGGTGGCCCCCGCTGCTCCCGCCCCCCACCCCTCCA
>JAFZWE010000030.1 GCA_017617445.1 Bacteroidales bacterium | reverse complement strand
GTACCTTTGGATTTCTCGGTACCGATGGAGGAGAACCATTCCCAACCCTTGTTGATGATAACGGGGATGTTGGCGAGGGTCTCGACGTTGTTCACGTTGGAGGGTTTCTTCATGTAACCTTCAACGGCCGGGAACGGCGGTTTGAAGGTGGGTTCGCCGCGGAGACCTTCCATGGAGTGGATGAGGGCGGTCTCTTCACCGCAGACGAATGCGCCGGCGCCGTAGCGGAGTTCGATGTCGAAATCGAAGTCGGTGCCGAAGATGTTCTTGCCGAGGAGGCCGTATTCACGGGCCTGGGCGATAGCAATCTGCAGGCGGTGGATAGCCAGCGGGTACTCAGCGCGGATGTAAACCAAACCCTTGGTGGCGCCGATGCAGAAACCGCCGATAGCCATAGCTTCGATAACGGTGTGCGGGTCACCTTCGAGGATGGAACGATCCATGAACGCACCCGGGTCACCCTCGTCGGCGTTGCAGATCATATATTTCTGGTCGGCCTTGTTGGGACGGCAGAGGCTCCACTTCATACCAGTGGGGAAGCCAGCGCCACCACGACCGCGGAGGCCTGATTTCTTGATATCCTCGATGGTAGCTTCGGGATCATTTCTCTCCAGAACGCTGGCGAGGGCTTTGTAACCGTCGCGGGCGATGTACTCGTCGATGTTCTCGGGGTTGATGAAACCGCAGTTACGCAAAGCGATACGCATCTGTTTTTTGTAGAAGCCCATGTGTTTGGAGTCGGCTTTGTGCTCCTGGCTCTTCGGGTCGAGATAGAGGAGGCGTTCGACTTTTCTACCCTTGATGATGTGCTCGTCGATGATTTCGCGGCAATCTTCGGGTTTCACCTGGGTGTAGAACGTGTTGTCGGGCAGCATTTTCACGATGGGGCCCTTTTCGCAGAAACCGAAACAGCCGGTACCCACGATCTGAACATCGTTCTCTAAATTTTTCTCCTTGAGGAGCTGTTCGAAATTCTCTTTAATCTTGGCGCTTTGGGAGGCGTGGCAACCCGTACCGCCGCAAATCAAGATATGGTATTTGTAATTAGCCATTCTGTAAATATTTTATGGGTTATTTATCGATTTTTTCATAGTTAACGGGGATGATGCCGTCGAGCAGCTCGTTGCCCACGAGGTATTTCTCCACCAATTCGGTAGCCTTGGCAGGGGTGATGTAGCCGAAAACGACGGGATCCATGCCGGGTTTCTTCACCTCCACGGTGGGTTCGGCGTAGCAGTAGCCCATGCAGCCGGTCTGGGTGACCACAACGGGGAGTTTGCGGCTGTTGCACTCGTTGATGATGGTTTCCATCACCTGCTTGGCACCGGAGGCGATACCGCAGGTGGCCATGGCGACCTTGACCTGGATCATGTTGTCAACATTGTCGCCCATTTCGCGCAACTGCAAATTGGATTGAAGCTCTTCTCTTTTCTTCTTCAAATCCGCTAATGACTTGATTTTTTCCATAGTTACCTTGTTTTTGTTTATAATTTATATGGTAAAATTTGATATTCCAAAACCGCGGCAAATTTATGAAATAAAATGATATGAAATGGGGATAGTTGAAAAAAAAATCCCCCATTTGGGGGAGGTAAAAAAACAGAATTTTGCAATGGTTAATCTAAATGATGGAAATTAAAGGCTTGTGGGTCGGATTTATTGGTAAAATCCTTGCAATAATCTGAAAATAAAATAATTAAATAAAATATTTTTCAAAATCCAGAATGCTATTCCCCCCGCACAACCTTCGCGCTTCCCACCGCACGGCCGCCCGCCGTGGCCCGCAACAGATAGAGCCCCGCAGGACACCCCGTCAACTCGATGCGTGCCGGCACTTCACTCACCGCCACTCGCCGCACGGCCCGGCCCAACCCGTCGTACAACGTCAGCTCCACCGCCTCTTGCATCGCTGCGCCGCCGAAGTCCACTTCCACATAACTGCCCGCCGGGTTGGGCCACACGCGCAGCGCACCGCCGCCCGCCATGTCCGCAACACCCTGCGTAGTGTCCACGAAACGGTACCAGTAGTCCAAACTGTCATACACCACCTGCTGCACCGTCTCGCGGATGCTCTGTGCCACCGCTGCATCCAAAGCGAGGTCGTTGCTGATGCATGATGGCGACCGCCGGAACAATATGGTGTAGAAGGTGACCGCCGCGGCGTAACTGCCTGCCACAGAGGGATGGCTGCCGTCGGAGCTGTAGAGCCCGATCTCAGGATGCTCGTCGCGGAGGTGGTGCCACACGCGCCCCACCGGCGACAGGGCGGCATGGTTCTGCTCGGCCATCTCGGTATAGCGGGCACAGAGCAGACTGTCCATGCCCTCGTAGGTGCAGAGCGGCGGGTAGTTGGCGCAGTTGCTGGCATCGCCGTCGCGCCGCCCCCACGTCATGAAGAACACGAGGCCCGCCTGCGGAGCGCCCTCACGGATGGACTCGCACAGCTGCGCCGCATACGGAAAACACTCGCTCTGCACTTGGCTGTACGGGAACGACGGCAGCTGGCTCTGCTCCTGCAACACCACGTGGTCCCACCCGCCGGCGTTGACATAGCCCATGGTGGTGCTGTTCGACAGGTGGTTCTGGAAAGTGCAGCCGCCCGGTGTGCTCTGACTGTAGTCGAGGGTGTCGCCGCAGCCAAGGGCCAACGTCTTGATCATGTTCGGCAAGTCGTTGGTATAGATGTAGCTATTGCCGATGAACAGCACTTTGCGCGTGGTTTGCGCATTCGTCAGCAGGGTGGCCGCTACCAAGAGCGTGAGCCAGAGAAAATGTCTTTTCATGTGGAATGATTTGAATGATGAGAGTACCGATTAGGAAAGAATTTGTTGCCTGTGAAAAAAGCAATAAATCACAACAAGCTTTTGAAAATTGGAAATAATTTGTATTTTTGCATCGTAGTATTTTCAGATTTTGTGAATGGGACTTGCAGAATCTGGAGGCGTGAAGGACCAAGAAAAAAAAGAAGTCCCCCTTATTGTTCTTATTGTCATGAATAGAATCGTATTTTTATCAATAACAGCATTCCTCATCAACTATTTGGCAGTTGTAAATGTAAGTGCTCAAGAATATTATCGGGAGCAGCGTCTTCAAGCCCTTCGTTCTGGAATTGAGCAGAAAAAAGAAAACAGTTCGTATGATTTATGTGAACTGTATATGAAAGAAGCCTTGATAAAAACCTATAATACAGGTGACACTTCGTATCTTATAGAGGCAAGAGATCTTGTCCGCAGTGTGGTTGAGCCCAAATTCGCTTCGTGGGGGGTGGCTTTGGACGCTCTTTTTGTAAAAATAACTCCTTTTCAATTGGCGAACGATGATGCAGCCAGGGCAAATGATTCTATCCAGCAAGCATGGGAGGTTCACGTAAAAAAGAATAAAGCTCATCATCCTGACTGGGAATTTCCTGCGAAGAGCCCGTTTCTTATAAAAATAGAATTCCCCAATGAATACAATGAAGTGGGTAGAATTTTATGGGATTTGGAATGGTTCGGCAGTTTCATATATAGTGTTGATTCGGACCAAAGTTTGGGCAATTATTTTGAAAATTTGAATGTGGATTCGCCATTCGCTTTTTGTGCTATTAGGGATTCCATTGAATATCACTATAGTTGGTGGAGTGCAAATTTTGATAAATGGTGGAACGATTTCTTTCTTCCGTGGTGGAAACAGACACACAATGATCATGCTGCGACTGACATGGAAATCATAAAAAAAATTGTGAAAGAGTGCCGAAATCACAGATGCCATCATATTGAAAGAGTTGATGAGGTAAGAGAAGTGGCATTTGATGATTGGGATGAGTGGGAAGATTATGATTGTTACCACGAGACGGTTGTAGACAACATAATAGAAGAAGAAGAAGTGCCTCCCGTCCGTGTTCCTCAGGTACGTCCAGAGTTTCCAGGAGGTATCACTGAATTGAAAAAATTCCTCGCTGAAAACTGTCAATATCCCCAAGCTGCCCGTGATGCCGGTTGGCAGGGGACTGTTATGGTGGAATTTGTGGTTGAAAAAGATGGTAGTATCGGACCTGTCAACGTTATCTATGGTATGTGCCCTTGGCTTGATGAAGAGGCTTGCCGCGTGGTGAAAAGTATGCCAAAATGGAAACCGGGAGAGAACTATGACCATCTGTGCCGCTCGTATTTCACGCTGCCCATCACCTTTACCTTGCAGTGAGGTTTTGAGGGTTTATCCGTTCTTCAAATCCATAAGCACCGTCCAGCACATCAAATAGAAGTTTTTTTGCAAATGACCGAACTTGATCAGTCGGGAATAATGTGAAAATAAGCAACCGTGTTTTGCTATCAAATGCCATATACAGTCTTTCAGTTTGGGCATAATCATAAGGAATACCTTCGGATGGATATATTCCGGAACAATCATCTTGGAACAGTTGGGGTTGATGTCGAAGATGATAAAGACGGCCAGCGCCGCCGGATGTCCGCCCCATTTGTTCTTTTCTGTACTTAATTGTTTGTAAAGGATTTCGCGCTACAAAACCACGAAAAAACGGCATCCTGTCTACCGTTTCCGAAATTGCATCGGGGCGTGAGGATGCCGTATGGAGGCGCGGATGCGCCGATTAGTCTGACGATAGGCTTACATGGAAGCGGCCTGGCAGGCGGTGACGGCCACCGTGCTGACGATGTCTTCCACGGAACAGCCGCGGGAGAGGTCGTTGATAGGAGCGGCCATGCCCTGCATGACGGGTCCGATGGCGTCGGCACCGGCGAAACGCTGCACCAGCTTGTAAGCGATGTTGCCAGTCTCCAAAGAGGGGAACACCAGCACGTTGGCCTTGCCGGCAACGGGGCTGCCGGGAGCCTTGCTGGCACCTACCGACGGGATGATGGCGGCATCAGCCTGCAACTCGCCGTCGATAACGAGGGTGGGATCCATCTCCTTAGCGATGCGGGTGGCGTTCACCACGCGGTCCACGAGCTCATGTTTGGCGGAACCCTTGGTGGAGAAGCTCAGCATGGCGATGCGCGGCTCGGCAATGCAAGCGATGTTCTTGGCGGTCTTGGCGGTCACCACAGCGATCTGGGCCAGCTTGTTCTC
This sequence comes from Bacteroidales bacterium, assembly GCA_017617445.1. GTDB lineage: Bacteria > Bacteroidota > Bacteroidia > Bacteroidales > WCHB1-69 > UBA1756. Next base: position 10,735 of record JAFZWE010000030.1, on the reverse strand, counting down.
GTCGGTGTTCGGGTCGGCGGCGCAGTCGGCGAAAACCATCACGCCATTGTCGCCCCACTTCGTGTCTTTGAACACCATGATGAAAGCGCCGGACACCACGGAGATGCCGGGTAAGGTCTTCACAATCTGGAAGGCGGGACGCAACACGTTGCCAGTGGAGTTCTGTGCGCCAGCGACTTCACCGTCCACCTCTTTGTTCTTGATGAGCAGAGTGGCCAGGTACAGCGGATCCTGCACCAGCTTCATGGCCTCGTCCATCTGCATGCCCTTGCTCTTGCGGATTTCGCAAAGCATCTCAGCATAAAACTGCTGCTTCGGGTTGTTCTTCGGATCGATGATGGTGGCGTCGTTGATGTTCTTCAAACCGAACTCAGCGGCTTTTTTGTTGATGACTTCCGGATTGCCGAGGAGCACGATCTTCGCAAGCCCCTGTTCCATGATGATGCTGGCGGCCTTCAAGGTTCTATCCTCTTCACCTTCAGCCAATACAATACGTTTGCCATACTTTTTGGCATTCTCTTTGATTTGGTCAATGATGTTCATAATATTATTGTGTTTTTAGAAAGTTTCCCTATCGGTAACGGGGCGCAAAAATACAATTTTTATCAGGATAAACAATCATCCCATCATGAAATTTCATGCTCTTTTTTTCATGGAAAAATTGTACTTTTGCCGCTCTTTATCCTTTCGCACTGAGATATGAATGTTTTACACCTCCTCAGCTGGTTTCCCACGCCCGATGACCCCTATTCGGGGAATTTCTGTCTGAAGCACATCCGAGCTGTTTCGGAACATGTGCACTCGGTGGTTCTCTCCGCCTATCCGGACGAAAAGGTATCGCGCCACTTTGAAGTGGAGGTGGCGGACTACCCCAATTTCAAGTACGTAGTGGTGCGTGTCCGTCCCGCCCGGAACCGATGGGTGCGGAAAATCAGGCTGTTTCTCGCTTACCAGCACGGACTGGAGTTCGTGGAGAAAAACTTCTTTCATCCAGACCTGGTTCACCAGCATGTCACGCTGCCTGTGGGGAGAATCGCTTTGTTTTGGAAAAAAACACGGCATATCCCGTATGTGCTCACGGAGCATTGGACCATCTACCAGCCTCAGAACAGTGCCATGATGACGCCGCGTGTGAGGAAGCGCATTGGAAAAATCGCCAACAACGCGGAAAAAATATTGCCTGTCAGTTATGATTTGCAGTGCAATATGCAGAAATATGGTATTCATGCGCCGTTCCAGGTGGTGCCCAATGTGGTGGATGTATCGCTTTTTCTGCCGGGGCAGGGGAGTGGAGATGGTAAAAAACACATCCTCCATATCTCCACGCTGCGTGATGAGGCCAAGAATGTCTCAGGTATCTTCCGTGTGCTGAAACGGCTTTCTGAAAAACGGTGTGATTTTGTGCTGGACGTGGTGCACGACTATCGCCGGCCAGATTTGGAATGCTATGTGAAGGATAATAGCATGGAGGAGATGGTGCGTTTTCATGGCAGGAAAACGGAAAAGGAGATTGCGGCATTTTATGCCCGCGCCCATTTCTTCTTGCTCTTCTCCAATTTTGAGAACCTGCCCTGCGTACTGATAGAGTCTTTCGCCTGCGGCCTGCCAGTGGTGACCACCGATGTGGGAGGCATCCGTGAAATTGTGGATGACAGTCGCGGGCGGGTGCTGCGCGCCGGCGATGAGGACAAATTGTTGGAAACACTGGATTTCATGCTGGACCATTATGCTGATTTTGATGCCGTTGCCATCCGGAAATATGCCGAAGAGCATTTTTCCATGGAGGTCATCGGCCACCAGATTGCCGCCGTTTATCATGATGTTTTTCAGTAATAAAATTCATCAAGAATTGAAAATCTGAAATTCAAGAATTTCATGTAATTTTGCACCCCCAAATTTCAGGTAGAAAATGAACGATTTATTAGACAAATTAGAGGAAATTTACCAGCGTTGGCTTCAGATTGGCGAGGACATCACCCAACCTGACGTGATGTCGGACATGAAGCGGTATATCAAGCTGAACAAGGATTATAAGGATTTGCAACCCGTGGTGGAGGCGTACAAGAAGTACAAGAATATCATCGGGAATATCGCCAATGCGAAGGATGTTTTGCAGAATGAGAAGGACGAGGAGTTCAGAGCCATGGCGAAGGAGGAACTGGACCAGCTGACGGAGGAAAAGGAAAAGACGGAGGATGACATCCGCATCCTGCTGCTTCCCCAGGATCCGCAGGACGGCAAGAACGCCCAGGTTGAGATCAGGGCTGGCACTGGCGGCGACGAAGCCAGCATCTTTGCCGGGGATCTTTTCAGAATGTACCAGCATTATTGCGACAAGAAAGGCTGGAAAGTGGATGTGGTTTCCATGACTGAGGGCACGGTGGGCGGCTACAAGGAGATTGTCTTCACCGTTTCCGGCGAGGGCGTCTATGGCCTGCTGAAATATGAGTCCGGCGTGCACCGCGTGCAGCGCGTTCCGCAGACCGAGGCCCAGGGACGCGTCCATACCTCCGCCGCCTCTGTAGTGGTGCTCCCCGAAGCCGATGAATTTGATGTGGAACTGAAAATGAGTGATATACGAAAAGACACCTACTGTGCCTCCGGCCCCGGCGGCCAGTGCGTCAACACCACCTACTCGGCCGTGCGCCTTACGCACATCCCCAGCGGCATTGTGGTGGCTATCCAGGATGAGAAAAACCAGATCCGCAACTTGGAGAAGGCTATGAGCGTTTTGCGTACCCGACTGTTTGAAAGAGAGTACAAGAAATATCTGGATGAGATCGCCTCCAAGAGGAAAACCATGGTCTCCACCGGAGACCGCTCCGCCAAGGTGCGTACCTACAACTATCCGCAAAACCGGGTTACTGATCATCGTATCAATTTGACAATGTATAATTTGGTGGGATTTATGGACGGCGATATCCAGGAAACCATCGAGGCTTTGCAGGTGGCGGAAAATGCAGAAAGATTGAAAGAAGCCGTTGTTTAAAAATTATTTTTAAAGGATGTGCGGCGTATTAAAAAAAGTTGTACTTTTGCACGCTCAAATTTGAAGTAAAAAAGTAATAATATTTAAGAGGTAAAAAGAGATGAAACAGCAATTAATTCAGTACGTTGAAGATAATTTTATCGAGAAGAAGGAATATCCGAAATTTAAATCCGGTGATACCATTACCGTAGCTTATAAGATTATTGAAGGCAGCAAGGAACGTATCCAGCACTTCCAGGGTGTGGTTCTCCAGATTTCCGGAACAGGTGCCACCCAGAACTTCACCATCCGCAAAATCTCTGGCGGTATCGGTGTGGAAAGAATCTTCCCCTTCAACTCTCCCCGTTTGACTGAAATCGTTGTCAACAAACGTGGTGTGGTTCGCCGTTCACGCATCTTCTACCTCCGTGGACTTACCGGCAAAAAAGCCCGTATCAAAGAAAAAAGAGGTTAATCGTTTTCATTTTCCTGATAACACAAAAAACGCTTGCAAAAGCGTTTTTTTATTGCATTTTTCATTATGGCACTACTGCATTCTTTTGAAAAGTCAGGCAATTTCCTGTTCAAACACCGCGGCATTGTCCCCGTTTTCGTGTTCCTCGCCTGCTCCCCGATCCTTCTGTTCACCACCTCGCTGGATCTCTACCTCACCGCCAATGACAGTTTTGTCATAGTTTGGACTTGTATCGCCATCCTTGTCTCCCTGCTCGGCATGGCCGTCCGTGCCTATACCATCGGCACTACCCCCCATGGCACCTCCGGCCGGAACACTGAAAAGCAAATCGCAAAGAAACTCAATACCCAAGGAATTTATTCCGTGGTCCGCCACCCCCTCTACTTGGGCAACTACCTGATGTGGCTCGGTCTGCTCCTCTTCATGATGGACCTCCCCTTTCTGGTGGCTGTGTCATTGGTGTATTGGCTTTATTATGAAAGAATTATGTATGCAGAAGAACGCTATCTGGAACGTGAGTTCGGCCAAGACTATCTGGACTGGTCGCTCAAGGTGCCGGCTTTTCTGCCCAAATTATCCCAGTTCCAGAAAGGGGATATCCCGTTCCATTTCAGGTCTGTGCTCCGCCGCGAATACGCTGGACTGATGGCCATCACCCTCTGCTTTACCGGCGTGGACTATTTACGCACTTTTCTCCTTTATGAGGATATGGACTGGTGCCGTCCTTCTGGCATCATCTGCCTCATCGTGGCAGTGATCGTCCTGATACTCCGCACGTTGAAGCACCACAGCCGGCTGCTTGCCCCGGAAGAAAACCGCGACTAAAAGCCTAAACCTTACTACCCTGCCAAGGGCAGATTGATAACGAAATAAGTTTGTGTTAAGGAGTCTGCTATTTTTGGATTAACTCCACTTCCATGCCGTCGTTGAGCTTGGTGTAGCCGGTGGTGACCACGAGATCTCCGCTCTCCACACCGGAAATCAACTCGTAGCGGTTGCCCATGCGGCGCCCCAAAACGACTTTCTTGTAATAAACTTTCCCATCTTTGTAAACATACACGTATCGGTCACCGGAGCCCTGCTGTTTGATGATGCAGTTGTCGGGCACCACCACGTGGTCAAAGGTTCCGTAATTCATGGTGACGTGCGCGTACATGCCGGGACGCACCTTTCCATTGGCGTTGGCAAGAGTGATCTCCACAGGGAAGGTGTGGGTGCGTGTGTCAATGGTGGGGTATTTCAAGGTGACTTTGCCTGTGAATGTCTCGCCCTCAAAAACGTCAATGGTGATGTCAGCCTTCATGCCCTCTTTCACCAAGTTGTATTGCGCTTCTGACACATTGATCAGGATTTTCACGGGGGTGATTTGCTGGATTTGCAGGATGGGGTTGCCCGCATAGATGTCACCGCTGTCGTAGTTGCGCATGGTAACGATACCGTTGAGCGGACTGGTCAACGTGGTGTTGGTCATCAGGTTGTTATAGGCGGTACGAGCCACTTCCAGTGCGGTTTTCTGGGCGTCCCAATCGGATTTGGAGATACCCCCGGCTTTGTAGAGCTCGTCGATGCGCTTGAAGGTGGTTTCGAGGTTGTCCAACTGTGTTTTCTGCTGGTCAAGGTTGGTGGCGTCCATGGAGACCAGCTTTTGTCCCTTGGATACCCGGTCGCCCACCTCCACATAAATCTTCTGGATGCGTCCCGCGATGGTGGGGGCAATGTTGTTGGTCGCCTCGGGGTCCACCACGGCAGTGTATTCATAGAGTTGGTCCACCGCTTCGGAGGATACCTCTTCCACCCCTACCTGTTGTTTCTTTTCTTCCTTTTTTTCAACTGATTCTGATTTCTTTTTACATCCGGCCATCATGATAAGGGCGAGGATGAGGAGCGTTGCGATTCTGATATTTCTCATGGTTTTGAGTTGTATTCTTTTTTTTCTGTAATTGATAATGGAAAGAATTATTTTTCGTACCCCATCAGGGCTTCCAATTCGGTTTTTGCAGTGAGAAAATTGTAAATGGACTGGTTGTAAAGCAGCTGTGATTGGGTCAGGGCAAGTTCTGCGGAGTTGAGGTCCAGCCAGGTGGCCATGCCGACATCAAACTGCTTCTGCACAATGTCGTAGGCGCGTTGGGCTTGTATCATGGTTTCTTTGTTGGACGTCATGTCAGCCATGGCGTTGCGGATGTTGTTGAGGTTGTTGTTCACGCTGACGCGGAGGTTGTTCTCCACATAGTTCCGCTGTTCCTCCAGGTTGGCGATGGAGATTTGGCTCTGTTTGATTTTGTAGGAGGTTCCTACCCAGGAAAGAATGGGCACATTCAGTGAAAGTCCGACCACTGAATAGGGGAACCAATTGTAGTTGGAGAATTTGAAATCGTTGGCCATCGCCATGTACTGGGCATTCCCGCTGAAGGCGAGGGTGGGGCATGAGGAGGCTTTGATCAACTTGAGGCTCATGTCTAACTGGTCTTGGCTGATGGAGAGCTGTTTCAAATCGCTGTTGTTTTCCAGGGAAATGCTCTTTGCGTCAGCGATGGTGTATCCAATCATTTCGTCTTCAAAATCAGAAAGTTGTCCGTCAAAGATGATGGGCTCGTCCACGCTTACTCCAATCAGCACTTTCAGCATCATGGTGGCCAAGTTGACCGTGTTTTCTGCGGCGGTGAGCTGGGGGCGTTGGTTTTTCACCTGTACGTCCGCACGGAGTTTGTCGAAATCAGAGGCCAAGCCTTGATTGTATTTGTCTGTGATGTTTTGGGCGGTGAATTCCACGTTGGCATAGTTGACTTGCAACACGCGGTAGGAATCTTTGGCGAGCATCAATCCGTAATAGGCTTTCTTGATTTCGTTGACCAGCGAAATCCGGGAGGAGCGGGCGTTCTCAATGGCGGCGGTGACATCCAGTTGCGACAGCTTGAGGTTGTACCAGGTGGGTGCGGCCACCAGAGGAAGAGTCAGGTTGAGGCCGGCCACGTAGTTGTTGCTGGTGCCCACTTCAATCTCCACGGGAGAACCGCCCATTGCCATGGTCATCTTCTGTTTCTGCACGGTGCGCTGGTAGCTTCCTGATGCGGTCAGGGTGGGGAAAAGGGCGGCTATCTGCTCGTCCTTGTAGTATTTCTTGGCCTCGATGTTACGGTTTGCAATCTTGATGGTGGGGTTTTCACTCAATGCGACGTCCAGTGCCTGCTGTAGATTCATGTGGATGGAATCCTGAGCCGATGCCACCCAGGGAACTAGAAAGAAAAGCGCCAGTGTGAAGTATCTTTTGAAGTGTTTGCTCATATAAAATTCTTTGAATGACAATAAGAAAACACTCCGCCTTATACAAACGGAGACGAATTTCTAAACGTTTGAGAACGTATTTTGTTTCACAAAAAAAGATTTTTTTTCTCTTTTTTTTCAAGTTTTTTAAAGTATGGTATTGTAATTATGTAAAGTATTTATTATCAATTAAATAAAAGTTAAACAAAAAATATGGTATTTATCCACAATCGGGCAACATTTTTGTTTAAAAAATGTATGGGAAAAGTGTCACTTCAGATGAGTTTTTTTTTATTTTTGCTCATCTTTTGAAAAAAGATTTGATTTAAATAGAAATTCGCCGCATTGATGAAAATACAGATAAGAATCCTGACTTTGTTTTTAGCCTTTGTTGGTATTTTTGTGGGGATAAAAGCGCAGAGTACCAATAATTTGTGTGTAAATGCCGATCCTTTTTGCACGGATGAAAACCCATACGGGGTCACCTTCCCCGCCGGTACGGATGCTACAGCGACACCAGACCTTCCCTCATCCTTGCGCGGGTGCTTGTATTATACACCTGCCCCGGCTTGGTATGTGATGCAGATTGACCAGCCTGGTGATATGCTGATTTACATGCAGCACAGCAACAATCGTGATATTGACTTCGCTTGTTGGGGGCCTTTCACGGGTTACAACACTTACGGCGAACTTCTTCAGGCAGTTTGTACATCTCAACTCACCAATAACGGCAATACTCCCACACACCGTCCGTCCAATGGCTATCATGATGCCAACAACTCCTCCACATGGGGCGGCTACCCCAGTGGCATGATGGTTGACTGTAGCTACAGCGCGGCATCTACGGAATGGTGCTATATCCATAATGCCCAAGTGGGACAATGGTATATCTTCTTGATCTGCAACTATTCCCGTGCGGCTGGTGACATTTCTTTCAGTATCCAAAGCGGCGAAGCCACCACTAACTGCAACATCTTGGCGGCAATTTCCAATAACGGACCGCTGTGCGAAGGGGAAGACCTGCAGCTGTATTGCAGCGCATACAGTACCAGCGGCTATCAGTGGACTGGTCCCAATGGTTTTACCTCCAATTTGCAGAATCCCGTGATTCAAAACGTCACTACCGCCGCTGCCGGAACCTATACGGTTGTATACACCCCCCACAACTCCACCAGCCCGCAAGTGGGTACCACCACAGTGGAGGTGTATGCCCGCCCGACGGCCTCTGTTACTGCCTCCCAGACCAATGTGTGTAACGGGACGGCAGTCACCCTCACCGGCTCATCCAACTGCAACGACTGCCAGTTCATCTGGAGCAACGGCTCCAACCAGCACGCCATCAGTGTGCTGCCTTCCACCACCACTACTTACACGCTCACTGTGACCAATGGAAATTGTAGCTCCGTGGCCTCTCAAACCATCACCGTGGGGTCCGTGCCCAACGTGGCCATCACTCCCGCCGTCATCACCCTCTGCTCGGCCATCGGCTCGGTGGATCTCCAGGCCATCTCCTCACAGTGCGGAATCCAATGTACCTATGAGTGGAGCACGGGCGAAACCACACAGACTATTTCCGTGGGCCAGTCGCAGGTACCGAGCAATCCGACCACGTTCACCGTGACCTGTACCAACAGCTACGGATGTACCGCATCCGCTACCTCTTCGGTATCTGTCACCGACAATCCGGACATTGCCGACTGCAACGTGTTTTATGTCGATAATTCAGGAGACCCAGAGTCTCAGGGACTGACTCCCGCCAACCCGACCACCATACAGCATGCCCTTTCTCTGGCATCTTGTACCAACGCTATTGTGCGACTGGATACAGGTACCTACTACCTAGACCACTCCATCCAGCTGGCCAGTAACCTGACCATCGAAGGCGGCTTCTTTGACGAGTTCAAACAGAAAACCTCCGAAGTGGGAGCCACGACTCTCTTCCGTACCCAGAACCGGGTGGAAGGAACCATGATGGCCCCGCGCATCGTCGCTATGGAAGGCAGCGGCTTGAACGATTTCCGCTTGCAGGACTTGACCATCCAGACTGCGGATGCCCCCGCCCTGCCCGCCATCCACAGCCCGCTGGTCAATGCAGATGACAAGGACTGCTATAACAATGTGGAACCGGGGACCAATATCCCTAACGCGTACATCACTCATGTGGGCCAAAACAGCAATGAGGTGCTGCCTGGCTTTTATCCGTTCCATCGGTACATGTCCATTTACACTGCTGCCGAAATGGGATGCGGGCCCATGACGTTCACAGCCATCGGCTATGATGTGGTGCCGACACTGGTGGATGTGCCTGCTTCAGGCCACCAGAGACATCTTAAGATTTACCTGCTGGAGGTGCCGAACGCGGAAATCTCCATGGATGACTGGGGCGCTTTGAACCCGCAGGAGGAGGAGTGGAACTACTGGGTCAACACCCAACAGGCTGTCCTCGTCTATGATGAGGATTTTTGCGTTGAAACAGGTCGTGTCACTTTCCCGATCAACTACGATTACCAAGGAGGCAACCTGATGGTGCTCTTGGAAGGTGACGGCTGTTTGTGCAACGGCTCACAGGACGGAGGATGCGAGGTGAATGTGCGTGGTGGAAGCACCTATCCCAGCTACCGCTCGGGTAGCTCATGGGATGATGCCAACCCCCATAACTGGGGTTTTGACTATCTGATGATGAATACCTGGCGTCCGGATGTCGCTTTTTATTCCTGCACCGACCGGACCGTTTCCGGTAACGAGGTGGCCAATGTGGCTGCTGGTGCCAGCAGTGAGGCATATCCGCTCCCCGGACAACATGAACATCACCGCACGGCAGCCCTCTATACAGGCAATGAGATTGGAACAGGTCCCAAGATGTTGTCAGGCATTGCTCTCAATGTCACCTCCATCAGTCCGCTGCCTCAGATCAGCCGTACGCGTACTGTGAGAATCTATATGAAGAACACTACCGACGTTACACTGACAGCCAACCAGGTGTGGAACCAATATATTTCCAACGCTTCCTTGGTCTATTCCGGAACATTCTGTGAGAACAGTACGGGCTGGACCACCTTCCCCATCAACTTCGCTTATGAGGGCGAGGGTTTGATGGTGATGATTGAAGGAGAAGGTTGTTCCACTTCTGGCGGGTGCACCGTGGGAACGGCTTGCTCCCCGATTTCCAATATGTGTGTGTCGCATACCACAGACGATGATGTTTACTACTCCATCAATCCTCTGTCGGCACAGAATACACGCCCGAATATCAAACTCTACTCCACTTCCACGGAAGATGATGATTTCTATGTCCCTGAATCCAATTATGGGGTATCTACCTATGCGTTGCACCTCACTCGTTGTGAGCGTTATGACATTGTACGGTGCCGATTCATCGCGGGTAATGCGGGGAATGGCAAGAATGGTACGGCCGGCCGGCCGGGTGGTGACGGTGGTGCCGGTGGACAGAGTTCCACGGGTACTACCATTTACACGCATAATGGGCAGAACTACAGCGGTGGTTGCAATTACGGGGATGTGGGACTCGGTGGTGTAGGCGGTTTGGGAGGCACGCCCGGTTATTCTGCCGGTACGGCAGGGGCAGCCACTTCCGGTGGACAGGGTGGTCGTGGAGGCCAGTTCAATTCACAGGACCGTACGGTCAATGGAGGACAGAACGGGGCATCGACTATCAACAACCCCAACCCGGGTTCTTCTGGCTATCAGCCGGCTACGGCATCCAGCACCAACAATAGCACGCCTGGCGCAGTGTTGGCCCAGGCAGCCATCATTTCCCTGAACGACCAGCTGACCGCAAGTGCGGGGGTGCGTGGAACTGACGGGGCAGCGGGGGTGACTGCCAATGCCACTTACAGCGACTATTTCCTCCCGGCAATTCAGGCGAATGGCGGGGATGGTACTGGTGGCTCCGGTGGTTGCGGTGGTGGCGGTGGAGGTGCAGCCCGTGCACAGAACACCTACAATGGCGGTGAGCGTTTCGCCATGGCTTCCGGTTCCGGCGGTGGCGGTGGTGGCGGCGGCGGCGG
>JAFZWE010000029.1 GCA_017617445.1 Bacteroidales bacterium | reverse complement strand
GGTCATGCGCATCCTTGGAAGCTCCCTTTTGGTCAAAGACAACCTGCGGGAACTTTTCGAACATAGGCAGGAAGAGGACGCGGATGACGGACAATTGGAAATGGAATTTTCGTTTTAACATTTATTAAGAGACACTAGTGTTATTAAAATGCTTTTTATTTGTTTTTTACAGATTGTCGGATTGGGTTTTACAACAATATCACTCCGCCGCTTCCACCGACTCCTCCTCTGTTCTTCTGAAAATCTTATACCCGATAAAGGCGATGGTGATGGACATCAGCGGGGAGATGATGTTGAAGAAACAGTAGGGGAGGTACTCCAGCGTGGGGACCTTCAGCACCATCGACTGCGTCATGCCGCAGGTGTTCCACGGCACCAGCACCGAGGTGACGGTGGCGGAATCCTCGGTGGAACGGCTCAACAGGCGTCCTTCATACCCTTTGTCTTTGTACAGCTGCTTGAAGATGTTGCCGGTCAGCACGATGCTGAGGTACTGGTCGCCGGTGGCCATGTTGGCAAAGAGGCCCGTGCCCACCGTGGTGGAAACCAACGAGCGGCGGCCGCTGATGCCGCGGGCCAGTGCCGCCGTGATACTCCGCATCATGCCGCCTCCCGTCAGCGCACCGCCGAAGGTGGAGGCACAGAAGATGAGGAACACTGTGCTCAGCATTCCCTTCATGCCGCGGGTCTGCACCAAACTGGTGAGCACGTCGTGGCCCGTGTCGATGGAGGTGCTGCTGTAGTAGGTGATCATCAGCGCACGGAAGCTGTTGCCCTCGCCAATCTGCGCCACAATGCCGGGCTGCACCACCAGCATGACAATGCCTGCCATCAGGGCCGACAGAAACAGGATGACCGCTGCCGGCAGCCGCAATGCGATGAGCACCGCCGTGAAGAGCGGCACCAGCAGCAGCCACGGACTGATGACGAAGCTGTTTTGCAGTCCTTCGGCAAACGAGGCCGCCTGCGAGGTGCCCTCACTGGCGTGGGTCAGACTCACCACAAGGAAGATTATCAGCGCGATGGTGAAGGACGGCACCGTGGTGATGAGCATGTAGCGGATGTGCGTGAACAGCGGTACCTCGCCCACCGACGAGGCCAGCACGGTGGTGTCGGAGAGCGGGGAGATCTTGTCGCCGAAGTAGGCGCCCGAGATGATGGCGCCGGCAGTCCAGCCCACGGAGAAGCCGTGCGCCGTGCCGATGCCGATGAGGGCGATGCCGACGGTGGCCACGGTGGTCCACGAGCTGCCTGTGACGAGCGACACCAGTGCGCAGATCAGGCAGGCCATGAAGAGGAACAGCGACGGCGTGATGATTTTCATGCCGTAGTAGATCATGGTGGGCACGATGCCGCTCAGCATCCAGCTGCCCGAGATGGCGCCGATGAGGAACAGGATGAGCACGGCAGGGCCGATGGTCTTGATGTTGTCGCCGATGGCCTCGTTGATGGTGGTCCACTTCACTTTGTAGCCCACCATGGCGATGGCCACGGCCACGGCGGCGGCGAAGAGCAGGGCGGTCTGGCTGGCACCGTCGATGGCGTCGGAGCCAAACTGCCGGATGACCAGCACCTGCAACACTACAAGCACCACGAAGGGCACGAGTGCGATGGTCCAATGGATGCGGGGAGGGGTGGTGTTCATATTTCAGGGTTATTCGTTTTCGATTTTGGGTAAAAGGAACTGTTCTACCAGCTCCTTGATCCGTTCCTCCGTCAACTTCGAAGGCCCGGTTTCGGTTATCTCGTCGTGTTCCGGCGTGCCTTTGCGGATGATGTACTTCAACGCCTTGCCGTCGATGGTGGCAAGCAGATGGTAGTTGCCCTTATAGGTGGTTTCAATATGCACATTCTCAAAGGAATGCCCTGATTGCAAGGTGAAGGTGGTTTTGGGCTTTTCGGATAAAAGTCCCCATGCGGAAAGGTGTTCTGAGAGGCAACTTTCAATGCGACCGATCCATTCCTCTTTCATCCCGTTCTTTTTAGCTAGTGTTCTAAATGAAGCAACGGATTCTGCAACCTTGCGGATGATGGATTCCGGTGCGCGGATGCCCATTTCGCCGGCAAAATAGATCACATCTTCACGACTGATGTTTTTTACTTTTCCGCCTATCATCAGGCAATGTTCTTTATAGGGCAGATATCCGCCTGTGTCGAAAATATAGGTTATGTCGTAGGCTGGAGAAAGCCGCCAGATGCCTTGACGGTTCATCACGAAGGTGAAGTTTTTATGGTGGTCGTCGGTGTTGTTGGCCAAAATGTTGAATACCATGCGGCGGAATAGTTCCCGGCAGTCTGTTTCCGGCAGGTGCAGGTTACGGCATACCGCCAGCATCTTTTCATAGCTGTCGGCCTCGGGGTCCATTGCCGCCAAGGTCTGCGTGTGTAATTTGCCCGTTTTGTCACGGTCGAAACGCTTGGTCAGGAAGTGTTTCGTGCCTTCCACTTCCAGCAGTCGCGACTCCATCATATTGATGCCGGCAGACAAGGCCATCTCATAATAGGTCTGCTCCAGTTCAGCCGAAGACCGAACCTTGTCACCGAATTTCAAAATATAATAGTCGAAGTCCGGATCTGCATTGATCTGACCGGAGCGAATCTCGCCACTTTTTCGGTTGATGGCAATGATGGCTTTGGGTTGGCGGCCACCGGCCGATGTGCCCACTTCTATTAACGATTGCAAAGTGAGCGACTCATCGGGCAAAATCCTTGCATTCTCACGATCTACAGCAATTTTCTCAGCCAATTCGGCCAAGGCTTTGATGTTGATTTTGTCGGGTATCGGCCCCCTGTTGATCTCGGGCACGAACTCCAATGCACCCATGCCTCGTTTCCCAATAAAGGCCAACTTTTCCAAGGCAGTCACATTTTTTTCCGAAAGGTGGTTCTCCTTGCGCCACTGTTCGAAAAGTTGGTTTCCCCACGCATCAGGCAAAGAGTCCGCAATGAACGAAGGCAATTTCTGATAGATGCGCTCTGCTTCTCCGAAAATGGCACGACTGCTCAATGGATGATGGATGGGTGCGGTCAAAGGGGCAATGTCCAGATTCCCCTGAAGGAATTCCGGATTGTACATGAAATAAGAGGTGTTTCGGCTGTCATGCCAGGCCAGCCGACCGATTTCCATGTCCCACAAAAAAACTTTCAACATTTCTTTCATAGCCGTTTATGTCGCACACGCTGTGCTTTTTGATGGTTTTCTTTGTATAAATAGGGTGATTCGGGCTGCTCTGGCATCAAATCATTCAAGTCATTGATGCTTCCAACGCTCTTCAAAAGCAAGAGAAAAGTACTGAGTGATATGTTTTTAGCTGTTCCATTTTCAAAACGGTGGATGGTCAACACAGAAAGCCCCGCTGCCTCTGCCACCTCTTTTTGGGTCAGGTTGGCTCTCAGCCGGTAATCCTTGAATCGCTCACCGAACATCCGCACAATATCAGGAACAGAATATCCCGAATAGTCTTCTCTCATATAACATTAACTTTATGATAATTTAAATCGTATTTTATTTATTAAAATTACAAATATGTAATTTTATCGCGGCAAAAATACAACTTTTTTTAAGAAAAAGCAATAGGGAGAAAAAACTAAAAAAATATTTGGATTCGTGGACTATCTCCGTTTGAACACCACCAACTCGGCATCCGCACCGTCCTTGCCGTATTCGCTCACGAGGATGCAGTGTTCGTCGCAAGCGATACCGTAGCAGCGACCGTTCGCACCCTGTTTTTCGACCTGATTGCACCAGTAAGTAGCGTTGTCGTCAAGGAGTTTCACTTTGTTGCCGTTGATGACATACTCCATATTGACGAACGAGCCCTGCAGCACGAAGAGGTTGTTGATATGCGGCATATCCTTGATTCCCAACGCATTGACCTCATCAATAAGCTGCTGCTTGATGGGCGAGGTGGCGTGTGGCAGCTGGTCGGCGGGCAGTCGCCAGCGTTTCAGATTGGGGTAATACTGACGAAGCACCTCTTTGTACTCCTCGCGAGTAAGGTTTTGACCAGTGTTTTTGTTGTACTCCTCCACAAATTGCGCGCAGAATTCCACCATCTCTTCCATGCTGAAGTCGCCGGTGAAGGCGCCGTCCTTGTAGCAATAGATGCAGTATTCTTCGTTCTTGCTGCCGTCGGCGTTCGTGCCGAGGATTTCCGGGGTGAGCGGCATGCCGCAGCTTTGACAAAATTTAGTTTCCATAGTATGAATTGTTTTTAGATAGCAAAAGTACGGACTTTTGATGTTTTTTCCCATATCAAACCAGACAAGTTACTAGAACCTTCTCGTCCGGCGGCAGTAGGCCTCGTACTCCTCGCCGAAGTCGCGGCGGAGGCGGCGCTCCTCGCTGATGACCTGCGTCAGCATGATGGCGAAGAAGAGCACCCACACAAGCGCGGCCTGCCAGGTCCACAGCCACACGATGACGCCGGCGAGGTAGGTGAGCGTGCCGGTAAGCATCGGGTTGCGGTTGAGGCGGTAGGGACCGTCGGTCATCAGGTGCTGCGTGCGGGGCGCCACCTCGTGCCCGAAAGCGTCCATCGGGTTGCCCTTGCCGCGCCGTTTCATATAGACGATGGTCCACACGCTCAGCGACAGTCCGCCCAGCATCAGCACGCCGGTGATGGAGGCCCTCACGGCGCCGATGTGATGCAACTCCGGCATCCCCGATGCCAGCCACATCACCGTCGGCATCAAGTCCACAAAGAGCACGCCGCCCAATACATAACCGATAATTTCACGCAGCAGTTTCATGGTTCAAAAATTGTTTGCAAGACGATTCCTATCAATGCGCAAAGGTACAACTAATTTTGATATGGGTGATTTCTAATTTTTTCCTATTTTTGCACCTCAAAATTTAATTAGATGAAACGCATTGGTCTTCTTTTTATCCCTTTGTTTTTTCTCTTGTCGCTGAGATTGGCGGCGCAGAATGAAAGTACTGTCATCCCATTAGCGAACAGTAGTTTCGAAAACTGGTCCACGGGCAACGGCTACAACGTCACCGTATTTTTCTTCTCTTTGCCTGTGTATGATAGCTACACCTATCCGACAGACTGGAACTATCCAGCCTATCCTGTGAATGAGACCATCGACTACAACGGCATGAGTGTCAATGTGAATACGAATCTGCCGTTGCTGAAAGTGGAGGATGTGACCGATGCGGTGCAGGCGGGCTCCCATGCACTCAAGATGCAGAGTTTCATGCTCTCCGACATCATCAATCCAACTGTTTATGGTTTGGCCCAAGGCAATTTGGATTCATCACTCACGACCATGGTGTTTCCCACGGTTTTATCTACGGGGCAGGTGGACATTGACCAGCTGCTGCCCCTGTTGGAAGAATTTTCCGACAACCTCGACAGCCTCTCCCATCTGATGGCCATTTTTGAGGATATGGATCTCAATGTATTGATTGACGGCGGCATTCCGTTGAATGGTGAAAATCCGGGGCGGCTGACAGGATATTACAAATACACCTCCGCAGTCGGCGACGATAACGGCGGCATCCTGATGCTGGGTTCCAAGTACAATCCGGCCACGCAGCGGCGCGAGGTGGTGGGCGGCGGCTACACCACGGCACTGACGGATGTTTCCACCTACACCCCTTTCGAGTTGGAATATAGCCCCCTCTCCGAAATCGACACTACCCAGCCTTATATAGAGGCTGATTCACTGATCGTGATGATATTCTCGTCGGCCAACGAGGATCCGCAACAGGGTTCTGCTCTCTACCTCGACAATCTCCAGCTGTGGACGGCTGTTCCTCCTGTCATTGACGATACCACGTCCACCGACACCACCATCGTTGTGATAGATACCTGCAGCGCGATTTTCAATTTGACGCTCACCAGCGTGGACACCACCCACGCCACTCTGAGCTGGAACTACGAGGGTGCGCCCGACCATTTCGAGGCTGAGTTCGGGGAACAGGGCTTCGCGTTGGGCAGCGGCACACCGGTTGTCACAGATGATAATACGCTCACCCTGTCGGACCTCACTCCCGATACTTATTACGATGTGTATGTGCGCTGTGTGTGCGACACCTCGCTCTGGGGCGAGTGGGCCATGGTGACTTTCCACACCGATACGCTGGAAATACCTGATATAGAAGATACTACTGCCACCGACACCAACAGCATACATATCTATACCGCCGGTAACCTGCGGGTTTATCCCAATCCGGCACAGGGTTGCTGTGTGGTGCAGTTTGAACGCGAGCTGCCCACAGCGGTTCGGCTTTATACCATCAACGGCGTTTTGCTGATGGAGGCGATTCCCGACAAGGAGCGAATGGAACTGACACTGCCTGCCGAGGGCGTTTTCCTTGTTGTCTGCGAAATGAAAGAGGGGATGGCGGTGCGGAAAATCGTCAATCTGGGGCGATGAAAATGTAGGTCAGAGCGTAAGCTGGTGAAAGCTGTCAGCGTCCCTGTTCATCCATGATGAACGAGAAGTTTATGTAATGGTCGTCGGTGTTGTTGGCCCAAGTATTGAATACCATGCGGCGGAAGACTTCTTCGCAGTCGAGTTCAGAGAGCCGCATCTTGCGGACCCCCACAGCAAACACCCATAAAAGAGGTAAGCAACTTTGTCGCAGTATTGCTTTGAGGACGATAATTTGATAACAAATTTATACACAAAAACTGTGTGAAAACAGTTGGATTCGTGGTCTATCTCCGTTTGAACACCACCAACTCGGCATCCGCACCGTCCTTGCCGTATTCGCTCACGAGGATGCAGTGTTCGTCGCAAGCGATACCGAAACAGCGACCTTGTACACCCTGTTTTTCGACTTGATTGCCCCAATAAGTGGCATTGTCGTCGAGGAGTTTCACCTTGTTTCCGTTGATGACATACTCCATATTGACGAACGAGCCCTGCAGCACGAAGAGGTTGTCGATATGCGGCATATCCTTGATTACCAACGCATTGACCTCATCAATAAGCTGCTGCTTGATGGGCGAGGTGGCGTGCGGCAGTTGATCGGAAGGCAGTCGCCAGCGTTTCAGATTAGGGTAATACAGACGCAGGACGTCTTTGTACTCCTCGCGACTGAGGTTTTGACCGGTGTTTTTGTTGTACTCCTCCACAAACTGTGCGCAGAATTCCACCATCTCTTCCATGGTGAAGTCGCCGGTGAAGGTACCGTCTTTGTAGCAATAGATGCAGTATTCTTCGTTCTTGCTGCCGTCGGCATTCGTGCCGAGGATTTCCGGGGTGAGCGGCATTCCGCAGCTTTGACAAAATTTAGTTTCCATAGTATGAATTGTTTTTAGATAGCAAACCTTAGATTTGCCGCCGCAAAAATAATCAAAAATATTGATATGGAAAATGATATCCAAGACGCCAAAGAAACCGAAGTTGCAGACAGCCCCCATTCTGTTTTATCCCGCTCATTTCGGACGGATTACGCTTGGAGC
>JAFZWE010000028.1 GCA_017617445.1 Bacteroidales bacterium | reverse complement strand
TGTTTCAAACTTTGTGCGAAAACGTCATTGTCTTCCCAATATTTCTGCATCTCCTTGCCGATGTTCGACAAGTTAAGTCCGCGATACTCAGTGTATTTGCCCATTTTTAGTAGTTTAAAAATCAAGGCGCGAAGATACAACTTTTCTTGGCTTCTATCAATAGTTTTTGTTAATCTTTCTTGGATTCATTTATTTTGTTGCCATTGTGTGTGGCGCCTAACTTTGTGGGTAGAGCTGTCAGGGCTGGTATATTCCACGATGAAGCAGGTTCGGTTTGTCCTGCAGGTAGTGGAAACGAGTGGCTTCTGCATCAATGCTATTGGCAATACCACATTCCCAACAGGGTGATGAAGGGAGAGAGGATTTTAACGAAACAAATGAGTGTTCCCAAGAGGTGCTGTGAAAAGGTCACAGTACGGTAATGGTGCCGGAATATTGGTAAAGTCCTCCGCCATACACTTTCACGTTCAGTTTGTAAGCGAAGACGTAGTTGCTCAATATTTTGCCTTTGGAGGTGCCGTCCCAGCGGAAGTGGGGGTCAGTGGAATGGTACACTATTTTGCCCCAGCGGTCAAAGACTGTGAATTCGCAAGTCTCCAGCTGGTTTGCAATTTCATCGGGAATAAAGAAAAAGTCGTTTTCACCGGGTGTGGCGCTGGGGGTGATGGCATTGGGCAGGTACATGTAGAAGGGGCATCCGTTGATGTTGATGCGTTCAAAAGCCTCGCACTGTGCGGTATGGGCAGTGACCACATATACACCGGCGCGGTGGACCTCTATCTGCGGTGTGGTTTCTCCGGTGGACCACTGGATGTTCTGCAATTCTGTGTTGACTTGCAGGACGGCCGACAGGTTTTCGCAAAAGTCATCCGTCAACGACAGCAGTTCAAGTGCTGTATTGACCACTTGTACGTCCTTGGTCACGATGCTGTCGCACCCGTGTGAGGAGGAGAATTGTTGGGTGTAGCGTCCTGATTCGTGATAGATGTGACCGTTCCATATCATGCTGTCGCAGGCCACCACATCGAAGAGCTGGTCATACACCGGATGGATGGTTAAAAGCAGGATGATGGTGCTGTCGCAGCCCATGTCTGTGTAGAGCAAATGGGAGAGGGAGAGTACACCTGCTTCGGCGGTGCTGTCTGCCGATACGGTGAATCCGTGGCCGCTATAGGGCTCGTGTTGGCACACGTCATCGCGCAGGGTGGTGGTTTGTGCAGGGATCACATGAACGGTCATGATGATGATGCTGTCGGTCCCGTTGGCTGCCTCCAAGACCAGTTGCTGGCTGCCTCCTTCAGTGAAAGTCATTCCGTTCCATGTCAGGGGAAGGGCATTGGAACACACGGTGGTGTCGATTTCAGTGGTAGTGTTGGGCAGAACGATCAGGGTCATGGTCACTACGCTGTCGCACCCGTTGGCTGCGGTAAGCACGGCCTGCTGGGTGCCCTCCCCGGTAAAGGTGACGCCGTTCCAGGTGTAGGGCAGCTGGTTTTCCACAATGGTTTGGGTCTCTTGGGAGGAGGTGTTGGGCAAGATGGTCAGGTTCAGGTAAACGATGCTGTCACAGCCGTTGGCATTCTGCACCAGCAGGCTGTCGGTCAGCACCCCTGGTGTGGAGGTGGCGGAGGCGGGAATGTTGAATCCGTTTTCGGTGTAGGCGTTGTTCTGGCACACGTCATCGTTGATGGTGGAGGAGGAAGGGTCGTGAATATAGATGTGTACGGTGTTGGTGACTACGGTGCCGCAGCTGTCGCTGACGTATGAGACACGATAGTACATATCTTCTTGCAGGGTGGGAGGGGTGTAGGTAGTGCCGTTTGCTCCAGCGATGGTGTTGAAGTTCACCCCGTCAGTGGAGCTTTCCCATACATAATAACTTTGGTAGCCTCCGCTGCATCCGGTGACGGAAAGTGCTGTGGGAGTGCCGCCGCGGCAGATATGCTGGTCGGAAGAGAGCGTTCCCGCTACCATTTCAGGATTCAGGTAAATGACTGTATAGGAGGTGGAGGCTTGACAACCTACAGCATCGGTTACTGTAATGGTATAGGTGTCGGCCGGCAGTCCGTTGGCGGAACTTCCCGTGTAATTGTTGAAAGGATTGCTGGAATTTCCGGTGTGCCAGAGATAGGTCATGGGAGTGGTTCCGCTGGTGGCAGCCACGGCAATCACACCGTCAGAATCCCCATAGCACAGAATGTTTCCGGTTTGTGTCAGCGAGATGGTGACAGGACTGTTGACGTGGATGATGACCTGAGTTTGGGAGGAGTTCCCGCATTCGTCAGTGACGGTGATGGTCACGGTGGTTTCTGCCGTGATCACCGTGCCTGCAGCGGGACTCTGAGTGATGGTGAGTCCAGAGTTGGCGGTGTAGTTGTCGGATGACAGCGGGCGGAACTGTTCTGCCAGGTTGGGGATGGTGAAAATGCAGTTGTTGTTCAACGCATCCGCTTCCAGAATGGTGTTGTTGATGGTGGGCGGTTCACGGTCCAAGTGCACGGTGACACTTCCCACGGAGCTGCATCCGTTGCCATACGATACGGTCACTGTGTAGGTGGTGGGGTCTGTGTTGGGACGGGCAGTGAAGGAGGCGCTGGTGGCTCCGGTGTTCCAGGCGTATGAGGTGGCTCCCGGTGCGTTAGCTGTAATGGTCGTGGGTGCGTTGGCGCACAGGAAGTCGGGGGAAGCAGTCACTACTACCGGATCCGCCGCATTGTCCTGAATGACATGGCAAGTGTTCACAATGTCAAAGTTGTCTCCGTTGCAGGCCGCATATTGTAGTCGGGCGGTGTAGTCTGTGGTGCCGGGAGGGCTGACCGTGATCACATCGCCGTATCCCACAATGGGACCGGTGGTGTCAGATCCCTGGTACCAGGTGATGGTGTATTGTGGGGTGCCTCCGTTAGGGATGAAGCGCCATGCCTCGTTGTGTGCCGTCCATGCTCCCGTGTTGCGTCCCGGAGGCACAGTCGCTGCTGAACATGAGCTATTTTGAATACCAATAACCCCGTTGCCATCGTTCCAGTCCGAACATGTGGGAGCATCACGCAGGTAGATGTCAATGATATTGGTTCCCTCGTACAGTACGATCATGGAGCTGAAAGTGCGTACATCATAGCAGTCAAAGAGCGCTATATTGTTGAAGCTCAATACGTATGATCGGCATGGATAGCTGCCAAGTACTCCTTCATAAATCCCATCACCTGAGTAATAGTTAGGATAAATGTCTCGGTAGCAGGCGAATATGGTGTTGCTAAACAGGCTACTGCTGGGCAGGGAGGATGAGAAGGACCATGCGCAGCTGGAATTGGCCACGGAGGTGTTGAAGGTGGCTACGGAGTTGGCACCAGGTACAATCTGGTTGTAATTGTTTCCGTAATAGCAGAAGCCGAAGGGGAGATTCAGCACGCTGCCCCACGTGTCATCGTCGGCATCGGTGAAAATGCGCGTACCCGCTGTGAAGCTGTAAGGCGGGTTGTATGGGATGGACATCACCGTGTAGCTGTTGGTCTCTAACGCGGTGGCCACGGCGTTCGCTTCCAGTGTGACGGAGGTCTGCTCACAGTCCACCACAATTGTGGTCAGATGAGTGCCCTGTTCCGCCGGGGAAACGCTAGGACATCCATCATTGTTGTTGCAATCCTGTACGTTCACCGTGACGGAAGTGATGGCTGTGCCGCAGGTGGGACTGCTGGCGGTGACGGAATAGGTGGTGGTGGAAGTGGGGGATACTGTGATGGATGAGGCGTGGGAGCCATTGCTCCAGGTATAACTGTAATTGTTGCATCCGTTGCAAGAAACGACGGCCTCCCAGCCGTCATACTGTACACTTACGTCAGATTCAAATTCCACAGTGATGCTTGAACCGGATGAGGTGAATACAGTTCCATTCACTGTACTGAGCAAACCGGAGTGAATCAGTGTGGAGGAGGTGCTTGCCCCGTCGTAAATGTAGATGTAGTCACAGCAGGATTCGCCGTAGGCCGACAGGAAATTGATGGTGATGGGCGTGTTGTTGTTGGAAGTGAAGGTGCGTACATAGGATTCGTAGGTGTCGTAATCGCCGTTCGGACCGCCGGAATCGTAAAAGCAGACTGCCGTTCCGCAGTTGACTGTGGTGGTGCCGTTGCTCATGTACACTGTGCTGCCGCAATTGCCCACGCTGGGCTGGGCATTGACGGAAAGTGTGGTGCTGCTCCCTTCGCAAATGAATGTGTTGCCTGAGATACTAACGGATTGACCTTTTATTATAGTAAAAATAGCAGAGAATAATACCCATAAAACCCACTTCCTTAATCCCATAAATCTTTTATTAAAAATAAATTATACAAAAAAACAATTTCACAATTTGAGAAAATTTTTAAAGTGCAAATATATTCATTATGATTGAATCTCCTTCTGTTTTTTCAAAATTTTTGTGGTTAGTTATACAAAATATTGAATAAAATGTTGCTTATGATTTGATATTTAGTCGTATTTTTGCCGCCATGAAAATAAAAAACTGTTACCTATGAAACATTTCTTTACGCTATGTGCAGCCATGCTGCTGTTTTTTTCTTTGCAGGCACAAACCCACAAAACTATGGTTTGGGGGGATTCCACCCGCCAATATCTTGAATATGTGCCGGCTTCGTACAATGCCAACACTCCGGCTCCGGTACTGTTTGTGCTCCACGGGTTGGGCGATGACATGACCAACATGTTCAATGCCACCGGATTCAAGAGAATCGCTGACCAGCACGGTTGGATCGTCGTCACCCCGCAAGCCACCGAAGCTGTGGTCAGCGTGCCCATGCTCGGCAACACCTCCCTTGGAACCGCATGGAACTCCGGTGTCAGCGGTGATATTCCCATTGTGGGACACATCGTGGTCAACGAGCAGGTGGATGACGCCGGCTTTTTGATGGCCATCCTCACCGACTTGATCAACCATTACAATGTGGATCAGGAGAATGTATTTTGCACGGGCTTTTCCATGGGCGGCTTTATGAGCAACCGCATGGCCATTGAGCACGCCGACAAATTCAAGGCCATCGCCTCTGTCAGCGGCACCATCGGCAACGAGGTCTCCAACGGCACCCCCTCCCGCCATATCAGCACCATGCACTTCCATGGTACCGCCGACCAGATGGTGACCTATGAAAACGCAGAGCTTTCCTATAGCGGCATTTCCTTCACCATCGGGCTTGGCGCAGAGGCCACGGTGAATTTCTGGAAAACCGCCAATGCGTGCGCTGCCACTCCCACCACTACCACTTTCCCCGACAACGCCAGCGACAACCTCACTTTTGAAAAATATCTGTACGAAAACGCCAATGACGGCACACAGACCGTCTTCATCAAAGTGAACGGCGGTGAGCATACATGGTACTCCACTCCTACCAATGACATTGATTACACTACGGAGATTTATAACTTCTTCGCCACTCAGATGGGAATCGTTTCTGTCAATGATCACGTCAGCACCGCTGTCAGTGTATATCCCAATCCCGCCGCTGACCTCCTCCGCGTGGCCGGTGAGGGTATCTCCCTCGTCCGGATTTATGACGCCACCGGCCATTTGATGACATCCACCCAGGAAACCGAAGTGAATGTTTCCAGCTGGGCCGAAGGAATGTATTTCGTCTCCGTCAGTACCGAAAACGGACAATTGTCAAACTATAAAATCATGATTGCAAGATAATTGGGAGTTTTCATAACCAGTATAAGGCACTCCATTTCGGGGTGCCTTATTTTTTCTCCAACAGCACCATCTTCCTCAGCATCTCCCATAGCAAGCGCGTAGGCAGCCCCATCACATTGTAGAAAGAACCGTCAATGCGTTCAATGCCGACCACGCCAATCCAATCCTGCACCCCGTAGGCACCTGCTTTGTCAAACGGAGGATATTGGGCAACATAGTAACGGATTTCTTCCTCCGAAAGCTCCCGGAACGTCACCCGTGATTCCGCGTGTGAGGTGAGCTCGTGGCTCGCTGTACGCACCGTCACACCGCTCAATACCGTGTGCTGGCGGTTGGAGAGTTTTCTCAACATCCGGAAAGCCTCCTCCTCGTCATGCGGCTTTTCCAGGATTTCTTGTTCCAACACCACAATCGTATCACTGGCAATAAACAAGACATTTTCTTGAAAATCAGAAAAATCAACAGTTGACAATTTGAGGCGTGAGAGGTATTCCACCACTTCCGCAGGTGTCAACCCGGCAGGATGTACCTCCTCCACATGCATGGGCCTCACTTCAAAGTCAAGGTCCATTTCCTTCAATAACTCCTGACGCCTCGGCGATTGCGAGGCCAATATGATGTGGTAGCTTTCTAATTCCTTAAGAAGATTCATTTTGTTTATAATCAATAATTTGATATCGTTTTATTTCAAATGCAAAGATATAAAAAGATATTCCTGGTTGACCATGAAAAATATGAATGAAAAATTGTTAATTTTGCACCCGTTTTTGGGAAAAAATCTAATTATGGCTTTTCTTGATGAATATACCATGTTGCGAGAGCTGGGAAGAGGTGGCTTTGCAACAGTTTATAAGGTGAAACACAATCAGTTGGGATATGTTCGTGCTATTCGGGTACTGAATGAGTTGGTGACGGATACCCAGTGTGAAATCTATCAGAAGTTTATGGAAGAGTGCAGGATTCTGTTGCGTTTGGGCAACGGAAACCATCCCCATATTGTGCATATTTATCAGCCGAAACTGCTTCAAAACAAAGCTTTGGTTGAGATGGATTTTATTGACGGACAGGATCTTTCCCATTATTTGGACGAACAAAAACACTTTATTCCCACAAAGGAGGTGATTAATCTGGCCATTCAAATCAGTGACGCTCTGGCTTACTGCCATGAGGATATCTACGAATATTGCATGGATCGGGCTGAGGATGATCTGCAGGACGACCCGGAAGATGGCAGTAAAGTGTTGCTGGATGCGCCCACCATTCAGCGGCTGGTTGAAAAATACAGGGTGATCCACAATGATCTTCATTCAGGAAACATCATCCGAAACCGGAGGGGTGAGTATATTTTGTTGGATTTCGGTCTGTCCATTGAGGGAAACAATGTGGTGCGGAGCAGTCGCCGTGTGAACGGGAAGCCGGAGTTCAAGGCCCCTGAAAAATGGGATGATACGGCTTCTTTGACCCCGCAATCAGATATTTATAGTTTCGGCGTGGTGTTGTATGAGTATTTGGCTGGGCGCGTGCCGTTTGTTTACAATTATCAGGATTCAGATATGTTGAGGGCCGAAGCACAGGTGCGCCAGTCCCATGTGAGTGGGGAAGTGCCCTCCATCTTTAACCTCCGCAAACATCAGTATGAGGTCAAATATTCTGGCAAAACGTACCAGAAAGATTACCCGGACTGGCTGGAGAAAGCAATCATGAAATGCCTGTCGAAAAATCCGAATGACCGTTTTGCCAACGGAAAGGAGTTGCACAAGTATGTCATGGACCACTGCAGGGAGATGGAGACAAAACCCAAGGTTGAGTTCCAACAGGTGCAGGTTCCGCAACCCAAACCGCAACCGCAACCAGAACCGGTTCAGGCACCGATTCTAACGCCGAAATCAGATCCCGTTCAAGTTCCGGAACCTGATCCGGAACCGATGGACATGGAATTGTCTCCCATTTCTATCATCATATCGGAAGAGGAAAACATGTATGGTACGATGACGGACGAGGATGGCACGGTTTACCGCACGATCCGCATTGGCATACAAACGTGGATGGTGGACAACTACCGCTCTGTCAAGTTCCCCAGTGTCGCTCCTCCACTGGTCAACATGCCCCAAGGTTTTTCCTCCTTTGAAACTTTGGGACGGCTTTATACTTATGAGGCGGCTCGGCTGGCCCGACCGTCAGGCTGGCGGTTGCCTAACATGGCCGACTGGAACATCTTGAACCGCTTTTTGCAAACCCACCCGGAATATTGGGCCAATGAGAATTCCAATTGCATCGCCAAGGCGCTGGCTTCATCTGAAGGCTGGAGACGCAACAACAACCCGTTTACACCGGGAAACTTGCCTTATACCAACAACACTACCGGGTTTGAGGCATTGCCTGCAGGGTATTACCACCATCAGGATTTCTTTGAATTGGGAGAAACTGCCTGTTTCTGGCTTGATTCCCTCCGTGATACGGAATCGGCGTATGCCATCTCTATCCGATATGACCACAGTCGGGTTTTGTTGAATGACTATGATTTCAGCCATGCTTTTTCTGTAAGGTTCATCAAGGATTGATGCCATGGAGGGATGGAGGGAAATGTTGGAACGCCATGCCGCAGGACGGCGTGTGATTGCCGTGGTGGACGATGTGGTTGACCGGCTGTACGGCTCTGAATTTCCTTTTGAGAAAATATTGTTGCACGCCTCAGAAGAAAACAAAACCTTGGACACTGTGGCGAAGGTCATGGATGAACTGTTGGCGCTTCGTGCCGATCGGGACACGTTCCTGCTGGGCATCGGCGGCGGAATCACTACGGACCTTACCGGGTTTGTGGCCTCTGTTTTCAAGCGCGGGGTGGATTTTGCATTCATCCCCACCACGCTTCTCGCCATGGTGGATGCATCCATCGGTGGGAAAAACGGGGTCAATGTGCGCCATCTCAAGAATATGGTGGGTACCTTCAACCTGCCGTGTTTCATTCATACAGATTGCAGATTTTTGCGCTCTTTTTCAACAAGGGAGCTGTACAAAAGCCTGCCGGAAATGTTCAAGGCATTTCTCATCAGCGGGAATCACCTGGCGGAAAGCGCCTCTTTTTTTGCGGGGAATGACGTGGATTCGCTGTTCGCCACGGAGGAAAACATCCGTCAACTTCAGTTTTATATCCAGGAGGCTGTGCGGGTGAAAGAGCGGATTGTGGCGCAGGATGGAAAGGATCGGGGAATACGGAAAATCCTGAACCTGGGGCATACGGTAGGCCATGCTATTGAGTGCTGCACTGATGAGTTTTCGCATGGGGAGGCCGTGGGTATGGGATTGGTGGTTGCCGCCCAAAACGGTTCCTGCCCTGACATACAGCTGCTCCGTGATGCTTTGAGCAGTTGCGGACTGCCGGTGGAAATCCCTTCTTATCTGTCTGAAACCGCCTTGCGTGAGGCGATGGCACAGGATAAAAAAATCGCCAACGGCAAAATTGACTATGTGGTCTTGTATGCCCTTGGCGATGTGCGGTTGGTGCGGATGCCGCTGGATGCGATCCAGCTTTAATGTTTTACAGGCGTGGCGGGCGCCTGTTCACGGGAGTCATATTTCTTGTCTTTTGAAGGGGAACAGACCTTCTCGGAATGGTTGACCGCCGATTTCTTGAATTTCTTTTCCAATTGGTAGTACTGGTTCACCTGCTGGCCGGTGAGGCATTGGGAAATGCGGGTGAAAAACTTCAAGTCGGCTTGCTGTATTTTGTTTTTGGTCTCCAGTTTGATTCGGTAGAAGGTGATGATCTGTTCCGATGAGAGATATTGGAGACTGTCCTCCTTCATGCGTTTGGGAAGGTTGGCATCCTCCTTGGCACTCTTCATGTCCTGGAACGCCTGGAACTTGGCTTTTTCCAGTTCATTGTAAGCTTCCCAAAATTCTGATTTCTGATTGTCGTTGATGATAAAGTTTTTTTCAATGTACTCGCGCTGGAGCTTCATCATGGTCTGGCAGTCCTTTGAGCCGCATTTTGAATCCTTTTTTTCTTGGGCGTGCAGGGATCCCATCATTACCAAAAGGAGTCCCCAAAAAAACAATTTCTTCATGTATGTGTGATTTTATGTGATTTTTTGTCAAAAAAACGGGGGCATAGACGGAAGAAACCGAAAGGGGTTTAAAAATCCCCCATCAGTTTTTTCACATCCTCATATTTGCCCACGTCCATCCACTGCCCTTCGGGGTGCATATAGCCGTTGATGGTGTGGTCTTGGGCAAGGTCTAAGTAGAGCGGGGTCATGGAGAGCTTCTGTCCGGCGGGGATAAGGTCCAGAATCTCCCGTTTCACCACATGGATTCCGCTGAATCCCAGTGCCAGCTCCTCTTTCATGGGCAGGATCTGTCGGATTTCTCCGCTCTTCACGTTCTTCCACCCGCACAGGCGCATTGTCGCTTTTTCAAAAAGCAGATAGCGGGAAGTCTCTCGTTCACGGACGGCCAAGGTAGCCCAGGCATGGGAATCAATATGGCTGTCTATCATTTTTTTCAAATCCAAATCAGACAGGATGTCCACATTGTGCAGGAGGATGTGGTCCGCATCGTGCAGGAGAGGTTCGGCAAATTTCAATCCGCCGGCAGTGTCCAGCAGAAATTGGGTTTCGTCCGAAACAAGGATGTCGGCTTCAAAGGTGTGGGTGGAGAGGAACTCCTTCACCAATCCGCTGAAGTGGTGGACATTCACCACGATTTCATGGATTCCGGCGTCTGTGATGCGGCGTATGACGGTCTCCAGCAGTGTTTTCCCGTGGATTTCCACCAGCGCTTTGGGACGGTCTTGGGTCAGGGGGTAAAGACGGGTGCCCAGGCCGGCGGCAAAGATCATGGCTTTGGTTTTCATGATATTTTTTCCACCACGCCCTCCTTGAGACGGTATTTTTCTCCGCTTTCTGGGCAGACGGCCCAGCCGTCCGCGTCAAAGTGCAGGCGGTGTCCGTATTCACTCATCCAGCCGATCTGGCGGGAGGGGTTGCCAACAACCAGTGCATAGGGCGGCACGTTTTTGGTGACCACTGCCCCGGCCCCGATGAAGGCGAAGGCGCCGATGTCATGCCCGCATACCACTGTGGCATTCGCCCCGATGGTCGCCCCACGGCCCACGCGGGTGCGGGCATACTGGTTCTTGCGGTTGATGGCACTCCGCGGATTGATGACATTGGTGAAGACCATCGAGGGCCCCAGAAAAACATCATCCTCACAAATCACTCCGGTGTAAACAGAGACATTGTTCTGAATCTTGACATTGTTTCCTAATTTCACACCGGGTGACACCACCACGTTCTGGCCGATGTTGCATCTCTCGCCAATCTCACATTGGGACATGATGTGGGAAAAATGCCATATTTTGGTTCCCGCCCCGATGACGCAGCCTTCGTCAATGACCGCGGTTTCATGTGCAAAAAAGTCCTGTTCCATTTGTATTTGAGTTTGAGTGCGCAAAAATACAACTTATATGCGGATATTGTAAGGGTCTCTGCAATCCACATAGAAATGGAGCTAAAATGTTGGTTTGTCCATCCACTGCGTGCGATAGAGTTACTGCCTCTTATACGATAGATGTTAAAAACGTGCACGCACCGGAGAAAAGTATTTAATTTGTGGAATATAAGTGTCACGTTCTGTGATTTTTTCAATTTCATCCTCAACACCGTTGATTTTTTTTAGAATACTGTAAAGTTTCCTGCGTTGTTTTTCAATTTTCTTATTTTCATCTTGATATTGTGACCCTTTGGTGCAAAGCTCCCATTTCATCCCATATGATTTATTTTTTGTCAAATAGAATTTGTTTTTTGATGGAATTTGTCCTTTAAGGACATCAATCTTATTCTCAATAACATTTGCCTGGTATTGGAGGCGTTCGATTTCTTGTAATAATTTCGTGATTTTTTTGCATTGGGCTACAGTTAGAGATATTGTGTCGTAACAATCTATATCGTATTCTATACCTCTGTAATATTCATCGTCTTCAACGTATTTATCGTAATCGTTGGCGAAGAAATCGTACAATGCACTTCCCTCTTTCAAATATTGCAGGATGGCCTCTTTGGAGTAATCATGTTTTTCTTTTTCCACTCGTACATGGATAACGGGGGGGGGGAAAGAGACTGTGCAATTGGTATCTTTCAACCAATCGCTGATGGCTATGGACTTTGTCCCATTAGGTGTAATTGCAAGTATAGTAGGTTCTCCAAGGTCGGAAAAATAAAGAGCACCATCACCCATTGCATCATAATCCAATTCTTCATGATACAAAAAAATGGTCTGGTTATTCATCAGGTAATATGTGGTAGATGTAAAGTCATCCTCATTTTCGGAATAGTAATCGCCGTAAGAGCCGTAGTAATAGCAATCTCCACTCATCATATTATAAATCATATGTTCACTTACATTGCCTTCATAGCAATAACATGGTTCACTATAAGTTTTACCAAAATATTCATAATCATACAGGGGAAGAAGTATGCTCGTGATCTCGTTAAAAAATCCCACGTTTTTTGCAATGGCAGTCAAAATAGAGCGAGGAGGTACAAGATAAAAACCGTTTTTAGCCATTACAGCTTTCTTTTTCAACTCCTCTATATTCCCCTTTGAAGTAAGGTCTTTATACAGTGTTTCTTCAGTGATTTTGTTAAAATAAAGGTCCTGATGCGGCTTTTCATTTATTTCGTATTGATTCAGGCATTCACCCACCAAACAATCAAAAGAATGATGACGTCTATATAGATCACCCCAATCATTATAACTTCTGTTCTCTTCCTGGTCATTCTCATTCTGATAAGGAACACTGTCAAAGAGGTTGTAAGCATGGATTTGTTTCACATACAAAAATATCAGGCTATCGATATGAAGAATGTCTGCGTCCAGTCTCGCATCGGCATACTGTTGGAAGAGTGTTTTGCTTGATACCTCTGCGGAAGCTTCAGACGCAAAGGGAAAGACAGCCGATCGAATCATCTGGAAATACGCATTGTCCTTTCCTTCCACCGGCATCTTTTGTCCGTATGCATACAAAAAAGGACCGATTCTGTCGGGCAGAAAACGATAACCTGCCTTTTGGGGTACTGCAAAATAGTAATAGCGGTTCACAAAATAGGCGTGTTTCAAGCCAAACTTATCAAAAACTGTATCTTCCTCCATAAGAACAGCAGGTTCAACAAACACGTCCCAATGGTGGATGTCACTGTAGTATTGTAAAGCCAATTCCAAGGAGTCCTCGGGAATGCCAGTTTCATTTTCTTGGCAATATCCTGCGAATGTAGTGAATAAAGCCGTCATCAAGCACAAACAAAACAATTTGTTTTTCATGATATCAAGTTACCATACGCTGGTTTTTGCGCATTTCCCGGACTCAAGAAAATGATGAAAGGATATAAAAAGCGTGAGCCCTGACTTTATTGTCCTTTGAGGTTTTCCACGACCTTGCACAACAGTAAAGTAAAGCCCACGTTTCACGTGAGCGTTACAACTTTACGACTTGCTGTGCTTTGGTTTGTGGAAATTTCAAAGGACAAGGAAAGTTATACGCTTTATTATAAAAAAAGAACGACCGCCAAATAGCGCGGCAAAAATAGATAAAATTCCCATTGAGATTGATATAGATACCAGCGCTTTTGAAAAAAATGTTGTCGGCATAAATTATTATTGTATCTTTGCTTTCCTTATCAGGTTTTGATTTTTTAATATAAAATTTTGATTTTTAATAATTTAAATATTTATAATCATTAATTAAAAAAACGATTATGGAAAATTTGGATGAGAATACTATTGTGGAACAAGCCGAACAGGAGGTTCGGATTCCCGACAATGCCTACACTGAACTGAAGGAAGGCGAAGAGTACAAGCCTATTTTGATGGCCGAAAAAAAATACCCGGAACTGAATGCATGGACCATTGTATGGGGTATCATCATGGCCATCATCTTCTCCGCGGCCACCGCATACGCCGGCCTCCGTTTCGGACAGGTTTTTGAGGCGGCCATCCCGATTGCCATCATCGCGGTCGGAGCCTCCACCATTGCCAAGCGCAAAGGCGCACTTTCAGAAAATGTGCTGATCCAGTCTATCGGCGCAAGTTCCGGTGTGATTGTGGCCGGCGCCATCTTCACCCTGCCCGCCATCTATATCATTCAGGAAAACAATCCCGGAATGCAGTTGAATGTCAACTTTTTCCAAATCTTCCTCGCCTCCCTGTTTGGCGGTTTCCTCGGCATCCTCTTCCTGATTCCCTTCCGCAAATATTTTGTTTCCGATATGCACGGCAAGTACCCCTTCCCCGAAGCGACCGCAACCACCGAAATCCTGGTCTCGGGTGCAAAGGGCGGAAGTCAGCTCAAATTATTGTTGATTAGTGGTCTGGTGGGAGGTTTGTACGATTTCTTCATGACTTCGTTCCATTTCTGGTCTGAGAATATTTCCACGCGTATGACCGCTTGGGGTGAGCAGTTGGCCATGAACCATAAGTTTGTCTTCAATATGAGCGGCACCGGTATTCTTCTGGGTACGGGCTATCTGATTGGCTTGAAATATGCCACGATTATTTGTGCCGGCTCTTTCTTGTCCTGGTGGGTGATTGTGCCGCTGTTGGGCAGCTATGGAGTGAACCCTGACGGTACTCTGATGTCCACCATGGATCCCAGTGACATTTATAAGAACTACGCCCGTATGATCGGTATCGGTGGCATTGCCATGGCCGGCATTCTCGGCGTGATTAAGTCCGCCGGCGTGATCAAAACCTCAATGGGTACGATTTTCAAAGGAAACAAGGGGAGTGTTGACAACGCACAACAGAAGATGTTGCGTACACAACGCGATATCTCCATGAAAATCATCTTGTTCGGTTTCCTCGGTTTGTTGGCAGTGATGGGGATCTTTTTCGCCTATGGCGGCTTGCAGATGAATCTCGTACAGGTTATTGTGGGGCTGCTGATAGTGTTTCTGTTCGCTTTCCTGTTTACTACGGTGGCGGCTACGGCCATCGCCACGGTGGGCAGCAACCCTGTGTCGGGCATGACGATGATGACTCTGATTCTCTCCTCCTTCATCTTGGCCGCTGTCGGTTTGAAAGGTACGGCAGGCATGGTCACTGCGCTGATTGTGGGCGGTATTGTCTGCTCGGCATTGGCCATGGCGGGTGGCTTTATCACTGATTTGAAAATCGGTTACTGGATCGGCTCATCACCGTACAAGCAGCAAGGTTTCAAGTTTATCGGCACCTTGGTTTCGGCACTCACAGTGGGCGCCGTCATCATGTTGCTGTCAAAGACATACGGTTATGATGCCAACAATGGTGGTCTGGTGGCGCCGCAGGCCAATGCCATGGCGGCCATTGTTGAGCCGCTGATGTCAGGCCAGGGGGCTCCGTGGATTTTGTATATCATCGGGGCTGTCATTGCGCTGTTGCTGGATATGATCGGGATTCCCGCGCTGGCGTTCTCGCTGGGTATGTTCATCCCGTTGCAGCTGAACATCCCCTTGCTGGTGGGCGGCGGAATTGCATGGTTCGTCAGTACCCGCAGCAAGGATCCTGAAATCAACAAGTTGCGTAAGGATAAAGGTACGCTTCTGGCGTCCGGCCTGTTGGCAGGTGCCGCTATTTTCGGTGTGCTCAGCGCCATCCTGGCCTCTGCCAAGTTGGAATTGAATTTGCCGAAATCCTATACGGATTCTTCATGGCCGGGCATTTGTGCCATTGTGATGTATGTGGCATTGTGTGCCTATCTGATTCTCCATTCCATGAATGTCAAGAAACAAGAATAATCGCTGTTGGGAATGCACAGTCTGCTGGATTATGATGTCAAGATTCTTTTGGCTTGGGGTGAAAGCCTGAAGGGGGATGGCCGTTTCACGGATTTTCTGCTGCACAACGGCTTCCCCGAGCTGGCGGCGTTGACCAATGCCATCCATTCTGATACGGATGCGC
The DNA here is from genome assembly GCA_017617445.1 of Bacteroidales bacterium. Classification (GTDB taxonomy): domain Bacteria; phylum Bacteroidota; class Bacteroidia; order Bacteroidales; family WCHB1-69; genus UBA1756. The sequence continues at coordinate 53,621 of JAFZWE010000028.1, read as the reverse complement.
TGAAATGGCTGATGGACAACGGATATCCGGAATTTGCCATTCTCAGTGATGCCATTGACGATGAGGACGAGGCTATTGAGTGGCTGGAACGGTACCATTGCGACTTCCTTTCCAAATTTGCCGCGGCCTGTCGCAAGGATGACGAAGCCATCCGTTGGTTTGTTGAGCAGGACCTGAAATTGTTCATCCTCATCATCCGCACCATCCATGACATCCTACTGTTCCAGTCGTGGGATTCCTCTGATGTGCATCGCAGGCGGCGATCTTGACGGAAAAGCGAAGGCCCGATCTCAACGACCGGGCCTTTATTTTATATGTAAGAGGTGCGAACTATTTCACACGCAATCTTCTGCCGATTTGCAGAGTGGTGGTCTCCTTGATTTTGTTCAGCTTGCAAAGTTTGGAAACGGTGGTGTGGTATTTTTTTGCGATTTTCCCGAGGTTGTCTCCTTTTCGTATGGTGTAATAAACAGGGGAGGAGCTGGAAGAGGGTTTGGCCGTGGTGGTTGAGGAAGAAGAGGAGGTGCTGGCAGTCACTTTGTCGTTGTAATGGGAGTTGGGGTTGTAATATGCTTTTCTAACCACCAGCAGGGTGTCGCGGAGACAATTGTTTTCCCAGTCTACTACGCGTTCCGGATCAAAGGCTTTGCCGAGGTAACGGGTCTCAAAGTGGAGGTGCGGTCCGGTGCTGCGTCCGGTGCTTCCGCCCAATCCGATTACCTCGCCGGCGGCCACGATCTCATTTTCCTTGACTAATATTTTGGAAAGGTGCCCGTAGTAGGTTTCCAATCCGTTGGGATGGCGGATGATCACCAGATTGCCGTAGCCTCCCGTTTGGCTGCTTCCTTCGCTGATGCGCACAATGCCGTCAAAAGCCGCATGTATGGAATCCCCCGTGGTCAGCGGAATGTCCACCCCGCGGTGGGGACGCTTGCCCCTCCAGCCATACCGTGAATATACTTTGCCCTTGATGGGGATGCAGAAGGTATGGGTTTCATCTGTCAAAGACAGTTCCACACTGTCGGGCATGGCCTCCAGCGAGATCTCCTTGTATGCATGAATGGACACATTGTCCCAGTTCTCCGTCAGCTCTGATTCGTCAATGTCTGGTTTCTCCAAATAAAGATAATCCCATGTGTGATCATCAAAAAGTATGATTTGCACATATTTGTCATTGGTTTTTAACGTGTCAATGGGGGTTCCGCCACCACCCAGCGCATCATGGTCATTCGACTGCGCCCACATCCAGCTGTTTGTAATTAATACGAGAAGTAATAGCCCTAATCTCTTCATGCGTCTTGTTTTTTGTCAGTATCAAAATAAATTTTCAAACGAAAAAAAACAAATATTATTATTGTTTCCGGGATGGAATCCGCCTGCAGAGCATCGGAATGTTGAAAAAAAAAGAAAAAAAATTTTTGAAAAGTGAGTGTGTATGAAAAAAAAATCTATTTTTGCAGCCTGATTTATTAACAAATACATTCACCATTAAATTATAGGAGGGACGCTATCGATAAAATTCTATCTTTTTGATTTATAACACAAAAGAAAGGAGTGCCTTATGACAAAGATAGCGTTATCGGATAATGAACTGATCGTTCGTTATGTTGATGGTGATGAGTCTGCCTTAAAAACTTTGATCCAAAGACATGAGAAAAAGGTGTTTTCGTACATTTTGCTTTCTGTAAAAAACAGGGAATTGGCGGAAGATATTTTCCAGGACACCTTCATTAAAGTCATCAACACACTTCGTTCCGGCAATTACCATGAGGAGGGTAAGTTTGTGCAGTGGGTGATGAGGATTGCCAACAATTTGAAAATTGACTATTTTCGCAAGATGCAGCGGATGCCGGCATTTGAGACCAACGGCGAATTTGATATTTTTGAGGTGATTTACGGTTCTGATCCTTCCGTAGAACAGAAGATGATTACGGAACAGATTTATGCTGAAATCACTGAAATGGTGAAACTTCTCCCGGAAGAACAACGTGAAGTGCTGGAAATGCGCATTTATCAGGACATCAGTTTTAAGGACATTGCAGAAATCACGGGGGTCAGTATCAATACTGCGCTGGGAAGAATGCGTTACGCTCTGATTAACCTCCGCAAGATCATCAAAGAGAGAAACGTGGTGCTCTGCTAAGTTGTTTGGCAACATTATTTTCGTTTTTTTCATTTTGGTAAAATAAAAAAATGAATCTGCCGTTTCATTTAGGTAATTTGTTAGAATCCAAACAAAATGCCTATGGAGCAATGTTCTACTATTTTAAAAAAGAGAAAGTCTGTCAGGAGGCTTTCCCCCCGGAAATTCATTATTGACAACATTTTGAACTATTCACGTTCAATAGGTTTTGTGGGAAATTCCCTGATTGTTTTGAACAACTAAAAGCAGCGGGACAGCAGAAAGCGGTCCCGTTTTTTTTGTCCGGAATTCTGTTCTTCGCTCGCTTTAGGAAATCATTTTCTTTTTAGCCCTTCGGCCACCACTTTTGCTTTGGCAGTGCCAACGACTGCTGCCAGCTCCTCTTCCGAGGCGGAAGCAATGCGCTTCACGCTTTTGAAGTGCTTCAGGAGCTTCTCTTTGGTCACTTTTCCCACCCCTTGGATGTCGTCCAGCTCGGAATGGGTAAATCCTTTGGCAAATTTTTTGCGGTGGTGTGTAATGGCAAAGCGGTGGACCTCATCCTGAATATGGGTCAGTAGGCGGAACAGTTCGGAGTTGAGTTTCACGCCCACCACTTTCGGCGGGAATCCGAAAAGCAGTTCGTTGGTCCGATGGCGGTCATCTTTGGCTAAGCCGGCAATGGGAATGTCCGTTTTCAACTCGTCTTGGATCACCTGCCGTACCACCTCCATCTGTCCTTTTCCCCCGTCGGTGATGATGAGGTCGGGCAGGGCTTTCCCCTCTTCCAGCAGTCCGGAGTAGCGGCGGCGTACTACCTCTTTCATGGAGGCGTAGTCATCCGCACCGGTGACGGTTTTGATGTTATAATGGCGGTAGGCGCTCTTGTTCGGCTTGGCATTGGCAAACTGCACCATGGCCGCTACTGCGTAGTCTCCCTGGAAATTGGAGTTGTCGAAGCATTCAATGACGGCAGGCAAATTTTCCATACCCAGCTCTTTTTGCAGCTGTGACAGTACACGCTGTCCCCGGCGTTCTGGACTGACCAGGTCGCGGCGGCGGTTTTTCTCCACCATGAAGGCATAGGCATTTTTGAGGGAAAGGTCCAGCAGTTTTTTCTTGTCTCCGCGTTGGGGCACAGTGAAGGTATGGCCTTCCGCCCGTGTGTCGGGTTGGAAAGGGAGCAGGATGTCGGGGAAGAGCTCTCCGAAACGTTCCTGGATCTCTACCATGCCAGCAAAAAGCAAATCCTCCTTGCTTTTGTCCAATTTGTGTGTGATTTCCAAGGTGTAAGATTGTATGACCGCCCCTTCAATCACCCGCATGAAATTGACATACGCGCTCTGATCGTCTTCCACAATGGAGAAAACATCTAATTGGGTAATTTCCGGGTTGACAACGACGGATTTCCCTTTGAAGCGGGTGAGAATGTCCAGCTTGTTTTTGATTTCCTGCGCTTTTTCAAACTCCATGCGTTCTGCACAATCCATCATTTCATCATGGAGTTGACGGATGATGCGGTTGCTGTTTCCTTTTAATATTTCTTTGATTTTCAATATGTTTTCAAGATATTCTTCGGGCGAGATGAGGTTGGCGCAAGGGGCAGGGCATTTGCCCAGTTGGTGTTGCAGGCAGGGGCGGGGATTTTTATGCAGCACTTTGCATGTGCGCACGGGAAAAACCTCAAAGACGGTTTCCAGCAGGGTGTTCATGTATTTTACAGAGGCGTAGGGACCGAAGGTGTCTTGGTGGGCATGGTCGGGAGAACGGGTGGAAAACACTTTGGGAAATTCCTCTCGTGTGACGGCAATCCAGGGGTAGGTCTTGTCGTCCTTGAGCATGATGTTGTACTTGGGCTTGTACTCTTTGATCAGGGTGTTTTCCAGCAGAAGGGCTTCCCATTCGGTATCGACCACGGTGGTTTGTATGTCGCGGATTTTGGTGACAAGCATCCGCACTTTGGAAGAATCGTGGTTTTTGTTGAAATAGGAGGAGACACGGCGCTTGAGGTTCTTGGCCTTGCCGACATAGATCACTTTGCCGTTTTCGTCAAGATAACGGTAAACGCCCGGTTTGGTGGGGAGGGCGGCGAGGATGAGGCGGATTTTATTTTTCGTCGGTTCGTCCATCCTTTTCAGCTTCTGCCTTGGCTGCGGCTATGGTCTCGTTTTGTTTCTTTTGTATCTGATCGTTTTCTTTTTTCATGATGTACACTTCAAAAGCGGAGAATAAGAAGTAAATGATGATGAAGGCGATGGCGAAATTCCAGCGGTCAGATTTGTTGGCGAAGAAATAGATGAGCAGGAAAAGGATGCAGGACATGAATTTGACGGTCCTGGAGAGGACATAGCCCGAGACAAATTTTTTGGCTTCCCGTTGGGATTGGTCTCGGAGGACGATATAGAGGTCGAAGAGGGTGATGAAAAAGAAGAACAGCACGATGAAGGGCAGGGCGGGGGAGGCGTGAGCGGGCAGGGCTACCTGCATCAAGATGGTCAAGGCTGCGATGATGATGGCAAAGACCAGCAGTCGGTAAACGTATTTAGGGACTTTGAAGTTGCTTCTTTTCATGGTTGGTGCTTGTTTTCTTCTTTTTTCTTGGTCAATTTGAAAACCATGACATACATGGCGAGGGCGATGGAGAGGAGGGCGCATACAATAGTAAACAGGGGCGAGAGGTTGAGCCATTGGTCCAACTTCACGCCTCCGTAAGTGCCGAGGCCGATGATGGCTCCCATCTGAAACGCCATGCCCGAGTAGCTCGCGCCGGCGCTCAAACGTCCTCTGTCAGCCATCAATTATTTCTTGATTTCCGGATGAGGTTGGGGCTGTGCGGCACCACCTCTGTTGTTTTGAATCTGGCAGTTGCCCACGAATGTGGCACCAGGTTCAATGGACAATTTGCTGGAAACGATGTCACCACCCAAAACTGCAGTGGCTTTCAGTGAGATGATGTCAGTAGCGGTGATGTTCGCTTTCACACGACCTTCAATCTCAATGCTGTCACATACGATTTTGCCTTCCACCTGACCGGTAGGGCCAATATGAACTTTTGCTTTGCAGGTGATGTCCCCTTTGATGATACCGTCAATCCGGCAGCCTTGGGTCGCTTCAATATTACCCACAATATTAGTGCCTTGGGTAATCTGGTTGATGTTGGTAGGTTCCATTTTTGATGATGGTTTATTGTTATTAATATTTTTACTAAATCTCCTTTTACGGCTCTTGCTTCAAATAGTTACGCAAAAAGAAATCATTGTACAGTTCTCTGCTCTCTTTTTCTTTGTAGAATGTGCTGTAGTTGGCGGCACTCATCGCGTAAACGGTAATGTTTTTTGCCAAAATATTGGCTTTGAATGCTTCGTTTTGGGAAATGGCATGATAGTAGTCCATAGCGGTGACTTCGTTTTTGAACCGGGAAATCGTCACGATCTGCTCATCCTGGTTGATGTAGAAACTGTTGATGGTGAGTTTTTGGAGTCCGTAGTATTGTTTGTTGAAGTCGGAAATGCTTGTCTTGAGATCCATGATTTTGATTTTGTGGACGTTGACTATCATGGTTACATAGTGCCAGTCTTCTGGAGTATAGGTGAATGGGCCGGCATCGATGTTCTGGTCGTTGGTTTTGGCGGGGGTCAGCGGTTGCTCCACGGGGTAGGGGTCCAGTTCGGCGAGGAGAATGCGGACCAGCTCGGCGACAGGCTGGTTGCCATATTCCGACAATACGCTCTCCAAAGCGCTGCGGTAGTTCTCCTTGCTTTGGGTTTGCCCGATGGAGACGGCCCGGATGTAGGCGAACTTGGACCGAAGCGCGGGATCCGTGCATTTGGACAGTGCCTCGTCAGATGCGGCAATCACCTTGTTCCACTGTTTGTTCGTGAAATCCTGATAGGTAGTCTCATACATTTTTTCCACCACTTTGTTCTGCTCGGCTAATTTTTGGTAATATTCGGGCTCGCGAATCAGCCGGGCATAGTCGGTGTCGGCGTATTTGGTGAGTATGAGGTTCTTCGGGGTTTCGGCTTTGCCGTTGTTCATTTTGCCATAGTTCAAATAGAGGAGGAAGAGGACAGAGGGCGACAGTTCGTGGTCAGGGAAACGGGTGTAGAATTTTTCCAGGGTCTCACATCCGCGGGGCTGGTCGTGCAGCAAGTCCAAATAAATGATGGCCGCTTGGTACAGGGAATTGGCGATGATTTGGTTGGAGGTGTCTATCGCGCCTTCTGTCAACGGCAGGTCTTGTGTGTAATAGCGTTCTTTTTCAGGGTCGGTTTCCCGTTGTACGATAGGATTGCCATTTTCATCATATTCCGTGGTGTCGTTTTTTGCCGCATTCGGGTTGTTCATGTTGGCCAAATCCTCAAAGGAAATCTGCTGTTTGTTGCTGATGCGCCAGTTGTCTTCCAGTTTGCGGGAGCCCCACTTGCGGAGGAATTCGGTTTTTCCGGCAGACATCAGGGTGCTGTTGTAAAAATACCATTTCCCGGAACTTCCACTGTTGTTCAGCTGGTTGTTGTAGTTGGCGTAGCCCAGCGCACTCTGCATGGCGATTTCCTTGTCGCGCTCCTCTTTTTCCCGGCGTGCCTTTTCCCGTTTCACCTCGGCGATTTTTGCCTTCACCCATTTGTCGCGCTCGCCTTCGCTCATCTTGGCAATGCGTTGCAGACTGTCCTGCACGTACACTTCCTGCAGGTTGTCCACCAGTTCCGTCAGGATGGCTGATTTTTTCTTGATGTCGCTGTAGTTGGGATAGTTTTTCGGCATGGATACCATAGCGGTGTCGTAGTAAGCCTTGGCTTGGGGGTATTTCTCTTGTGAGAAATAGAGGTCGGCGACACGCAGGGAGGAGTGGGTGCGCTGGAAGTCGTTGTTTTGATAGGCGGCCACCGATTGTACCAGATGTCCGATCTGGGCAAGGGTGTCTTCATCTACCCGGTCAATTTCTGACATAGCATAGTAGATCTGGTCGCGGAAGCTCTCATTCTTCTCTTCTGCCAGCATCTTGTTCAACTCCTTCAGGATCTGGGTGCGCTTGGCAGGGCTTCCATCATAGTTGGTGGCTAAGTGCATCCGCGCATTGAACTCCATTTCGTAGTCGGGACTTTTCTTGGCCACTTTCATAAAGTAGTCGTGTGCGGCGGCAGGCTGTTCCTCCAGTTCGTACAACTGTCCCAGAATGAAGTACATGCGGGTCCGGAAGAGTTTGTCCGGCTTGTTGGCTAACACATCGTCAATATAGCCGATGGCGGTTTCGCGGTCCCCGTCAGGCGCGGTCAAATGGTACTCCGCACCAGCGGCGGCATACAGCAGGTTCAATTTTTTGGACTTCTTGGCCTGCACGAAATACTTGGATTCGTTGATGATGTCATCCGCTTGGCTGAAATAACCCATGCGGAGCGAGGTGCGGGCGTTCCAGATCATGGCTTCCTCCACACAGTTTCCGTCTTTGTGGGTAGAGATGATGTAGTTGAAAATGCGTTGCGCTTGATTGTAGTCCTGCTTGTAAAAATAGGCTTTGCCCATCATCAGATAGGCATCGTCGATGGGTTTCACATACTCTTTCCCCTTGAAAAACATGGAGTGCTTGTAGATGGATTTGGAGGCTTTCTCAATCACGCGGTCCATGGAGGGGTAGATGGAGGAAAGTTTCTCTTTGGGTGGATATACATAGATGGGCAGCGTGGTGATGTAGTTGTCCTCGCACAGGTTTTGATAATCGGCTTCCCCTGTTTTCAGGGCCTCTTTCCCGTTGAAATTCACATTGAAGCGGGAGGTCATGTTGTGATAGGCGCGATTGATGCCGGTATTTTTTCTGGTGGAACAGGAAAACAACAGGCACAATGCCGCAAGAAGCACTGCAAATCGGGTGGTAGTAGTATGTATATTATTAATTTTCAATTAGTTGTAGTATTTTATATAAAATTTCCGCAAAAATAACGTATTTTATTGGATAATATTTTTTTCTGTTTCAATATTTTGATTTTTTTGCGCGGCCTTTTCGTTGTCCCAATTTTCATATCGTTGTATGATTTTGGTGACGAGGTGGTGTCTGACCACGTCGGAGTTGTCAAGGTAGATGAATTCGATTCCTTTGATGTTCTTGAGTATTCTGTTGGCTTGCAGCAGCCCGGAGTGCTGGTGTTTGGGCAGGTCCACTTGGGTGATGTCCCCGGTGATGAAGAATTTGGCGTTTTTCCCCATGCGGGTGAGGAACATCTTGAGTTGGCTTTCGGTGGCGTTCTGTGCCTCGTCAAGGATGACGTAGGCATTGTCCAGTGTGCGTCCGCGCATGAAAGCGAGCGGCGCGATTTCAATGGTTTTGTCTTCCAGGTAGGCGATGAGTTTGGCCATGGGCATCATGTCGCGGAGGGCGTCATAAAGGGGCTGCAGATAGGGGTCCAGCTTTTCGCGCATGTCGCCGGGCAGGAAACCGAGATTTTCCCCAGCCTCTACTGCGGGGCGGGTCAGGATGATGCGTTTGATCTGTTTGTTTTTGAGGGCTCGTACGGCAAGGGCCACGGAGGTGTAGGTCTTGCCGGTTCCTGCCGGTCCGATGGCGAATACCATGTCATTTTGCTCCAGGCACTTCACTAGTTTTTTCTGGTTCGGGGTGATGGCCTTGATGACTTTCCCCTCTCTGCCATGAAGTATCACATCACTGCTCATGCGCTCTTTGTCAAGCAGGTGGAAATGCTCGTCTTCGTTGGCGGTGATGTTGATGATATCTGTCTCTGTCAGCTTTTCAAAATGGTCGTAATAGGCGATAAGCAGTTCAAACCGAGATTCAAACAGGCTCACTTCCTCTTCAGTGCCTGACACTTTGAGTTCGTTGCCTCGGGCGGTGAGCTTGATGGTGGGGTAGATATTGCGCAGGATGTCAATGTTCCGGTTGTTTTTCCCGTAAACACCGACTGTCAAATGCGGTTCAATGACAATGATTTTTTCCATTTGAAAAGAAACAGGGAGTCCTCTTTTATTGTTGGAAGAGGACTCCCGTGGGATATTACTGTTTGATGAGTTTTTGCTGGCTTACGCCGTCAGCGGTGGTGATTCTAACAAAGTAGATGCCGGATGGCAGGTCGGACAGATTGACTTGCGTGCCGGATTCCATTTGTTGGCGTGACAGTACGATTTCGCCGGCCATATTGAAGATTTCCATTTGGTTGATGACCGGTGTGGTGGCAGAGATTTCCACCCAGTCGCAAGCCGGATTGGGGCGGATGGTGCTGGACTGTCCATTGGCATCGGCCACGGCGCTGGAGCCGGTCACGGTGACGTTCTTCGGGTTGCTGAGGCTGCTGTTGTAAGAGTTGCCCACGTAGCTCCAGGTGGAGCTGCCGTTCTGCTGGTAGTACAGGGCGAGTTTGTAGGAACCGGCAGGTACGGTGATGTTCCCGGTGAAGGTGAAGATGTCTGTGGAGTTGGCGGAGAAGGAGTTGACGGTCTTCTGCTGGATCAACTGTTGTTGTGTGCCGCCGTTGTTTTCCAGCACGGCTTTGAGTTTGCCGTTGAAGGCTGCGTTGCCTTGGTTATAGACAGAAACCGTGATCGTGGCGCTGTTGTTTTGGCGCAGCGGGTTGGGACTGATGTTGAAGTTGGTGTACATCTGGAGATTGGGTGCGGTGCTGCCGGTCACTGTCACAGTTTGCGGGTTGGAATAGCCATATTCAGTGCCGCTCACATAATGCCAGCTGCTTTCATTGGTTGCTTTGTAATAGAGTGCCAATTTGTAGGAACCGGCGGAAGCGGTCACATTGCCGCTGAAAGAGAGGGAGATATAATAGCCGGCGGAGAGCGTCTGGCCCAATGATCCTTCTTGGATGACCTGTACTTGGGTGGCGTTGGCGGTTTCAAGCACCAGTCTGGCGGAGCCATTGAAATCCCCGCTGCCGATGTTGGCCATGTTGACGTCAACGCTTACGCTTTGTCCTTGTACCAATGGATTGGGGTTAATAGTGAATGCGCTGTACATCTGCAGGTTGAAATCGGTTTCATCGCCGCCACCACCGCCGTTGCTCGGTTCTACGCCGAAGAGCGCGTGTTGGATATAGCTGAAGTCATAGTTGCCGCCGCCGATGCCGCCAGGGGCAGGGGTCAGCGAGTTGAGGGCGAAATAGCCGTCTCCGTAGCCGCTCCATCCCCAGTTGAAGTGGAAGTTGCCGGAGGCGTTATAACCATCGCATACGAAGGCGTGACCCGACTGGGGGTTCTCGTCGTCATCATAACCGCTGTAAACCAGCGGGCGGTTGTTGTTCAGCTCGTTTTTTACCAGGTTGGACCATTGGGTGTTATTGTAGTTGTCTTTCCATTTACTGGTGAGGGAGGAGGAGTAGCCGAAGTAGGTCTTGAGGGCGAGCTCCACACAGGGGGAGTGGTCTCCGTAGTCGGCGATATAAGCGCCGGAGCCATCGGGGGTGTAGCCCATTTCAATGGAGACCCCGCAGTGGTACATCAGGGTGGCCACGGCGGTACGGGCGGCGGAGCTGGCAGAGTAGCCGTAGGTGTTCAGCATGTTGGACCACTGGTAAGTGGTGTTTCCGAAGTTGGCAGACTGTGTGCCGTAGTTGTAGCCCTGATAGTTACTGGTGTAGGAGTGGGAACCGGTGCCGGTGGTGGGCCAGTTGTGGTATTTCATCACCTGGGCCATGGCGGTGGCAGCGCAACCGGTGGGAGAACCATTGGGACAGAGGTTGTTATAGGGGGAGTCTTGGTCCCATTGGGTGGAGAGCAGCGGGGAGACGGCATCGCGGCTGGGCTCTACGGGCCAGCGGCCAGCTTCCAGATTTTCCCATTGGCGTGACACCTCTTCGGCGGCCGGCATGCCCAAACGGCGGGCAGAGGCGATTTCCTTTTCGTAGTGCCCTAACCAGGAACGCAGGTTGTGAGGCATCTGTGACGGCTCGAAATTGTTTTCGTCAGAATATCCCAGTACAGGAATAGCCAGATCATCCCCGGACAGGATGACGAAACCGTTTCCATTTTGGTTCTGGAAAATGTAGATGTTGGAAAATCCGGCCTCTGCGGCAACATTGCGGAATTGCGCCGGTGCGCGGTGTGAGCACTGCAGGGACCAGAAATTTTGCGCATACGTTTTCGCCCTCGTGGAATCTACTGGAGCTGCCCATGCGCTACACCATGCCATGACGGCTAATGTGATGCATAAGAGAATCTTTTTCATTTTTTTTATTAAAATTTAATTTTGTTTGAATGCTCGGAAAAAGCCTGCAAAAATACAATTTTAATTCGGAAAATGTGAATTTTTTTCAGCGTTTTTTTCTTTCTGTTATGCATCTACATTTATAACGATGTGCACCGCTTTGAATGCACTTTCTGTGCGGAACCGATGGAGAATGTCGGACAGTTTCTTTTTGTTTTCAGTAAGATGCTCGTCTTTGGCGAATTTGATCCAAATGTCTTTCAAATAATAGGTTTGGATGCGAGCTACCAAAGGAAATTCGGGCCCGATGACACGTTTGGGGAAGGCTTCCCTCAGTTGGGCCACCAGCGATGCCCCGGCCTCATTGACCAGTTTTTCTTCTTTGTGTTTCAAGGTCAGTTTGATCAATCGGCAAATGGGGGGGTAGTAGAATTGCTGGCGTTCGGCAATTTGGGAATGGTACATCGCGTTGAAATCGTTGGATACCACAAATTTGAGAGCCTGGTGCTCGGGTTGGTAGCTCTGGATAACCACGTTTCCGGGCACCTCTTTGCGACCCGCCCGCCCGCTCACTTGGGCCATGATCTGGAACGCCCGTTCAAAAGAGCGGAAGTCGGGAAAGCTGATCAGGTTATCGGCTCCCAGCACCCCGACCACCGATACACGGTCAAAGTCCAGTCCCTTGGTTACCATCTGTGTGCCAATGAGGATGTCCGTCTTGTGCTGTTCAAAATCACTGATGATTTTCTGGTAGGCACTTTTGGAACGGGTGGTGTCCAGGTCCATCCTGCGGATGACTGCATCGGGGAAGATGGCCGCCAGCTCCTCTTCAATTTTTTCTGTACCGAAACCGCGCATTTCAATGTCTGGGCTCTGGCAGGTCGGGCACACTTTGGGTACCTCGATGGCATAGCCGCAGTAGTGGCATTTCAGCAGGTCGCCGAATTTGTGGTAGGTGAGGGTTACATCGCAGTAGCGGCATGTGGGTGAGGTCTGGCAGTGGTTGCACAAAAGCCGTACGGAGAAACCACGTCGGTTCTGGAACAGGATGACCTGCTCTTTTTTCTCCAGGGCTGCTGCCATCTTGTCAATCAGGAATTGGGAAAAGACACCTGTCACTTTGCCCTGACGAATGCTTTCCACCATGTTCACCACCCAGATTTCCGGCAGTACGCTGTTGGCATAGCGCTGGGTGAGCGTTACATAGCCATACCTCCCCTGCTTGACATTGTAGAAGGTTTCCAAAGAGGGTGTGGCCGTCCCCAGAAGTACTTTGGATTGGTGGATCTTTGCCAGAATCACGGCACAGTCGCGGGCGTGGTAGCGCGGGGCTGGGTCCATCTGCTTGTAGGAACTGTCGTGCTCCTCATCCACTATGATGAGACCCAAATTGTTGAAAGGGAGAAGAAGGGCGGAACGTGCCCCTAAGATCAGCTGGTATTTCCCGCCATCCGAGGTCGCCAGGTCGTTGTGCAATACCCGATCCCAGATTTCCACTTTCTCAAATTCATTGAAACGGGAATGGTAAACCCCTACCTTGTCTCCGAAATATTTTCTCAAGCGGTTGACAATCTGTGAGGTAAGGGCAATCTCGGGCAGCAGATAGAGCACCTGCCGACCCTCTTTCAACACCTTTGCGATCATCTTGATGTAGATCTCTGTCTTCCCGCTTCCTGTTACCCCGTGCAGCAGGGTGACCGAATGCCTGTCAAAACTGCTTTCAATTTCTCGGCGAGCTCGCTCCTGCGCATCAGACAACTCAGGTTCTGCGATAGTTTCAGTGGTGTTGTAATCTTTCAATCTACTGATAGTCACTTCCTTGACAATGAACACTCCTTTTTCAATCAGCTTTTGAACCGAAGAGGAGGAGACACGCTCGTGCGCCATAAGGTCTGATTTCTTGACGGGGGATTTGAAGTCGATGGCGGTGCCTTTTTTTTGCAGTAGCATCAGGAAAACCAGCAGGGTTTCCGCCTGTTTTTTCCGTCGGCTTTCTTTTTCCAATGTGTCAATCAGGGTATAGACTGCGCTTTCATCTTGATTGTATGTGTCGGATAACAGTATGTGGGTCTCTTTTTTGGGGCGGTAGGGGTCCTGGATTTCGTCCTCGGTGACCACCACATGGTGTTCCACTAAGGTTTTTACCACTGGAATCACTTTGGGGAGTTGCAGCAGTTTTGACAATTCGCTGATGGTGATGGACTGGTGCTGGGCGACCAGCTCAATCAGCCGGACTTGTGTTTCGGTGAGAGAAGTCAGATCGCCGTCAAAGTCGGGATGCAGCATCACGCGGGTTTCTCCCGCCAATTTGAGGGCGGAGGGCAGGGCGCAGGACATCACTTCTCCCAAGGGACACATGTAATAGTCTGACATCCACTGCCAGAGTTCAAACTGTTTGGGGGAGATGACAGGCACTTCGTCCACCACATCCATGATGTATTTGGTGTTTACCTGTTGGGGTGCGTTTTCGTGTACGCGGGTCACTAAGCCGGAATAGAGCTTGTTTTTGCCGAAGGGCACCACCACGCGTATGCCGAAGACAATTCGGTCGGCCAACTCCCGGGGCACCCGGTAGGTGAAGGTTCCGGGCAGGGGAAGGGGAAGCAGGATGTCGGCAAAAAAAGTGGCGGGCATGGGAAGGGAAGGTTACATTTTGAAAGTCTGCTGCGAAAGCACTTGCATGATTTTGTCGCAGGCCCCCAGGTTCTCCTCCACGTAGGTGGAACAAATCTGGCAGGTGCAGTGGTAAAAATCCGGTTCTTCGTCAAACCGCAGAAGAATTTCCAGCATCTCTTCTGCTTGGTTGATGGGGAATGCTCCCTGTCGGCGGGCCAGTTCCACCGCTTCGTTGAATTTGTCGAAGTGGGGGCCGAAAAAGAGGGGAATACCATATACGGCAGCTTCCAAGGTGTTGTGCAATCCTGTGGCAAAAGCCCCGCCAATCATTGCAGTGTCCGCATATTTGTACACTTTGCTGAGCAACCCGATGGTGTCCAAGATAAGCACGTCTGCTGACGGCAGCTCTTGTTCATTCATGTTGGAGTAGCAGATGGTATGATGGGAGGAGAACAGGTTTTTGATGTGTTCAATGTGCTCTTTGTTGATCACATGGGGGGCGATCAGCAGTTTGTAACCTTTCAGGTGGGGGAAGATGCGGGCAAGCACCTCTTCGTCGGGTTGCCAGCTGCTGCCGGCCACCAGCAGTCGGCGGCCGTTGGCGAAGGATTCCATGAAATCCAGAGGGGTGTGCTGCCGGGCAATGGCATACACGCGGTCAAACCGGGTGTCTCCCGTAACGGTAGCTTGGTCAATGCCGATTTGGTGGAGCAGCCGGATGGAAGTCTCATTCTGCACAAAAAAGTGGGTGCAAAGACGGAGTTGTCGGGCAAACCATTTTCCGTAGGATTTGAAAAAGTATTGTTGAGGACGGAAGATGGCGGAGAGATAATAGAAAGGGATCCTGTTGTCGGACAGTTCTTTCATAAAATTGAACCAGTATTCGTATTTGACAAAGAAAGCGGCCTGGGGGCGGACTGTTTGGATGAAGCGGCGGGCGAGGCGAGGGGTGTCGGCGGGAAGGTAGGCGGCGATGTCAATGTCCTTGTCATCTTTTTTCACCTCATAGCCCGATGGGGAGAAGAAGGTGACGAGAAAGGTGCAGTCAGAGTGGCTGTCACGCAGTTTTTGTATCAGGGGTTTGCCCTGTTCGTATTCTCCGAGGGAGGCACAATGGAACCAGATGATTTTTTTGCCCTCGCACTGTTTCAGGATCCGAAAAGTCTCTTTCCTGCCTTGGTGGAGGCTTCGCGCTTTGGCGTTGAAGAGGGCGGCGGCAGCAATGCCTGCCCGGTAGAGCTGAATGAAAATGTTGTAGAGAAACCGCATCCGTATCAGTACATGTAAAGGGTTTGGATTTTGCGTTTTTCAAACAGCGGGATGATCCAGCCGGCCTTGATGCCGACAAGCACGCTGAACTTCTTGCTGGTGTCGGGACCCATGAGCAGGAATTGGTAATTGCGGTTGGACTTGGACCAGATTTCGGAGATCTCCACTCCGGCATAGAAGCTTCTGACCCTCACTTTGCGCATGAACACATATCCTACAAATTGGCTGAAGCAGAAGCCGCCGGCACGTTGGTCGTAACCCTTCCGGTAGTCTCCTGCCAGCTGTGGAACAATGTCTTTTTCGTTGGAACCACCGACCCTGATGTTGACTTTGTGGGAGAAATAGCTTCCGCTCAGTTTCAGCCAGAGACCGGAATTTTTCCATTTGTCCAGCGGGATGATTTTCCCGATGCCGAGGCCCGTGCTCCAGTATCTGCCTTCAAAATAGATGGTGGCCTCCCCGCCGTTGCCGTCAATCAGCAGGTAGCCGCTGGAGGTGGGAATCAGCATGTCGGAGCCCAGCACAGCCGCCTGATCGCGGACTTTCGCACCAAACATGTAGGCAAAGCCCAGGTCAAAGGTCCAGTTGCTGGCCGTTTTGTATGTCAAATTCGCGTGTACCTGCGCATTCATTTTGAAGGTGTTTCTCAATGTGCCGAAAGGGAACTGCCAGGAGAGGCCGGCACTGGCCCAGATCATTTGGGTGGAGGTGTCCACCTGGTCTCCCACCAGGATAACATCGGGACTGTTGACTTGTGACCTCACTCCTCCCGACCAGCATAAAAACATGCAAAGGAACAGAATACCAAACTTTTTCATTGTTCTAAAAATGGGGTGCAAAGATACATCTTTTTTCAAAAAAATAGTGTATTTTTGCAGTCGCACTCATAAAGCAGACGCATTGATAATCAATGTTTTTTACTTAGTTATAAATCAATAGGATATGCAGGAAGAAAGTTCGCAACTCTTACGGGGACTGAAAGAATTCATCAACAATGTGTTGTTTCAATACGTCCCCAAAATCATCGTCGCTCTGATTGTTTTATGGATCGGTTTGAAACTGATCAAATGGTTCTTGAAAATTCTCGGTCGCGTTTTTGAACGGAAAAAAATCGAGGGTTCCCTTCACTCTTTTCTTTTGTCTATTATCAACATTACGCTTAAAACGTTGTTGATTATCACTGTAGCCGGTATGGTCGGCATACAGATGACTTCGTTCATTGCGATTTTGGGTGCAGCCAGCTTGGCTGTGGGTATGGCTTTGCAGGGCACGTTACAGAACTTTGCCGGCGGTGTGATCATCCTGCTGCTCAAGCCCTATCGTGTGGGGGATTACATTGAACAGGGGAGCATCAGTGGCAATGTGACGGAAATCCAGATTTTCAACACCATCCTGAAAACTTTGGACAACAAGGTGATTGTGGTGCCCAATACCCAGTTGGCTACCAATACCCTGACCAATTATACTCGCAGCGAGAAACGCCGCGTGGACATTGCCGTGGGCATTGCATACGGAGAGGATATCGACCGTGCCCGTGAGGTGCTGGTGGATTATGCCAAAACCAACAGCATGGTGCTCACGGAAGGCAGTGACGCTCCTGTGGTGGTGGTCACTGCATTGAACTCCAGCTCCATTGACCTGCAACTCCGCGTCTGGGTCAAGACAGCGGACTACTGGACCGTCCATAACGCCATGACCCAAGGCGTTTATGAGACCCTCGGAGCCAACAATATTCATATTCCGTTCAATCAGCTTCAAGTTCACATTAATAAAGAGTAATCATGGCAAAAAAAATATTAGTGGCCACCGGCGGCGGCGACTGTCCCGGTTTGAATGCGGTGATCCGTGGCATTGTCAAGCGGGCTTCTCAGGAACCTGACATGAAGGTGTACGGATGCGTGGAATCCTTCAACGGGATTCTGAAGGACAATATTGACATTCGCCGGCTGACTGTGGAGGATGTCGCAGGCATTCACATCCAAGGGGGTACGATCATCAAAACCACCAACCGCGGCGGCCCGTTCCATTTCCCCGTCCGCCAGCCTGATGGCACTTGGAAAGTGGAGGACCGTTCCCAGCTGATGAAACAGCGCTTTGATGAAATGGGTTTTGACGCCATCATTAATATCGGTGGCGATGGATCTCAGCGCATCTCTTTGCAGCTCAGCAAGATGGGATTTAATGTGGTGGGAGTGCCCAAAACCATTGACAACGACCTCTCCTCTACCGACTTCACCTTCGGTTTCCAAACAGCAGTCCAGATTGCCACGGAGGCATTGGACAAATTGGTGACGACGGCCTCCAGCCATAGTCGCATTTTCATCATGGAGGTGATGGGGCGTGATGCCGGCTGGATTGCCCTGAACACTGCGATTGCGGGCGGTGCGGAGGTTTGCATTATCCCCGAAATTCCGTACGACCCCAGAATTATCGCGAAAAAAATCGCCACCCGCTATCAGAATGAGTACGGATTCTGCAATATTGTGATTGCGGAAGGTGCCAAATCTCTGGATGGAAAAGTGACGGGCGTGGCCCCTACAGCCATTGGAGATGAGCATATCAAACTGGGAGGCGTGGGCGAAAAGCTCAAAGCAGAACTGGAGGCGCTGGGCATTGAGCATGACATCCGTGTCACCGTACTGGGACATTTGCAGCGCGGCGGCACGCCTACCGCTTATGACCGGGTGCTCGCCACAGAGTTCGGCGTCAAGGCAGTGGAGCTGATCAAGGAGGAGAAATACGGCAATTTGGTGGTGTACAACCATCCCAAAATCAGTTATGTTTCTTTGGAAAAAGCTTTGGAAACCCCCAACTTCGTCAAGCCCAAAACCAGCGACCTCGTGCGCACGGCCCGTGGCGTGGGCATTTCTTTTGGAGATTAAAATCAAGCAATAAACAGCATAAACACACCCTATTATGGACAATTTTATCGTATCGGCACGGAAATACCGTCCGACAACCTTCAATTCCGTTGTGGGGCAGGAGCACATCACCGCGACATTGAAGAATGCGATCCGGACCAACCAGGTGGCGCAGGCTTTCCTGTTCTGCGGGCCGCGCGGCGTGGGGAAAACCACCTGTGCGCGTATCATGGCCAAGGCCCTCAATTGCGAGAACCCCACTCCGGACTGCGAACCCTGCAATGAGTGCGAATCCTGCCTGGCCTTCAACCAGTCGGCCTCTTTCAACGTTTATGAACTGGACGCCGCCTCCAAGAACTCGGTGGATGACATGCGTGCCCTCACTGAACAGGTGCGCATCGCCCCCGCCGGCAAGGTGAAGTACAAGATTTATATCATTGACGAGGTGCACATGCTCTCACAGGCCGCCTTCAACGCCTTCCTCAAGACACTGGAAGAACCGCCCGCCTACGCCAAGTTCATCCTGGCTACCACGGAGAAGCACAAGATTCTTCCCACCATCCTGTCGCGCTGCCAAGTGTATGACTTCAAGCGTATCCGGGAGGCGGACATTGTCAAGCATCTCCAGTATGTGGCGAAAAGCGAGGGAGTGACCGCCGAAGAGGAGGCCTTGCGCATCGTGGCGGCTAAAGCCGACGGCGCCCTGCGTGATGCTCTCTCCATCTTCGACCAGCTGGTGAGTTTCACGGGAAACAACATCACCTATCAGGCCACCATTGAAAATCTCAATGTGCTGGATGTGGACAACTACTTCAAAATGGTGGATTTCCTCTGCGAAGATGACGCGACCAACGCCTTGCTCCTTTTTGATGAGATTTTGAACAAGGGCTTTGACGCACAGAACTTCATCTCAGGCTTGAGTTCCCATTTCCGGAATCTGCTGATGGCGCAGAACAGCAACACACTCCCGCTGATGGAGGCTTCGGAAAGCGTATGCAAACGTTATGCGGAACAGGCGCACAAGATTGAAAAAAACTTACTGGTCAGGTCATTGGATATGACCAACCAGTGTGATTTCAATTACAGTGCCTCCAATAACAAGCGGTTGTCTGTGGAGATCTGCCTATTGCAGATGAATGCTAATTTTGTATGGATAAAACAGCGGGGAGCCCAACCCGCTTTTGTCAGGCAATCACGGGAGGGACGTTAACAGCAATGCGGCTGCACAGCCAGTCGCCGCGGCAGTGAACATGGGGCCTACAGCGCCCGTCACATCCGCCGCCACTTTCATTCCACCCGAAGCGATAGTGAAACCGGGACCGTCCATACGGGAATTCGTACACGATCCGCAGCCTGTCGCACAGCCCCCGCAGCAGCCCGCCGCCCCCACAGGGCCCGTCGCTGTCCTGCCCACCGCCCCGGCAACGGAGCCGGCTACGGCTTTGT
This sequence comes from Bacteroidales bacterium, assembly GCA_017617445.1. Classification (GTDB taxonomy): domain Bacteria; phylum Bacteroidota; class Bacteroidia; order Bacteroidales; family WCHB1-69; genus UBA1756. The sequence goes on along the minus strand of JAFZWE010000028.1, from coordinate 34,150 downwards.
CTGCCCCCGCTACCCCAGAATCGCCCTCCACTCCAGTTCCCGAGCCAGCCTCAGCCCCAACTCCTGAGCCTGTTCCCGAACCCCAATCGGTGGAATCTGCTCCTGCACCTGACGAGAGGGTACCCGCACAGCCTTCCCGGGAAGTAGCTCCGACACCGGAAATCTCGCAGTCGGTACCGGAGACTCCTCCTGTCGTTGCCCCCACTCATTCAACCCCCGTGGATCCGCAACGCCGGCAGGAACTATTTGAACGTCATTGGATTGAGATGACGGATGCGGTCTTCTCACAAGTGCCTACCGTTCATGCCACCCTCAAACTCAATGTCCCCCAATTGGACGACAATACCATTCGTATCACGCTCAAAAACGAACGCCAACTGGATGATTTCAGCATCAAAAAACAAGCTGTGCTCCAGTATCTGCGGTCCCATTTTGAGGAAGGAATTGATGATGTGGTGGCAGAGGTTGATACGGAAATGGAAACGCAACGCTACATTTTGGATGACAAGGACAAGTTGGATGAGTTGCGTGTGCAAAATCCGGATATAACAGATTTTATCAAAGTTTTAAATCTTAGAATCAGAAGTTGACATGGTCATGAAAAAATTGATGCCCACCCTTTTATTCCTCCTGTTGAGTTTTGGCGCTTTGGCGCAGGAAGAGGATACTGGAAATTACGATGAATTGACAATAAGCGGGCTGTATTCCGGTAAGAATATTTATGTTTTGAATCCTTCCGAGGGAGGAACTTTCAGTGTGCAGTCTGTCAGCATCAACGGAAAGGAATATGCCTTCAACCATGAGTCCAACGCCTTTGAAATCAGTCTGCAAGAGCATCAGCTGAACGATTTTATTTTCATTCAGGTGCAGCATTCCCCTCAGATGCCCCCCTTGATTATCAACGGGGAAAGTCTGGTGCAGGAAAAGGAGTTCCCCATGCCTTCTTTTCTTTTCAACAAAAAAAGCAAGATGCTGGAGTGGAAAAGTAGTGACATGTGTGGGAAATGCGAATACCGTTTGGAACAGCTTCTGTATGGGAAATGGGTGAAAATCAAGGAAATCGGAAGCCCGGAAGACTTGCTTGCGGAGAACTATCTCCCGGTGTTGCTTTCGGGTATGAACCTGTTCCGCATCATCCAGACCGACAGTTACGGCGCGGAACTCTCCTCTCCGATAGTGAGATACAAATCCCCCAACCGCAAGGTGCTGCTGATGACGGACAAAGTGAAGGATTTTATTGAGTTCACAGCAGTGACGCACTATGAGCTGTATGATGCCAACGGTTTTTTCATCAAACGGGGCACTGCACAAAAAGTCAATGTCACCGACCTGAAAAAGGGGACTTACTGGATCAATTTTGACGGCAAGGAAGCCATGGTAACCAAAAAATAGAGCGATGGAATTGGAAAAACCTTACTACAGTATCACGGAAACGGCCGAAATGTTTAATGTAAATGCTTCGTTGTTAAGATATTGGGAAAAAGAATTTCCTCAAATCAAGCCATATAAAAACAAAAAAGGGGACCGTTATTTCACCCGAAAGGATATTGAGACCATCCGTACCATCTTTCATCTCACCAAGGAGAGGGGCTTCACTCTGCAGGGAGCGCGCGAGGAACTGAAACGCGGGACTCCCGTTGCCAGCGGAACCGATGCCGTTGTCCTGTCTTTGGAGAGAATCAGGGAAAAACTGCTGGGACTTCAGGGCCGTTTGGATGTGGAAGCTTGAATCACCACAAGGGTGATCATCACAATACAGGGTTGTCCTCTCATGTCAAAACTGCTGCCATCATGGAATCTCAAACGACAGAATACAATATGACGAACAGTGAAACTCAATTCATTTTATACCAACTTCCTGAAGAAGAAGGAGTGATTCAGGTTGTGGTAAAGGACGAAACGATCTGGGCGACACAGAAGGCAATGGCGCAGCTTTTTGGAGTTGACAAATCCGGCATTAGCCGTCACATTGCTAACGTTTTCAAAGAAGGTGAACTAAAACAAGAGATGACGGTTGCAAAAATTGCAACTGTCATACATAGAGATAAACGGGGCGAGGTCGAGGAATTAATAGACTATTATAATCTCGATATGATCATCTCTATCGGCTACCGTGTGAATTCGGCCAAGAAAATACCAGCAGCATACATTGAGCCAAGTGGAAAAAGATTTTCTTGACAACATCAAATCGCTGCCCACAAAATGATTCCTATGCCCCGCCTCCCCATCCGCCCCGCACGTTTGCCGCAAGACGCTGAAAGAATCCTTGAGGTTTTTGCAGCCGCCAAGGGCATCATGGTGGCCGACGGCAACACGAAACAGTGGGTCAACGGGTACCCGTCGCTGGAGGCGGTGCAGGCAGACGTGGAGCGAGACGGCGCTTTTGTGGTGGAAGACGACGGTCGCATTGTGGCCTACTTCGCCTTCCTGCCCTCGCCCGAGCCTACCTACGGCACCATCTACCATGGCGAATGGCTCGATGACACCCTGCCATACCACGTCATCCACCGCATCGCCAGCTTCCCGGAAACGCACGGCATCTTCCACACCATTATGGAGTTCGCCTTCGCCCGCGACCGCAACATCCGCATTGACACCCACCGCGACAACCGCATCATGCAGCACAACATCCTCCAACACGGCTTCTCCTACTGCGGCATCATCCTTCTCGCCAACGGTGACGAACGACTTGCCTACCAGAAAATCAGCGCGCTGTAACCCAGCACTCGCGGCAGGGATAGGAGCGAGCACGAGCGCAGCGAGTAAAGCGGATAGCCCGACGGCGACCACAGGGAGCCGGGCCGCCCTCATCAAAAATAAACAACTCGGTCGTTTGGGGTGTAAAATTGACTTTATAACACATTGAATATTAATAAATTACCCCCCCCCATAAAAGCAAAAAAATAATTGCTAAATTGTTAGAAATAAGAAAAGAAAATGTAATTTTGCGGCATCAACTTATTGGCATCGCAAGGGCAGTGGAGTAGGCCAGAAATGAGAAAATTGAAGTCCAACAAAAGTTCACCAATAAACCCCTTATTATTATGAAAAAGTTATTGATTACATGTGTTTTATCCTGCTTGTCGATTTGCATTTTTGCGCAGACACAGCAACATCCGCAACTGTTGACATTGGCGAAGGACTATCGGAATTATATGTTCCGGAACCAGCCGACAAAGGAGGTCATCAAAGAAATTCGGGAGATGAATGATGCTTCGCTTGCCCCCGCCGCGGAGTTCATTGAACAAACCATAACGACCAAAAACAAAATTCTCAGCGCCAAGTACTTGACGCGCCCGGATGACAAGACCTTAAAGAATATTTACATCATCCGCAAGGTGAGTTTGAACATGGGGGAAGAGAAATCTATTGACAATGAAAAACTTATTGATAGCTTGATGCGTACGGATGTGCCTGAATATGAGCTGTTGGATAATTATTATGAGATGCTTTTCGCATCTGTCGGCAATAAAAACCAGCCCTTCAATCTTTCCAAAATGGACTTTAAGATGAACGAGTACAACTTGAAAGATGATACGGAAAGGGGTATTCTTTTTCTGAGGTGTATGAGTTTTTGCGGCAGGACTATTTGGGGCTATATGAACATCGCCAAACCCATGAATACCCAAGAAGCGTACAAGTTTATCAAGAAGTTCCCGAAATTCAACGGCCGTCCCTACTTTTATTATAGGGATTTGTTCTTTGATGATTTTGAAATGGTTGTCATACAGTCGAAGGATGCACAGAGTTATAAAGGTTACTATTTGGACAAGTATTACGAAACACTTTTATACCATTGGATTTGTCTGAAAAAAGAGGGTGGTACAGAAAAGGAGATATACGACCTGTTATTGGGTTCTATTCTGAAAGAGAAGGCTTTATACCCCTATACGCAATATAAGGAAACGCTGGAGGAAATTTTCCAGGAGGCGGAGGAGTAGCGGAATCGATTTCGCCTACTGCAGCATCATACTACTCTCAGTTGCCGAAACCATTCAAACTTATCGATTTGCACGAGTGGTATGGCTTGGAGTAATTTGTGATACCTTACGAAATGCCTTTTCCTCGCAAAAAGGGACATGGAAAATAAATTTTGCATCCTCGTTACCGACCATCTTCAAGGCTAAATGCTGCCTCCAGAGCTTTTCCGTTTTCGGTTTGGGTGATTATGCTCTATGGCTCAGGTTTTTACAAAATGTTCTTTTTTCAAGATTACTACAGGTAAAAATACTATTTTTGCCGACTTAAAATGGAGGTTGAATATGGAATCTTCTGCTATGGAAAAATGGAAAACGTTCTTGGCTGCCCTGCTGCTCATGATGTCTCTGTATCCACTGATGGCACAAAAGCAGAAACCAACAGAACCAGTTGATTTTCCCCAAGATGAAATTACTTTTTCCATCGGTGGGCACCCCACTATCGGGATTTTCTACAACGATAAGTTGCTGCCCACTGGCGACCTGCTCTCGCACCGATACCACTCTCATTACTCCGGCGGGAAGCTCATCTATCCGTGGGATTTGAAAAGTTTCCTCATCGGCGCGTTTAACTTTGAGTATAACCACAACTTCACCCGACTGCATGGCTTTGGCTGCTCTGCTACCTATGCCTTCCGCGATATCCGCTATCTAAAAGGCCTGGATCAGGACGGCACAAAATGGGACACGATTACCGGCCAAGACCATTACCTGAACTTGCAGCTGCATTACCGCATTACCTACAAACGCTATGAAAAACTTACGCTCTACTGCTCTTTCCACGTCGGTGCGACCCTCTATTTTCAGGGTTGCCACTATAAGGATCCGACTGCGGCCAGCAGTTTTTGGGCTTGTCCCGCTCTGCACGTCACCCTGCTGGGCATGAACATTGGAAAGAAAAATGCTGGCAACATTGAGGTGGGATTGGGTACCCAGGGAGTCTGTAAAATCGGATATTCGTATCGCTTCTGAAAAGAGGTGGAAGCCCCATTTTACCTCTTTTTCTTCGACTTGTTTTTGTTGTTCCGCTTGGCCTTTACATTATCCTCCTCCGTAACAAAGGTGATGGGGATGTGGTAATATACTTTCACGCGCTTGCCTTCGTTCTCGCCGGGGGTCCAGCGGGGCATGGATTTGCATACCCTGATCGCTTCATCGTCCAGCAGCGGGTGCACGGGTGTGACTACCGACACATCCGTCACCAAGCCAGTGGTGTCTATCACAAAACGTACAATCACCGTGCCTTGGATGTTTTTGTCCCTGGCCTCGGGAGGGTATTGGACTTCTGTGATCATGTAATTTCTCAAGGCATCCATCCCGCCTGGATATTCTGGCATTTGGCTTACAATCGCATGGGGCTGAGAATCTGATTCGCTGTTTCCACTATTGCCGGCCTGTGCAAAAGTCTCGGTTGCGACAAGCATTGCAAAGAGAAGAGGGAATAAATTTTTCATATCACTATTTGTTTTTTATTTTCCGATGCAGAAATGACCGAAAATGGTATTCAAAATATCGTTGTCGGTGATGGTGCCGGTGAGGCGTCCTAATTTGTCAAGCGCACTGCGTACGTCAATGGCCACAAGGTCGGTGGGCAGCCCGCTGGCAAGTCCTTCCCCGATGCGGTCAATATCTTCCGAAATCCTCATCATCAGGTCGTAATGGCGGGCGTTGGTCAGCAGGGTGCTGTCACTCACTCTGCGTTTGTCCACGCAACGGGTGAGTGCCGTGCGGATGGCCTCAATGTTTGTATGGTTTTTGGCTGAAATCCCGATCATGTCGCAAAAACCGTCCTGAATAGAAGTGGGAGCGGATATTTGGTTTTTGTCTATCTTATTGATGATTAATATGATGCTTTTATCGGATGGATCCACTTCAGTACAAAGGTGTTGGAATTCTTTGGCAATGGATTCCGGGGTGGCAGTGGCATCCACCATATAGAGGATGATGTCGGCGTTGGACATCGCCTTGTAAGTGCGCTGGATGCCGGAATTTTCAATGGTGTCATCGGAGTGTCGGATGCCGGCGGTGTCAATGAAACGGAACAGCGTGCCGCCGATGGTGAGGGTGTCCTCAATGGTGTCGCGGGTGGTGCCGGGGATGTCAGACACTATGGCGCGGTCATCATCCAGCAGCGTGTTCAGCAGGGTGGATTTGCCCACGTTGGGTTTGCCCGCAATAGCGACGGGAATCCCGTTTTTCAAGGCATTTCCCACGCGGAAGGATTGAATGAGACGTTTTACTTCTGATTGGAGTTGGTTTAGTGTTTCGGTGAATTCTTTTCTGTCAGCAAATTCAACATCCTCTTCGCTGAAATCCAACTCCAATTCCAAAAGGGCAGCCAGATGGATGAAACGGTCGCGGAGGTCGGCAATTTCCCGCGAGAAACCGCCTTTCAGCTGGTTGACAGCCAAGCGGTGGGCGCTTTCCGACTGTGAGTCTATCAAGTCGCCGACAGCTTCTGCCTGAGGGAGGTCCATCTTGCCGTTCATGAACGCCCTCATGGTGAACTCGCCCGGTTCGGCCAGACGGCAGCCCCGCTGCAACAGCATTTCTAATATTTTCTGCTGGATATATCGGGAGCCGTGGCATGAAATCTCCACCATGTCTTCCCCATCGTAGGAGTGCGGTGCACAGAATTTTACAAAAATCACCTGGTCAATGAGGACCCCGTTATCCATGATTTCGGCAAATTTTGCCGTGTGTGATGGCGTCCCCATGAAATCTGTTTTTGCAGTAAATAATTGATTCGCAATAGGGAATGAGTTGTTTCCAGACACGCGCAAAACCGCAATGGCCCCAACTCCCGGTGCGGTGGAAACAGAGCAGATGGTTTCGTTCATATTCATTTAATGCACTCTTTTTATTAAAAACTCTTTTGGGATGGCTAATGCAACAGGGTGACGTTTCCTTTTTTGAAAAAAGTTTTCTGCCCGATGCAGGTCACTTGCAGATAATAGTAATAGACTCCAGGTTCGCAGAGTTCCCCGCGGAATTTGCCATCCCAGCCCGCAGTCATGTCCGTGGTGGTGAACACCTTTTCGCCCCATCGGTCAAATATCTCAAATTTCAATTCTGAAATCACCTCCCCGCGCACATAAAGCACATCGTTTAATCCGTCTCCATTGGGGGTGAATGCGTTGGGTACAAAGATATAGGGCTCTTCGCAAATCACGTCATTGACAATCAAGGGGACGGTGTCGGTGCGAGTACAGCCCGCCTCATCGGTCACGGTGATGACATAGTCGGTGGTGGTGATGGCCGTGATGCTGGTGGTGGGGCTGTGGGGACTCTCCACTCCGGCGGGCGGCTGCCACTGGTAACTGAATCCCTGTCCCAAATCGGTGGCGTGCAGGGTGGTGTGTTCCCCGGCAAAGAGGGTGTCATGGTCAATCCATGCTTCAATCTCAGTGGGGAAGAGGGAGGAGTCTTGTAGGACGATTTCCATGACTGCACGGCAGTTGTTCAGGTCTGTTACGGTGACGGTATAGGTTCCCACGCACAAATGCTCTGTGGCGGGGGTGGTTGCGTTATTACTCCAGAGGTACCGGTAGGGGAGGGTGCCGCCCGTCACGCCGACGCGCAGTGTCCCGGCACATACTTCAGGACAAGGTGGGGAAACATGGCTTTCCGACAGTTCCAACGGCTCGGGGGAGACAATCTCTATCACTGTGTCAATGCGGCATTGGTTGGCATCAGCCACCTCTATCGTATGGCTGCCCGGGGCTAATCCACTGATGCTGGCTTCTGCCGGATTCCCATCCACCCAATAACTGTACGGTTCTGTGCCTCCCGTGATTTCAATGTTCACACTTCCGTCTGTTTCCCCTGCGCAACTTGTGGGCATGAGGTATAGATGAAGGAAGTTCAAGGCATCGGTAGGATCAATTTGCAGGTATAGCTGGTAGTGACATTGGTTCTCTACCCAAATTTCTGCATTGTAAATACCTGAACATAAATTTGTTATTGAATCAGATGTGAGGGTAGAGTCGCCGTTCCAGATGATTTCATAGCCAAAGGGAGAGAAGTCATTTTCCACTATAATGGCACCGTCACAATCCCCGGTGCAGGAAACAGGACGGATGCGGTAGGAGGGATCGCTGCCTGAATTATCGGCCACTTGGAAAATGGCGGATGCGGGACATTGGTGGGAGTCTGTGACCTCTACAGTGTAAAAACCGGCACAGAGTCCGCTGACACTGCTGCCATTGTCGCCATGCAGCCACTGATAGGAGTAGGGGGCTGTTCCCCCCGATGCGGTGATGCTGAGCGAACCGTTGCACAACTGGTCGCAGTTGACACTTTCCATGCTGGCCAGGGACAATACGATGGGATTGGGTTGCTGGATGAGAAACGAGTCCACCCCTTTGCAGCCGGTGTTATCGGTGACGGTGAGGGTATAGGTGCCTGCGGCAGCCTGCGTGATGGAGGGTGTCGTGGAACCATTGGACCACCGGTACACGTAGGGGCTCTCGCCCCCGCTTATGGAGGTAACAATACTGCCGTCACGGCTGCCATAACAGCTGGCTGGTGTCACTGTGGCATTGGACTCGTACCGTTTGATATCCACCTGCACTTCGGCAGTGACAGTACACCCATGTTCATTGGTCACGGTCACGGTATAGGTGGTGTTCTCCAGCGGGCGTACCAGCGGGGAGGCACTTCCGCCACCGTTGAGGATGGAGGATTGCGGCGACCAGGCGTATTGGTAAGCCCCAGGCTGCACCACTTGAATGCTGATGGACAGACTGTCCTCATAGCAGACAACATAATGGTCGGGTGGCATGAGGGTGAAGAAGGAGAGTTCAACGGTGATTTCATCCACCGATTCGCAGTAGTTACCCCGCGCACGCAGGTAGTAAGTAGTGGTGGAGGTGGGGGTCACTGTGATGTTGGGTTGTGATAAATCGGAATTGATGATGTAGGAGAAATCGGGACGTGTGGACCATTCGTATGAGATGCCGGTGCCGTTGATGGATGGTTGCAGGGTGATGTTTTCGCCGTAGCAAATCAGGGTGTCATTTCCCGCATTTAAGTCCAGATGTTCTACCATCACTTGCTGGGTGAGGGTATCCATACAGACTCCGTCAGAGATGAAGAGATAGTAGGTGGTGGTTTGGGTGGGGTTGGCTATAGGATTGGATATGAATGGATTACTTAGATCTGATTGGGGTTGCCATTGGTAGGTGATGTCGGCACTTCCGGCGGGAGGGATGCCGATCTGCACATAATCGCCGATGCACATTCCTGCATCTGACAGGGTGCTGTTGGAATTGGAAAGCACCACCAGTTCGTGGGAGGTGGTGTCGGCAAAATTACAGCTGCCGGCATCTTGGGCAATGAGGGTGATGGTGTAAATTCCTGACTGTGAATAGAAGTGGGAGGGGTTTTCCTGGGTGGAGGTGGTGCCGTCGCCAAAGTCCCAAAAGAAAGAGGTGGAGTCGCTGATTTTTTGGGAGGTGTTGTCAAAAGTGAGGTTCACTGGGGCACAGATGGTGTTCGGGATGTTGAAGTCGGCAACAACAGCAGGCAGGTTGAAGTCGAATTTGATGACTCCGATGTTGCAGTTGGAGCTGTTGTTGGTTTGTGACCATGCTCCTGGTGTGGTGGGGAAGTCGTCCCAGTTGCCGCAACCTGCGCAAACGGCCTGATAAATGCGGCCTTTGTTGTCGAAGCGCGAGGTGCCTCCGTCTACATGCTCACGGGCGTTGGGGCTTCCAAAGAAGGTGGCATAGACCAGCTGCGAGGCGTCATCGCTGATGCAGATGAAATAGTAGTCGTTGTTGTCTGTCGTCATTTGAAAGGCATCCTGAGTGACGGGCAGTCCACTGGTCCCTCCCTGTCCGAAGTTGGTGGTGTGGCTCCCCCAGCCAGACATATATATATTGTTGCACAAATCCACCAGCAGGGCAGTGGGGGAGATGTCAAATCCGCCATTACCGGTACCGAAGGCGGTGGACCAGACGATGGAGTCCAGAGTGGGGGTGAGCTTGGTGAGGAATTGTCCTCCGTTGGCCACGTGCCATGCGGCGTTCTGAATCCATGCGTAGCCGGTGGCGTTGGTCTGGCCGAACAGATGCGGGTGGTTATATCTGTCAATTTTTACCAGATAGGTCTGGTCATATCCTGATTTGCCTAGATAGGAAAGCTGCAGTAGTTGTGAGTTGGCGGCGTTCAGGCGGGCGATGTACCCGTCGCTGTCACCCCCGCCGTAGGCCGGTTGCACCACTTGTGAGGTGACAGGCAAGTCAAGTGAGGCGGTACCGCCGCATACAAACAGGGTGTTGTCCGATGCCAGAACCAAGCTGTAGGCCGCATCCTCCATGGCCCCTCCCAGATAGGTACACCAGATCATGTTTGAGAGGTCATGGCTCATCTTGAGCACGCATCCGTCCTGCGCCCCTCCGTGAAATGTGGTGTCCCACGCCCCCGCGGTGACAGGGAAATCCGCAGATTGTGTTGAGCTCGACAAGTAAACGTTGCTCTGTCCGTCAATGATGATCTCCCCCCGCACTTCGTCTGCGTAATTTTTTCGAAGCATGCTGACCGTGTTCAGACCGTCGTTGGCACTTCCTCCGATATAGGTGGAGGCTAACAAACTTGTGCCCTGACTGTTGAATTTTGTAAGTATGATATCTGAACCGTGCAGAAAATGGACGGTGGAAGTCAGTACATAGGATGCTCCCCCATTGAAGGAGGTGTCATAAGCACCGTCTGTCACGGGAAAATCACTGGAAGAGGTGGTGCCGTAAACGTAGAGTTCATTGTTGTCATTTACCACCAAACTGTGAGGAACCTCGGTGCCGGAACCGCCCAAATAGGTGGTGAAATGCAGGAATCTTCCGGAAGAGTCAAACTTGGAGATGGCGATATCGGTACTTCCTCCGCCAAAGTTGACTTGGTAGCTGCCGATGGTGACAGGATAACCGGTGTCAAACACATTTCCACCTGCGTACAGATTCCCCTCCTTGTCAAAAGTGGCGGTGTACCCCCAGTTGTCGGCAGTGGAGCCCGAATAGGAGGAAAAAATCAGTACCGGGTCAATGACCAGCGGAAGAGAAGTGTCGTACTCTCCCAACTCAAAGGTCAGCCGGCGGCGTGTGACTTTGTATTTGCAATCCACATGACGCCGATTCCCATTTTTATCCAGTTGATATGCAATGGGCTGGAGCTCCAAAATCTGCATGGCTTCTGTGGTAATGACTAGTTTCCCTTTGGAGACAAACAGATTTTGAACCCCTTCATAATCCAGTTGAATGTTTGAAGCGGAGGCTGAAGGGGCGAGAGTGAATTCATACTTCAAATGTGCGCCCTCTTGTGTGAGGTTCAAATCAATGCCTGGATAGAGGTTGTGATATGTGATTTCTTGATATTTTGGTATTTGTGATTTCCACCCATGAGTATTTCTGCCTAAATAATAGTTATTGTAGCCTGGCAGTTGTTTTCCCCCAGACACTTGGACGTTGGGGTCGGCGCCGACAAAGCGGATTTTGTATGCGGAGGCATCAATCATGCCGGAATGGGGAGCCGCAGCATTGAATTTGGCGGAATAAAACTCTTTCAACTGGTCAGGGTTCAGCACCACAAAGGTGAAGCAGTCGGGCTCTGCAAAAACAGCTCCGCCATGCAGGGATGCCTTGAACAGAAAAGACTCGTTCCATTGTCCTTCATTCGGTATAAAAGCTATTCCCTCCGCCGTCAGCGAGTCGCGGTGGTGGGCTGATGCCAGAGAAACCAGAAGCATCAGGAGAAGCAGTGGCAGCCATTTGAAAATGCTTTTTGGGACGGAATGTCTCATTCTAACCAGTTGGTAGATTTATAATTTGATATATGAATCACGCTTGCAAAAATAATCAATTATGTGATATGCTGAACGTTTTTTTGGAAAAACATACATTCCACCGCTTCTGTCCAAAACATTGCACCAAAGCAGGATGAAAGGATTGAAGAAGGATAAAGAAAAAGAGGGGCTTAAACCAGCCCCTCTCTGTATCTTATCGGATCAAAGTAACGGTTCCGACAAATTCTTTGGGTGTATTGTCCATTGTACTGGTTTGAATCACATACACATAACTACCCAATGGCAGAGGCTTTCCCCTTTCGGTTCCATCCCATCCTTGGGTCAGTGAAGTGGTGTGGAACACCAATCTTCCAAAGCGGTCGTAAACGGAGCAGTGGTAATTGGATTCATCCACCCCTTCGCCCATGGGCAGCCAAATTTCATTGATACCGTCGCCATCGGGTGTGAAGGCGTTGGGAACATAGAAATAGAACGGCTTTTGGATGGAGACCATGTGGTTGGTGGAATCCATGCATCCGAAATCAGAGGTCACCCACAGGTTGATGGTATAGATGCCTGAATGGGTATATTCATGGGTGGGTGAGGGCTCTATGGAAGAGTTGCTGTTGGAATACGGATCTCCGAAGTCCCAGATATACTGTTCAGCCCCTTCGGAAAAGTCGATGAACTGCACAAATGCCGAGCCGTCTTCCAGGAAGTTGAGGAACTGTTCCGGAGCGAAGGCTGCCAATGGGAGGGGGTGTACAATCACACGGGTCTCCGCACTGGAGGAGCAGCCCACTTCGTCGCTTACTGTCAGACTGTAATTGGTGGTGGCATTGGGGGAAACTGTGATGGATTGCCCCACGGCACCAGTGCTCCAGCGATAGGCATAGTATTCATTGGCAGTGATGGTGGCTCGTTCGCCCTGGCAAATCTCCGGGTAGTCAATGATGGGTTCGGGTTCATAAGTGAAGGTGGGCGGTTCAATGGAAGCCACGGCAAAAACAGTTACGCTGTCTGTGCGGACACACCCGTTATTGTAAGTCACCGTTACCGTGTATGTGGTGATAACACTGTCGGGAACGAGGGTGAAGGAGTCGGTGGTGTCGCCCGTGTTCCACAGGTAAGAGGCAACATCTTCAGTGATGGCTGAAATGGTGGTCTCTTCGTCTGGGCACAAAGTGTCCTTGGAGGCGGTTACGACAAGGTCGGGCATGGCGTTGTTCACCGTAATGTGGCAAGTGTTGATGATGTCAAAATAGTCGCCGTTGCAGGCAGTGTATTGCAGACGGGCGGTATAGTCGCAGGTTTGCGATGGGGTGATGGTCAGCAGATCTCCATGTCCCACCGGAGAGGCTGTTGTGTCGGTTCCCGCATACCAAGTGACCGTATAGCTGGGCTGGCCTGTCGGCATGAATCGCCACGCTTCATTGTGTGCTGTCCACGGTCCTGTGTTGCGGTTGGGCGGTGTGACTCCCCGGGTGCAGTCGGAATTTTGCAATCCGATCACTCCGTTGCCATCGTTCCAGGATGTGCAGGTGGGAGCGTCTCGCAGATAGATGTCAATGACATTGGTTCCTTCGTACAGCACAATCATGGAGGTGAAAGTCCGGACATCGGTACAAGAGAACAACTTGATATTGTTGAAGCTCAAAACATAGCTTCTGCACGGGTAAACTCCAAGCACGCCTTCAAAGATGCCGCCGTCTCCTGTGACTGAGTTGTAGTCACTTGTGGAGGGATAGATGTCTCGGTAGCAAGCGAAGATGGTGTTCGGGAACAATGAGGCGTTGGGGATTTCGTCGTCAAAAGACCAGGAGCAATAATTCCCCACCACATCGGTATTAAAGGTAGCCACGGAGTTGGCTCCTGCCACAATCTGGGTGTAGGTGTTCCCGTAGTAGCAGAATGTGAATGGCAGGTTCACCACGTTGCTCCAGGTGTCGTCACTGGCGTCTGCAAAGATTCGTGTTCCAGCGGTGTAGCCGTAGGGCGGATTGTAAGGGATTTGGAAAACGAAATAGTCGTCAGCTTCTACAGCAGTAGCCATGACGTTGGCGCTTAAAGTCACTTCGGGTTGCACGGAGCAGTCAATGTAAATGTCCACGTTGCCGGTTCCCAATTCTGCGGGGGCCACGCTGGGGCAGCCTTCGGCTGAACAATCCATCACGGCCACGGTGGCGCTGGACACCAATTCACAGCAGCTCGGGTCTGTGGGGCTGGCAGTGACGGTGTAAACTGTGGTCTGTGAGGGGCTGTCTGAGATGGATGTTCCTGTGGCGCCGTTGCTCCACAAGTAGGTATAACTGGAGCAGCTGCCTTCCACCTGCAGTTGTGCTGTGATGGTGACAGGTTCCTCGGAGCCTTGGCAGAAGCCGGGAGGGTTGGCAATCACGTTCAGACGGGTGCCGGACACCTCAGCGGTAACCCGCACGGTTTTGGCACATCCGTCTCCATCCGTCACTCTCAAACGGTATACGGTGGTCTCTTCAGGGGTGGCGGTGACGGTGGGACCAGAGGCGGTGTTCAAGCTGCCCACAGGGGTCCAGCTGTAGGTGTAGTCGCTGCCGCTGCCGCCAGTGGCGGAGGCGGTGAAGGTGACACTTTCCCCTTGGCAAAGGATGGCGGATTCGGGAGTCACGGTGACCACCGGCTGGTTGCATGGGATGCAGGCTTGCAGACACACGTTGTCAATGCCGCCGGGAGGCGCAGTGCCCACGGAACCGTCATTGTGCCACAAGAAATACACGGTCTTGAATGTTCCGGCATAGTCCTCATGGCTCAAAATGTATTCTTGGTGTTGCCAGGTGCTGGCCACATTGAAATTGTTGGAATTCAGCAGTGTGGAGCCGGCAGGTGCGGTGTTGCTTCCCGCCGTCACGGCTGCGGCATCCCCGATGTACACTTTGATGTAGTCGCAGCAGCTCTCGCCATAGCCGATCCAGTCGAAGCTCAGTACGAAGTCTTCTTCACATTCGGGGAATTCAAATTCCTTGTATGCCCATACATTGGAAGCGGATGAAATGGTGTAGGAGTGCGGAGGAACAGCAGCGGTGGGGGAGTTGGAGACATACATGGCGTAGTTGCCTCCGTTGTTGACCGCGGTGTTGATGACCCACTGGTTGGTTTGGGAACCGTTGACCAAGGTCCATTCGGCTCGGCTGTTGGGGGTCTCAAAGTCGGAACAGCTGTTGTTGCAATCTCCCACTTCAACGGTGTAGGAAGCGGTGAGTGTGCAGCAGTCGTTGCCGGTGGGGGTGGCGGTCACGGTATAGGTGGTGTTCTGCTGGGGAACATCCGTGGCTACATTGGTATGTGAACCTGTGCTCCAGTTGTAGGTGTAGCTGGAACAGCTGCCGTTCACGTTGAGCACAGCATTCAGGGTGACGGGATCTGTGCCGCGGCAATAGACCTGCGGGGAGGCGGTGATGGAGAGCGTGGTTCCGGAGATTTCCACGGGCACGCGCACGCTTTTCGCACAATCCGCGCCATCCGTCACACGCAGGGTGTAGGTGGTGGTGGATGTCGGCGTGGCTGTAGTGGTGGCAGTGGTGGTGGATGACAAACCTGTGGCAGGAGTCCAGGAGTAGGTGTAGTTGCCTGCACCGCCGGTGACCGTGGCCGTGAAAGTGACGCTCTCCCCTTGGCAAAGCACTGCCGAACTGGGGGTTACATTGACAACGGGCTGGTCACAAGGTACACAGGATTCAATGCATACATTGTCAATCGCGCCTGGAGGCGTGGTGCCTATAGAACCATCGTTGTGCCAAAGGAAGTAGATGCGCTTCACCTGTCCGGCGTATGTGGCGCTGGCCAAGGTGATGTTGGCGGTCTGCCAGCTGGACTGCAAATTGAACTTGGTAGCATTGGTCAACGGGTTATACAGTTGAGTGGAGCCTGTGGGTGCGGTTGTGCTGCCCGCGGTCACGGTGGCAGGGTCGCCAATATACACGTAGATATAGTCACAGCAGCTTTCGCCATAGGCCATCCAGTCAAAGCTCAGCACGAAATCCTCGTCGCATTCGGGAAATTCGTAGTCAAAATAGGCCCATACATTGGAGGAGGAGGAGATGGTGTAGGTGTTGGAAGGCACGGACGACGTGGGGGAATTGGAGACATAGAGTGAGTAACTCCCTCCGTGGTTCACTCCGGTATTTATCACCCATTGGTTGGTTTGGGAAGCGTTGACCAGGGTCCATGCATCACGGCTGTCAGCGGTTTCAAAATCAAAACAGGTGGATACTGTTTGGCTTTTTACGGATAAAAACGCGCAAAAAAACGCAAAGGCCCAAAGGATACAATTTTTCATATATTTATCTATATTCTTGTTTCAAAACAAATTACAACACACCCTTACCCATTGTTGAATGGTAAGGAACCCCATGATTTTAAGGTAGCAAAAATACTGATTATTTTTGTTATTTCCAACCATTGTTTCACATACTATTTTGAAGGAAAAATGTTTCCTGCCAATTCAAAAAAATCATGTACTTTTGCACGATTTTAGAAAATGAAGATTCTGGTTGTTTTATCCCGCTTTCCCTTTCCTCTTGAGAAGGGTGATAAACTGCGTGCTTTCCACCAATTGCGCATTCTTTCGGAGCACCATGAACTGTATTTGGTGGCCCTTTGCGAGAAGCAGCCTACGGAGGAGTCGCTGGAGAAAGTGCGCCCGTTTTGCAAGGAGATGTATGTGGAGAAACTTTCTCTTTTCAGTCGGCTTTGCCATACCTCGGCTGCTGCCTTGAAGGGTTTGCCGTTGCAGTGCGGCTATTTTTATAACGGCCGAGTGAAAAAACTGATTGATCAGGTGGTGGCACGGGTGAATCCCGACAGGATCTATTGCCAAATGGTTCGTGTGGCAGAATATGTAAAGGATATTCCTGTAAAAAAAACCATTGATTACCAAGATGTTCTGTCTAAGGGGATGCAGCGCCGGAGCGAGTCCGCCCCGTTCTGGTCCCGGCCTTTTTTCAAAAGCGAAGCCCGCCGGCTTGCCCGCTATGAAAGGGACATCTTCCCTCTTTTCAATGAGAGGGTGATTATTACCGAAGTGGACCGAGATCTGATTCCCCATGAGCAAAGTGCCCAAATCCATGTGGTGGCCAATGGCGTAGAGCACGACCGCTATCCCTTGAGCGCCGGCCCCAAGGTATATGATCTGATTTTCTCGGGGAATATGAGCTATGCGCCGAATGTGGAAGCTGCTGAATACTTGGCTAAAGAGTTGATGCCCCTGTTGTTAAATGAATTTCCAGAGCTGAAACTGGCTATCTGTGGCGCCAATCCGTCAGTCAAGGTGCGTTCGCTGGCCAGCCCCCATGTGATCGTTACCGGATGGGTGGACGATATGGCTGAATATTATGCCAAATCCAGAATTTTCATCGCCCCGATGCACCTCGGTACCGGACTGCAGAACAAGCTGTTGGAGGCAATGTCAATGAAACTCCCCTGCATCACTTCTCCCCTCGCCAGCCTCCCCCTCAAAGGGGTGAAGGACGGCAACGAGATTCTGGTGTGCAGCACGACTACCGGTTACGTGGAGGCGGTCAAATTCCTGCTTGAAAACCCGGAAAAATATGCCGAACTGGCTGAAAACGGGCACAATTTTGTCAAACAAAATTACAATTGGCATACGGTCAATATGAAATTAAGTGATATTATCAGTCGTTGAACAATTTGATAATCAAAAAAATATGAAAAAAATTCTCATTACTGGAGGTGCTGGGTTCATCGGGTCGCATGTGGTGCGGCTCTTTGTGAACCAATATCCCGAATATCAAGTTTACAATCTCGATAAGCTGACCTATGCGGGCAATCTGGAAAACCTCGTCGATGTTGACAGCAAAAGTAATTACCACTTTGTAAAAGGGGATATTGTGGACGCTGATTTTATCAATCAATTGTTTGAAAAAGAGAATTTTGACGGTGTAATTCACATGGCGGCCGAGTCTCATGTGGACCGTTCCATCACCAATCCGATGGAGTTCATTTTCACCAATGTGGTGGGTACAGTCAACTTGTTGAACGCAGCCAGAAAATGTTGGAAAGGCCGTGAGGAGGGCAAACGCTTCTACCACATCTCCACCGATGAGGTCTATGGAGCATTGGGTGATACTGGATCTTTCAAAGAAACAACGCCCTATTCCCCCCACAGTCCCTATTCCGCTTCCAAAGCATCTTCCGACCACTTCGTGCGGGCTTACCATGATACCTATGGTCTTCCGACGGTACTCTCCAACTGCTCCAACAACTATGGCCCGAACCAATTTCCGGAAAAGCTTATACCTCTGTTTATTAACAATATAAAGCATAATAAATCATTGCCGGTTTATGGAAAGGGCATTAATGTGCGCGACTGGCTCTATGTGGAGGACCATGCCCACGCCATTGACCTGATTTTCCACCAGGGAAAAGACGGAAGCACTTACAATATCGGAGGTAATAATGAATGGCGTAATATTGACTTGATCAAGAAGCTGATAGAGATTATGGACCGAAAATTGGGCCGTCCTGTGGGGACGTCTCTGGCGCTCATCACTTATGTGACTGATCGCGCGGGTCACGACCTGCGGTATGCCATTGATGCTTCCAAGCTGCGGAGCGAGCTGGGGTGGGAGCCGACCATCCGGTTTGACGAGGGTTTTGAAAAAACCGTGGACTGGTATCTTGCCAATGAGAAATGGCTGGACAACGTCACTTCCGGCAGTTATCAGGATTATTACAGAAAAATGTATGGTGAGTAGCACTGTGAACCGGTATTTGGTTGCGGGACCGTGCGCTGTGGAGAGCAGAGAGCAGGTGTACGAGACGGCCCGACAGCTGCATGAGCGGTTGGCGGGGGAGTTGTCCCTGTTCCGTGCCGGCGTGTGGAAACCTCGCAGCAGGGCCGGCGCCTTCAGCGGGGTAGGGGAGGCTGCCTTCCCGTGGCTGCAGCAAATCCAGCAGGAGTTCCGACTTCCCGTGTGTGTGGAAGTGGCGGGAGCCTCCCACGTGGAAAGCTGCCTGCAAAATGGCATCACCCGCTTCTGGATTGGCGCTCGCACCGCCGTCAACCCCTTCATTGTACAGGAGATCGCGGACGCAGTGCGCGGCCAACAGGTCACGGTGCTGGTCAAAAATCCGGCCATTCCCGATCTCCAGCTGTGGCTGGGTAATGTGGAGAGATTTGAAAAAGCAGGCGTCAAGGAGGTGTGGGCCGTGCACCGCGGATTCGCCGATAGCAAGGAAAATATTCTGCGTAATGCCCCCCTGTGGGAAATCCCCGTGGCTTTCAAAGTGGCACGGCCAGATCTCCCTCTTCTCTGTGATCCGTCTCATATTTCTGGTAAAAAACAATATATTAAGCAAATAGCTCAAATTGCTCTGGATTATGGCTGCGATGGACTGATGCTGGAATGCCATTGTCAACCGGAATGCGCCTTGAGCGACTCCGAACAGCAACTTACCCCGGAAGAACTGGGCGAACTTTTGAAAAGCTTGGTTTTCAAGCAGCCCTCACAAAATGTGGAGGATCTGCTACGCAAACAACGCACGCTGATCCGCCATATTGATGCACAAATGGCTCAATTGCTGGCCCGCCGCTTTTCAGTGGTGCAGGAAATCGCCCAAATCAAAAGAGAGCATAATATTCCGCTGATACAGCCTGAACAGTGGAACTCGGTGGTGAAGAATTATCAGCAGTATGAATTGAAAGATGCAGATTATCAGGAATTTTTGCAGAATTTTTTAAATTTGATGCACCAGGCCTCCCTGAAGTGCCAGCAGAATACAGAACCTTCCAACGATTGATGTCATGCCAGAACTCCAAGAAATAGCACGTATTGTCCAACCGTTGGCACAGCAGCTCCCTTGCCCGGAACATGCTGTCACTGAGCTGCTTTTTGACAGCAGACGGCTGCTGCTGCCAGACCAGACACTTTTTTTCGCCATCAAAACCGACAAGACCGACGGGCATGATTTTATCCCGAAACTTATTCAAGCTGGGGTCAGCAATTTTGTGGTGACAGAAGACCTTGCGCAGTGGACGGAGTTCCCACATTGCAATTTTCTCCGCGTTGGCGACAGCGTGAAGGCCATGCAGCAACTTGCCTCCGCCCACCGCCGTCAGTTTGACATCCCCGTCATTGGAATCACTGGAAGTAACGGCAAAACCATTGTGAAAGAGTGGCTGTGCCAAATGCTGAACCATGATTACCAACTTATTGCCAACCCAAACAGCTACAACTCGCAGATCGGAGTGCCCTACTCCGTTTGGCAGATGCGTCCCCATCATAACCTGGCCATCTTTGAGGCCGGCATCTCCCAGCCGGGCGAAATGTGCCGGCTGGAAGCCATCATCCACCCTACCATCGGTATCCTTACTAATATCGGCACTGCTCATTCTCAATTTTTCAAGGATGAAAAACAGAAATTGGAGGAAAAATCCCAACTTTTCACCCATTGCAACACGTTGATCTATTGTCAGGATAATCCATTGGTGAAAAGTGTTTTACAGAAGAATCAAAAGGCTGGACAGCAACTGCTTTCCTGGGGACACGGAACGGATGCCCACTTCTGTATCACGCAGGAAAAGTCAAACGGACAGCAAACAGTGCTCACCCTCAACGGGCAGGATTTCACCATCCCGTTTGTGGACAGCGCCTCGGTGGAGAACGCCGTGCATACAATCGTGTTGCTGCTCCATCTGGGCTTTGATCCGGATAAAATCAATGCCAAGCTGGCCCTCCTGACCCCCGTGCTGATGCGGATGGAAATTAAAATCGCCATCAATCAGTCGGTGGTGCTGGATGATACCTACAGCCTGGATTTCAATTCCTTGCGGGTGGCTTTGGATTTCCTCAAAACACAGATCCGCTATGAGAGGAAAACCGCTATTCTTTCCGACTTTGCCCAAGCCGGCCAATTGACGGAGAGTAACTATCAGGAAATCAACAAGCTGTTGGCTACTAACGGTATTCATAGACTGATTGCTGTAGGACCTGAATTTTGTCAGAAAACCCACTGTTTCACCACTCCAGAAATGTATTTCTTCCACACTACGGAGGAACTGCTCAAAGAGTTGGGGAACATTCCTTTTCAGGATGAGGCCATTTTGGTGAAGGGGGCCCGCAATTTCGGATTTGAAAAGGTGGTGGAGGCATTGCAGTTGCGTTCGCACCGTACCGTTTTAAATGTCAGTCTCCCGGCCATGGAGAACAACCTGAAATACTACCGGAGTCTGATTTCTCCCCATACCCGCATGGTGGCCATGGTGAAGGCGCAGTGCTATGGGCTCGGTGATGTGGAACTGATTAATGAATTGCAATATTATAATATTGATTATCTTGCAGTTGCATATACGGATGAAGGGGTGAATCTGCGCAAGAAAAACATCAAACTCCCCATCATTGTTTTGGGTGCGGAGGGGGAAAGTTTTGAAATGATGATTGAATATGGTTTGGAACCGGAGATTTTCAATTTCTATTCCCTCAATGAATTTGAAAACGCCCTGTGTCATCATCCTGAACTTAGTAACTTTAAGATTCACTTGAAGATAGATACCGGTATGCACCGTCTCGGATTTCGGAAAGAGGAGATTCCTGAGTTGGTGGAGCGTATCAAAAAGAATCCGCAGTTGCGCATCGCCTCGGTATTTTCACATCTTGCGGCGGCGGAAGATGCACACGAAGATGCTTTTACACTTTCACAAATTTCATATTTTAAAGAAGTAACTGATTTGATTTCCAGTCAGTTTGACTATAAGATACTTCGTCATATTGTCAACAGTGCCGGTATCTCTCGTTTCCCACAGGCCCATTTTGACATGGTGCGTTTGGGAATTGGATTATACGGTTTTTCGGCAGTGGCGGAGGACCGGGCGCATTTGCAGCAGGTGGCTACATTGCAAACGGTTATCACACATGTGCATACAATAAAAAAAGGAGAGACGGTCGGCTATAACCGAACTTTTGTGGCCGACAGAGACACTCGGGTGGGGATTATTCCCATCGGGTATGCCGACGGATTTCCGCCGGAGTTGGGGCGTGGCGTGGGCAGCGTCTTGGTAAAAGGGCGGCAGGCTCCCATCATCGGGAAAATCTGCATGGATATGACGATGATTGACCTTACCGGGCTGGAGGCGCGCGAGGGTGACGAAGTGGTGATTTATGGCGAGCACAACCGCATGGACGACATCGCCGCCAAAATCGGGAAAATCCCCTATCACCTGCTGACATCCATCTCCAAGCGGGTGCCACGAATTTATATTATGGACTGAAATTTTATATAGTATATTAATAATCAATATTTTATAAAATGAAAAAACTGTTTTTACTTGCAAGTTTGATTTTTATCAGGATTTTTGCTTTCGCTGACGAAGGCATGTGGATTCCTATGTTTTTGGGTTACAACGAGGCAGAGATGCAACAGATGGGCTTTCACCTCACCGCTGAGGATGTGTATAGTGTGAATCATCACAGCATGAAAGATGGGGTGGTGCTGTTTGGCGGCGGCTGTACGGGTGAACTGATTTCACCTGACGGCTTGCTCATCACCAATCACCATTGTGGATACAGCTATGTACAAGGGCATAGCACAATGGAACACAACTACTTGCATAATGGTTTCTGGTCTAAAAACCGTGATGAGGAGATCGTTACCTCGGGATTGAGTGTCACTTTTTTGGTTCGGATGGAGGATGTGACCCAGAAGGTCTTGGAGGGAGTTACTGACAAAATGACCGAGCAGGAACGGAGTGCCAAGATAGAGAAGAATATCAAGATGATTCAGTCTGAAGCAGTGGAAGGTACCCATTATAAAGCGGTGATTAAGCCTTTTTACTATGGGAACCAGTATTTTATGTTTGTGAATGAGGTTTTCACAGATGTGCGCTTGGTGGGTGTGCCCCCGGAAAGCATTGGCAAGTTCGGCGGTGACACCGACAACTGGATGTGGCCCCGCCACACGGGCGACTTCTCGCTCTGGCGCATTTACACCGCCCCCGACGGGTCTCCTGCCGACTACTCTCCGGAAAATGTTCCGTTGAAATCAAAGAAATATTTCCCCATCTCTGTCAAGGGGGTGGAAGAGGGCGATTTCACACTGGTGTTCGGTTATCCCGGCACCACCCGCCAGTTCCTGATCTCTAATGCCGTTGATATCGTGGTGAATGTGCAGAATCCGATTGCTATCCATTCCCGTGACCTGCGCCTGACCGCCATGAAACGGCAGATGGAAAAATCACTGGAAATTCGCCTGATGTATTCTGCCAAAGCCAACAGCATCAGCAATGGCTGGAAAAAATGGATTGGTGAGAGCAAAGGAATCAACGAATGCCACGTGATTGACATGAAAATGGAAGAGGAAAAAGAGTTCGTGCAGTGGGTGAATGCTTCCGCTGAACGGAAGAAAATGTATGGGGACTTGCTCGACAACATGAAGAAAGCATATCAGGAATACAGAAACCAGGTGCAGATTACCACATTCATCGGTGAGGCTGTCATCGGGGTGGAACTGACCCGTTTCCTGTACACCAAGGTGTACAATCTCGCAATATTGGCATCGGGAGAATCCTCAGACGAGAGGGTGGAAACCGCCCGTCAAAACGCTGTCAAGGCAGCGGAGTCCTTCTTTGGAAGCTATAACTCCGACATTGACGAAGAGTGTTTTGTGGAGCTGATGTACTACTACTTCACAGAACAGGATCCGCAGTTGATTCCCTCCGGCTTGCAGAAGTATATCAACCAGCCCAAGAGTTTCTGGCAGGACCTGTACCGCTCTGTGCTGAACAAATCACCCTATTTTGCCAATGGTGAGAAATTCATCCAGTTCCTGAAAACCGCTAAGCGCAAGGATTTGGCAAAAATGCGCGACCATGAATATTTCCGTATCATGTTGGAGGCCATCAGCCAGTATTTTGATGTTGCGGATCAAATGGATAAAACGGAAGAACAGCTCAACCTCTATTACCGCACGTATGTGAAGGCATTGATGGAAAAAGACAAGGACAAGACATTTTATCCGGACGCCAATCTCACCCTGCGGGTGACCTACGGCAAGGTGCGCGGTTTTTCCCCCGCCGACGGTGTGGAGTATGTGCATTACACCACTTTGGACGGCGTGATCGCCAAGGATAATCCGGATATTTTTGATTATAAGGTAGATCCTAAATTGAAAGAACTGTGCAGCCGGAAAGATTATGGCCCGTATGCCAACGCCAAAGGCGAGCTGCCGGTCTGCTTCATCGCGAGCAACCACACTACGGGCGGCAATTCCGGAAGCCCGGTCATCAATGGCGACGGTGAGTTGATCGGCATCAATTTCGACCGCGTATGGGAAGGCACCATGAGTGACATCAATTACGATGTCAACCGCTGCCGCAACATCTCCCTGGATGCCAGATACTTCCTGTTTATTGTGGATAAATTCGCCAATGCACAGAATATCATTGACGAATTGGATATTCGCAAATAGTTTGACACCATTGTGTCATATATAATATTATATTGTAATGAACCTGTACACGCATAAACGTCGTTGGAAATGGCTGCTGTTTATCACGGCAGTCATTGCGTTGGCTGCTATCTTGTATTATTCCAGTTTGTTGCTGAAGGATATTGCCCGCGAAGAGCGCAGCAAGGTGGCTTTGTGGGCGGAGGCAGTCAAACACAAGGCGCAGCTGGTGAATTCCACCACGGAATTTTTCAATGAAATCAAACAGGATGAGCAGCGGCGTGTGCAGAAATTCGGTGACATTCTCAAGAAACTGAACGAGGTGTCCACCAGCGAGGAGCTTACCTTTTATTTGAATGAGCTGGAAGAGAACAAGAAGAACAACAAGTTCCCCATGATTCTTGCGTCCAAAAACGGAGATATCTCTGAAAGTGTCAATACTACGCCTGAAATCCAGCAGATGCGAAATGTGTCTGAATTGGGTGCTTTGCGCAGCGAGTACGATTCGTTGGTGCTCCATTATGACCCGACGGACACTTCCAGCTATGTGACCATTTACTATCAGCAGTCGAAAGCCTACACCGACTTGCACAAGTCGCTGGAGAACCTGCAGGAGTCCTTTTTCCAGGATGTGGTTATCAATACCGCTTCCATTCCGGTAATTATCACCAACAAGGAGAATGACAGCATTATCCTTTTTGGAAACATTGATTCATTAGAGGTGGCCACACCGGAATCACGGATGAATCTCATCTCCTCTATGAGCAGTGAGAATACGCCGTTAGAGGTGATGCTGCCCGACCATGGGCTCTGTCATGTGTACTATCAGGAGTCTTCTGTGCTTAAGAGGCTTCGCTATTTTCCTTATATCCAGTTGTTTATTATTCTTGTGTTCGTTCTGGTGGCGTATATCCTGTTCAGTGTGGCCCGCCGATCCGAGCAGAACCGGGTGTGGGTGGGTATGTCAAAAGAGACGGCACACCAGCTGGGCACACCCATCTCCTCGCTCATGGCATGGACCGAACTTCTGCGGGAGAGTGACGTGGACCCTTCGATAGTGTCAGAGATGGACAAGGATGTGAAACGGCTGGACACCATCGCACAACGCTTCTCCAAAATCGGGTCGGTGCCGGAATTGCACGAGGAGAACCTGGTGGAGGTGGTCCGCGACTTTACCAACTATCTCCGCACTCGCCTCTCCTCCCGCGTCACCATCACCTTCCCCGCCGAACAGTACGCTCCCGTCATCCTGCCCATCAACCGCTATCTCTTTGAATGGGTGGTGGAAAATATCTGCAAAAATGCTGTGGATGCCATGAACGGCGAGGGAAGCATCACGCTCCAGTTGGTGGAAGACAGCAAGTGCGTTCATCTTGACATCACAGATACGGGAAAAGGCATTCCCCCTCAAAGACAAAAAACCATCTTCAAACCGGGGTACACCTCCAAGAAACGCGGCTGGGGCTTGGGTCTGACCTTGGCACAACGTATCATCAAGGATTATCACAAGGGAAAACTTTTCGTCAAATCCTCCACCGTGGGCAAGGGAACCACCATGCGCATCTCCTTGAGCAAACGCCGGATGAAATCCGCGGTTTCCAGGTGATTTTCTTCCAAAAATCATACCCCCGAATCGGAATTTCTTTTCCATTTTATTTTATCATACTGTAAATCAATTAGATATTTTTTAAATAATTGATACAACGTATCATGTTTCTGTTTACTTTTGCAGTGTATTAGTTAACTAGTACACTATATTATTAATACATTAAAACACGTCAAAATGATACAGTTGAAAAATGTCACTTTCCGTTACCCGCGTCGGAAACCCCTGTTTTCGGATTTGAGTCTGGAACTTGAGGGCAATCACATTTATGGATTGTTGGGAAAAAACGGCGAGGGTAAGACCACGCTCATGAAATTGATGAGCGGGTTGCTTTTTGCGAAGGAGGGGTCTATTGAAACTTTGGGGGAGAAAGCCTGTTTGAGAAGACCTAAAATGTTGGAAGAGATCTATTTCCTTCCCGAGGAAATGTATGTTCCCTCCATTTCCATTCAAGAATTTGAAACCATTTTTTCTCCGTTTTATCCACGGTTCAGTTCGGAGCAGTTCCACAATTACATGGAGCTTTTTGAGATTACAGACTTCCGCCAGAACCTGATGAGGATGTCGCATGGACAGAAAAAGAAGGTGTTGATCGCGTTTGCCATGGCTACCAACTGCCAGATTGTGTTCATGGATGAGCCGTCCAATGGATTGGACATTCCCTCCAAGAGCATTTTCCGCAAGGTGATGGCTTCTGCTGCGGACGAGCAGCGGATGATTATCATTTCCACGCATCAGGTGCGGGATTTACACAGCCTGATTGACACCATCCTGATTCTGGATCAAGGTGAGATTCTGCTCAACGCTCCGGTGGAACAGATCACGGAAAAACTGCTGTTCAAGGTGGTGGACACGGAAGGGGAGGCCCAAACGGCATTGTATAAAGAGGATACACTTCGGGGTATCTATGCTGTATTTGAAAACATCAACCGTGAGGACAGTAAAATGGATATTGAGCTGCTGTTCAATTCGGCTTTGTGCAACAGGGATAAAATCAAAGAAATTTTTTCACTTCAAAAGTAGCATATTATGAACGAATTGTTTTCATTTCATCGAATAGGGATATTGTCCCAAAACACATTCCTGCAAAATTGGAAAAAAGACCTTCGCATTTTCTTGTGCATGATGGGGGGTATGACAATCTGGCATTTATTCCGTGCGCTATTGTACGGGGGATATGCGCCGTATTATCCCGTCAATTTCCCTGTGGTAATTACATTAATCTGTCTCGCCAGCATCACTTTCAAAAAACTGGCGAATCCTTCCGGCGGTATCATGTATCTCACGCTGCCAGCCAGCACCTTTGAGAAAGTGTTGGTGTCGGTATTTCAAGTGCAGGTGTATTATTTTCTGTTGGTGGTCGTTGCAGGGCTGCTGGGCTATTTCTTTGCCTCCTATGTGTTTCTGCCCCTGTTCAGCTTCTGGCATGTTGACGGGGTTGTCTCATATATCGATTGTGAGCACATGGGATGGCTGATCCTGATGTTGACGGTTGGGATTTCTGCCATGCTTTTTGCTTCGGTGTATTTCGTCAAACGGGCCTTCCTGTGGAGCCTGCTGTTAGGAATCGCTGTGGTTTTTGTCACTCTGTGGATTGACGGAGCCATTCTTTCCACAAAAGAGGATTTGTCGAATTATCATTTTGTGTTGTCACACAGTGCGGTCAAGGCACTCTTCATTATGGGATGCTCTTTCATTACGCTTTTTTTCTGGTTTATGACTTGGTTGAGATTAAGAGAAACGGAGGTGTAACATGATGCTCAAAGAAGAAAAACCGATTTATTTGCAAATAGAGGATTACGTTTGCGAGCAGATATTGTCAGGCAAGTGGCCTCAGGGAGAGCGGCTCTGTTCGGTGAGAGAATTGGCCACTCAGGTGGAGGTCAATCCCAATACGGTGCAACGGGCCTATACAGAGCTTTCGGATAAGCAAGTGATTGAAAACAAGCGAGGTATCGGATTTTATGTGACCGCCAATGCGATTGAGCTGATTCGGGAAGAGCACAGACAGTACCTGTTGAGCCATACGCTTCCCTCCGTTTTGAAGAAAGCTAAATTGCTGAATATTAGCAAAGAAGAAATTATGACCATTTATCAAAACATTGAAAATTAATCATTATGAAAAAATACACCAATAAAATCTTGCTCGCTGCGTTAATCGCATTCATTCTCTTCAACATCCTTTTTTTACTTTTGGCATAGTTGAGGAATAAGGATCTAAACCCAGTGTAAAAATGTCAGTTTGAAATATTTAATCAATTTACAATGAAAAAGATAATCATATTCGCTGTTCTTTTTTGCCATTTTTTCATCGTCATGGCACAAAAAGAGAATTTCACGGGTAGAGTGTTGGAACCTGAAAAGAATGGGCCGGTGGCATTTGCCAGTGTGGGGCTGCTGCGTGCGGTGGACTCCACGGTGGTTCAATCAGAGATGACGGACAAAGAGGGGCGGTTCGCCTTTTCGGGGGTGCCTTCGGGAAAATATCTCATCAAGATTTACTATGTCGGTTACCGCGAATGGGTGAGTGAAGAACTGGTGGCCGGAAAAGAGGCCAAGGACTTGGGAGATATTGTTTTGCAATGGGATGTGGAGCAGCTTCAGTCGGTGGAGGTCGTTTTCAAGAAACCTCTTTTTGAGCAGAAGCTGGGCAAAACCATCATGAATGTGGAATCCAATCCGAGTGCGGCGGGCGACAATGTGCTGGAACTTTTGCGCAAGATGCCCGGGGTGCTGGTGGATAACAACGACAATATCAGTTTGCAGGGCAAGTCGGGGGTGCTTATCTTGATAGATGACAAGGATCCTCACCTCAGTGGAGACGACTTGGTCAATTTCCTGAAGAGCATGCCTGCCTCGATGATTGACCGTGTGGAGGTGATGAAGAACCCGTCGGCGCGGTACGATGCGGCAGGTACATCGGGAATCATCAACCTGGTTACCAAGCATGTGCGAACCAATGGGATCAACGGCTCGGTGTGGGCCGGCGCCAGCTACAACGGCTCATGGGGTACCAATGAGGGGTTCAACCTCACTGGACGCGCCGGCAAGTGGGTTCTCAATGGAAGCTACTATTATATGTACCAGCGCTCCAAGACCGGTTACGACGGGGAAACCTGCTCTATTTTCCAGGGGGACACCGTTCGCCAGACCGTCAATGAGTTTCCTGATGAACTGTGGAGCAGCATGTCCAAATTCGGGGCGCACGGTATCAACTTCGCCGCCGACTGCTACATCGACTCCGTGAACACGCTGAGTTTCTCCTATCGGGCCAACCTTTTCAATGCCGATTGGACCTCCTCCTCCAAAAACCGGATTTACTACAACAACGAGGTGGTGACCTCCTTCTTGAACAACTCTGAATCGGTGAGCAAGCACGGAAACCATCAGATCAATGCCAACTTCAAGCATGTTTTTGACACGCTGGGCACCACGCTATATGCGGATGTCACCTACTCCTTAGATCATAACAAATCCATTTCCGACCGTTATCAGCCTTTCTATTTCGGTGATTTCCAGACGGAATCCTACAACAGCCACTACTACGGCGTGTCGCATCCCAGCCGGATGCACGTGGCCACGGCGAAACTCGACTTCGAGCACCCCTTCAACGACCGCCTTTCGCTGGAATGCGGGGTGAAAACCAGCTTTGTGAGAAATCGGAATAATAGTGTCAACTATCTGAATGATAGTTTGATGGAAAGCAAAAGCAACCATTTCATCTATACGGAAAACATTGCGGCAGCCTATATTCAGGCCAACTTCCAACCCGACCAGCTTGTGACAATACAGGCGGGTCTGCGCGCGGAGTACGCCCATGTGGTGGGCAACTTGGTGACCACCGGCGAGGTGAACAAGCAGGATTATGCCGACGTGTTCCCCTCCCTGCAAATCGACTACCAGCTGCCCAAGATGAACACGCTCTCCTTTGCCCTTCGCTCCCGCATCAGCCGTCCTGACTATCACGACCTCAACCCGTTTGTGGATATTGACGACAGTTACAACATGTCAACGGGCAACCCCTACCTGACCCCGGAATACACCTATTCGGCCACGGTGGACTACTCGTGGCACTACATGCTGTTTGCCTCGGTGGGCTACAGTTTCACGCGAGGTACTGTGAAGGATATACTTTACACCGACAAGCTGACCAACATCAAGCTGACCAAGCCGGAGAATATCGGCAAGTCGCATGCCATGAACGCATCGCTGTTCGCCAACATCCCGATAGGGAAGTGGTGGATGATGATGTGGAATGTACACTATGCGCTGGGGCGCCGTACCTTTGAGTATGAAAACCGCACGGTGAGCAGTCTGGTGAGCGAGATGCAGCTGTTCACCATGCACACCTTCACCTTCTGCAAGCACTATTCTATTGAGTTGGGAGCATGGTGGATGCCGAGGTCGCGTAACATGTTCGGCACCACCAAGGGCGTTTTCTACGCATGGGGCGGTTTCAAGGCCTCCTTCTTCAAGGATGCCTTCACGGTGCGTCTGGGGGTGCAGGACATTTTCAACAACAACAGTTGGGTGAGCCATTCGGCCTATCCTGACGGTACTTACTCCAACATGCGCTGGATGCACGAGTCCCGCGGGGTGAAACTGGACCTTACCTACCGGTTCGGCAAGCAGAACATCCAGATGCGGCAGCGCAGGGGTCATGATGACGAGTTTGACCGTATGGGAGGAGGCAATACCGGCGGACAAGGAGGCCAAGGCGGTCAGGCCGGCGGGCAGCCCATGAAGTAGTCGGCAGCGCCGCATCCAACGCCTTTCGGGGCATCACGGGTTTGGACACAGAATGATGCAACAAATGTGCCCAAACCTGTTTTTTTTCGGATAGAAAAAAGCCTTTTTTTATATTTTTTTGTAACTTTTTAATTATCAACAAGAAAAATTATTAACGAAAATTTGTTGATAATATAATCCTGTTTTCCCTGCGGGTTTCAATGAAAAAAAATACTTTCGTAACCTTGAAAGAAGCGCAGATAGAATAAAACTAAATTGCTATCATTCAATATACTAATTAGGAAATTGTTTCTGCGTGTCACGAACAAAATCAGGGAGAATATACCTTTTTACAATAAAACATAAAAAACACAAGTACAAAAGATGGAAGATCTTTTTTCCCCGCACAATGCCTTTGAAGTTACATCAAAAAAAGAAGAGAGAATGGAAGACAAACTAGTAGCCTTGCGTGAGCAGCAGATGAGTACAATGACAAAGAAAAGTGCTGGAGGCAAGAGCACGGCGAAGCGGGTGAAGAAGCAGGTGGCGGACCGTGAGTTCAGCCTGTTCTCCATGCCGGAAGAGAGTCTGGCTCCCGTGGCCAAGGCGGAGGTAAAAACCTATGAGAAGAAGGAGATTTTCCAGGATGTGGTGGATTATTTCCATGGTGACCAGCTGGCAGCCAGCGTGTGGGTGGACAAGTATGCGTTGAAGAACCGCGAAGGGCAGTTGGTAGAGCGCACCCCTGACGATATGCACCGTCGTTTGGCCCGTGAGTTCGCTCGCATTGAAAAAAAATACCCCAATCCGATGAGTGAGGATCAGATTTTCCATCTGTTCAAGGATTTCAAGTACATAGTTCCGCAAGGGAGCCCGATGGCCGGTATCGGCAACACCAACCAGATTGTGTCCCTTTCCAACTGCTTTGTGATTGGCAACGGGGACAATTCTGACTCCTACGGTGGCATCATGCAGATGGACGAGGAGCAGGTGCAGCTGATGAAGCGTCGCGGCGGGGTGGGGCACGACCTCTCCTCCATCCGGCCGGCAGGCAGCGGAGTGATGAATTGCGCCCTGACCTCCACCGGCATTGTGCCCTTCATGGAACGCTACTCCAACTCCACCCGCGAAGTGGCCCAGGACGGCCGCCGCGGAGCCCTCATGCTCACCATCTCCATCAAACACCCCGATGCCGAAAAATTCATCGACGCCAAGATGACCGAAGGAAGAATCACCGGCGCCAACGTGTCCGTGAAGATTGACGACGAATTCATGCAGTGCGTCCAGAACGGCACCCCTTACACCCAACAATACCCCATTCATTCCGACCATCCCAAAGTTGTTCAACAAATAGATGCCGCCAAGTTGTGGACCAAAATCATCTACAATGCGTGGAAATCCGCCGAACCGGGCGTCCTTTTCTGGGACACCATCCACCGCGAGGCCATCCCCGACTGCTACGAAGATGAAGGATTCAAAACTGTCTCCACCAACCCCTGCGGCGAAATACCGCTTTGCCCGTATGACAGCTGCCGTTTGATAGCCATTAACCTTTACAGCTACGTAACCGAACCATTTACGGACAAAGCCAAGTTCAACATGCCCCTTTTCAAACAGCACGTCGCTTATGCCCAGCGCCTTATGGACGACATCATCGACCTTGAAATTGAAAAGGTGGACGCCATCCTGAAGAAGATCAAGAGCGATCCCGAACCGGAAGACGTGAAGCGTGTTGAAAAAGAACTGTGGACCAAGATCAGACGGCAGTCGCTGAAAGGCCGCCGCACCGGTCTGGGCACCACCGCCGAGGGTGACATGCTTGCCGCCCTCGGCATCCGCTATGGTACCGACCATAGCAATGCCTTCTCCACAGAGGTGCACAAACAGCTGGCCCTCGCCGCCTACCGATCCTCCGTCACCATGGCCAAGGAACGTGGCGCTTTCCCCGTCTATAGTTCGGAGAAAGAGACCAACAATCCCTACATTCTCCGTCTGAAAGAGGCCGACGGGAAACTGTATGAGGATATGCAGCGCTACGGCCGCCGCAATATCGCCCTGCTCACCATCGCCCCCACCGGCAGCGTGAGCATCTGCACCCAGACCACCTCCGGCATCGAACCTGCCTTTAATGTGGTTTATAAGAGAAGAAGAAAGGTGAATCCCAATGACATCAACAACAACCGCCCGATGGTGAAGGATGTCAACGGCGACCTCTTTGAAGAGTATCTGGTGTTCCATAGCAAATTCCTGAAATGGGCCGAGGTGAACGGATATGACACCACCACCTTTGATCACATGACGGAAAAGGAGATCAACGAGATTGTTGCCCAATCACCATACTATAAGGCGATGGCCAATGACACCGACTACCTCAAGAAGGTGGAGATGCAGGGGATGATCCAGAAGTGGGTGGACCACTCCATCTCGGTCACCATCAACCTGCCGAAGGATACCGCTCAGGAGACTGTGGACGCGCTCTACCGCAAGGCATGGGAATGCGGCTGCAAGGGCATGACGGTATATCGCGACGGCTCGCGCGACGGTGTGCTGGTGACCACCTCCGAGAAACCGAAGGAGAAAGAGAAACCTGCACAGACCAATTTCAAGCGTCCCAAAGAACTGCGTGCCGAGGTGGTGCGTTTCCGCAACAACAACGAGGCATGGGTGGCTTTGGTGGGTCTCCGCGAGGACGGCACCCCCTACGAGGTGTTTACGGGCAAGAGCGACGAGGAACGCATGCCGATGCCGAAGAGTGTCACCCACGGCGTCATCATCAAGAACCGCTTTGAGGACGGCACCAAGAGTTATGATTTCAAGTATCAGGACTGCGACGGTTACCCCATCACCATCAGCGGCTTGAACCGCTGTTTCAACCCGGAGTTCTGGAATTATGCCAAGATGATCTCCGCCATGCTGCGGCACGGCATTCCGATTGAAAATGTGTGTGACATTATCGGCGGGCTGAACTTCCGGGAGGAGACGATCAACTCCTGGAAAAACGGGGTCATCCGTGCACTCAAGAAGTTCATCAAGGACGGTACCAAGGCCAAGGGGGTGATCTGCCCCAGCTGCGGCGCCGAGAACACCATGGAGTTCAAGGAGGGATGTCTGGTATGCACCAACTGCTCTTACTCCAAGTGCGGTGGCTGAGAGTGAAATGCTTAATCTGTATCAATCATTGACGCAGAAGGGAAGATGAAGAGGTTTTTATTGATGCTCTGCGGACTGTTATTAATGGCTTCTGCCTTTGCGCAGGGAGCCGACACCTTGGCTGTGCCCGCCGACACGGTGGTTCCGCAGCGCTGGGGACACAAGCTCACCAAAAAGGAGATGATGCCCAAGTTTACCGCTACTATCTTGGGCCGCTATGAGTATAACACGCAGCAAAACACCCACCATTTTGAACTGCGCCACACCCGCATCGGGGTTTCAGGGGCCCTGCATTCCATGTTCTCTTACATGGCGCTGGTGGATTTGTCGTATGGAGGCAAGTTCTCGCCCGTGGCCATCTTCGCCAAGTTCCAGCCCGTGAAAGGGCTCTCGTTCCTCATCGGCTACGACAAGATGCCCTTCAGCAACGAGAACCTGCTCTCGCCGTGGCAGTACTATTTCTCCGACAAGTCGTTC
>JAFZWE010000027.1 GCA_017617445.1 Bacteroidales bacterium | reverse complement strand
TCGGAGTGGAACGGCTGTCGGTGCGTTGGTCGCTGAAAGCATCCACGCCCAATCAAAGGCGGATTTCATCAGCAAGATGAATATAGCCTTGAAAGAGGCCAGTGAGACTCTTTACTGGCTCAATCTGTTAAAAGATACTGAATAAAATAAATTGATATTAATAAAGATTTTTTCTGGCGGCAAAGATAAAAAAATGTGAAAATTATGGCGATATGCCAACGTATTTTTATGATTTCCAGAAAAAACACAGATTAGGAGAGAAGACACGTGTCTTCCCCCCCTTTAGTCCGTGTATTCCACGTATTTTTCTAATTCCATACTGGACAGTTGCTTATTGCCTCTATAAATGCACAGCGAATTCTTCTTAACGACATAGGTATATCCCTCGTTTTCAAAAATATAGTCCCCGTCTTTATATATGCCGTTCTCAATAACCAGACTCGGTTTTTTCTGCATATCATCGCAATCCTTCCATGCGGCATAGCGGTACCAATGGGAGTCGCGCTTTTCTGCTTCATACTGTCCTTCCACCCTGCAATCATATATTCTCATCTCATCCACACTGATCAAGTACGGGTCTGCCTGGCCATACAAAAGCATCCGCTCAAACTGGCGCACACTCGGATGCAGCCAGAAACCGCCATCATCACGCACATACTTGAAATGGTTCCCGTCAAACTGGCACACACTGTACCTGTCTGCACAAACGTGGTGTCCCATCATAACATTCTCAGGGAGAGGAATGTACAATGTATTGTCCTTCGGGTTAATGACTTCCTTGACAAGATGCCCATCCATCTTGCTAAAGGTAAAAAAACTGAATGATTCATGGCAGTGAGCCTCAAACCTTCTGTTTTCGACTCCATAGGTGACGAATGAGTCGGTCTGCGAAACAAGTACAATCACCATATCATACTCCCAGGACCAATCATTTTCCAACGTAATAAATGGGGCATAGCGACTTGCATAGCTTTGCACAAAGCGAACGGCATCGTTTGACCGCACCTCCCCATACGGAAAATGACGGGAATCTTCCTCCCACCTTTCGAAAAAGTCATACATTTCACGATTAAGGAATTCCATGACAGAATCCATCAAGACCTTTGATCCAGCAATCGGAACATCCACCGACAGACCAGATACTACGTGAAGATCATCTGGGCTGGACTCCTTCTCCGATTTTGACATCCGCTTTGTGAACACTTTTCCAGGAGTGAAAATAGATGTGACAAAAGATGATGGAATTTCACAGAATCAAATTTTAGATTTATATTTTGTTTTTTTAATTATTTTTGCAGCGGAAAATTTAAAATATTCATCATAAAAATTTAAATTATGAAAAAAGCATTCCTTTTTGTTGTGGCTTTGGCCATCGCCTTGTTAAGTACCTTCCCCACACAGACAAAAGCACAGACTTTAAGCGAATTAAGAGAATTTGTCAACACACTCAATGCCGACTGCCCGACAGGAAACGGAGACATGGATGTTCTCTCTGTAAAAATGGAAGACAACAATGTCATCATCACCTTCCTCCTGACAGAAAATCCGAAAGATGACGGTTTCACTATTGCCAACCTGAAAAAAGACAAAGACGGTATCTCCACTTTGGTAAAGTTACTCCTTTCATACGAACTATTGAAGCAAGAAGAGACGAAAGATCTCATCACAGGATGTGCCATGAACAACCGCAATCTTCAATACTGCTTTTTAAGCATGAAAAGCCACAAGAGCCACACCATCACTGTTACCGCGACGGAACTCGTAGAAATCATCAGAGACGCTAATTCTGATGAAAACTAAACCATCAACAAACACCCTTTGCGGTTTTGGCCACACCGTCCCTTCTCCTGTTTGCTTTACCACTTCATTGTTGATGGAAGGAGGGGGTGGTGGACCTGCAATGAAAGCACTGGAATGGGAGTCGAAAATGATACCGCCGGAGCAAACTGTCGGGCAACGCCGTTCTTTCAAAATGGTATTTCACATCTCCGATTTCATGCTTGACAAAAGAGACAATCATAAACAAAAAACAAATTAAACAGACGAACCATGAGTACAACTGCTATCGTTTTCATCGTGATCGGCGCACTGGTTGTGTTGCTGATTGGAATGTATTTTTCGTACAACAACAAAGAAATCGCCCTCCGCAAAGAGAGCGAGGCCCAAAAGGGAAAGATTGAAAGCGTCCACGACACCATGTGGAAAATCATCAAGCAGAAAGCACAAGTGAGCGAAAAATACAAAGACGCTTTTGAAAAAATCTACCCCGACCTCATCCGCGGACGCTATGCCAACGACCAGGGCGGCATGATGAAATGGATCAAGGAGCAGAATCCTGATTTTGACACCTCCCTGTATCGCGATTTGAGCCAAGCCATCGAGGTGCAGCGCACCATCTTCAGCAATGCCCAGCAACGCATGCTCGACATCCTCCGCGAACGCGAGACACTCATTGAATCGCTGCCCGCCAAGTTCTTCATCTCCAACAAGACCAAAATTGACTATGAAGTGATTTCATCCACCAATACAAAAACCGTTATGGAAACCCGCATTGACGACGATATAAGCCTCTAAACATGCGCATTGTCTCTCTCATCCTGCCGGCATTCGTCGTGCTTGCCTTGTTTGTCGCAGCCCCCAACTTCGACTTGTGGTGGGTGTATTTGCTCCTGCTTGGCGGCACGGAAGGGCTGATGTTCTTGCTCCACTCTATTTTCAAGAAAAACACAGACAAAGAGTATGTCAGCGGCTATGTGACCTGCGTGGAACACTACAACGAATGGGTGGAAGAGGTGAGACGGACAAGGTATGAACGCGACAGCAAGGGAAATTCGCACGCCATCACTTACTACGAATACGTCACCCATCCCGAACACTGGCAAGAGTGCTACAACTCAGGCCACATAAAAGCCATTTCCCGAGAATATTTTTATTTCATGTGCCAACGGTTTGGAACGGACCTTGAATTCTTCCAAACTTATCATACCAACTGCGTGAGTGGCGGCGGAGGCCAACGCTGCCACTGGAACGGGAATGAATGGGATACCACCACCGCAACATTCAAGCAAGGCTACTATAATCCGATACTGAACTCCAATTCAATTTTTAAGTTTCGCGACATCTCCAAGGAGGAAGTCCAAAAGTATGAACTATTTGAATATCCGCCCATTGTGGATGGCGAACAGAATGTGGTGTGCTTCCAGCCCGATATCCGCCATCAATATGAATGCAAAGCCCAAGCTCCGCAAGATGACATCCAAGTACTGTTTCAACATGTGAACGCCTTCTGGGGAAAAGAGAAAGAGATCCATGTTTTTGTCCTTGTTTTCGACGCTAAAAAATACGGTGTGGAGACGGCCGAAATCCAGCGTTCCCACTGGCATGGAGGCAACAAGAATGAGCTCATCGTCTGCATCGGCGTGGACGAGCGGACCGTCAAATGGAGCGAAGCGTTCAGCTGGATGGACGACCCCACGCTGCACGTTGTAATCCAAGGCTATTTTCTCCAAAACACCTCATACGACCTCATCAAATTCGCGCACTGGCTTCCCGGACAGCTTGACAAATGGAAGCGCAGAGAGGTCAAGGAATTTGAATATTTGGGGACGAATCTTTCCAAAAAAAGCAAAATCTGGCTGTTCATCACATCCATCGCACTGAGTGCAATTTGCATCTATGTGGCATTGAAGTGGCTGTAGGGGATTCTCAACCATAGGGAAAGCCATCGATATCATGGAACATGATTTTTTCTTTGGTTTAATTGAACTCTTGACTGCATTGTACTGCATTTACTTCGGCCCCGTCACTCTGGCCATTTTGCGTGACGCATTGCAGCTTCTGGTGGTACTGCCGGTACGTTGGTTTGTATCGTTCTTGCGTCGTCCGGCCAAGACATACGATTTGACACATACCGGAAATATCAAAAACAACTAAAAACAAAGGTCATCAACTTTTTGAATGAGGGTGCGGGATTCCGCGCCCTCATTTTTTTGTGGATAAATTTTGAAAAAACGTGACACTGCCATGCCGCACAATTTTTTATTTTTGCATCCTTTTCCAATAGAAAAATCAAATCATAAAAAACAACAATAAATATTTATGAATCAGAAAATTAAAAAGAAGCCTTCAGAAATCATTTTTTCCTATTTCCTATTAATTGCCGGAAGTTTTCTCTTTGCCGTGGGAGATGTCATGTTTGTGAACCCCTACCTGCTGGCGCCGGGAGGCACCTACGGTCTGGCCAACGTCTTCAACACACTCTGGCCCTGGCGTATCAGTTTTTACGCCATCTGCATGGACATCCCGCTTTTGCTCATCGGAACCTGGATTCTCGGTCCGAAATTCGGGGTGAAAACCGTCATCTCCACCATCTTCATCTTCGCCTTCACCTGGATATTGGAGTCTTTCTGGGGTTACAATCCTGTCATCCACGACGGGGAGTTTCTCCAGCAATCGGCGCACAACCTTGTGCAGATCCCGCACAGCGACCATCTCTTCTTCCAGCCCGACTACTTTTTGAACACAGTGGTGGCGGGGGTCATCTACGGGTTGGCCATCGGAATGGTGTTCCGTTCCGGCTCCACCTCCGGCGGCAGTGACATCATCTGCATGATTGCGCACAAATACACCAAGATATCACTCGGCACGCTCGTGTTGGTCGTGGACTCCATCATCACGCTCACCACTCTCCTCGCCTTTGGCGACATCCGGCTGCCCATTTACTCCATCATCCTGATTGTCGTGGAAAGCAAAGTTATTGACTTAGTGGTAGATGGCATCAAATCTTACAAGACCGCCTTCATTGTGACGGACCACATTGATGAGGTGCGAGACTTCATCATCAACGATTTGGAACGCGGCGGAACGGTTTTCGCCGGAGCCGGTCTCTACCAAGGTGTGGAACGAAAGATGATCTATGTCACGCTGGAGCGTGCGGATTTGGTGAAATTAAAATCCAATCTCCGTCGCCTGGATCCTGATGCCTTTGTCAATGTGATTGAAAGCAGCGAAATTATGGGACTGGGGTTCAAGGCGTTACCGGAAGAATAAACCCCTCAAGGCTTTTTCTGCATTTTTAACAATAAAAATAAAAAACATACCCTATTTTTTTATACCTTTGCACGCTTTAAAGAGATAATCGGAAAATGGAAGAAGACGACGATCTGAACAGAGAGGAAATCGACGAATTGGTGGAGGATTTCAAGGCCATGGCAGATGCTGGGGAGAGTCGTTTTTTTGATTCTGACGACTTGGAAATCATCATTGAAGAGCTGATTGCCCGCTTTGATTTCACCTACGCCACGGAAGCGGTGGAGCATGGGATCCGGCTTTATCCCCATTCCAGCATTTTCCGTATCCTGAAAGTGAAAAAACTGATCATGGAGCTGGAGATCGGCAGGGCCGGACGAGAGCTGGATGCCATTGAGCACGAGTTTGAACCCACTGCCGAGTTCTATTTAGAGAAGGCGTTTTTCTACAAGATGTCCGGCTCTGAGCAGGACGCTCTCCCATTGCTGAAGAAGGCCTACCGGCTGGCTCCGGACGACCCAGAAATCAACTTCATGCTCGGTGGCGAGTTGGTGAAAAAGACCGACTACCGCGCCGCCCTCCATCACATCTCCTTCGCCTTGGAGAACGACGAGTTCATTGATGAACAGATGTTCACCGTTTCTTACATCTTTGAAGACGACAAACATTACGAGGAAGCTGTGCTTTTCTTTGAGCAGCTGACCAAAGATTTCCCTTTAAGCAAAGGGTGCTGGTTTGCCCTCGGGCTCGCCTACAGCTGGACCAAGCAGTACGAACAGGCCATTGAAGCATACGAATATGCCATCAGCTTGGACGAGGAGA
Organism: Bacteroidales bacterium; assembly: GCA_017617445.1. Classification (GTDB taxonomy): domain Bacteria; phylum Bacteroidota; class Bacteroidia; order Bacteroidales; family WCHB1-69; genus UBA1756. The sequence continues at coordinate 55,194 of JAFZWE010000027.1, read as the reverse complement.
CTTCCACCGCATACTTCAACATCGGCAACGTCTATTTTGAGATGAAAGACTATCCCCGTGCGCTGAAGTACTATCAGGAAACCCTCCGGCTGGATGATCAGGACTACCATGCCATGTCTGGCGTGGGCGACTGCTATTTCGCCATGAACCAGTACGACAAGGCGCTGGAATGCTACCATCAGGCACTGCTTCTGGAGCCCAACACCATTGATGCCATCATGGGTATCATCACCATTCTCAAAGAGACCGGGCGAGCCGAAGAGGCAGAGGAATTCATCAAAAAATCCTTCTCTATCAGTCCGCAAAGCTTCGACCTGCTGTTTGACGTACTCCCCTTCTATGAGGAAGAGGAACAGATCAGCAAAATGAAAGAGCTTTTCCAACTGACTATCAAACAGCTGAAAAACAAGGAGGATTTTCTCAAATTCTTCACCATCTACTGCACTGCCAATGAGAGACTCTGCAAGATGGGCATTGAATTGCTGGAAGAATATCTGGATGACGAAGAGGTCACCCACGTCCTCCCCTACCTGCTGGCCGCACTGCACTACCTCATCGGAAACATCAGCGAAGCCAACAACTACCTGAAAACTGCACTGCTCATCAACTACGAGGATCACAAAATGTTCCTTTCCCTGCACCCAAGCTTGGAAGAGCTGACCGTTGTACAGAATTTAATTGAACTTTATCATCCTAATTAAAAATATTTTAATCCAATATCCTTATGAAACAAAAATTAATCCTTATCACCTGTTTCCTTTTGGCTGTATGCCAAATACACGCGCAGAGCCACCGTATTTTGCGCAACACTTCCGACGGAATCACCCTGAAGGTGCAAGTGGGAGAACTCCAAGCCAGCGAAATCCAAACCGCTGACGGAGTTTTTTCCAGAATCACGCTGGACGGTGCCGCGCAAGGCACGGAAAACATTGGCAAGCCCGAACTGCCGATCATCATCAAAACGATTGAGATCCCCGTTTGCGGTGAGCTGCATGTGACTGCCACGGCAGGAAACATCCGCACCCTGACAGCGGAAGAAGCGGGCATCGGACACGACATCTATCCCACCCAGCCGTTGTACCACAAGTCATACACCGGAGACCGTCCTTTTGTGAAAGATGAGGCCACCTACCGTACCAATGCAGCCTATGGCATGCCTCTGGCCATTGTCAACAAGGCCGGTATCGCCCGTGATGTCTGCATGGCCGACATCGTCATCAGCCCCATTCAGGTGAACCCCGTCACCAAGGCGGTGACCATCTATGAAGACATCACCATCACCGTGACTTACGATGATGTTGACATGGCCGCCACCCGCGAACTGAAACTCAAATACGGGAGTTCCGAGTTTGGCCGTCCCGCCCAGCTCGTCAACACCATTGAGAGCGCACAGCTCCGCGACGCACTCTCCACCCGTCCGGTGAAAATGCTCATCATTGCAAATGATATATTCAACGGACAGTTAGACGCTTTCGCTGATTGGAAACGCCGCAAAGGCTTCCTCGTAGAGATTGCCTACACCGGCACCATCGGCACCACTACCACAGCCATCAAAAACTACATCACCACCCTGTTCAACAACGCCACCGACGACAACCCGGCACCGACCTACGTGCTGCTGGTGGGCGACCAAGCGCAGATTCCGACCTACAGCGGACAAAGCATGAACAGCCATATCACCGACTTGTACTACTTCACCATTTTAGGAAATGACGACGTTCCTGACTGCTACTGGGGACGTTTCTCAGCCCAAAACACATCACAACTCACTCCGCAGATTGACAAGACCTTGAAATACGAGCAACTCACCATGGGCTCCGACCTGTCATACCTTGACCGCTGCCTGCTGGTGGCCGGTAACGACGGAGGCAGTAGCGGCGACTACGGCTACAGCCACGCCAACCCCGCCATGCACTACTTTGAGGACAACTACTCCGCCACCTTCTTCACCACCACCGACTCCTACTACAACCCGCACGCCAGCTCCGATGATGCCACCATCCGCACCAAACTTTCAAACGGAACCGGCTACGCCAACTACTCTGCACACTGCAGCTCTGCTGGCTGGGCTGACCCCGCCTTCACCACCTCCCACATCTCTTCTCTGAACAACACTGGCAAATACGGCTTCCTCGTCGGCAACTGCTGCCAGTCGAACAAGTTTGAGGAGAGCGAATGCTTCGGTGAGGCCATCATGCGCGCCACCAACAAAGGCGCCGTTGGCTACATTGGTGGTACCGACTACACCTATTGGGACCACGACTACTACTGGGCTGTCGGCGTACGCAACGGTAACCTGAGCACCAGCTGCACCAACTGTAACCTCACCACCTACGATGCCAACAACCTTGGCGCTTACGACAAGATGTGCCACACCCACGGCGAAGCATTCACCAACTGGAACGTGACACAAGGTTCCATCAACTATGCCGGCAACATGGCTGTTCACGCAAAATACGGTGCTTCCAACAGCTACGTGAAATACTACTGGGAGATTTACGAATTGATGGGAGACCCGTCGGTGATGCCGTGGCTCGGACAGCCCGCCGACATGACCATCCGCATTGACAACAATGCTCCCGTGAACAACACCTACGAGGCCCTTGACGGCACCACCACCTTCACGGTGTCCACCGGTGCACCGTACAGCTACGTGGCACTGACACGCAACCTCACCCTCATCACGGCAGTGCTGACGGATGGCAACGGAAACTGCACGCTCACCTTCCCGGCCATGAGTGCTGGGGAAACCTACGAACTGGCCGCCTCTGCCCAGAACTACAAGACCACCTTCACCACCATCAATGCCATGGCCGGTGAAGGAGCCCGCGTGACCATCACTGACGTGGCCGTCACCAATAACACACAAGCCACTGCAGGTGCCCATCTCACCTTGGACGTAACCATCGAGAACCGTTATCCTGATGCCGCCACAAACACACGGATCACCGCGGCCACCACTTCCTCCCAGATCACCCTGACCGATCTCCAAGAGCAAGTTGGCACCGTGAACAGCGGTGACGTGCGTACCCTGAACGCTGCCTTTGCACTCAACGTAAGCACAGCCATCGCCGACGGCGACATCGCTCCCATTGAATTTACCGTCAGCTACCTGAGCAACGGCAATGCAGAGACCACCACCTATACCTATAACTTGGAGTTAGTAGATGCCCTGTTGGCCTATGTCAGCGACAGCTACACCATTGTGAATGGCAATAATGACAACATCATTGACCCAGGCGAAACAGTCAACCTCACCATCATTGACGAGAATGCGGGCCACGCCACCGCACAGAATGTGGTTTCCGAACTCTCCACCTACTATCCCCTCACCCCGATCATAAACGGAAGCATCAATATCGGCACGATGAATCCGCAAGGCCAATGCTCCTCCTCTTTCATCATAAACATTGACAACAGCGTTCCTGTAGGCACGATGATTCCCTTCTACCACCACATTTACAGCACCTCCAATCCCGCCCTCTCACGCCTGGACACCATCTGGCTGGTAGTGGGCAGCATTGATGCCACAGAAGATTGGGAAAGCGGTACTTTCACACAATTTGAATGGGTGAATACCAGCAACTATCCGTGGACCATCGTCAACGATCCCAATGAGGCACACGGCGGCAGTTACTATGCCAAGTCGGGCAATGCCGGACAGAGCAACAGCCAATCGGATCTTGAGTTGTCCATCAACAGCATGGACGGGGAAATCAGCTTTTACGCCAAAGTGGCATCAGAACCAAGCTATGACTTTTTCTATTTTTACATTGACGGCACAGAGCAGCTCTCCTACTCTGGTGGCGTGCAAGGTACAGGAAGCAGTTGGAACCAAACTTATACCGACACCTGCACCTGGCAGCGTTACTCCTTCCCCATCACGGCAGGCACTCACACCATCAAGTTTTCCTTCACGAAAGACCAGTCTGTGAACGGTGGTTCCGACTGTGCCAAGGTAGATAACATCACCTGGCCGAGCAACAGCGGCGAAATCGCCCCCGAACCGGAAGTATTGAACGACATCAGCCACAGCGTGCTCATCACCACGGGCAACGGCGATGCAGACATCAACCCGGGTGAGACCATCGACCTTACCATCACAACGGAAAACATGGGACCCGACCCGCTTCTCAACCTCACCTCCGTGTTAAACACCACCTCCCCATACGCCACCATCACCAATGCCAATGAGACCATCTCCTACATTGCACCCAACTCCACGGCCAACACCATCTATCACATCACCATTGCCCCCAACACTCCTGACAGCACACTCATCACCTTCACCCATGTCGTTTCCGATGGGACCATCTCCAGCCTGACCTATACAGCAGCCATCAATGTATATGAAGTGGCCACACCGAGATTGGTCAAAATCAGCGACAGCTACGCCATCACCGTTGGGAACAACGACAACACCATTGACCCGGGCGAGACGGTTGTGCTGACCATTGTTGACGAAAACACCGGCCGTGCCGATGCTCCTGATGTAATCTCACAACTTTCCACCTACTACACACCCGCAGCCGTTGTCAACGGCACTATCAATGTCGGCACCATCGTGGCAGGTGACCAGTATGCTTCCGCCTTTACCATCAATATCGGCAGCGATGTTCCCGTAGGCACGATCATCCCCTACGTCCATCACATTTTCAGCACCACTGACCCGAATGCCGACCGCACCGACACCATCTACCTGACTGTCGGCAGCTCAGAAGCCACCGAAGATTGGGAGACAGGTGATTTCACACAGTTCGAATGGACCAACAACAGCCAGTATCCGTGGACCATTGTAAATGATCCCAACGAGGCTATCGGCGGCAACTACTATGCAAAGTCAGGCAATGCCGGACGCAGAAATACACAATCCGAACTTGAGCTCACCATCGACTGTACCGATGGCGAAATCAGCTTCTACTCCAAAGTTGCGGCAAGAGCCAACTATGGTTTCTTCCGTTTCTACATTGACGGCGTACAGCAGTATGAGGTCAGCAACGGTGTACAAAGTTCAGGCGGCTGGGGTGGCACTTACACCGACACCTGCACTTGGCAGTATCATGCCTTCCCCATCACCGCAGGCACCCACACCATCAAGTTCGCCTACGTTAGAAACAACAGCGGACAGAACACTGCATACGGCTCTGACTGCGCCAAACTGGACAACATCACCTGGCCCACTTCCAACGGAGAAATCGCTCCCATGCCGGAAGGTATCGTCATCACCGCTGCCGGTCTGAACAGCAACAGCAACGGTTATGAAGGCGAGACTGCTGAGTTCGATGTCACCATCGAGAATAACAGCGGCGCAGCCATCAACGATGTAACCCTTACATTGTCCACCATCTCTTCTGCCCTCACCCTCACCGATGCCACCGAAACAGTTGCCACCATCGCGGGTGGCCAAGTGCTTGACCTCGCCAGCATCTTCGCCGGACAGATCGGAACCATCGCCGATGGCACACTCATCAACTGCACCGTGACCGCCGACTACCTCTTGTCTGGCGTACCGACACAGCAGACCTACACCTTCAGTTTCACAGCACATGCAGGTTGGGTAAATGACCTCTCTCACAGCGTGGACATCACCGTTGGCAACGGGGACGCCGAAATCAACCCGGGTGAAACCATTGAAGTGACCATTACCACGGAGAACCCCGGCTTAACTGCCGTTTCCAATGTAACCTCCATGCTCACAAGCAGTTCACAGTACATTACCATTACCAACCCGAACCAGACCGTGAACAGCATTGCGTCAAATAACACTGTACAAACCATCTTCACCGTCAGCATTGACGCCAACACGCCGGACAACACTGCCATCACCTTCATCCATACCGCAGATGCGGATATCCACGGCAGCGATACCTATTCCTTTACCATTCAGGTTTTAGAAGAGGCCCGTGTGGCATTAGAGGATGTCAACCATGGGGAAACCGTCATCAACGGCAATGCCGATGCTGAAATCAACCCGGGTGAGACCGTGCGCATCAGCGTTTACACCCGCAACAACGGGCGCGCCAACGCTCACAACGCCATCTCCACACTGACCAGCGACTCTCCCTACGCCATCATCGCCTCCCCCAGCCAAACCATCGGCACTATCAATGGCGCAGCTTCCATCAACTCCCAGTTTGACGTGGACATTGACGCAGACACACCGGACAGCACCGTCATCACGTTCACCCACACCATGACAGCCGATGAGGATACCTCTTCCATCATCTTCAGCATCATGGTGATAGAAAATGCTGGCATGGTAAGTTTCGTGGACCTCAACTATTCGGTAAGCATCCTGTCAGGAAACAATGACGCCACCATCAATCCCGGCGAACGGGTGAAGGTGACCGTATACAGCGTGAACGAAGGAACCCGCGCTGCCACCAATGTCATCTCTTCCCTGACCAGCACTTCCGTCTATGTCACCATCGACCAACCGGTCATCACCTTCCCGACCGTAGTGAGCGGGGCCACCATCACCTCTCAATTTGAAATGACGGTGGATCCCAGCACTCCAATTGTCACACTCATCCCGCTGACCCACCAGATCACAGACGGTGAAGTGACTGCTTCCAGCGAAATTGAACTCACTGTCACCTCAGGCACCGGTATCAACGAACAGGAGGGCGGCAACATCCGCATCTACCCGAATCCGGCCAGCGACAATGTGAACATCGTGTTGGAAGACAACATGACAGCAACAGCCGCTAACATCTACGATTCCTACGGGAAACTCGTGCTGAGCCGCAGCATTGAAGGCGACAATACACAAATCAACATTGGCGAACTCGCCCCCGGCATTTACATCATCCGTATCATGAACGGAAACCAGACGACTGCCATCGGGAAGATCGTCAAAAAATAAAAAAAACATAATGAATGGGTCCGGCCAACCGCCGGGCCCATCATTTTAATAAAGAAAACCATAAAAGATCCCCCATGAGACGTATTCTTTTTCTGATTTTCTTTTCCATTTGTCTGACTTCTATCGCACAAGAAAGCATTACAGTGGAGGAGTGCACCCAACTGGCCATCGCACAATCCTCCGCCAACGTACAAAAGGAACTCAATGCGCAACTTTTACAAGTCAAGCTCAATGATGTCTCCTCCCACTACTACCCCAGTCTTCAAATTGACGGCGCTATCGGCTACCTGTCGCAAGTGACGGAGCTCCCGACAGCGGTCCCTGGGTACGAAAAAATGCCACATGACATGTATAATGTATCGCTCAACCTACAGCAAGTGGTCTTTGACGGCATGCAGGCCACCTATGGAAGAAAGAACGAACGTTTACTGAACAAAAACGAAATCAGCAAGTTGGACATATCCATCGGCAAAATCAAAGAACAAATCATCAGCCTTTACCTCAACCTGCTGATCATTGACAAGCAGATTGCGATTCTCACCAACGTGGAAAAAACGTTGCAAGAGAAATCCGACCAACTGAAAGCCATGCTGCGTGCCGGCGTAGTTTATGCCAATTCCATCGCACAACTTGACTTGGAAAGTTTGAAAATCCAACAGCAGAAAGACGAACTGCAAGCCAACAGGGAGTCACTCATCGCGTCACTCTCTATCCTGACAGGCAAAGATCTGTCACAAACCCACTTCACCGTACCCGAACTTCCCGAAGTGGAAAACGACATCTCCTCCAACCGAGAAGAGTTCAACATATTTGCCAACACCAAGGAAAGTTTGGAATACCTGCGCAAGCTCCACCTCTCCAAGAGCCTCCCCAAAATCATGTTTGTGGCTGTTGGAGGATATGGCAGACCGTCGTACAATCTACTGGACCCCAATTTCAAATGGTTTTATGCCGTCGGACTCAAATTCACCATCCCCTTGATTGACTGGGCCCGCAGCAAAGGTGTCAGCGACATCATCAACCTGCAGAAATCCATTCTGGAAAGCCAAGAATCCGACTTCAGAAAAGCCAACCAGATTGCCATTCAGGAAAAAATCAACGAAATCAATCGAATTGAGCACCTGCTGATTTTGGACGAACAGATCACGCAGAAATATCAGGAAATCAAACAGACTGCCTCAACACAGCTACTTAACGGAACCATTACAGCTATTGACTATATCAAACAGCAAAACGATGAATTACAGTCTGTTATCGCTATGGAAGTACACACCATACAATTATTGAAAGCCAAATACGAACTGATGGCACTGAAAGGCAAACTGTAACAATATTTCAAGCAATTGTTTGTTTATATATACAATGTATTATAATACAAAAAAAATCTTGAAGTTCCTACAAATGGCCATGGCAACGCTATGGTTGTGCATTGCATTCCCCGTTGCCTTTGCACAAAAAGGATATCCTGTCACCATTCAGGGCACGGCATCTTTTGCGACAAACTGCGAAATCCAACTGACGGTTTTTGACGACATGCTGACCTATCACAAAACGGTGGTAGCCAAAGACATCATTGACAAAAAAGGAAAATTTTACCTGACATATAACGCTATTCAGCCCCAGCTGGTACAGATTTCCATACGGACTTCCCGAGCTGAATTCTACGTGGAACCCGGCAGAACCTATGATTTCACCATAGACATGGATCCCCAACTATTTGAGCAACTGGATCCGATGGCCTACGGCGGATTTCTGCAAATCTCCAACAACGATTCCACGCTGAAAGAAGACATCAATTTGAAAATCAACCATTTTGAAAACACTTTGGATCGTGTGGTGGACTTCTACTCCCCCAATATCATTGGTGACATGACCCCTTCCCAATACGATTCCATTGTCTATCAGATAGGGAAACGCTTTCCCATCCAATATCATCCCACCAATTTTTACAAATCATACATCTACTATTCCCTTGGCGCAATTGAACAAATCATTCTCCAAAAATATCCGGATTCCCTATACCATAAATATTTGGACAATGAGTACATTCTCTATGAGAATCCCGCCTACATGAACTTTTTCACCTCCTTTTATCACAGCTATCTACTGAAATCAAAAAAGATAAACCCCCAAGAGCTGAGAAAGAGCATCAATGAAGAGGGAAGTCTCATCCAATTGATCAATGTGGTGGGCAAGGATGAGCTGCTGGTCAACGAAAAAATCAGGGAATTAGTCATCATTCTGAACCTGATGCAGTTATACGATAACGATAATTTCAACAAGGAAAACATTCTGTCATTGTTGAAAAACATTGAGCTCAACAGTCATTTTGCCGAACACAGGCACATAGCTGCAGATGCGCTGGCCGATCTGACCCGATTTGAAAACGGAGCGCCGTTCAGCATCTCACAGATGAAAGAGGCCAGCGGTGCACAATTCAATCCAGAAAAATTCAAAGGGAAATATGTCTTTCTGCAATTCTTCAACACCACCTGTACGGATTGCATCCGCGAAATGATGATCCTGCAGGATTTGAGTCAAAAGTACAAAGGCCAAATCGAATTCGTGAGTGTCTCCTTGGATTTTCATTTCTCCAAATTCCTGCAATTCAAGGAAAAGTACCGCCAGTTTGACTGGCATTTCGTACATTTCAACAACTGTTATGACTGGCTGGATGAGATGGGAATCACCACGTTGCCAGACAACATGTTGCTCAATCCTGACGGGACACTTTATCAGCGGTATGCCCCTGACATCACAAGGAAACTTCCGCTTTTCCTCGCACGCCTCTTCAATGCCAAGGATGACAAGGGGAAGCCGTTGGATGTCCATGAAAACAACAGAAATGAATAATTACATCCTCACCCGGAATCAAATTCGCGAAAGCGAGAAGATCACCATGCTGGAGGAGCCCATCACCTCGCTGGACCTGATGGAACGTGCCGGCACGGTCATGGCACAGCACATCCTGCAAAAAAAAGCCACACTCCACCACCCCACGGAACTTTACCTTATCTTCTGCGGGCATGGTAACAACGGTGGAGACGGACTGGTCATTGCAAGAAAGCTGCACGAGGCCGGAGAAAAAATCATCGTCGTCACCGTCATGGAGGAGAACAGCCGATGTACGGAAGAGTTTGCCACCAATCTCCAGAGGCTGAAACAGCAAGAAACGCTCCCCATCACAGATTTCAGAACATTTTCCCAGCATCCCCTTACGGACTTCTGTGGCAATGACGAACTTCGCATCGCGGTGATAGATGCTCTCTTCGGCATTGGTCTGTCACGACCGGCCAGCGGAATACAGGCCGAAGCCATCCGATACATCAATCAATTGCATGTGCCAGTATGGGCGGTAGATGTGCCTTCCGGACTCATGACAGACAATCACACGCCGGACAACTCTCCCCGCGTACACGCCACAACGACCTGCACATTCCAATGGATGAAATGGGCGTATGTTCTTCCCGAAAACGGACCGTATGTCGGAGCAGTCCATGTGCTGGACATTGGCCTGAAGCTACCCGCACCGTTGAAAGACGACGTATCGGCTGGGACAACTGCACTCACGCGGCACGCGGAGCTGACAGATGCGGGTTGGGCGGCCCATGCCTTGAAACTCCCCCAGAAATTCGCACACAAGGGGAGCAACGGACACGGTTTGCTAATCGCCGGTTCAAAGAAGATGCCCGGGGCCGCGGTTTTGGCGGCCGGGGCGGCTTTGCGCGGGGGCATTGGAAAACTCACGGTCCACACCACATCCAACGCTGCCGACGCCCTCTCCATCGCCCGTCCGGAAGCCATCATAGACAGAGACCGCAATGAAGAGTACAACACCGTTTTCGCGTGGGAGGATCTGCCCGCATTTCAAGCCTTAGCCATCGGACCGGGGCTCGGAACCGCTGCCGGCACTGCCGCCCTGCTCAAAAACTGCCTCTCGGAAATTCCAGTCCCCATGGTAATGGATGCTGACGCCCTCAACCTGCTGGTCCAAAACAAAACCCTCCTCTCCTATCTTCCCACACGCACCATCCTCACCCCACATATCGGCGAATTCGACCGTATAGCTGGAAAGCCCGCCAACGACTTCGATCGCATCCAGCGGCTGGTGAAAACCGCCACCCAGTACGGTGTCATCATTGTGCTCAAAGGTGCCCATACCATCACTGCCCTGTCTGACGGACAGCTGTTTGTAAACACCACCGGAAATCCCGGCATGGCCACCGCCGGCAGCGGAGACGTGCTCACGGGGTTGACCCTCGCACTGCTCGCGCAAGGATACACTCCAGAGACGACAGCACGATTAGCCCCCTACCTTCACGGACTGGCCGGGGACCTCGCCTTGAACGAGCAATCCACTGAAAGCCTGATTGCCAGCGACATCATCGATCATCTGGGAGCTGCCTTCTCACACCTAAGGAACCATATTATTGATCATCAATAAAACAAATAAATCATGAAAAACATTCTCATCACCGGAGCCTCCTCCGGATTCGGCGAAGCCATCGCCCGCAATCTCAGCCGTCAAAACCATCGGCTCATTCTCACTGCCCGCAGCGGTGAAAAAATCCATCAGCTGTGCGAAGAAATCAAACAGAAAACGCAATCAGAAGTGCTGCCGTTAGTATTTGACGTGAGAGATCCCGAAGCCTGCGAAAAAGCCATCGCCTCCATTCCCGACACGTTCAGACCCATTGACGTGCTGATCAACAATGCTGGTCTTGCCGTGGAGCTGGATCCCATCCACACAGGAGCGTTGGAAGACTGGGAGCGCATGATTGACACCAACATCAAAGGACTGCTGTACATCACCCGCCTGGTGGCACCCATGATGGTAGAGCGTAAAAGAGGGCACATCATCAACCTGGGCTCCACCGCCAGTCACGAGGTGTATGCCGGCGGCGGCGTTTATTGCGCCACCAAACACGCTGTGCTCGCCCTGACCAAAGCCATGCGCACGGACTTCCTCCCGTATGGCATCAAAGTCACCATGATCTCCCCTGGCGCGGCAGAGACCAACTTTTCGCTGGTCCGTTTCCACGGGAACAAAGAAAAAGCCGACAAAGTATATGCAGGCTATGATCCGTTAGTGGCGGAAGACATCGCACAAATCGTAGAATTTGTCCTATCGCGACCACCCCATGTCTGCCTCAATGAAGTCGTGGTTACACCAACAGCACAGTTCAACGGCGTAATCATTAGAAAATAAAAAGAGACGGCGGGTGACTCAAAATCACCCGCTTTTTCTTTATTGTTTATAATGTTGATAAAAAAATAGAAAAGAAATGCGAATTATCAACATATAATTGTTATTTTTGCTTGCCTTGTTATATACTTTTAAAATCTCAAATAACAGTTATTTATAAAAACAATATGGTGAAAACTCACAATACTGCTAAAAAAAATGTAACACATGCCTTGAAACCACGTATCAACGTTTTGGCATCATTATGTCCAAAAAACAATAATGAAAAAACAAAATAGAACACAATATTAATTAAATCAAACAATTATGAAAAAACTTCTATGTTTTTTGACTGGCATTCTCCTCTCCGCAGGAATAGCGAATGCCCAATCGCAATGTATCACCCTGACTCCGGCGAACATCAACCCCGTAGTCGGTGCTACACAGGTTTACAACATCACGTTTCCTAATGCGAACCTGACCGCGACTGCAAAATACGCATTGGAATACACCTTCTACCTTGATGGACAGGAGATGACCGATGCGGAATTGGCGCAGCACATTGATGTGTCTGCCTCTTCTTTCACCGCCCCGTGGAACGCAAGTACCTACATCGGTTCCTACATCAACAAGGCGCACAGCCAGTTCCCGGGAGATCCCTTCGCTGCCAACCAGCCGATTGAGGACCACACCCTAAACTTCTTTTACGGGAAATACCTCTCCGCACTTACCCCCAGCAACAATTTAGCCATCAAGATGACTATCAGATGGTTGCAGGACAACGGAGACTACAAGATTTCCTTCAAGCTACATTACATGGAAGACGGTGTACAGGACGACTACCTCTATAACAGGACTGCGCAGTCCTTCATGGGAGGAAAGAACGCCACCACTGGCGCAGTGGTCATGTACTACGACTACACCATCACCAAAACAGCAGATCCCATTGACACAGCAGTATGCTACAATGCCCTGCCCGTCACCATCGGAGACCAGACCTGGACTGCCAACGACGTATTCCTTGACGGTGGCCAGGACTATCCCTATTGCATCAAAACCGTCACCTACTATTCCATCAACGGTGACATCTGTTCCAACACTCCATCCATTGACTCCATCGGAACAGTTACACTGCGCAGAATGCCGGAAATCAACTTCAGCCTGAATGCCATCGGCAACAACATGGAAATCTGCGAGAACTCCACTGCCGGCTACATCTCCTTAGGCATCAGCGGCGGAAAAGCCCCCTATACCATTACAGCCAAGAAAAATGGGCAAAACTTCAGCACCCGCACTTCTGAACAAGCCTCCAACGCCTTCAGATATGACGGACTCGGAATCGGAATCTATGAATTCACCCTGACCGATGACGCCGGCTGTATAGCAACACTCAGCAATATTGAAATAGAACAAATTATTGTTGAACCCGAATACACCGTCAGCCTGACCAAAACTGACATCTCCTGTCACGGGGAGACAGACGGACAGATCACAACAGCCATCACTTCTGGCACCGCAAATACCGACTACTACACTCCGCTGAACTATTTGTGGAACAACCAAGAAACCACCACCAACCTCACCGATTTAAGTGCTGGAACCTACACTCTGGTTGTCACAGATAACAGAGGCTGTCTGGCCACCATCAATCCCGCCAATGGAGTGACGATTGTTGAACCTGCGCTGATCACAGGTACGGACCAGGTGACCGTTTGCGCCAATCAGACTCCATATAACTATAAAAACAAAGGTACTGCATGGGAAGAAAATGGCGATTATGACGTAACCTTCACCGCAGCCAATGGGTGCGACAGTGTTGTTACCGTCACCTTTGTAGTCAACCCTCTACCGACCGCAGTTCTGAGCGGCACCACCGCTATCTGCGCTGGCGGCGATGCAGATCTGAGCATTGCCTTCACTGGCGAGCTGCCCATCACTGCCACCATCAACAATGATAACTATACCATTGAAGAAGCCAGCCCGTACGACTTTTCAGTAACCCCCGCTTCCACCACCGATTACCAATTGACGAGTTTTGTGGATGCCAACAACTGCGCTGCCGATCTCACCAATGCAGGTACCGTTACTATCACGGTCAACACCAATCCGACAGTGAACAGCATCACCACTCCGCAGAATGCTTGTCCGTTTAGCGAGAGCTTTGAAGTGAGTGCAAACGTCACTGCCGGCAGCTCCAACGACCTGACCTACCATTGGACCGGTGCCACTGCAGGCCAAACCGCCGGCAGTGCCATTGTGACAGAAGCTGCACAAGGACAATGCGGTTACGAATACACCGTATCCGTTTATGTAACTGACGGAAACAATTGCGAATCCGATGAAACTGAAGCTTCCTTCACTGTCAATGACGCAACCAATCCCACCATTTCACCCGATTATCCGGAATCAGTGGAAGCCGAAGTGGAAGACGAATGTGCTTTCGTCATCCCCGATCTGACCGAAATGATCGGCGAATTGGCCAATGACAACTGCGGCATCGCCAGCATCACCCAGAATCCCGAAGCAGGAACAACCCTTCAAGCCGGTAGCCAAGCGCAGCCTGTAACCATCACGGTGACCGACATGTGCGGACATACCGCCACCGCTGAAATCACGGTCACTGTTCCCTCCGTGTTTTCCGCCCAAGTAACGTTGTCCGAAAGCTACTGCTACAACACTGCCGACGGCAAAATCACCGTTGAGATGACAGGCGGAACCACTCCCTATACACTGGTATTAAATCAAGAGCAAGAGGAAGAAACCGAAAACACAACCTATACTTTTGAAGATCTACCTGACGGTCAATACACCATTGCTATTACCGATGCCAACGGTTGCACCATTGAGCCGCTCAGCACAACGATTGCACAGATTTCTGACAATCTGGTGATCACCGCCGATGACAATGAAAAAGAGTATGACGGCACTGCATTAAGCGACGATGGCTATACCGTGGTATTTGGCAACGACAACTTGACAGGTACAGCTAACGGAGTACAACTCACCAACGGCGACGTTGTTACCGCCCAAATCAGCGGCAGCATCGCCAACGTGGGGACCGCAACCAACACTGTGGGCACTGTAACCGTCATGCGCGGCAACACCGACGTAACCTGTTACTACAATATTGTTAAGAACAACGGAACACTGGAAGTGACGGCCAGCGACGATTTAGAAGTCACCTGTCCTTCTGGCGACAACATCACCAAAATGTATGACGGCGAAGCGCTCAATCCCGCAGCTACCGCAAACGTTACATCTGAAACGACCATCAGCTACAGCACCGACGGTGAGAACTGGAGCGCCACAGTTCCTTCTCTTACCAATGCAGGAACACAAACCATTTACGTGAAAGCCGAAAACAGCAACTATGTGACCGCCACCTGCGAATATATCCTGACCGTGGAGAAACGTTCCATTTCCCTCACTTCCGCCACTGACCAAAAAGTTTACGATGGAACACCCCTCACCAACAACCAAGTGACCGTGGAAGGCGACGGATGGGCCACCGGCGAAGGTGCTACTTACAATGTAACTGGTTCCCAGACTGATGTGGGCGAAAGCAATAACACCTTTACTTATACCCTGAACAACAACACTTTGGCAAACAACTATGATATTGAAACAGAAACAGGGACACTGACTGTAACTCCCATCACCACTCCAATTACCATTACTGCCAAGAGCAAAGAAAAGAAATATGATGGCACCGCATTGACAGAAAGCGGTTACACCTATACCACCGGTGTGCTGGTAACTGGCGATGTGCTGACCGCTGTGGTAGAGGGTTCTGTCACCCACCATGCCGACAACACTGCCAACAACAATGTGGTCACCTCCTATCAGGTGATGCGCGGCAACACCAATGTGACAGGAAACTACACCTTCAACAACCCTGTTCCCGGTACCCTGACCATCAACAAGCGCAATGTCACCCTCACCTCTGCCACCGACACCAAAGTATATGATGGCAGTGCGCTGACCAATGACAATATCGCTGTCAGCGGCGACGACTGGGCTTCCAATGAAGGTGCCACTTACAATGTAACCGGAACCCAGACCACTGTAGGAACAAGCAACAACACGTTCACCTACACCCTCAACAACAATACCACCGCCACTGACTACAACATCACCACGGCTGAAGGCACCCTGACCGTCACCGTAAGCGACGAGCTGACCATCACTTGCCCCTCCGGCAACGCCATCACCAAAGTGTATGACGGCACCCCGCTGCAACCCGCTGCAACCGCAAGCGCCATCGGCAATGATGTGGTCACCATTGAATACAGCACTAACGGAGTGAACGGCTGGAGCACTACGGCTCCCTCCATCACTACCGTGGGCACCCAGAGTGTTTATGTCAAAGCCTCCAACAGCAACTACAACACCAAGGAATGCAACTACATCCTGACCGTAAGCGCCCGTCCGATTACACTGACCGCCAACAGCGTGGAAGTTGAGTATGACGGTAATCTGCACACCTATGAGGAAACCACCACTCCCTACTACACCATCACTTCCAGCACATTGGCCGGCAACCAGACCATTGACGCCATCACCATCACAGGTGAAGGAAGAATTCCTGGCGAATACACTACTGCCATCACTTCCGGCAGCGTGGCCATCATGGCTGGACAAACAGATGTAACCAGCAACTACAACATCACATTGGCAACCGGCCTCCTGACCATCACCGACCGTGAAGAACCGTATGAAATTGAAGTGGTTGCCAATTCAACCACCGTCACATACGATGAGCTCTCCCACAGTGTATCCGGTTTTGAGACCCTTGAATTCATCATTGAGAACAATACCTATGTCGTAAGCGGCCTGTCCACCTCCAACCCGAGTGCGACCAATGCAGGCACCTATCCGAACACCATCAGCGGCACTGCTGTGGTGACCGATGCCTTCCAAAATGATGTCACCGACCAATTCAATATAACCACTACCAACGGACAATTGGTCATTGAGACTGCTCCGATGGAGGTGTCTTGCCCGTCAGTGGACTATACCACCAAGATGTACGACGGAACAGCACTTCAGCCCGTTGCCACTTGCGAAGTGACCAACGGCACCACCATCAGCTACAGCACGGATGGTGAAAATTGGAACACCACCGCACCGTCCATCACCCATGTGAATGAAAGCGGTTTGAACGTTTCAGTGAAAGCAGAAAACAGCAACTATGTGACCGCCACCTGTGAGTACGAATTGAGCATCGACCCGCGTAGCATCACCCTCACCTCCGGCACCGGAAGCAAGGTATATGACGGAACTCCGTTGACCAACAACATGATTGTTGTTACGGGCGACGGTTTCGCTACGGGCGACAGCTATACCAAAAACATGACCGGCACACAGACCGAGGTGGGAGAAAGCAACAACACCTTTACCTACACACTCACCGGCAACATGCAGGAGGGCGACTATGAAGTTACAGCTGCCTACGGTACCCTGACCGTGACGGAAAGCAATGCACTGACCGTTACTTGTCCCTCCGGCAGCGCCATCACCAAAGTGTATGACGGCACCCCGCTGCAACCGACAGCCACTGCAAGCGCCATCGGCAATGATGAAATCACTATTGAGTACAGCCTTAACGGCGAGAACGGATGGAGCACCACGGTTCCTTCCATCACTACAGTGGGCAGCCAGAACGTATATGTAAGAGCTTCCAACAGCAATTACACCACCAAGGAATGCAACTACACCCTGACCGTGACTTCCCGTCCGATCACGCTGACTGCCAATAGCACAGAAGTTGAGTATGACGGCAATCTGCACAACTATACAGCAACCACCTCTCCCTATTACTCCATCACATCCGGCTCATTGGCCTACAACCAGACCATTGACGCCATCACCATCACGGGTGAAGGAAGAATTCCCGGCACCTACACCACTGCCATCACTTCTGGCAGCGTGTCCATCAAGGCCGGTCAGACCGATGTGACTTCCAACTACACCATCTCGCTGCAGACAGGCGAACTTACCATCACCGACCGCGAAGAACCGTATGTCATCAACGTCTATTCTGCTGGCGACACTTTGACCTATAATGGACAACAGCATTGTGTAACCGGCCTAGTGGCCAACTCATTCAATGTGGACGGAAACACTTTCACGGTTTCTGGTCTTTCCACCGTTGATCCGTGTCAGTATGACGCAGGCGCTTACCCGAACACCATTAGCGGCACCGCCGTGGTGACAGACGCCTACCAAAACAATGTAACTGGACAGTTCACAGTGAACACCACCAACGGACAACTGCTCATTGAACCCGCCACGATGGAAGTGACCGTCACCGGCGGCGAATGGGTATACGACGGAACCGCACATTCTGCCGAGGTTTCATACGAACCCGAAGAGGACATGACCTCCATCTATTACCGTACCTCTACCAATGACGAATGGAGTCAAACCGAACCCTCCATCATCAATGTGGGCACGATGACCGTCTATGTGAAGGTTACCAATCCCAACTTCAACGACGCTTTTGGCAACGCCACCCTTACCGTGACATCCCGCCAGATTGAACTGACCGCCAACAGCACTACTGTTGACTATGATGGCGAAGAACACACTTACGCCGAGACCGCCTCTCCCTACTACACCATCACTTCTGGCACACTGGCTGGCAACGAGGCCATCACTGCCATCACCATTACTGGTGCAGGGACCAATGCAGGAACCTATCCGACAGCCATCACTGAAAACAGTGTGGTGATCAGCTCGGGACAAAACAATGTAACCTCCAACTATACCATTACCCGTGTGAATGGATCTCTGACCATCAGTCCGATTGATGTGACCGTGACCATCACTGGCCATACTGACACCAAGACCTACAATGGAGAATTACAAACAGTGGAAGGTTACGATGTTGAGATCGACAACGAACTCTATACCGAAGGTGATTTCACCTTCTCAGGTACAGCCACTGCATCCCGCAGAGATGTCGGTTCCACTGGCATGAACCTGACTTCCAATATGTTCTCCAATACAAACAACAACTTTGAAACGGTGACCTTCAATGTGACAGATGGTTCCATCACCATTGAGAGCATTGAAGACGAGATCACCATCACCGCTAACAGCGACCAAAAAGTGTATGATGGCTCTCCGCTCACCAACAACGGCTTCACCTATACTCCCGACATTCTGGTGGAAGGCGATGTACTGGTAGCTACTGTTGAAGGCAGCATCACCAATTATGACGCTGATGCGGCTGACAATAACGAAGTGACAGCATACCGTGTGATGCGCGGCAACGACAATGTGACCGACAACTATACCTTCGGTGACGCTGTATCCGGCACATTGTTCATCAACCAGCGCCCCATCACCATCACCTCTGGTACTAGCAGCAAGGTGTATGATGGCACCCCGCTCACAAACAGCAACCTTACCATCACTGGAAGCTTCGTCGGCAACGATGAAATCACTCCGAGCGTAACCGGCACCATCACCAACGTGGGAGAAACCGACAACACCTTCACCTACATTTGGGCAAGTGGAAATGAAGACAACTACAACATCACTCCCGTTTATGGCACTTTGACCATCACTGCTTTGGACGGTGTGACCGTGACCGTAACCGGAAACCACGAAACCGTGGACTATGACGGCGAAGAACACGCTGTGGACGGCTTCACCATTGCGGCATCCAGCAACCTCTACACTGTAAATGACATCACCTTAATCAACAACGGCAATGCCCACGCAGAAGGCACGAATGCCGGCACGTACAACATGAACTTGGTTGCCAACCAATTCAGCAACCATAACAACAACTTCACCAATGTCACCTTCACTGTGGCGGCAGACGGTTATCTCACCATCGAACCGGGAACAATGGAAGTGAGCTGTCCGGCAGAAGAACTCTGTACCAAAGTGTATGACGGCTCAGCACTTCAGCCCGAAGCCATTTGTGACATCGAAGATGGTACCATTATCTATTACAGTATTGACAATCAAGAGACTTGGAGCACTACCGCTCCTGCCATCACCCATGTGGCAGACGGACCGCTGGCTGTTTATGTGAAAGCCGAAAATGAAAACTATGTAACCGCTACCTGCAAATACGATCTGGTGATTGAACCTGCAACGGTCACCCTGGTTTCCGCTGACCTCAGCAAGCCCTATGACGGCACAGCCCTCACCAATGACGATGAACCGTTGGCTACCGAAACCGGATGGATTGGCAACGACGGCGCCGAATACAACTTCACCGGCAGCCAAACCATCGTTGGAAGCTCCGCCAATGCATTCACTTATACTGTAGTATCCGGACAACCCACCGACTATGAAATCAACAAGACAGAAGGCACTCTCACTGTAACCGCATTAGAAGGCATTGTGGTGACCATTTATGGATACAATAATGCTGAATCAGAGGATGAAATCACTTACGATGGTGAAGAACACCAGATAAGTGGTTATGACGTTGACATCCAGCTGGACGGAGAGGAATTTGACGGTTATACCGCAGCTGACTTCACCTTCACCGGCACCGCCTCAGTATCCGGTACCGACGCTGGCTCCTACGACATGGGACTGACCACCAACATGTTCACCAATACCAACCCGAACTTTGACAATGTCACCTTTGTAGTGGTGGACGGTCTGCTCACCATTAATCCATTGGAAGTGGAAGTTATGATCACCGGCGAAAGAGATGAATTTGAATATGACGGTGACGAGCATACCGTCAGCGGATTCATAGCAACGGTAACAGAAGAAGTGGAACCGGCATACAATGTAAACAACGTGGCTTTGGCTCCCAATCAGACCGCCTCTGTCTCTCGCACCGACGTGGGTTCCAGTGACATGGGGCTGACTGCCGACATGTTCGTCAACAACGATCCCAACTATGAGGTGACATTTAATGTGAACAGCGATTTTGACGGCAGAATCACCATCACCGCCAAGTCTGTCACCGTGTACATCACAGGTAACACCTCCACTGTGGAATACAATGGCGAGGAGCAAAACGTCAGCGGATACACAGCCGAATCCTCCAACGACCTGTATGTGGCTACAGGCGACAATGTCATGTTCCATTTTGCCAACACTGTATCAGGCAACACTCCGATTACCGAAACGGTTACCGGAACCAATGTCAACACCTACAACTCCGCATGGACAACCGCCAACTTTGTCAACGACAATACCAACTTTGATGTTACCTTTGACATTTCGCAGGCTCAGCTCACCATCACCAAGGCTGCAGTCACCGTGAACATCACGGGAAATCAGGTCACTGAAACATACGATGGAGAAGACCATGTGGCAGAAGGTTACCAAATGGCGAAAGTTCCCACCACCTCCAACTACTCATTGGATTATGTCTCCTGCACCAACAATGCCTCTGTAACCAGAGTGAATGTGGGCACCAGCAACATGAACTTAGTCCCCTCTCAATTTACCAACAATGACAATAACTACGATGTTACCTTCAATGTGATTGAGGACGGTTTTGTCACTGTAGAAGCCGCTGAAATCACAATTGGAATCACTGGTCATAGCGATGCAGTGAACTACGATGGCGAAGAACACACCGTGAGTGGATATGATATTAATATCCCCAATGATTTTGAAGACCTCTATACAGAAGGTGACATCACCTTCTCTGGCAACGATGTGATTACGGAAACGGGAGTCGGCACCTACTATATGGGTTTGACCGAGGATGACTTCACCAACACCAACAACAACTTCAACGTCACCTTTGAGGTAACGGACGGCCAATTGGTGATTTCACCTGCCGAACTCACTGTTTACATCATCGGCAATTCCTCAACAGTAACATACGACGGACAGCAGCATTCCGTCTCTGACTTCACATTCACTGCCGAGCTGGATGATGAAGATTTTGACGGCTACACCGCCAATGACTTCACATTCAACGGCAATGCGTCAATCACTGAAACTGATGCAGGAACCTATAACATGGAATTGTCTGAAAACATGTTCACCAACATTAACACCAACTTCTCCAATGTAACCTTCGTGATTGAAGAAGACGGCCAGCTTATCATCAACAAGTTGGCAGTAAACGTACAAATTTCTGGCAACCGTGATGAATTCAACTATAATGGGAATGAACACACCGTGGAGGGATTCACTGCCGTGGCAGAAGAAGTGATCCCTGCCTACGATGTGACAAACGTGGCTTTGGCTCCCAACCAGACCGCCTCTGTCTCACGTACCGAAGCTGGTTCTACTGACATGGGTCTGACTGCCGACATGTTCGTCAACAATGATCCCAACTATGATGTAACATTTGTTATCAACAGCGATTTTGACGGCAGAATCACCATCCTTCCGGCAGAAATCACCATTTATATTGTTGGTGCAACAGTCACCGAAACATACGATGGCGAAGAGCACACGGCCAGCGGTTACACGGCCACTTGTGAAAGCGAATTGTATAACGAAGAATACATTGAATACAGTGGCGATGACTTTGTCACAGAAACAGAAGCGGGCACCTACGAGATGGGCTTGCGTGAGGAAGATTTCTCATACAGCGACGAGAACATCAGCGCTACGTTTGTGGTTACAGATGGTAGCTTGACCATCAATCCCGCTGAAATCACTGTAAACATCACAGGTAACACGGCGGAATACAACTACGATGAAGCAGAGCACACCGTAAGTGGTTACACATTTGTTGCATTATTGGATGAAGAAGAGTTTGATGACTATACCGCAGACGACTTCACCTTCAACGGTACAGCAAGTGTTTCCGGCACCAATGTTGGAACATACAACACCACTTGGAGAAGAAGTAACTTCTCCAACGAGAACGAAAACTACACCGTCACCTTCAACATTGTTTCCCAAGCCCAGTTGATCATCAACGCAGCTTTGGAGGCCAACGCCACTACCACCGATGTCCTCTGTAGAGGTGGTGAAGCCAATGGTACCGCAACCATCAGCATCACTGGCGGCAAGGCACCTTACACTTACGCCTTCACTACTGGACGCGAGGGGGACGGCGAGGTTACCGACAACGAACTCACCATTAGCGACTTCGAAGCTGGAGAATACGCCCTTACCATCACTGATGCACTCAATTACACGGTTGACGTTGAATTTGAAATCAGCCAACCCGAATATGCACTCAATGTTTCAGCTGAAATCATCACCAACGACTACTGTAACGGCGGCGCCGGTGAAGTTGAGCTGACCATCAGTGGAGGTACAGAGCCTTACATTGTACAATGGGAAGAAGAAGATCCCGTATATGTAACAGATGATGACGACTTCATTTTCAACATCGGAGATCTTGCAGACGGAACCTATTCTTACACTGTCACCGATGCCAACGAATGTGAAATCAGCAATGAGGTTGAAGTCTCCATGCCGAATGCCGTACATGTTGAACTCAACAAAATTGAAAGCATGTGCGCTGGTGCTGAAGAACAGTTGACCGCCACTGTACAAGGGGGCGTCCTCTCAGAAGGCAATGACTACCAGTTCTTCTGGACAGACAACGAAGAAGAGATAGTAGTAGAAGGCAACACATTTATCCTCAGCGAATTAGAAGCTGGCGAGCACACCATCTCGGTGACCGTATTTGATGACAACGAATGCCACAACACCGCCACTGCGGTAATTATGGTCAACCCGAATTATGACATTGTCACTGAAGTACGTGTGGGCAGCAACGAGCTCTATACCATCGGCGGTGTCAGCTATCCGGCCGGCAGCGATGTGATGGTACACTACGTCACCTCCACTGGCTGCGACAGCCTTGTTACCTACCAGGTCCGCGCCTTTGACCTCATCATCCAATTGGCCGATACTGTCAAGTTGACCCGTTCATCCTACACCACCGCTTACAGCCTCACGCCTACCAAGGGCGTTTGGCCGGTGGACACCAACCATGTTTACGCCAACTTGGATGAGACAAAAGTATTTTACGCTTACTTCATCAACCCCACTTCCAACACCACTTGGGAGAACGACTCTCTGGATATGAGATATGAAATTTACTATGAGGGCGAGTTAATCAACTCCGTTTCCGACTACATGTCAAATTTCAGAATCCTCTCCTACTACGACAAGACCGGACTTTACTATGGCAAAGATTCCGTCATTGACCCGCAGGGTGAAATTCCGGCACACACCATGTTGTACCAGCTGAACCTGAACTCTGCTGTCAAATTCTTCGACTACTACAATTACAAGGCATTCATCAACATTCCGCAGCAATTCCAATGCACCTTCACCCAAGCTGGAACCTACACGCTGAAGCTGATACTTGAAAAACGCAGCGGCGGCATCAAGGGAACCAACTGGTCCGGTTTGTACAACCCGTACATTGTCAACAGACGCAATGGACCGCTTTGGGGTGGTCACGGCAGCCTGCCTGAAAGCCAAGAGCCCATCGCCTCACGCTCCATTGACATTGTTGTTGGACAAAGCTCGGCGCCCACTCCAGAGCCCACCATCTCCGGCATCAGCAACTATGGAGAAATGGCTTCCATGAGTCTCTACCCGAATCCGGTGAACGAACAGCTGAACCTCCGCATCAACGGCATGGAAGGCCAGACCTCAATCACCATCACCGATGCTCAGGGCAAAGTGATCCGCGTCATCAATGAAAACCTTGACGGTGCAGAGACCATCCTGACTTACGAGGCCAACACCTGGGCTCAGGGCATGTACTTCGTACACGTACGCAACAACGGCAAAACCTTCAGCCAGAAGTTCATCGTGAACAAGTAACAACAACCCGTGCTTTCGGGCACAAACACATACCAACGGGATGCCAAAGTGCATCCCGTTTTTTTATCCCGATTATTCAGGAAAAACATGTATTTTTGCACTCTAATTCTAAATCAAAAACAATGTTTACAGGAATCATAGAAAAAACAGGAAAAGTCATCAAAGTGGAACAGGAAAACAGCAACTTCCATTTCACCATTGAAGTGGATTTTGCCGATGAATTGCAAATTGACCAGAGCATGGCCCACGACGGCTGCTGTCTCACTGTGGTCAAGGTGGACAAAGAGAAAGGCCAATATGTGGTGACCGCCATGGATGAAACCATGCTGAAAACCAACCTAAAACACTGGAAACCAGGCTATGAGGTCAACCTTGAACGGAGCATGAGAATGGACGGACGTTTTGACGGGCACATTGTGCAAGGCCACGTGGACCAAACCGCCACCTGCGAGAAAGTGGTGGACGACAACGGCAGCTGGCGATACTACTTCACCTACGATGCAAAGGCCAACAACTTCACCGTTCCCAAAGGCTCCATCTCCGTCAATGGCGTGAGCCTGACCGTGGTGGATTCCGAAAAAGGCCGTTTTTCCGTCGCCATCATCCCCTACACCCACAAAGTCACCAACTTCCATAATTTCCAACCCGGAACGGTGGTCAATATAGAATTTGACGTATTTGGGAAATATGTGCAACGACTCTTGGAGGAATACTTGAAGAATAGCAAGTAAGTTATTTTCAAACAAATACTTGAAATGGATTGGAACAAACTGCTCACCGAATCCCGGATCCGGCCTTCACAACGCGCCCATGATGCCCGAAGTGCCTTTGAAAGCGACTTTGGCCGCATTATTTTCAGTCCGGCCACCCGTCGTATGCACGCCAAAACGCAGGTGTTTCCCCTCACTGACGATGACAACATCCACTCCCGCCTCACCCACTCGCTGGAAGTGATGTCCGTAGGCGACTCGTTGAGTATCCCCTTCTGCGAAAGCCCGGTCTTCCAAAAAAAGACGGGAAAAAGCAATTATGAACTTTTTCGCGAGATTCCCGTCATCCTGAAAAACGCCTGCCTCATTCACGACATCGGGAATCCACCGTTCGGGCATTTCGGGGAAACCGTCATCCAAGACTATTTCACCCAGTTTTTCACACAGACAGACTCGCCATTGCAACTGACGGAAGAGGAGCAGCGGGAGTTCCGCCATTTTGACGGAAATGCCCAAGGATTCCGCGTGCTGACCAAACTGCAGCACCTTGGCGACTGCTACGGACTCAACCTCACTTGTCCTACTCTGGCCGCCTGCCTCAAATACCCCAACTGTGGTCCTGTGGACAAATCCCGCATTGAAACCAAAAAGGTGGGGGTATTCATGTCAGAAAAAAAATACCTTGAACTCATTGCCGAGCAGTGTGGACTCGTGAACGATGGTCGAATCATCCGGCATCCACTCTGCTATTTAGTGGAAGCCGCCGATACCATCTGCTATCTGACCATGGATTTGGAAGATGGCTATGGCAAAGGGCTGTACACATTACCCCTGCTCCAAAAGGAAATTGAGCCGTACTTCCCTGAAATCAACCTGCTGATGAAAGAGGCCGGTTCCGAAAAATACCGCATCACAAAAATACGCAATGCTTTGATATCCAATTTTGTAAAAATTGCATATCAGCAATTTGAAAATCACATTGATGAAATTGAGAAGGGCTCTTTCAACCAAGAGCTGGTGTTTTCTGCTTCACCCCTGGCCGAACATCTGCAAAATTTCTGCATAGAGAAAATCTTCTCCATCCGTGACATTTATCGCAAAGAACTCATCGGCCATTCCGTGCTGAACGGACTGCTTGACTTTTTTATCGGCAACCTTTGCTTCCGGAGCAAAGAATACCGCCGACGCGCCATCAAACTCTTGTCCGACAGCATTCTGCAACTGGCATTAAATGAAACGGGAGCTACGGACTACAGCCAACTGTCAGACTACTACAAGTTGCGGGTCATTGTGGACCATGTCGCTGGCATGACCGACCGGTACGCGCTCCACCTCTACCGTGAAATGTCCGGAAGCAGGCCATAATTCAGAAATTTGACGTATTTTTGCACACGTATGGCACGAATCATTGCAATAGACTACGGACAAAAAAGGGTGGGGTTTGCCGCCACAGACGAGTTACGCATCTGTGCACACGCGCTGGAAACCATCCCTGTGGCACAAGCCTTTGACTATCTCAAGAAATACATTGATAATGAAAACGTTGACACCATCGTCATTGGAGAGCCCCGGAAATTAGACAACACACCGTCCGAATCCACCCGCTACATCACCCCCTTTGTCAACCGAGTCAAAAAAGCCTTTCCCGATCTGAACATCGTACGTGTGGACGAGCGTTTTACTTCCCGAATGGCCTTCCAAACCATGATTGACTCCGGACTGAAAAAAAAGGAGCGACAGAACAAGGCTCTGGTGGACACCATCAGTGCGACCATCATCCTACAGACATATTTACAACAATTGGACATAGAAAAAGAAAGAAACCAAGAATTATGATTTTACCGATTTGTGTTTACGGTCATCCCGTATTAAGAAGAAAAGCCTCCGACGTGGAAATGGAAAAGGAGGAGCTGCAACAGCTGGTCAGCGATATGTATGAAACCATGTACAATGCCAACGGAGTGGGATTGGCTGCGCCCCAGATCGGCAAGTCCATCCGACTTTTTGTCATTGATTCAGAACCATTTAAAGAAGCATATCCGACAGAAGAAATCCGCAAACAGGCCTTTGTCAACCCCATCATCACCAAACGCTATGGGGAAGAATACCCCTTCAACGAAGGCTGCCTGAGCCTTCCGGACATCCACGAGGATGTGTACCGCCCCTCCACCATTGACATCACCTATCTGGACGAGAATCTGGAGGAAAAAACGGAGACAATTTCCGGCTGCGTGGCCCGCATCATCCAACACGAATACGACCACATTGAAGGACAGGTATTCACTGACCGTCTCTCCAGCCTCAAAAAAATGATACTCAAAAGAAAGCTCACAGATATCGCCAGCGGAAAAATCCGTACCTCTTATAAAATCAAAAACAAATAAGCATGAAGAAAATCTGCTCCATCCTTCTGGCTATCTGCATCTTAATATCCTGCGGAAAGAAAGACGATGTGACGGGACAAACTGCCGGACCCACACCAGTGCAACAAGTCCAGTCGCTTGCCCCACAAGCAGTCATTGGCCTATACAAAGAGGTGGACTCCCTGATCCAAATCGGGCGTCCCAATCTGGAAAAGACGCAGCAGTTTGCCGAACAGGCTGCCAGTTACGCCGAAGCAAACCCTGAAGACACGCTCAGTCCGAAGTTTCTGCTTCAAGCCGGCATCTGCCAGCGGGTTGTGGCTTTTTCCACATCCGCAAAAGAAAAGCGTGACGAATTGGCTTTAAAGGCAATATCATACCTTGACCGTCTCCGGAACCACTACCCCGACTACAAGAATCTTGACTATGCGCTGTTCCAGAAAGGTCAAATCCTGGAACAACTGGGACGTTGGAAGGACGCCAAAGAGACGTACTGCGAGATTGTCACCCGCTTCCCTAAATCAGAATTGGGGAAAAACATGGCCGAATACATTAAAATGTCAGGTTACACGAAAAGTGCCGAAGAAATCTACCAGGGGTTCCATGACCAGAAGAAATGAGACTTTCTATTTAAATTCAATATCCCTATTGCAGCATTTTAAAAAAAAATTATTTTTGCATCTGTAAACCAAAAGAAAGAGATGAAACGCCATATTATATTTATCTTGCTGGCTATATGCACGTTGCATATATTTGCACAAAAAGTATCACCCAACCGTGCATACAATCTTTTTTACGAAAAAGAGTATGCCAAAGCCAAAGAGTGCATTGACCAGTGCCTAACCGACGAAAAATTCTCCACCAAAGCAAGCACCTGGCTGTACAAAGCAAACATTGAATATCAACTGGCATACGCTGATTATTCCGCTCGCCAGCAAGACAAGAACTACCAAAGTTTGTTTCCGCAAGCTCCGCAAGAGTCGTATGACGCTTTCAAGCGAGCCCAGGAGTTGAACAAGAACATTGAGGCCACAGACATGTTCGCGCCATACGAAGCCCTGCCTATTCTTTACACGCTGCTTTTCATTGAAGGCGTGGATCATTTGGTGGCACAGCAGTATGAGACAGCGAGAGTAGCATTGGAAAAAGCTGTGGAAAGCTACGAGATGCAGCCCCCGAAATACCCGCTCAAAGGGGAACTATACTACTATTATGCTTACACGCTCTCCCAATTGAAAGA
Source organism: Bacteroidales bacterium (assembly GCA_017617445.1). GTDB lineage: Bacteria > Bacteroidota > Bacteroidia > Bacteroidales > WCHB1-69 > UBA1756. The sequence goes on along the minus strand of JAFZWE010000027.1, from coordinate 26,087 downwards.
GGACACCAAAGCTGAACTTTACTATAAAAAGGCCATTGAAGACGGGTCTGAAAACATCAATGTATATATCGGATTAATTGAAACCTACAAAAAAGCAGACCAGCCACAGGAAGCCATCAAGCTCATTACCAAAGGCATCCAACAAGATCCGAATAATGCCTACTTACGTGTAGCCGAAGCGGACTATTACTACTGGACGGGAAACTCTGCCGAGGGACGGAAAAAACTCAATGCCCTTCCTCCCACAGTAGCCAGTTCCCCTGAAGCAGCCATTAACGCCGCCAACCTGTACCTCAAGGACAGTCTTTATAAAGAGGCGGAATCCCTTCTGGTACGTGCATACGCCATCCATCCGGAAAACGGAATCATTGCCCACAATCTGGGCGTGTGCTGCTCGCATATCGGAGAGGAGAAGTATTTGGAATCCGACAAGATTAAACTCACCGGTGACAAAGCAGTCTCAAGCGCACTTTTGGAAGAAAGCAAGCAGTATCTCTCCCGTTCTGCTGAATATTTTGAAAAAGCGCTCCTCTCCTCCCCTGATGACACCAACGTACTTTTCCGTCTTCAGCAAATCTACACCCGACTTGACCAAAAAGAAAAAGCAGAAGCCGTCAAGGCCAAGCTCCAAAAATTAGAAAAATAAACACAACTTAAAATCAAATAGTTATGAAAAAATTAGTTTTGTTTGCAGTTTTATGCGCCATGTGCATTGGTGCCGCAGCCCAAAGTGTTGATGACATTTGGATGTTACTGCAAAACGGGAAAGTTCCCGAAGCCAAAAAGAAAATTGATGAACTCATGCCCTCCAACCAAAACAGCCCCAAAGCATGGCTGTATCGGGCCAACGTTTATCTCAGAATTTACAGTCGCGACGATGAACGTCTGAAAAAAAATCCATCTTACGTATCAAAAGATCCTGACGCCATTTACATTGCATACGAAAGTTTCTACCGGACGCTTGAGCTTGACCCGAAGCAGGAGACCGTCAAAAGTATCAGCGGCTTGATGGATCCCACAACCGGCCAAATCACCTGTGCCGGTCCTCTTTACAACATCGGTATAGAAGCCTACAAGGCGAAGAACTGGGAGAAAGCGGAAAAATACCTGGATGCATCGGCAAAATGCTACAAGCTGGCCGGTGGCGGGCAATTCCTGAACAACTCCTACTATTTCCTGGCCATGATCGGCAAAGAGACCAAGGGTGACGAGGGATACATCAACGCATTGAACAAGGCCATTGAACAACAGAGCAACTACGCCAACATCTACGTTATGGCCTATGACTATTACAATGAATCGAAAAACAACGAGAAATGCGCCCAAGTCCTCAAAGCTGCAAAAAAACATGTCGCCGAAAAAGAAAAAGGGATTATTTATGCGCTTGAGATCGGACATCTCTTGAATGAACCCGAAAAAGACACTGCGGCCATTGACAAATGTTTCAAAAACGCACTCACCTTTGCCAAAGACACCTCTGCCTCAATAGAAATCATCTACCACCTCGTGAATGCCAAGGCGTATGACAAAGCCAAAATCATGCTAGATTCCGCTTACGAAGCACATCCCAACAGTTTTGCCATCAACGGTGCCTACGCATACAACTACTTCATGAATGCCAATGAATACACTTCCCTCATCAGCGGGGTCACCACAGACAAAACCAAGAGTTTTGATGAGAGAAAGGCTTTGGCAGACCAATATAAAGAAGAGCAACGCCAATACATGGAGTGGGCACATGAATGGGCTGAGAAGACCTACGCCATCAAGAAGGATGATGTCACCAACATCCGAATCCTCCATCAGATGAAGGTCCAACTGCACAAGGAGATGCCGGCTGAACTGGAAGAGATATATCAACAATTACAAAAACACTAACCGTCCAATTCAGAAAATATCATGAGACGCCCTCTCCTACTGCTTGCCACCTTATGCCTCATAGGCTCCTTGCAAGCAGCACCAGCAGTGCCTGACAAGGACACTTGTACACAAAATATAGAGCAACCGAAACCGGCACCCGAACAGGATGCCGGTTTTATTGCAAAAGTCGGAGGTTGGTACACCAACCATCTCAGTTACTGGAGCGTATCGGCACTGATGGCTTTAGAGAGTTCCTTTATCCCCTTCCCTTCGGAAATTGTTGTCCCTCCGGCGGCATACGCAGCCTGCAATCCGGAATCCCCGCTGTACACCACAGATGAAAAATGGCTGAACATCCTTCTTGTTGTGGTATTTGCCACACTGGGTGCATTGATCGGGGCATTAATCAACTACGCTATTTCCTATTTTCTTGGCCGACCGTTTGTCTATTGGTTTGCAGAAACCAAAGTAGGGCATCTGTTGATGCTCAACGCCGAAAAAGTCAAAAAGGCAGAGGACTATTTCATAGAGCACGGCAACTCTTCCACCCTTGTCGGCCGACTGATTCCCGTCATCCGCCAGCTCATCTCCATTCCCGCGGGATTGTCCAAAATGCGAATACTCCCCTTTGTTATTTACACCACCCTGGGAGCCATGGCATGGAACATCCTGTTAGCCCTCTTGGGATACATTGCCCACGGACAACAGGACTTGATTGCCGAATACAGCCATGAACTCTCCTGGATTTTGCTGGCGCTGGGAGTGCTGTTTGTCGGCTATCTCGTTTTCAAGGCCCTTCGCAAAAAGAGAAACCAACCTAAAGAGAAAGCCTGATGCGCATTTTCGGTTTGGCAGGCTATCCGCTGGAACACAGTTTCTCCCCTGCTTTTTTTCAACAAAAATTCAAGAATGAAGGAATTACAGATTCCCAATATCTGCTTTTTCCTATGAAAAACATTGACGGAATCCGCGCATTTGTTCTAAGCCATCCTGAAATTTGCGGACTCAATGTCACGTCACCGCATAAAGAATCCATTCTGCCTTTTTTGGACGAATGGTCTGAGGAGGTCCGTGCCGTGCACGCGGCCAACACCATTGGGATTCGCCGCACGCCGGAAGGAGTGGTGTTGAAGGGCTACAACACCGATATTATCGGCTTTAGATGTGCGCTGGCAGCACTTGAATGCACGCTTCCCTCACACGCGCTCATTTTCGGCACCGGTGGGGCAAGCCATGCAGCCGCCTACGTATTGGAACAACAGGGAATCCACATACAGATAGTGTCGCGAAGTCCCCATCCCGACACTATCACATACAACGACCTGGATTCCGAAATACTCCGCAGCCACAGGCTGTGGGTACAATCCACTCCCATCGGCACCTATCCCCAAGTGGAGGAAAAGCTCCCATTGACCTATAAGGCCCTCACTCCCGGGCACATTTTAATAGATATGATCTACAACCCCAGCGAAACAGCATTTTTGCGCGAGGGACGTATCCGTGGATGCCGAATCCTCAATGGTCTGTCCATGCTCCACGGCCAGGCCGAAGCCAGCTGGGAAATCTGGAACTCCTGTTCAAAATGATTTCTTGCAAAATCTATCATACGCCGCCTTCTCCAAAGCTTCACGGGCAGAAGGATGCGCGATGGAGGTCAACAGGCGGGCACGTTCTTTCAGGGGCTTGCCGTACAAATTGACTGCACCGAATTCTGTCACCACCCAATGCACGACAGTTCGTGGGGTCACCACACCGGCGCCTTCCGCCAGTGTCGGCACAATCTTACTCACCCCTTTTCCGGTAATGGACGGCATGGCCACAATGGGGATTCCGCCTTCGCTGGCACCTGCGCCCAACATAAAATCCAACTGTCCGCCTGATCCGCTGAACATTGTAGTGCCGATGGAATCCGCACAGACCTGACCGGTGAGGTCAATCTGAATAGCGGAGTTCAAAGCCACCACCTTGGGATTGCTGGCGATCACCGCCGGATTGTTGGTATAGGCCACATCGTCAATATGAACGGAGGGGTTATGGTCCACGAAATCATAGAGTCTCCGTGTCCCTTTCAGGAAGGTGGCCACATGGACTCCCACATCCAATTTCTTCCGGCTGCCGTCAATGACACCGCTCTCGATCAAAGGCAGAACGCCATCGGAGAACATTTCCGAATGGATACCCAGATGCTGGTGCGAGGTGAGTTGTGCCAATACAGCATTCGGGATATTTCCAATCCCGATCTGCAAAGTGGCACCGTCGGGAATCAAAGCGGCTGCATGTTTCCCGATAGCGATATCCTGTTCTGAAAGAGCAGGAAACTCCGCTTCAATGAGTGGGACATCGTGCCGTACAAAAGCAGTGATCTTTGACACAGGAATTCGTGCATCGCCATGGCAATAAGGCATATAGCGGTTAACCTGCGCCACCACATAGCGGGCAGTCCTGATGGCTGCCAACGTGCAATCCACCGAAGTACCGAGAGAAACATAGCCCTCGTCGTCAGGTTCGCTCACCATGACAAACACCCCATCCACAGGCTGATAGCCCTCCTCAATCATCTTTGCCGTATCAGAGAGGGAACACGGAATATAATCCGCGTAACCTGCCTGTGTGGCCTTGCGCACATTCCCACCGATAAAAAAGGAATCCAGCTGAAAAGTCCCGGCATACTGGGGAAGCACATAATCCGCGTAACCTTCAGTATAAAGGTGGGTAATATGGACATTTTGAAGTTCCGGGGCACGTTCCACGAGGGCGCGGATCAGCGCTTCAGGGGCTGCAGACACACAAGGCCAATGCAGCCGGTCGCCAGACTGCACCAATTTCACGGCATCAGCGGCAGACATTGTAGAAATATGTAGTTTTTCCATAAACGAGAGATAAAATAACTGGGACAAAAATAGTAAAAAAACGGGACACTTCGTCACGCCGTGCACATAAAATATGCAAGAGAAACTAACACTCCCTTTTCAGCTGCCAGAAGGCGACCGCACTGGCGGCAGCCACATTGAGGGAATCCACCCCGTGGAACATGGGGATGCGCACCACAAAGTCGCAGCTGTCAATGGCAGCGTCGGCCAAGCCATCTCCTTCGGCGCCCATGACGATGGCCAACTGGGGAACATTTTGCAACGAGGGGTCATCCAGACGGAGGGCATCAGGTCGGAGAGCCATCGCTGCCACTTGGAAACCGAACTCATGCAAACGGTCAAAGGCCGGTTGATGCCCATTGCCATGGCAAGGGCAGAGGAAGGTCCAAGGAATCTGGAACACCGTACCCATGCTGACGCGTACAGCGCGACGGTTCAGCGGATCGCAGCACGAAGGGGTTAGCAGGAGGCCGTCCATGCCGAGAGCGGCGGCGGAGCGGAAAATGGCACCCACATTGGTGGCGTCCACCACGCCATCCAACACGGCCAGTCTTTTTTTATCGCGACAGACCTCTTCCAGCGGGCGGGGGGCAGGACGACGCATGGCGCAGAGCACCCCGCGGGTCAAGTGGAAGCCGGTCAGCCGTTCCAGCACGGAAGAGTCACCGGTATAGATGGGAATATCGCCACAACGGCGGATAATCTCCCGGGCATCCCCCTCAATATGGCGATGTTCCGTGAGCAGGGCCACCGGCTGATAGCCGGCATCCAGTGCCACAGCAATCACCTTGGGACTTTCCGCGATAAAAACCCCTTTTTCTGGCTCCAGCCTATTGCGCAATTGCGTTTCGGTCAGTCGGGCGAACAAATCCAGACCCGCATCATCCGTTGAGCGGACTTCAATGATATGGGGGGAGGTGGTCATAGTTAATATCTTGGGTGAAACAGTGCGATGGTACTTTGTATATAATCCCTGTCCAGATGAGTGTAAATCTCAGTAGTGGTAATACTTTCATGTCCCAGCATCTCTTGTACAGCGCGCAAGTCTGCCCCACCCTCCACCAGGTGGGTGGCGAAGGAATGGCGGAACGTATGGGGACTGATGGCTTTATGGATTCCTGCGGCTTGGGCAGAGGTTTTCACAATGTAAAAAACCATCTGACGGGAAAGTTCCCCTCCCCTTTTGTTCAGAAAGACAATATCTTCGCAACCTTTTTTAATTTTGAGATGCTTGCGTTCTCCCTCCACGTAATTGAGCACAGCTTTTTGGGCAGTATGTCCCACCGGCACAATACGTTCTTTATTTCCTTTGCCGATCACCCGGAGGTAGTGTTCATCAAAATGGAGCCAGGAGAGGCGGAGTTCGGTAAGTTCGCTGACGCGGAGTCCGCAGCCATAGAGCACTTCCAGCATAGCGCGGTTGCGGTGGCCTTCAGGAGCACTAAGGTCCACAGCATTCATCAAGGATTCAATTTCGGGGACGGAGAGCACATTGGGCAGGTGTCGTTTCAGCTTGGGGGCATCCACCAGCAGAGCTGGATTCTCCTCAATTTTCCGTTCCATGAGGAGATAACGGTAGTAGGCCCGCACCCCAGCCAGGATCCGTGCTTGCGAGGCAGCTTCCACCTTTTTCACTTCCTGTAAAAAAACGATGAAATGCTGGAGATCCTCCACGGTGGCGGACTCCAGAGGGCGATCGGCGAGGAACTCCTTCAGGAGGGCCACATCATGCAGGTAGGCTTCGGCTGTCTTGGCCGACAGCGAGCGCTCAAGCAGAAGGTATTGACGGAACATAGCCAAAGAGGAGTGGCGGGAAAGAAACGGATCACAGTGGTTTGATGCCGATAACCTCACGGACGAAACGCACGGTGGGAGCTGCGCTCTCGTGTGCTTTTTCGGCGCCGAGGCGCACCACCTTCCTCAAATAGTCGTCATCGCTGCGCAGTTCAAGGATTCGCTCATGGATGGGGGCGATAAACGCTATCATGTCTGCGGCGAGCTGCTTTTTCATATCACCGTAGCGGATGCGGCACTCGTTGTATTCGGTCTCAAAAAACTGCACGGTTTCCGGACTGGAAACGGCGCGCATGAGGGCGAAAAGATTCTCGATGGCCTGTGGTTTGGGCTGATTGGGCTCTATGGGGCCGCTGTCAGTCACGGCCTTCATCACTTTTTTGCGGATCACCTCCGGGGTGTCGGAAAGGTAGATGCAGGAGTTCTCGTTGTCGGACTTTGACATCTTGGTAGAGCCGTCCAGTCCGGGGATTTTCACCAGTTCCTGGCCGAAATTATAGGCGACGGGGAGTTTGAAGAAATCCACTCCGTAGAAATTGTTGAACCGCTGGGCGAAGTCGCGGGTCATCTCGAGGTGCTGTTCCTGATCCTTCCCCACCGGCACTTTGTCGGCGCGGTGGACCAGAATATCGGCGGCCATAAGGATGGGGTAAGAAAGGAGGCCGGCATTCACATTGTTGGGCTGTCGTCTCACTTTCTCCTTGAAAGAGCTGACGCGTTGCAGTTCTCCGATATACACATTCATGGAGAGGAGGAGGCTGAGTTCGCACACTTCCGGCAGGTCGCTCTGGATATAGAGGGTGGCCTTTTCCGGGTCAAGGCCGGCGGCGAGGTAGTCCACCAGCACATTCTTGACATTGGTGCGCAGATCTGCCGGATGAGGGTGAGTGGTCAGCGAATGGTAGTCTGCGATAAAGAAATAGCAGTCGTTTTCCTCCTGCATTTTAATAAAATTCTTGAGGGCTCCGAAATAGTTTCCGAGGTGGAGGAAGCCCGTGGGTCTGATTCCGCTAAGTACTTTGTCCATATTTTAAAATTAAGCCTGCAAAAATACGGTTTTTTTTTGAGTTAAGAGAGAGTAATTTCAAAGTCCGGGGTCAAAGCGTGAGGGATTGCAGCGGGCACGAACGTGCGGGCGGGGAATGCGGATGGGGAGTGAGTAAAGCGGAAAGCCCGACGGCAGGGGGAGGCTGGCGGGGAGGTGCCGGCACGCCCAAATAAAAAAAAGAGAGAAAAGCGCGGAAGATGAACAAAAAATCGCTATTATTGCACTCTTTTTTAGAAATAAGAAACCAATCTTTCCATGATGAAAAAGACCACCCTTTTTGTTGCGCTATTTTGCATGATATTCAGCAATTTAATTTATGCGCAGACAGAGAATCCGTATCAAGATTTCAATCCGGAATCGCTGAAAAAAAACAAGGATTACACCAAAAATTTCGCTCCCAACAACTTCAGCACCAAAATCCTGTACAACTGCATGCAGGACATGGTGAATGCGGCGCGTGCGCAATATGCCTATCTGCCGCCCATGAAGACGGACATCCAGCTGGACTCCACCGCGATGATGCAGGCGATTTACCAAGCGCAGAAGGAGGAGAAGACCGTAGAGAATCTCCCCCCCTACCGCACCACGGAGCAGCGTTTGAAGAAGTACGGTTTGGGCACCCATGGCAAGGAGCTGACTTCCAAGGCAAAAGCCACGCTGGGAGCAAACGAGTACACCTATTATGACGTTTGTCTGGAGCTGATCCGTCCGATGCTGAAGAACGTGAAGACGGCGGCAGTGCTGTTGGACCGCCAGTACACCTATCTGGGTTTCGGCTACGAGTTTGACAAATACATGAAGAGCATTTACGCCTCTTACATCCTGGCCAACGACCGCACCTTCAACTACGGCAAGCCGGTGGGGATGCCCCGCGACCTGCCCTACACCCGCACCAAGCTCGGGTTGGCCGGCTACGACGAGCAGCTCTGCAAGAAATGCATGAGCGAACGGGGGCTGGAGATATTGCCCGAGTGCCTGTCGGTGAAAGACGGTGTGGTGTATTTCACCCACGAGGACATGAAGGTCATCCGCAAGCTCATCGGCAAGGAAGGCGACGCCATCGTGCTGGACTTTGTGCAGCACAGCCAGTATAACGGCGACGGGACGGACCAGGTGGACCAGGACCGCCCGAACCACGGCTTCATGTCAAAAACCATCTCTTACGACCAGATGGTGGCGGACAACCAGGCCACGGGCAAAAAGACCACCAAGCTGTTCTCCCCTATTGCGGAAGTGCCCCAGGAGATCCCGGACAATGCAGACTATGACATCAACATCATTATCATCAAGGATGGGAAATATGTTTGCCGCGATGTGCTGAAGAAAAACGTGGAGTGCAAGAATGCCGACTACAAGGAGCCGATGTACTTCCTGAAAGACGAGAGCACCATCAAGGCGGCGGGCGAATGGGTACCGGTGGCAGAGACCAACGAAATCACCGTCACCATCCCCTTTGACGACAAGAAACTGGACTACACGCTGGACGATATCAAGGCTTATTTCAATGAATTGGAAGAGCCCGCGTTTGTGGTGGAGAAAGTGGATTTGACCGCTTGCACCTCATTCAACTATTCGGGCAACGCCACCACGCAGAAAAACCAGAAGCGCCGTGCCGAGAGCATGGCCAGCGCGCTGAAGAAACAGTTCGCGGACAACACATTTGACGTAAACATCAAGTACGACGACAGCTGGGAGATGTTCAAGCAGGATTTGGTGAAACATCCCGAGTACAGCGATTTGGCGGTGGGCACGAAGGAGTATGCGCTTTCGCAGCTCAAATACAACAACGGTGAAATTGCCAAGGCGCTGGAGAATGACTATCTGAAAAAAGAGCGTCGCGCCGTAATCGTGCTGCACATCCGTTACAAAGTGGACGGAGAAAACGAACAGCCCTTCACCGTAACAAAATTCAACCGTTCGTTGGCAGCGAAGAACCTACCGCTGGCGATGGCCATCCAGCAGTACATCATGAAAGAGGTGGAAGCCGGGCGCTACGGAGCCTCTGCGGTGAGCGGTCTGGAAATCCCGAACCAGAAAAACTACCAGCCGCTGCTCAGCAACCGCGTATACATGCAGGCCATATTGGACAAAGGCGTGAACAACACCACAGCGAATGCCATGCTGGAGGTCAGCAAACTGTCAGGTGCGACCACCACTTCCACCACAGTGAACCAGATTGCGCAATACAACAAAGTGATGGCCGAAGTGGCTGCGGCGGGACCCTTCGCCGACATGATGGACATCACCAACCGTCAGGCTAACATTGACAAGCTGTACGGCTACAGCCAGTTGCCGCAGGACAAGGTCAACGACCTGAACTTGGAATTCCAGTTCCAAATCATCAACTATTTGAAGACCGCCCCCTCCACCACTGAGAATGTCACCTTGCTGGAGAACACCTACAACAAAATCAAAGAGATCCGCAATCCTGTGATGTCCTCCTGGAAAAACGCCTACAAGCTGGCGGCCATTTTCATGCGCAACAACGACTTTGTATATGCGGTGAGTTTGATGGAGCCGTTCCTGCGCGACGAAAGCATCTCCAACGACTTTCTGTTCTCTTTCATCTCCATCTCGGCTGTCCGCGAGGAGTTGTACATGAGTGGCAATTTCACACTGGCGGTGCAGATGGCACAGGAGCGCGATGCCGCCCGTCTGTGCGGACTGTTCGACAAGCTTCCGGTGGTGATTTTTGACAATCAGGAAGTGAAAAAAATCATATTCAAGAACTGTAAATAAATCAATTTCAATCATACCATCATTAATTTAAATTTTACCTATGAAAAAATTCTTTTTACTCTCACTGTTTGCGCTTTTGATTGCGCAAGTCGGAGCGACCAACCCGCCTGATGAAGGGATGTGGTTGCCCATGTTTGTGAAGGATTACAACTATGCCACCATGCAGAAGTTGGGGTTGAAACTGTCGGCCGAACAGATGTACAACATCAACAACTCCTCATTAAAAGACGCCATTGTGGAATTGGGCAATGACGGGCAGCATTTCTGCACAGGCGAGATCATCTCCGAGCAGGGGTTGATGCTCACCAACCACCACTGCGGTTACGCGGCCATCGCGGACCACTCCACCACGGAGCACGACTATCTGAAGGACGGTTTTTGGGCCAAGACTTTCACAGACGAGTTGCCGAATCCCGGCCTCACCGCCACTTTCCTTGTACGCATGGAAGATGTGACCAAGAAGGTGCTTGAGGGAGTGACCGAAGAAACCAAGAAAAGCGAGCGCACCAACATGGTACAGAAAGCCATCAAGGAGCTCACCACCGCAGCAGAAGAAAACGGACGCTACACCGTGGCTATCAAGGATTTCTTTGACGGGAACGAATACTACATGTTCGTCTATGAAGTCTATCGTGACGTGCGTTTGGTGGGTGCTCCCCCGAGCAGCATCGGCAAATTCGGTGATGAGACCGACAACTGGGTATGGCCCCGCCATACGGGTGACTTCTCCATGTTCCGTATCTACACAGCTCCCGACGGAAGCCCGGCGGAATATTCCGAAAACAACATCCCGATGAAACCGAAATATTCGCTTCCGGTGAGCACAAAGGGCATTGAATACGGCGACTACGCCATGATCTGGGGTATCCCGGGCAGCACCGACCGTTACATGACCTCCTATGAAGTGGAGAAACTCCTGAAATGCCAGAACACACCCATCATTGAAGCCTGCGACGTCATCCTGCCGGAAATCCGTGAAGAGATGAATGCCCGCGATGAAGTGCGCATCGCCTACGCCTCCGACTATGCCAGCATGGCCAACACCTGGAAAAACCAGAAAGGCGAATACGCCAGTCTGACCAAACTCGGCATCGCTGCAAAGAAAGCCGAACAGGAGAAAGTGCTGTTGAACTGGATCAACGCCGACAGCAAGCGTCAGGAACTTTACGGCAATCCGCTGGAGAAAATCCAAAGCGTATGTGCCAGTGCCGACCAGAACGTATTCCGCGCCTTCTTCTACTGCAACTTCTCCCTCATGCTCTCCAAAACCACCTTTGTCGCCTACAACATTGATGGTTGGAGACTGCGGAACGGCAAGACCTCCTTCACACCCGAGGAGCAAGCAAAAGCCCTTGCCGAATACAAAGAATACATGAAAGGCACCGATGCCATCACCGAAGCCAAGATCATTGCAGCAGAACTCAGACTTTGGAAACAGCTCCCCGAAGAGTATCGCATTGACATCTATAACCTGATTGACAAAAAATACAAAGGAAACTGTGAGGCCTTTGCCAAAGCCTGCGTGGAGAAATCCATCATGGGCAATGCCGACAACTTTGCCAAATATCTGGCCAAGCCCTCCGAGAAAGCGCTGGAAAACGACCCGCTGTACAACTACTTCCAGTCCTTGCTGAAAGTTATCATCCAACATCAGGGTTCCTACATGGAGATCAACAACAAGCTGGAAACCCCGCGCCGCAAATACATGGCCGCATTGAAAGCCATGACCCAGGATCCCATGTATCCCGATGCCAACTCCACCATGCGCTGCACCTTCGGCACCGTATGCGACTACTACCCGTCAGACGGTGTGAAATACCTCCACTACACCACTGCGGAAGGCATCCTGCAAAAGGAAATCCCCGGCGATCCCGAATTTGACGTTCATCCGAAGCTCAAACAGCTCATTCTCAACAAGGATTTCGGCCAGTATGCAATGAAAGACGGCAAATTGCCCGTCTGCTTCCTGACCAACAACGACATCACCGGCGGCAACTCCGGAAGCCCCGTGCTCAACGGCAAGGGTGAACTCATCGGTTGCGCTTTCGACGGTAATATCGAGGCTCTCTGCAGCGATATTTTCTTTGATACCGAATTGCAACGCTGCATCTGCGTGGACATCCGCTACGTGCTTTTCGTCATCGACAAGTTCGCCGGAGCCACCCGATTCATTGACGAGATGAAACTGGTGAAATAAAACAGCAAAACTTTCATACCCACCGACGGCGGCTTTATTCAAGCCGCCGTTTTTTATTTCACCATATCCTTGCCCTCCGACATTCTTTTCCAACAGCAACAGTATTACCGGAGCCTTCACAGGCAATGGCTGAACATTATTAAACGCAAGAAACGGAATTTCAAAAAGTTAAACAAGAAAAAAATATTTTACGCGACCCCTCCAACTATTACAAAAAAATTGTATTTTTGCAGCCTCAAATTCAGCACGGAGAGGTGGGTGAGCGGCTGAAACCAACAGTTTGCTAAACTGTCGTAGGGGTAACCCTACCGCGAGTTCGAATCTCGCCCTCTCCGCAAGCAGTCGAAAGACAATCAGAATCAGTAACTTACAAGACAAAGTTACTGATTTTTGTTTTTAAATCGGGACAGAAACGGGACTAAACGTGTTTAATATTGAAAAAAGCACAAAGAACCAAACCACTAATTATCAGTAATATACAAATATTTTTGACTAGTCCTAAATAACCGTTACAGGTTTTATCAGGTGCAAAAATAATATTTTTCAAAATCACAGCAAGGGTACCCTTGCTGTGATTTTTTTTGCATAGGTTCTTATCTGTATATTTCTCTGGCCGTGAGTCCACTGCGGGGTGTTATACCCACAGGAGCAGTGTGGTCTTCTGTTATTATAAATGTCAACGGACTCTCTCACAGCTTTTTTCATCATGTCGAAGGGGAGATTCAACTCCTCAAGAAGGAACTCCTGCTTCAGTATCCCATTGACACGCTCCGCCACTGCATTGGCATACGGGTCATACGACTCCGTCATACTCGGTATAATCTTGTAGCGGCGGAGCAGCTTTTGGTATTCGTCCGAGCAGTACTGTATCCCACGGTCTGAGTGGTGAATAAGTTCCTCTTCAGGATAGCGTCGATTGGCGTGAGCCATTTTTATGGCCCGGATGGCACCCTCGGCTCCGAGGCTTTCGGACAGGTCATACCCGACTATCTTCTTGGAGTAGGCATCTGTGACCAAGGCCAGATACAGGTGGGAGGAGCGGTTACCAACGTAGGTGATGTCGGACACCCAAACCTGCTCCGGCCTGGTGACCGTCATGCCTGCGACCAGGTTTTTGTACTTGTGGAACCGATGGCGTGAGTTAGTCGTTACATGGTACGACCTCGGAGGGAGTATCAGCATGTGGTTGGCGCGGAGGATGTCGAACAGGCGATCCCGACCGACCCCGATGCGAGCAAGTTCCCTGCCGAGTATGTGGTAGAGCTTGCGACCTCCTATGCGCGGCATCTCCTTGCGCACAGACTGTACCAGAACCACCGTCTCTGTGGCTCGACGGCGGCTCCGTCGTTCTCCCCACACCCCACGGTAGTACCGCTGTCTGCTTGTCCCGAGCAGTCGGCAGACTTCACTGATGGACACGGATTTCATCTCTCCGTATTGTCTGACTGCTCGGGTGAACATTTTTTTCGGATGTCCACCCCATATTCTTCTTCCGCTATTTCTATCATCAAGTTGAAGAACTCCGCCTTCATGTCCTTTTGCTCCAACTCTTTCTCTAACCGAGCGTTCTTGCGTTCCAAAACTTTCACTTTCTCTCTGAGCTCAAGTAGCTCTTGGCTTTTAGTTTTTGCCATTGGTTCTAGGGTTAAATTTTGCCAGTCAAAAGTACCAAATTTATTGATCCATTGGCGTACGGTGTTATGGCCTTGTATTCCATACTTCCGGGTCAGCTCTTCCAGACTGACTTTTGTCTCTTCGTACTCGCGTACTACTGAAAGCTTAAAGGACATCGGATAATCCTTCTGTGTACGTCTAACGTACTTGTTCTCTGTTCTTTTCATATCGTTACTCTTTTTGTTGTAACGCTATTTTAGGACGAGACATATCACAAAAAAAAAGGAGGACGTTTTTCAACATCCTCCCTTTTTCTGATGCCATAAAGGCAAATGGGTTTTTGATTACAGCTTGACGGTTTTGTCCATGCTGCAGATGAGGTCAACAACCTTGTTGGAGTAACCAATTTCGTTGTCGTACCAGGAGACGAGCTTCACGAAGTGCTCGTTCAACATGATACCGGCGGCAGCGTCGAAGATGGAAGTTCTCTTGTCGCCGAGGAAGTCGGTGGAGACCACAGCCTCTTCCGTGTAGCCGAGGATGCCCTTGAGCTCGTTCTCGGAGGCTTTCTTGATGGCGGCCTTGATGTCGTCGTAGGTGGCAGCCTTCTCGATCTTGCAGGTCAGGTCAACCACGGAGACATCGACGGTGGGAACGCGGAAAGACATGCCGGTCAGCTTGCCCTTGAGGGTGGGGATCACGCGACCCACAGCCTTGGCAGCGCCCGTGGAGGAGGGGATGATGTTGCCGAGGATGGAACGTCCACCACGCCAATCCTTCTTGGAAGGACCGTCAACCGTCTTTTGGGTGGCGGTGGCAGCGTGTACGGTGGTCATGAGACCCTCAACGAGGCCGAAGTTGTCGTTGATGACTTTTGCCAACGGAGCCAAGCAGTTGGTGGTGCAGGAGGCGTTGGAAACGATGGGCTGGCCAGCATATTCCAGATTGTTGACGCCCATGACGAACATCGGGGTGTCGTCCTTGGAAGGTGCGGACATCACGACTCTCTTGGCACCGGCGGTGAGGTGCGCAGAGGCGAGCTCGGAGGTCAGGAACAGACCCGTGGATTCAACCACGTAGTCGGCACCAGCTTCGTTCCACTTCAGGTTGGCGGGATCCTTCTCAGCCGTGACGCGGATCTTGTTGCCATTCACAACAAGCATGCCGTCTTCGACCTCCACCGTGCCGTTGAAACGGCCGTGCGTGGTGTCGTATTGCAACATGTAAGCCATGTAATCCACGTCCAACAAGTCGTTGATGGCAACCACTTGGACATCGTCTCTTTCCGTGGTGGCTCTGAAAACAAGTCTTCCAATTCTTCCGAATCCGTTGATACCAATTTTAATCTTTTCCATAAATGATTTATTTTTAATTTGTTATGTGTTGCTGAAATAAGCGCGCAAAGATACTATTTTTATCCATAGCTTTACATGGAAAAATTATTTCGACGACATTCATTTTCAATTTCGAATAATAAATTCCGGATTTTGTCCATCTGTTCGGTGGTAAAATCATCAAATACGGCCTCTGTTTTGAGCCAGGAAGGAATCTTTTCCGGAATCCATTGGACCATGTTTTCAATCAGCGATTTCTCCGCTGACATCGGCAATTCGCGGTGTTTGAGGCGAAGGTACTGCAGGATGCGTAAGCCATCGGCTTTCTGGTGAAAGGCCAGTTCAAAATGTCGGAAATCGGTCACGTTTTGCCGGATTTTGTCCCAAATATGCTTTTCGTTAAACTGTTTCTGCAAAAAAAGGAGGAAGTCGGTCTCCACATCTTCACGGTAGAGTTGTGGCAGCCGTCGGTAGGTTTCGGCAATGCTCTCAAAGAGGCTGTGATGGTAAACAGGATAGCTTTCCCAGTCGCCATGCGTTCCTTTGATGAGGGCGGGACCGGTTCCGAAAAGGACGCGGTCGGAGAGGCGAGAGGATGGGTAAACTGTTGTATTGCAATAATTTCCAATCAATGCCATCTTGCGGAATTTTTGCAGCAAATAGAAGTCCTCGCCACTTTGCACGGGTGTGATGCCGCCGATTTTCCTGAGGGCGCCCACGCGCATGACAATGGCGGACCCGAGGGCGGTAAAGCTGTATGGACTTCCGATTTTGAAGAGATTGAGGGCGTAGTTGCGCATGTAGAGCTCATAGCGCAATATGGCACGGTCTTGGGCATCGTTGCCCGTGAGCGGGTGGTAGTAGGGTACGGAGAGTGCCGGCCATTCGGGATGCAGCACCATAGCCTCGGTCACGGCGTGCAGATAGTCGACGGGCACGCGGGTGTCGGCATCCAGACTGACGATGAGGTCGTCGGCACCGGCCACCTGCATGATGGTGTCGAAGAGCGTCTTGCGGGCCCAACCCACACCACGCTTCCGCCCTTGCCAACCCTTGCCCGGCGAGGCGTTGTCTAACACATGAAACGACCCTGCAGCGCCGTTTTGTTTTCCGGATTCAGAATGTTGAACTTCTTCATACAGAAAGCGTAGCGTCTGCATGTTGCGCTCGCATAAACTCCTCTTCTCCGGCTGTTGCCAATAGTCGTCAGGCTGGTTTACGCAGATGTAAGTGTCAAAAGAGGGAACATCCACTTGATCCTTCAAATCTTGGAGCGTGAGGGGCAAGTGGTCGTATTCATCCATCGCGGGGATGGCGACGAACAGATGGGGGGCGGGCATCACTTGACGGTGATGGTGACCTCGCGGGTGCGGATGGCCTCGTCTTGCTTGTCGCGGGCATAGACGAACCTCAGCGTCTGAGTGCCCTTTTCCTTGGCGTAGAACTTCCAATAACGATCAGAGGAGGCGCCCACCATGCCCTTCGGGGCGTCGCTTTCGTAGCGCGACTCCAAGGAATCCACAATGGTGATCTCATCCTTGTTTGCCAGTTGCCACCAAAATCCAGTGGAGGCGTTCGTGCGGAAGGCGATTTCGCAATATTGCCCTTTGCGCATGGTGAACTCATTGGTCTCCTTGCTGACGGAGACGATTTTTTTCTGGGATTGGCAACCCGTCATCAAAAGCAACAGCATGCTGATATAAAAGAGTCTTTTCATTTTCTTGTATGATTTATTTCCGGTGCAAAATTACGAATTATTTTGATTGGTTTCGAAAGGGAAATGTTTAATCGGACTTTACTTTTGGTCTTGCTGGTTCTCGTTTCGAATCAAGAGGTTGCTGAGTTTTTCGTAATCCTGTAGGGAGAGTTGTTCGGCGCGGAGGGCAAAGAGGGGGTCGGTGGCCACGATGTCGGGCGGAAAGGGCAGCGACTGGAGGGCGTTGCGCAGCGTTTTGCGGCGGTAGTTGAAAGCGGTCTTGACCACCGTCTTGAAGGTGTTTTCGTCACAGTGCAGCTTTTTGTCGAAGTTGCGGGTGACGCGGATGACGGCGGATTTGACTTGCGGCGGCGGGTTGAACTCATGCTCATCCACCGTGAAGAGGTATTCCGTGTCGTAGAAGGCTTGGAGCAGCACACTGACGATGCCATATTGCTTGTTGCCGGGGCTGGCGGTGGCGCGCTCCCCGACCTCCTTTTGGAACATCCCGACCAGTTCGACGGCTTGGTCGCGGTACTCGAGCAGCCGGAAGAGAATTTGCGAGGAGATATTGTAGGGGAAGTTCCCCACGATGACGAATTTGCCGGGATAGCGGGCGGCAAGGTCCAAGCGCAGAAAATCCCCCGCGATGAGGTTGTCACCTAACTGAGGGAAATGCTCTTGCAGGTAGGCGACGGATTCCTCGTCAAGCTCAACGGCGGAGAGGGATGCGAAGGGCTGCTGGAGCAGATATTGGGTGAGCACGCCCATGCCGGGACCCACCTCGAGCACGTGGGCGTCGGGGGTGCGCACGGCTTCCGCAATGCGGCGGGCAATCTCCTCGTTCTTGAGGAAATGCTGCCCCAACCGCTTCTTGGCCTTGACTTCCGAATATGAGAGTGTC
Organism: Bacteroidales bacterium; assembly: GCA_017617445.1. Lineage (GTDB taxonomy): Bacteria > Bacteroidota > Bacteroidia > Bacteroidales > WCHB1-69 > UBA1756. Next base: position 8,031 of record JAFZWE010000027.1, on the reverse strand, counting down.
TTCGCGGGTTTTTTCAAGATTTTCTTATATTTTTTGATTGTCAAACTATTCTACATTGTCGCCACGAAGAGCGCGATAACGCTTCCGGGCCTCCACCACGAAGAGACTGCCACTGTGGTCTTTCAATATCTTCTGGTAATACTCCATGGCTTTGGGAATATCCTTGATGTAGTACTCGTACAGTTCCGCCAACTTGAAAACAGCATCGTCGGCCAACAACTCAGTGCCGTGGTTTTCGATGATGTTCTTGAGCAACGTCTCGGCGCCGAGATAATCCTTGCGCTTGATGAAGATGAGGGCCTTTTGGTAAAGGGCGTCGTCCACCAACGTTCCAAAGGGCGCGAGTGCAATGACGGAGTCGAGTTTCTCAAGCGCTTTGTCGTCCTTGTTCTGGAAGATGAGAAAGTCGGCTTCGGCATATTTCAGGAGCGGCATGTTGGTGGAGGGTTTCTCGAAGAGCAGGTAAGTGGTGTCCTCCTTTTCGCCGTCGTCTTCCTCCTCTTCCTCTTGGTTGTCGGAAATGAGCAGGGAGAAATAGATGGCATCGTTGGCGATGAGCTTGGTGGTGGCGGAGGAGAGCACGTCGAGCTGGCTCTTGGCCCAATCAAACTCGCCAATATAGAAGGAGAGCTTGGCATTCTTGAACTTGGCTTCGTTGCCGAGATCGTCGTTGGGCATGTCTTTGTTGACTTGCGAGTAGTTGAGCGTGGCATCCCACACGTTGCCCATGTAGAGTTGCACATCGGCCAGGTCGATCTTGAACTGGTTTTTCTCTTGCTGGTCGCGGGTGGCGTTGTTCATCGCCTCGGTGAGCACGTTGACGGCCTCTTGGGGCTTGTTGACGTAAAAGGCGAGCAGATGGGCATATTTGCGAATCCAATCGGCTGTGCCGGAGTGCATGCCGTTCTCATCCAACACCTTCTTGAAATCCCGTTCAAGGTTGATGGCATCCACCATTTTGACAGGATAGGTTTCTGTAAGCTGCAAATATCTGACATCCAAAACTTTCATCTTGGCCTGGACGTAGTTGTGAACAGATTCTCCTTTGGAAATGATGTATTCCAATGCTTCGATGGCGGTGGCATAGTCGTGGTTGTCGGCTGCAACGCAGGCCAAGTCGTAGGTGCGGATGCATTCCGTTTTTTGCCGTTTGTCGATAGCCTTGGCCAGAATCAGCGCCTCGCCGTACTCCTTGTGCAGCTGATTGATCCAGGAGAGCAGCATCAGATAGCAGATGTTGTCGGGCGATTTTTGGGAGTATTTCTGCAGGGTTCCTTTGACAGCCAAGTATTTCTGGTTGTCTTCGTCATCAAGCAGCAAGTTCTGGAGGGCGTTTTGCGCAGGCTCCAAGTTGGCGGAGTTGTCGTCTTTCACGAGCGACAGCACCTCTTCGATAATCCGGTCTGTTTGGTTAAGATGTTGATAGATAGAGAGCAGTTCCTTGGACAGGAGGTTGCTGTTGTTCAGCATTTTTCTCCCTTTCAGGATGGTCTCGATGGCATACTCGTATTTGGCACGTGAATAGAAGGCACTATAGAGTTCCTGCACGGAAAACTCCTTGGCTGGCAAGTTCTTGATGAGGTCTTGATAGATCTTTTCCGCCTTGGCGTTGTCGCCCGACCGTTCGTAAACATATCCTTGATCGACCTTATAACGTTGCACGTTGGGGAATGCCTTGATTTGTTTCTTGGTCAGCTTTTCCAGGTCGGAGTAGCGTTCCAGTTCCATCAAGGAGGCGTAGTAATAATAATATATGTAAGAGTTCGGCTTTTGGTTCTGTATTTTCTCGAAGAGTGTGATGGCCTTGTCGAATTCCTTGTCCTTGTAGTATTGCAAAGCCAACTTTTCGTCGTCGCTCTGTTGGGCCCAGAGCGCGCCGCAAGAGAGCACGAGCAAGAAGACAAAGAGGATGCGTTTCATATCGGCGGTTAGTCGATGATGTCGAAATGGGTGTAGGGGCGCAGCACTTCGGGCACGATGATGCCTTCGGGGGTTTGGTTGTTTTCGAGGAGGGCGGCCAGCACGCGGGGCAGGGCGAGGGCACTGCCGTTGAGGGTGTGTGCCAAGCGGGTTTTGCCGTTGGCGTCTTTGAAACGCAACTTCAGACGGTTGGCCTGATAGGACTCGAAGTTGGACACGGAGCTGACCTCCAGCCACTTCTGCTGGGCCTTGGAATAGACCTCAAGGTCGTAGGTGAGTGCGGAGGTGAAGCTGATGTCGCCACCGCAGAGACGCAGCACGCGGAAAGGCAGGCCCAGCTTGGTGAGCAGACTCTTGGCGTAGTCGGTCATCTTTTCCAGAGTCTCGTATGAGCGGTCGGGGTGCTCGATGGTGACGATTTCGACCTTGTCGAATTGGTGCAGGCGGTTGAGCCCGCGCACATCCTTGCCGTAGGAGCCGGCCTCACGGCGGAAACAGGCGGAGTAGGCGCAGTTTTTCAACGGGAAATCGCTCTCCTTGAGGATGACGTCGCGGTAGATGTTGGTGACGGGCACCTCGGCAGTGGGGATCAGGTAGAAGTTGTCCACCTGGCAGTGGTACATCTGGCCCTCCTTGTCAGGCAGCTGGCCTGTGCCGTAGGCGGAATCCTCGTTGACCATGTAAGGGGGTTGTATTTCGGTGAAGCCGTGTTCAATGGCGCTGTCAAGGAAAAAGTCGATGAGGGCGCGCTGCATACGGGCTCCCTTGCCCTTATAGACGGGGAATCCAGCACCCGTGATCTTGTTGCCCAACTCGAAGTCGATGATGTCGTATTTTTTCACCAAATCCCAGTGGGGCAGGGCATCGGGACCCATGTTGGAGGCATCGCCTTCGGTATAGACAATCTCGTTGTCCTCGGCGCCCTTGCCGGGAGCCACGGCGTGGTTGGGCAGGTTGGGAAGCAGTACCATCTTCTCCAGCAATTCGGCCTCGGCCTCCTGCATGCGTGCGCGGTCGTGCTTCTCGCTCTCCTTGAGCTCGGCCATGCGGGCCTTGAGCACCTCGGCCTCGTCGCGGCGACCCTCTTTGAAGAGTTTGCCGATCTCCTTTGCGCCCTTGTTTTGTTCCATGAGGTTGTCGTCAAGCCCCTTCTTGAGATTACGGGCTTCTGTGTCAAGTTGACGGATCTGAGCCACCAATTCCGTGGCATCAAAGTTTTTAATCTTCAATCTATCAATGACTTCTTGCGGATTTTCGCGTAAAAGTTGTATTTGTAACATTGCTCAAAAATTTTAAGCCGCAAAAATACAAAAAATGTATGAAGCGGCTCTTGGTTTGCAAAAGCTTCCGGATAATAACGAAGGAATCCCTGAATAATTGTTGTTGCCTACTCTCTCACATATCGGGTTTCGCGCAACTGGCGGAAATGGTCGGGCTGCACCTCGTCCTTGATGAACTCGCGCGAGGCGTTCTCCTTCCCATCCTCGTTGTAGGAGTACTCCGCCCATCCCTGCAGGTTCCCGTCGCGGTCAAGGATGGAGTTCTTGACCACAAGGTCGCCGTCATATTCCAAGGTGATTTTGCGATAGTGGTCCAAATCCTCCTCCTCGGTCTCCACCATCTTCCCATCCTCGTTATATTTTCGATAGACTTTGGCGATGAGGGCATTGTCGTAATCATAAACCAACTCCTTGATACAGTTGTCGTTGTCATCGTAAGTGTATTCGTAGGTCCGGCGGTCCTTGTTCTGCACCTCGTCGCGCACATGCTGGGCCAGCAGCCCCTTGTCGTTATAGGAGTAGGTGTGGACGTTGAGCTCCTTGCCGTATTCGTCGTTCTCCACCTCCTTGACCAACAAGCCATCCTTGTATTCATAGATGTTTTCCACATAGTCGAGCTGTCCTTCGAAATACATCTCCCGTCGCAGCAAATTGCCATCCTCATCGTAGATCAGGCGCGTGACGTAAACTTGGTCGCTCTCGCCAAAAAAGTTGTTTTCCTGTACCAACTGCTGTTGATCGTCGTATTCGTTCACCGTCTTTTGCAGCAGGATGTTGTCCATGTCGTACTGCTCCGTCTTCCAAAGAAGGTGGTTGTCGTTGTAATTGTTGACCGTCAGGGTGTTGAGGTTTCCATCCGGGTCGAAACGCTCCTCGCGAAGGATCTGTCCGTGGTCATTGTACTGTGCGGAGACTTCCAGATACTCCACTGGTTGGATGTCGTTTTCGTCGTAACCAATGCGTTGGTACTCTTTCTTGATGATTTTCAAAGTTTTCATAACAAGGATGTTTATAATGAGCCTGCAAAGATATAAAACAAAACTGAATATTGCACGTTATATAGCAACAATTTTATTACTTTTGCGCTCTCTTTTATGAAGAAGCTCCTTTGTCATATTATGCTGATGCTGCTCTGCACGGCGGCGTTCGCCCAGAAAAGCCAGTCGGAATTCCGGTTCTGGGAGGACTCTCTGATTGCATTGCGCGACATTGTGATGAACGAGCCTAACGAGACCGTCCGGTTAGAGATGAACGAGGAGTTCATGACCTTGTTGGAAACGGTCTTGCAAAAGCCCCACTCTTTTGAGTATCCGTGGGACTCGGTGCGCAACTTCGCCGTGCTGGCCTCCCCCGACAAGGTGTTCAAGATTTTCACTTGGCATGTGGTGAAAAAAGATTACACCGTGGAGAATTTCGGTTTTGTGCAGGTTTACAATGAATCCCGAAAAAAACATGTGCTTTTCCCTCTGTATGACAAGCGCGGCACGATAGACTACCCCAACACACAAGTGGGCAATCACAACCGCTGGTATGGCGCTGTGTATTACAAGATGATTCCTGTCAAGGAGAAAAACATCACGTACTACACGTTGTTGGGACTGAACGGGAATAATTTGTTTACAAACCAAAAAATAATTGAAATACTGCATTTTAACAAGGAGATGGTGCCTGTCTTCGGGGCGCGCATTTTCAAAAACTACCCCGGAAAAGTCAGTCGCGTCATTTTCGAGTATTCCAAAAATGCTTCGCTGCATCTCAATTATGAGACACAAGAGTACCTTGTCAGCACGGGCAAGTACAACCCCAAGACGCGCCAGGTGGACTACCGTCGCGTGACCAGCCCGATGATCATTTTCGACCAGCTTATCCCGTTGGACGAAAACGTGCCCTCCATTCCCGCCTACATGGTGCCCGAATCCAGCCTTAGTCAGGGATTCATCGAGGAGGACGGGCGTTGGCTCTTTATGAAGAGCGTGATTGGAAGCAACCCCGACAAGGTTAAACCCGACTATGAATATAAACCCCGACAAATCTATAATCCAAATAATTGACAATGAGTAAATTCTTATATCCTTTCACCTTTAAGCCCATCTTGAAGGAGAAAATCTGGGGTGGCGGCAGAATCCATAAAATTCTCAAACATGAAACCGGCGACATGGCACGTTGCGGCGAGAGCTGGGAGATCTCCGGCATCATCGACGACGAGTCTGTGGTGACCAATGGTTTTTTGGCGGAGAACAACATCAACGAACTTCTCGAGGTCTATCTCACCGACTTGGTGGGAGAGAAGAATTACGAGAAGTATGGGCTCGGCTTCCCGTTGTTGATCAAGTATATAGATGCGCAGGAGAATCTTTCGGTGCAGGTGCATCCGGATGACGAGCTGGCGCAAAAAAAGTATGGGCAGAACGGCAAGACAGAGATGTGGCACGTTATCGCGGCAGAGCCAGGCGCGGGACTGTATGTGGGCTTCAAGCAGAAGGTCACGAAAACGCAGTATGTGGATGCTGTGGCCACGGGTGTGCTTCATGAGCTGTTGCAGTTCTATCCTGTTACGGCGGGCGACACCTTCATGATTCCCGCCGGCACGGTGCATGCTATCGGCAAGGGCGTGCTCCTCGCCGAAATTCAGCAGCCCTCCGATGTGACCTTCCGCATCTTCGACTGGAATCGCGTGGATGACGAGGGCAACAGTCGCGAGCTGCACACTGCCGAGGCCCTTGAAGCCATCCACTTTGAGGAAAACAGCCAAGGCGGCTTCAAGGTTGACTACACCCCGAAGCTGGACCAGACCGTCAAGCTGGTGCGCTCCCCCTATTTCAACACCAACCTGCTCGAGTTCGAGAAACCGCTCAAGAAGACGTTTGTGGAAATCGACTCTTTTGTGGTCTATATGTGCCTTGAGGGGCGCGTGCATCTCTTTTACGGTGACGGACACCTCGTGTTGGAGACGGGTGGTGTGACCCTCGTGCCTGCCGAAATCGAGGAGGTGCAACTTATCCCCGACGGTCGTGCCAAACTGTTAGAGGTCTATTGCTGATGGATTTTCATTTCAAACGTTTTTCGCTCCACCACGATCACAGCACGATGAAGGTGGGCACTGACGCGATGCTTTTGGTGTCCTTGTGCGACACCAGCGATGCGCGTCGTATCTTGGATGTAGGTTGCGGTTGCGGGGTGGTGGCTTTCTGCGCCGCGCAGCAGGCGGTGTTAAAATCTGTTAACCCTGTCGTTTTCGGCATCGACCCTGATGTGGCTTCCGTGGAGGAGGCCCGCCAAAACGCCCAGTCCTACTCGTTGCTGCCTGCCGAAAACCTGCACTTTGAACAGGCAACCGTACAGGAGTTTGCGCAGCATTGGCAAGGCGCGCCTTTCGACTACATCCTCTCCAATCCCCCCTTCTTTCACGGCGACCTCAAGCCCGAAAATCCGCGTCACCTGCAGAGCCGCCACGGCGACGGGAACCTGTCATTTGAGGAACTGTTAGAGAGTGTGTTAAAAATCCTTGCAGAAGAGGGTCTGTTCTCTCTTATTTTGCCTGTACGGGAGGGGGAGGCGTTCGACGCAATAGCCCGCCAGTCGCTCGCTTGTGTGCGTCGTGTGACCGCGCAGCCCACCGAACGCAAGCCCGCGCACCGCGTGGTGCTCACCTACGCCCGCACGGGCTCTCGTTGTGTGGAAGAGCACCTCATTATCCGCACCGCCGACAACCGCTACACAGAGGCGTATTTGCGGTTGATGGAACCGTATCTGGTGATTAGGGGATAGTAGTGAGGGCTGTTGGCCATTAGCTATTGAACTATGACTATGAACTATGGCTGTTAGCCTTTAGCCATTGGCCATTAGCCGTTGGCAATGACTATGAACTGTTTAAAAAGCCAATGGCCAAGAGCTAATGGCCATTGGCCGCGCATCGCCAGGGGATTCCGCAGCGAAATGCGATAGCGTTGAGCGGCGGAATTCTAATCCCTAACCGTCAAGTTAAGTCAACACAATAACTTTTCTCAAGTTAGTCCGTAAATCGTTTCCTATTGGTTGCCTGGGTCAGGCAAAGGCATTGTGGCGGTTACGGTTTTCACGCAGGAAGGTATGCCCCCTCCTTGGACGTATCCACAATCCGTGCATATCCAACCCAACTTATCGGAGTAATAAGGTGTGCATCCCGTATTGCAGTTGCTGGTACAAGTGCAGGTTGTACCGGGCTCTTCTCCGGATTTTTCACCATTATCGCCTTGTCCGTCAACAAGCACAGCAAAATGGAGGTGCTCGTCACCTTTTTGGGCTTTTGCCACTACAATGGTGTAACCATTGTCTTGCTTGATTACTTCGCAAGTATCAAACACGAAATGGACCTTGTTCTGCTGAGCATACATATCGCTCATCGTTTTGAGAAGTTGTTCTTCAACGACATTTTTGCCGCGAATTTTGTAGGTTTTAACCTCCTCTTTTTTCATACAGGAAGTGAAAGCCATTGCCACAACCAGAAGCAATGCAATTGTCTTTTCGGCAGCTTTTAAATTCGTTTTATTCATAGTAATTGTTTTTTAGTGGGTCCTTTAAAATTGTTTAATGTCACGTTGTAGGCAGAACCCGTTAACCTGCTCTTGACATAACAAGGATTTCTATTTTTGAAAATTAGTTAATTGCGAAATAGTTTTGTTCCCCATCACAATCAACCTCGAATCAATCATTTTCGTACGCCGGCCCCTCGCTGAAGTAGAGTCCGGTGAAGGTGAACTGCAGGGTGGTGCTGTCGCGATAGACCATCTGGGCGGGAATGTTCAGGTAATAGTGGTTGTTCTTCTCGTCCACGTAGTCCAACGAGCGGTTC
>JAFZWE010000026.1 GCA_017617445.1 Bacteroidales bacterium | reverse complement strand
GATGGCTGAGCGTGAGGATATCAAATACTGCACCGACATCGCCCCCGTGGAGATGGGTCTGTTCGAAGGCTTCGAGAAGCGCTTCTTCGCCACCCCGAAGAAACAGGGTGCCGAGACCGCCGAGGCCAACATCAACGCCGCCAAGGCCGCTGCCACCCAGATTGTCAGCTTCTTCCAGACCGGCGACAAGAAATTCCAGGTGAACAAATAATCCATTCACGAAATTTCCTACAACAAAAAAATCCGCTGTTTCCAGCGGATTTTTTTGTTGAGTTTACAATCAACGCTAATACTGACTACTGATAGTCGTAAAAAGTCGTCTCGGTGGATGTGTACCGATACGTGGAAGAAGAGCTAATATAAGTTCTGGTCATAGTGGCAGGATACTTGCCATCGTAAGTGTAGGAATAGTTATTGACGTGTGTTTCACCATCAGACGTGTATTCCAATCGGGTGACGTTGTTCTTGGACATAATGGAAATAAAATCAAATTCTTCAGTATCCCAGAGACCATACAGGGGATTCAACTTGTTGTCGTAGGAGAAATAATAATCCTCCCTTTCATCTGGGGCCAGGTAGGTCAGCCTCTTCACATTGTTGCCATCCCATTCAAATTCATACTCATACGAGGAATTGTCTCTGGAAGCTTTCATGAAGTCGCGAGCGGGGACATTGAGCAGCCATGACGGGAGGGGATGTTCAACCGTGGCTTTCGCATCATAGGAATTCACAGTAATCTTGGAGATTTTGCTGCCATCATGCGTAAAAACATAAGAAACAAGCAGGGAGGAACCAGAATAATAATCAATGGAAGAGAGTTTTCCCTTTTCGTACACCAATTCAAATCTTCCGGAGCCACCCCAGCTGATAGTGGACAACTGCTTGCCTTTATAGGTGTACTTCTCGGAGTAATCCAGTGTGCCATCTGAAGAATAGAAGTCAATGCCTTCCAACACGTTGCCGTTCCAATTCCAACGCTGGCCGACATAATTGGAAGTACCCTGACCCTCTACTATCCACTCCGAACCATACTCATCCCAATATTCCGACTTGTAAGATTCTGTGTAGCTGATTTGGCTGATTTTCTTTTTCGGTTTGAACTGTCCCTCTTTTGTACATGACACAGCCACTGCGCACATCAAAGCAATGACCAAAATAAATTTTAAATTTTTCATAACCAATGTTTTAATAATAATTGAATTAATGTTGCAAAAATAAAAAAAATGTTTAATATCTGACTATCATCAAATATCAAAACCCTGCTCTTTAATACATTTCAGGAGAAGATCAGAGAAATACTCATTGTCCGCTTTGCGATAGCGGCGTTCCACATAGTCACGGGCGAGATTTCCAGTGCCATTTTCCCGCACTGCAGATGCATTATGCGGAGCTTCCTCCAGATAGCGATACATTTTGTCAATATCCGAATCCGTATATTCGCTGTAACTTTCGTGGTGGACCAATGCATTGACGGGCAGTTTGGGTGTGAGGGCAACCTCCGTCGCAGGATAGCCCATAGCGATGCAGGCCACCGGCACAACATGTTTCGGCAACTGGAGAATCTCAATGAACTGTGGAGCATTATAAATGATGGTTCCCAACCAGCAGAGCCCCAGTCCTTGGTCTTCCGCAGCCACGCAAGCATTTTGCGCCGCAATAAGCGCATCAGTCATGGCCCAGTGGTAGGCCTGAAGATTCTGGTAGGCATCCGTAGGCACCTCCCGGCATTCACAGTAGCGGTCAAAGCGGTAAAAGTCTGCACAGAAGGTGAGTATCAACGGGGCATTGGTGGCGATGGGCTGGTTGAAGTGGAGGGGGGCCATCTTGCGCATCATGTCCTTATCCTGGGTGACCACAATGCTAAAAAGTTGCATTCCACCCATGGAGGAACCGTTGGCCGCGCATCTCAAAATGGTATCCAAGACCTCTTTATCCACAGGACGTTCTGTGAACTCACGGCAACTCCGATGCGAAAGAATATTTTCAATTGTATTCATAAAATTTTAATTTTAAATTAATTACAGATTTTTACTATAGTTATTATTTAAGATCAGCTGGTGTAAAAAATCCAATGCTGCGTCCACCTCAAGCGGAGGGGTGAGTTTCTCTTTTTGCTTGTAAACAATCACCTTGTTGTCGGTGGCGCCCACAATGCCAAAGTCAGCATCTGCCATTTCCCCAGGTCCGTTCACGATGCAGCCCATCACGCCGATTTTCAAGTTGGGGTAATGACTGAAACGCTGTTTCACCTTTTCCAGGGTGCCCATAATATCGTAGCGGGTTCGGCCGCAGGAGGGACAGGAGACAATCTCTGTGCGAGTCATGCGGATGCGGCAGGCCTGAAGGGCCAACTCTGCCATGTATTTGCACTCGTCGCAGGAAAAATGCCTGTTTTCAATCACCAAGTCTGAAAAGGCATGATGCAAGTGGGCGTGACCGATGAAGGAACCCGCCACAGCCATCCATTTTTGACGGTCCGGTTCATCATAGCAAAGATGCAGCGTTTGTGCAGCAAGTGCGACCTTCACCCTATCTTTTTCCCCTGTGGCAGAGGCAATCAGTCGGGCAAAAGGAACCTCATTTTCAGGGGGTTCCGTCAGTGAAACACGAATAGTGTCGCCGATGCTGTCCAACAAGAGAGCACCGATGCCCACAGCAGATTTCATCCGTCCCTCATCGCCCGCACCCGCTTCGGTCACGCCAAGGTGCAGCGGATAAGCCTCTCCCCTCTCCTGCATCATACCATGCAACATTCGGGTGGCCTCCGCCATGGTATTCACATTACTTGACTTCAGGGAGAGCACCAAATTGTGGAACCCTGCGCTTTCACAGATGTCGATCCATTCCAAAGCAGACATGGCCATGGCCAGTGGGGTGTTCCCATAGCGACTAACGATGCGGTCGCACAAGGAACCATGATTCACCCCAATGCGGAGTGCAGTGTTGTGCTGTCGACAAATCTCAAGGAGCGGACGGGCACGCACAGCCATGGTCTGCAAAGATTCAGCATACTGCACGTCAGTCAGATCCAACTGGGAAAAATTGCGTTTATCCACGTAATTGCCGGGGTTGACCCGCACTTTTTCCACTATAGCGGCACAGGCTTCGGCCACCTGGGGTAAAAAATGCACATCAGCGACAAGCGGAACGGCAATTCCCTCCGCACGAAGCCGTTGTTTAATCTCCCCCAGTGCAGACACCTCCTTCATGGACGGTACCGTAATGCGCACCATCTGGCAGCCAGCTTCCACCATCCGCATCGCCTGGGCCACAGTAGCTGCAATGTCACATGTTTCGGTATTGGTCATAGACTGCACAACCACCGGGGCACCCTCTCCCATTTCCAAACTGCCGATGTGAATTTTCATAATACAACCAAATAAAAATATTGTAAATCAGTAAATTATAAAAATCAATAAACAAATACAAAAGTACAATAAAAAATCGAAGGAAAAAACGTAGAAAAAAAAACATTGTTTTCAACAAAAAACACAATAATATCAACCAGAATCAACAATAAAAAAATTAGGGAAACGTTAACATACCAAAACAAAAAAAATGAGGAAATTACTATACCTGCTATTCTTGTTTTTATTTTTACCTGCTAAAGGACAGAAAGTATTGCATTTAACTCTTGGTGAATGCATCCAGTATGCGGAAACAAACAACCCCACGCTACAAAGTGGCGAGCTGGGGGTAAATATTTCTGAAATACAGCTCAGGCAGGCACAATTAAAACAATATCCGACCGTTTCTGCCGGAATAGGCCAGAACTTTGGCTATTCACATGGGAGCGGGAATTTCACCCTTGGTGGTGACTACGACATTCGTGCGGCGGTGGATATTTTTCGTGGCCTCTCCATCAGGAATTCAATAAAACAAAGCAAGTTACAAGTCAACCAAAGCCAGCTTCAGCTGGAAGAGACCAAGAATCAGATACGAGTGGAAGTCATTCGTTCGTACCTTACCATTCTGATGAACGAGGAGATGCTCTCCTATCAGCGCACGGTAATGAATACCAGCCGCCAGCAGATTACAGAGGGAGAACAGCGGTATAAGGTGGGGCAGATCCTTGAAAGCGACTTCCTACTGCTGAAAGCCCAGTACTATTCGGATTCCATCAACATTGAAAATACAGAAATCGCAATAGAAAACGAGTATTCTGAACTCAGAGACCTGCTGAATCTCAATCGCGAGGATCAGCTGGTGGTGGTGGTCCCGGACAGCTTACAGCTGGCGGCGGCCATGACTGTGCCCGAATTGTCGGTTGTCTTGCAACAATCCTTAGATTATCTTCCCGTATTGAAAATCAAGAAAAACAATGTGGAACTGGCTGAATATGACTTAAAAATCGCAAAGGGTTCCTATTATCCGACCATATCGGCCAGTGCCGGCGTGGGCACCGGTTATCACACCGCCTACGGCAACAATGCCAACGGCCTCCAGTCCGGATTATACAACAACCTGAGCGAATCCGCCGGGATCAGCATCAATATTCCCATCTACCAACAAGGAAGCGTCCGCAACAATGTAAAAATCAAGAATATGGAGGTGAAACAAGCGGAGTTGTCTCTTGAAGATGCAGAAGCAGATCTCATTCGTGAAATTGAAGAGTACCACTTCAATGTCAGAAAAGCATACAACAACTACACGCTGTCTGAATTGCAGAAAGATGCATATTATGCCAATTTCATGGCTTACAGCCAGCAGTTCAAGTATGGTACCATCACCACAGTGGACCTGCTTCAACAGCAAACCAATTATCTGAACATCCTCAATAATTTCATGCAGAACAAATACAATTTCCTGCTTCAGAAAAAAGTGCTGGATGTTTATACCGGACAAACTATCAATTTGTAGTCATTTGAAAAAACATTTGTAGAAATATGAAATCCTCAAAAAAGAAAAAAATCATCATTTGGAGCGTGGTCGGTGTCGTTGTCATCGCAGTGTTCCTGTTTTTCAAATTCCATGGGGGCAAGATGGAGATGTACCGGGTGATCAGTGAGCCCTCCCAACGGGACAGCATTGAAATCACGGTCACAGCCACTGGCGAGATACAGCCAGTCAACAAGGTGGAAGTGGGCACACAGGTGTCAGGTATTGTGCAAAAACTATACGTGGACTACAACTCGCACGTCACCAAAGGCCAGCTTCTTGCAGAGTTGGACCGTTCCACCCTTCAGGAACAAGTCAACCAAGCCCAGGCCAATGTGACCAGCGCACAAAGCGCGCTGACCCTGTCCAAACAGAATTTTGAAAGGGTAAAGGCCTTGTACGAAAACAAAGCGGCCACACAAGAAAAATATGAAGAGGCCTCCAATCAATACGTGCAGGCCCAAAACCAGTTGGTGACTGCCAAATCCGATTTGCAACGTGCCCAAGTCAACCTATCGTATGCACAGATCTACTCCCCCATTGACGGGATTGTATTGAGCAAATCGGTGGAACAGGGGCAAACCGTGGCATCCTCCTTCAGCACGCCGACAATCTTTACAATTGCCAATGACCTGACACAGATGCAGGTGGAAGCGAATGTGGACGAAGCTGATATTGGCCAAGTGCATGTAGGACAACCGGTGCATTTCACCGTGGATGCATTTCCGGACATCAACTTTACCGGCACAGTACGCCAGGTGCGTTTGGAACCGGTGGTCACCAACAATGTGGTCACCTACACTGTCATCATTGATGCCCCGAATCCAGAAGAAAAGCTGATGCCGGGCATGACCGCAAGTGTGAACATCACGGTGGAGAAAAAAGGCGGAGTGACAGTACCCTTGGATGCCATTTACTTCACCTTGAACAAAGAGGTGCAAGATGTTCTGGCCAAACAAGGAATCATGTTCAAGGGATTATACAACAGCGAAGAAGAGGAGGCTAAAAGCCTGCGTGACATCACCAAAAAGACAATATGGGTGAAAAACGGGAACACCTACGAGCAGCGGCAGGTGGTACCCGGACTGAACGACGGAACCAGAAGCATCATTCTGGAAGGGTTGAAAGAGGGAGAGGAAGTGGTGCGCTCCGTGCAGCAGGGACGACCCACCCCCAAATCAGAGGGCGGCTCATTCATGAAGATGGGGCCTCCGGAGAAAAAGAAACGTTAAGTTATGGAGAATCAGGAAGTCATTCAAATACGGGATCTTCACCGCGATTTTCAAGTGGGCAGTGAAACCGTCCATGCCCTGAACGGAATCAACCTCAAGATATTCCAGGGAGAATTTGTCAGCATCATGGGCACCAGCGGTTCGGGGAAATCCACCCTGTTGAACATTCTGGGCTGTCTGGACACCCCGACCTCAGGCGAATACATCATTCACGGCACTTCTGTCAGCACGCTGAACAAAAACCAGCTGTCGGAACTGAGGAACCGGCGCATCGGCTTTGTTTTCCAGAACTACAATCTGCTTCCGCGCACGTCGGCATTGGACAACGTGCAGCTTCCCTTGATGTACAACCCAGACATCTCGTCCAAAGAGCGCAAAGAGCGCGCACTCCATGCCCTGGAAGCCGTGAAGTTGGCCGACAGAATCCACCACCAGCCCAACCAGCTTTCCGGCGGACAGCAACAGCGGGTGGCCATCGCCAGAGCCATTGTCAACGATCCCGTCATCCTTTTGGCCGATGAAGCCACCGGAAACCTGGACACCCGCACCTCCTACGAAATCATGACCCTTTTCCAAGAACTCCATAGCAAGGGGAAAACCATCGCTTTCGTCACACACGAACCCGACATCGCCACCTTCACTACACGTACAGTCAAACTGCGCGACGGCAAGATCATTCTGGATGAAAATATCACACAGCAATCTGCCGCCACCGCATTAGCCGAATATGAAAAAAACATGAAACACGATCAAATATGAGATCCTTTTTGTGCACATTCCCCACGCTCCTTCTCCCCTGCCTCGTGTTGTGCTTTTGCCAACGCACACCTGCCCCCGCTCCAGCATCCCCTGTACCCACCACCGTGGAACGAATATGCACTGTCAGAACCGCCTTGGTGGAGTGGCGCAGCATCAACGGGGAATCCGGGCCCTCCATCCCCACTGATGCCAGCACCTTCCAATTTGACGAGCAGACTGTCAGACAACTCCAAAGGCAAGGGTTTGAGTTTGTGCCGCTGGAGACCGAAAACACAGGCGATGTGGTGTGGGTCAAAGAGGGGCGGACATTTATCTGCACATCCATAGAAAAAGGAAGCGAAAATGAAAGCCGGCAAATTGTTCGGAGCGGATTGTCGGTGGGTAATGAAGTAGTTATCGGAATAGAAGAAAAAAAAGCAACTGAATCAAAATAAGATATGGGAATCATCAATCTCATCAAAATATCCATTACCGCGCTATTGCGAAACAAGGGGCGCGCATTTCTCACCATGCTGGGAATCATCATCGGCATTGCATCAGTGATTGTAATGGTCAGTTTGGGACAAAGTTCCACCCAGAATGTGCGTTCAGAACTCTCATCAATGGGATCCAACATGATCATGATCATGCCCGAACGTCAGATGCGTGGCGGGGTGGACGTGGGAAGCGGCAACTCATTGACACAAAAAGACCTGAAATCTCTTCAAAACACAAAATACGTCAGATATGTCTCCCCTTCTGTCTCCTCGCAGGCCCAACTGGTATTCGGTTCCAAAAACCACAGTGGGAGTTTGCAGGGAGTCTCTCCCGATTACTTGGAAATACGCAAATACGGCATGGCCTCTGGCATCATGTTCACCGACGAGCATGTAAGGAGCAACGCCAAGGTCTGTGTCATCGGGCAGACCATCGTGGATGAGTTGTTCGGTAGCGGGGCAGACCCCATTGGCAAGTCCATCCGTTGCGGGCGGGTGCCGCTGAAGGTGATTGGCGTGCTGGAATCCAAAGGGCAGAACCAGATGGGACAGGACCAGGATGATATTGTGCTAGTTCCGTACACCACCATACAGACTCGATTTGCAGGGAACAAGAACCGCAACAACTTCAACATGATATTTGCGTCTGCCACCTCAGAAGAGGAATCTGAACTGGCAGCGACTGAAATCACATACATTCTCCGCAACAACCACAATATCAAGGAGGGAGATGAAGACGACTTTGACATTCGCACCCAGCAGGAGCTTTTGTCCACCATCAGTTCCATCACAGAAGTGCTTACACTTTTGCTTTCCGCCATCGCCTCCATCTCTTTGATTGTCGGCGGCATCGGCATCATGAATATCATGTATGTGACTGTGACCGAACGCACAAGGGAAATCGGACTGCGCATGGCCATCGGCGCCAAACAGCGGGATGTCATGCTGCAATTCCTTTCTGAAAGCGTCATTTTAAGTCTGATTGGAGGAATCATCGGGATCTTTTTCGGACTCATCATTGCCTATGTGGCTTCCAAATTCATGAACCTGCCCTACGTGGTAAGCCAGTCTGCCATCGGGATATCATTTCTGGTTTGTGCTGCCACCGGTGTGTTTTTCGGATGGTACCCCGCCCGGAAAGCTGCCAACATGGATCCCATCTCCGCCCTCAGATATGAATAAAAATCTTTCCACAAAAAACAATTATGATGGCAAACAGTGATAAAAACTCATTTTCATACTAAAAAAAGTAATATATTGGAAAAAAAAACGTTGGAAGAAAGCACTGGCACGAAAAGTGTGTGACAGAAAATAATATTTTTTTATTTGGAAGTTATAATAAATTGAGTGTCAATATGGTACCACTAAAAGAAAGTAAAGGAAGAATCATGCTGGTTGAAGACAACCAGAATCTACGCAATGTACTGAAAGACTATTTGGAGACGCTGAAGTACAACGTCTCTGATTTCAGCACAGGGGACAAAGCTGCCGAATCATTTGAAAAAGGGCGTTTTGACTTGTGTTTGTTTGACATTGTCATGCACGGCATGAATGGTTTTGACCTGCTCGCCCACATACGCAAGACGGACGAACACGTGCCTGTGGTTTTCCTTACCGCACGTACGGAAAAGGAGGACAAAATCCGTGCATTCAAGCTGGGATGTGATGACTATATCACCAAGCCTTTCAGCACAGAGGAACTCACCCTCCGCATCGCAGCCATCCTGCGCCGCACCCGCCAACCCGCCAAAGTCAAGCCTGTTTTCAAAGCCACCGGCGAGATTTACACCTTTGGCAACTTTACCTTTGACCATGCCAATTTGCGTTTGTCCCATCCGCTGAAAGTCCGTACCCTTACCCGGAAAGAGGCAGAATTGTTGCGGTTGCTGTGTGAAAACATCAACCATCTGGTTCCGAGAGAAGAAATCCTTCGCAAAATTTGGGGCAGTGACGACTATGCTTCCGGCAGAAGCATGGATGTGTTCCTCACCAAACTCCGCTCCTACTTGGCCATTGAGCCGGTGGAGGAAAAATACATTAACAAAGACAAAAACAAGCGCAGCAAATACATTGAGGGTTACGAACCCGACATAGAAATCAAGAATGTACATGGCACAGGCTTCCTTTTGAAAGTCAAGGGAATCACAAGCAAAAGCGAATAATCAAACTTTAGATGTTTTTTTGGAGTGTGGAATGCTGTAAAAATCGGAAAAATGGCGTAAATTTGCCGCCCAATAGTTGAACTCCAAAAAATGCCGGAAAAAATCCTCGTAACAGGTGCTAACGGACAGTTAGGCAAAAGCTTGCAAGACATATCAAGATCCTGCACAGATTCTTGTTGCTTTGTTTTCACCGATATTGGGGAGTTGGACATCACCCACAAGGGGGCCGTTATGGACATGCTGCACGCTGAAAAGCCTGATGCAGTCATCAATGCGGCAGCCTACACAGCCGTGGACCGTGCAGAAAGCGATGAGGAGACGGCCTATCTGCTCAATGAAACTGCGGTGGCCAATCTGGCGGAGGCTGCAGTGGCAACGGGTGCTTTTCTTGTGCATGTTTCCACAGACTATGTTTTTGACGGACAATCGTCAGTACCTTATACACCTGACCATCCGGTACATCCATTGTCGGTTTACGGCAAGTCCAAGTGGGCGGGAGAACAGGCGGTCCGCCGCTCCCAAGCCCATGCCGCCATTGTCCGTACGGAATGGCTTTATTCCCCTTATGGGAACAACTTTGTAAAAACCATGTTGCGGCTGGCGGACAGCAGGGACAGTCTCCGCGTGGTCAACGACCAAACTGGAAGCCCCACCCTGGCAGAAGATCTGGCCCGGTTCATACTGGGAATCATCAGCCGGAGACAGGAGATTGCGGGAAGCGAGACGTTCCATTTCTCCAACCGGGGAGCCACCACCTGGCATGGATTTGCATCGGAAATACTTCGGCTGGCCAACAAAAACTGCCCACTGTTCCCCATCCCCACAAAAGAATACCCGACCCCAGCCCAAAGACCAAACTTTTCTGTTTTTGATTTGTCCAAAGGCGCAAGTTTCCTTGACATGGATATCCCTGACTGGAAAGAGAGTCTGCGAAAATCCATGCCACAAATCCTGTACAACTATGAAAACAGCATCATTTAATTATTTTTATGGGAAAAAGTGGAAAGCCGTAGTCCTTTTCCTTTCCCTTCTGGTGGGGACTCTTCCGGTCTTGGCACAAAATACAGATGGCGGGGCCTCCCCCATCATGCAAAAGCTGGCGGCCAAATACAAGGCATTCACCACCATGCAGATTGACTATACATACAAGGCCGTCAAAGAGAAGCAGACCCTCAGTGCCACCACAGGGAAAGCTCTCATCAAAGGAGACAAATACCGAATCACTTTCAGCGACCAGATTTTTTTCTGTGATGGAACTTCCATGTGGAATTACCAGAAATCCACCAATGAATGCTCCATTTACAATTATGAGGAGTCTGACGATGATGCTTTGAATCCGGCCAAGATGATAGCCAACTGGCAAAAAGAGTTCACTGCCAAACTGATCCGTGAGGATGTGGAAAAGAACAAAGCGGTCGTCATCATTGACCTCACCCCGAAGACGGGTCAGTCGTATTACAAAATCCGCTTGGTTATCGATAAGAACAAGGAAGAGATTTTGCGCACCTCCATTTACGAAAAAGACAACACTGTATATACTTACTATTTTGACACATTTGTCACCAATGCCGCCATCAGCGAGGGCACCTTTAAATTCGATCCTGCCCAATACCCCGGTGTTGAAATTAACGATATGAGATAATATGCGCCTAAGACCACTCTTCCCACTGTTTTTATGCCTCATTCTGGCTGCCTGCAACCCCTCCCGGCACCTGTCGGATGGAGAGTACATGCTGACGAAGAATACGGTAAAAGTGGTGGATAACAAGAGTGTGGAATTTGATGACCTGTATTACATGGTTCGCCCCACCACAAACAAAAAATTCCTGGATGTTTTCCCTCTCAAAGCGTGGAGCTACGTGAACAACCTCCCCAAAGTGGATTCTGCAGGAAACGTGATCAAAGACACCAAGTTCATGCAGAAACGGCGTGATGCCGGCGAGATACCGGTGCTGCTGGACACCAACATGATCACCTATTCTTTGAACCAAATCAAGACCGCCATGAGCAACTGGGGCTATTTTGATGCAGAAGCTTGGGACAGTGTCAAATACAAGGATCCCACCAAGATGCATCCGAAAAGGCACAAGGCGGAGATCACCTATTTTGTACGCGCTGGCGAGCCCTATTACATCCGCAAAATATCATACAACATCGATATCAGCGAATACAAGAAAATCATCCTGCAGGACACCGTCAACACACTGATCAAAGTGGGTGAGAAATACAACGCTGAAACCCTGCTGGAGGAACGCAACCGAATGGTCAACACCATCCGTGACCAAGGGTACTATTATGTTTCCAACGATATTGTATCCTTCAAAATTGACACCATTGACGCATCCAGCCATCTGGACAAAAAAAATCATAAAACACTGGAAGTCAACATCTATGTCAATTTCAACCGAATTACAGATGATGTGCTTCGAGAGCGACACGCCTACAAGTTTTATTTCAAAGATGTAAACATATACCCCAACTACCATCCCCAGGATACTGCAAAGCTGATTCCCAACACCCATCACCGCGGCCGCAACGACAATACCAAGTACGTGATCCACTCCGTCAACAGAGCGGAATACCCAAAACATGCCAAAGACATGCCGGTGCGAGACATCCGCCCCCGTATTCTGGTGGACAACATCCTCACCAAAAGCGGGGTTCCCTATTCACAAACCCTCATCAACCGTTCCAGAAAAAAGCTCAACGACCTCAAGAACTTCAGTTATATTGACATTTCCATACAAGAAGCCACAGACGAAAGGGACACCATCAACAAAGTGGGATACTTGAATACCTATTACAAACTGACCCGTAACAAGTTGCATTCCCTTTCGGCAGAAGTCGAGGCACGCAGCGATAAAGCGGCATTGTCGCTCACTTACTCTAACAAGAATCTTTTCCGAAGTGCCGAATATTTCAATGTGAACGTTTATGGCGGGTTGGGATTCCGCATCAGGAGCAAGAAGAAATCCGAAACAGGAAAAGCAAGTTTTGTACTTGAAAACCAGGAAGCGGGTGCAGAAATCTCCATGGATTTCAGACGTCTGCTCTTTTTCAAGCAAACACAGAAAATTGAAGCCACTAACTACGGCACTTCCCTGAAATTAGGAGCCCATTATGAAAACAGCTACCTCTATCGCCGGTTGATCTACAATCTCGCCTTGGTGTACAGTCTGTCACACAACAGCAATCTGGTGCACACCATCACACCGCTGGACCTCAGTTCCATCATCATCCAACCCAAAGGAAATGAATTTTATGAGGTCATGTCATATTATTCCAAGGATTTCCAGTCAAAATACGAAAACAACCTGCTGCTCTCTTTCAAGTACGGGTTGACCTACACCCATCCGTGCAAAGACATACGCAACTCTTTCATAGTTCGTTTAAGGACAGAATCCTCCGGAATGCTGCTTTCCGCCATTTGTGCAATGGCAAATGCAAAGCGTGACGACGACGGGCACTATACCATTTTCGGCAAAAAATACGGTAACTTTGAGCTGGCTGAAATTGACCTGCGCTTCACCCACTTGATCAACAAGAAAAACTCAGTGGCCATGCGTTTCAATTTCGGGTTGGCCCTGCCCTTATGGAATGCCACCACACTGCCCTTTGAAAAAAGCTTTTACCTGGGCGGTTCCAACAGCATGAGGGCATGGGATTACCGCACCTTGGGTCCTGGCAGTTACTACAACAGCTCTGAAGAGAAACTGGTGAACGACATCCGTACCGGGGATATCAAGTTGGAAATGAACCTGGAATACCGTGGCACCATTTACAAGTTCATCAAATACGGAGTCTTTGTGGATGCGGGAAATATCTGGCTGTCTCACAAGGATCCTGAAATGCCCAACGCAGAATTTAGCTTCAAGCGGTTCTACAAAGAAATCGGTCTCGGCGTAGGCGCCGGATTGCGTTTTGACTTCAGTTTCTTCATTATCCGTTTGGATGCCGCAGTACCGATTTACGATCCTGGAAAACCCACTGGCAACCAGTGGATTGGAGTGACACAGAATCCAGAAAGCGGGAAGAAGGAACTCAACAGATCTGTCAATCTCATCTTTGGTATCGGTCATGCTTTTTAACCCCCAGTTTGCCGAAGTCTTTCGGAGACAGATTCCCTTTGAACTCACCTCCTCGCAGGAAAAAGCCTTGCTGGCCCTTACAAATTTTGTGGTCCAGCCTTCAGAAAACCATCTTTTCATCCTTAATGGGTATGCCGGAACAGGAAAAACCACGCTGGTCAGCGCGCTTGTCCGCACATTGAAAATGTTCCGCAAAAACTGTATCCTGCTGGCCCCTACCGGAAGATCTGCCAAGGTGTTTTCCGTCTATTCGGGGCAGAAAGCGTACACCATCCACAAATGTCTGTACTGGGTCCAGAACAAAGAGGAGAAAAATGTTTTTTCCAGAAGGCCCAACCGATTGTACAACACTTTATTTATTGTGGATGAAGCATCTATGATCGCAGACGGGATGACCGATTCACCCATTTTCGGCCATCACAGCTTGATGGATGACCTCTTCTCCTATGTTTTTGAAGGCAGGAACTGCCAACTGCTTCTGGTGGGAGACGATGCTCAGCTCCCGCCCGTGCATTTTGAGGAGAGTCCAGCACTTGACATTGAATATATCCAGCACAACTTCTCCCTGAACGCGGGATGCGCCACCCTCACCGACGTAACCCGGCAGTCAAACCAGTCTGGCATCCTGCACAACGCCTCCCTCCTCCGCAGAAAGATGCAGGCCGACGATTTCACCTGCCCCATCTTCAGTGCGCCCCTCTTTCAAGATTTCCAACGGATTAACGGCGGAGAACTTGAAGAACTGCTGAACACACTCTATGCCCGCTACGAGCCAGATGACATTGTGGCCATCACCTACTCCAACAAGCGCGCATACCTGTATAATCAGGAAATCCGACACCGCATTCTTTACCGCGAAGAACAGCTTTCTGCCGGAGACCTTGTCATTGCGGTCAAAAACAACTACTACTGGGTCAAGGATGATGCAGAAGTGGGGTTCATCGCCAATGGGGACCAGATGGAAATCCAGTCCATCAACAAAATACAAGAACTCTACGGATTCCATTTCGCGGATGTCACCGCAAGGCTGTGCGACTACCCCAATCATGACAGCATTGACCTCAAAATCATATTGGACAGCTTGGACTGTGAAGGTCCCTCTTTGAGCCAAGAGGAGACGAACAAATTGTTCAATGCTGTATATGAAGACTATATGGATCTGCCGACAAAAAAGGAGCGCTACGAAAAGATGAAAGAGGATCCTTTTTTTAACGCGGTGCAGATCAAGTTTTCCTATGCCTTGACCTGCCACAAAACACAAGGCGGGCAGTGGCCGGTGGTGTTGCTGGATCAAGGCATCATCCGGGATGGGATGATGGACCGCTCTTATTTCCGCTGGCTCTATACCGCACTCACCCGTGCCACCCAGCAGGTTTACCTGATCAACTTTGATGATTCTTTTTTTGAAAAACAATAAAATTTAGCATGATGAAAAAAATCCTCACCCTTACCCTTTCGCTGCTTTCTTGTGCCCTTTTTGCACAGACAAGCTGGGAAGATGAAACCAACAAAATGGAATGCACCACCATAACCGTGGGCAAGAAGGCATCAGCGGATGGTTCCGTGATGACCTCGCACACGGATGACAGCGGACGCAGCCGTACCAATATGCTGGTTGCCAAAGCTGAAGACCATGCCAAAGGCGAAACGATGACGCTTTACAAGCGCAAGGCGGCGCCCGCGAATGCAGCACCCATGCCAAGCTACACCTACGAGCCTACCGGACAAATTCCACAAGTAGCGCACACCTACCAATACCTGAACACAGCTTATCCGTGTATGAACGAGCACCAGTTGGCCATTGGAGAATCCACCTTTGGCGGCCGTGCCGAACTGAAATCAGACCTTGGGCTCATTGACTGCCCGATGCTGTGCGCACTGATGTTGCAACGATGCACCACCGCCCGCGAGGCCATCCGCACCGCCGGCGAACTGCTTAAAGAATATGGATGGAATGATGGCGGAGAATGCCTGACCATCGCTGACAAGAACGAAGTGTGGCACTTGGAGATTGTCGGCCCGGGGAAAGGGAAAGTCGGAGCCGTTTGGGCAGCCCAGCGCGTACCCGACGACCACATCGCCGTCAATGCCAACGCTTCCACCATTCGTGAAATAGACCTGAAAAACAAAGACTTTTTCATGGCATCCGACAACGTGTACAGCGTGGCTGAAGAGAATGGCTGGTACGACAAGAAAAAGGAAACCTTCCGCTTTGCCTACGCCTACGCACCGGATAGCCGCATGTCCCTGGCCTGCCGCCGCCGCGAGTGGCGCGTGTTTGACCTGCTGGCGCCCTCCCTGAAATTGGACCCCAACGCAGAAAACTACCCCTTTTCCGTCAAACCCGACTCTCTGGTCACCTTGTCAGACATGGTGCGCGTGTTCAAAGACTACTACGAAGGCACCGAATACGATATGCGGAAAAACATCACTGTAGCCGACAATAACGGCAAATCCGTCATCTCTCCCCTCGCCAACCCCTTCATGAAAAGTGATGAGCTGAAATTGCACAAGGTCAATGGCGGCTGGCACGCACATGGCGAACGCAACATTGCAGTCTGGTTCACCGTATATGCCACCATTCTCCAATGCCGTGCCGACTTGCCCGACGAAGTGGGCGCCTTGTGCTGGTTTGCTTTGGACAATGTGGCCTCCTCCATCTACGTACCCATCTATGCCAATGTCACCGAACTACCGGTGGAGTACCAGACTTGCGGACGGGAAACCGGGTTCAGCAGAAATGCCGCTTGGTGGGGTTTCAATCGCTTGGGAACCATCGCCTGCCAACGGTGGGGAGACATGCACCCCGTGATTGACGCGGTATGGAATCCCATGCAACAGGACTTCTTTAACCAACAAAAAGAAATTGAAAGCAAAGCCACTGAAATGCTTAAAAAATCTCCCGAAGAGGCCAAAGCCTTCCTCACCAACTACACAAATACTCAATGCATCAACACACTAAACAAAGCCTGGGAGTTAGGGGACTTCATCTGGACCAAGTTTGACGGCAGATGGTAAAAAGAAGGGGACGGTTTTCATCAGCCGTCCCCTTCTTTTTTTATATCACACTAATGGAAAGCTATTTAAAGCGTATGGCTGTACCATAAACCAAAACCTCCGCCGCCTGTGCCATGATGGCAGAAGTCGTAAAACGGACACCAATGATAGCATCGGCGTGCAAAGTTTCCGCTTGGGCGATCATCCGGTCGGTAGCCTGCATACGGGCCCTCTCCATCATTTCGGTATATGATTTCAGTTCGCCTCCGACTATGTTTTTCAACGACTGACCAAAATCGCTGAATACGTTCTTGGTCTGGATCGTACTGCCGCTGACAATCCCCAAAGCTTCATAGGAACAGCCTTGCAAGTTTTCTATAGTCAAAATTTTCATTGTACGTGTATTAAGAAAGCCGGAACCGCAATGAGTTCCGGCTTAAATTATTGAATTAAAGATTTTTGCCTGTAGCAATGTTGTAGGTATCGGTAGCGATGACCAGTTCTTCGTTGGTGGCCACCACCACGATTTTCACCTTGGAGTCGGGAGTGGAGATGATGGCGTCGTCGCCGATGACGGTCTTGTTCTTCTCTTTATCGAGTTTGGCGCCGAGGAACTCAAGACCTTCGCAGATGGGCTCTCTCTGGAAGAAGGCGTTCTCGCCGATACCGCCAGTGAACAGGATGACATCTACACCGCCCATGGCTGCTGCGTAAGCACCGATGTATTTCTTCACTCTGTAGGAGAACATGTCGAAAGCGTAGGTGGAACGCATATCGCCTGCCTCTTTGCCGGCACGGATGTCGCGCATGTCAACGCCCTTGCCAGAAACGCCCTTCAAACCGCACTCTTTGTTGATGAAAGTGGT
>JAFZWE010000004.1 GCA_017617445.1 Bacteroidales bacterium | reverse complement strand
ACACGGTGACAGCGCAGGCGGGTGTGGGCGGAAGCATCAGCCCGACCGGAGAGGTGGAGGTGCTGTGCGGCGAAAGCCAGACCTTCACGGCCACGCCGGAGGAGGGCTACTACGTGAGCGGATGGCTGGTGGATGGGGAAACCCAGCCGGCCAGTGCAGAGTTTACACTGAACGACGTGCGGGGCACTCACACCGTGGAGGTGCAGTTTGCCCAATATACCTACCATGTGACCGCCACTAACGGTTTCGGCGGCAGCGTGAGCCCGGCCGACACGGTGGTGGCTTACGGCAGCGACGTGACCGTGGCCATCACGGCGGAAGAGTGCTATGAGGTGGATTCCGTGGTGGTGAATGGAGTGAATGTAGGTGCGGTGGATACTTACACTTTCGCGAATATTCATGGTGACAGCGCATTGACAGCCTATTTCTCCATCATGGAGTATGTAGCCATGGCTTCTGTCTATCTGGATGGAGATTATGTATATGGTGTACTTTTGCACATTCCATGCGGTACGGATACAGTGATGGAAATTCCCATGTTTGACTGCTACCATTTGGATTCTGTAATGGTGAATGGACAGCACCTGCCCTTGACAGACAGTGTGTATTTGTTCAATGTGCAAGAGGATTATATGATTACTGCCTATATGAGCTCCAATCAGATGTACGTTGTGGCTTCTGCCCAAGGGAATGGGACAGTCACACCGTCAGACACTACGTGGGTGCCGTGCAACTCCAGCCTGACATATACTTTCCATCCGGCGGAGGGTTGGTTTACGCAGGAGCTGATTATTGACGGGGTCAGTCTGGGTACGCCGGCCGACAGTACCTACACTTTTGATGTGGTGGACCAAAACCATACGATAGAGGTGATTTTTGCGGTGTATGAGTACGCCATTACTTCCACGGTGGATCCAATTGATGCTGGGCAGATTACGCCGTATGGTGCGCATTTCTATCCAGCAGGGGATACGGTGACGTTCACCATCATGCCATTCCCGGGTTACCGGATTGTTTCTGTGGAGGTGGATGGCGAAGATGTGGGAAGCGTTTCCTCCTATACATTTGAAAATATTCAGGATAACCATACAATAGTGGCACACTTCTCCACTGTGGGAGTTCCGGAATCAGAAGAGTTGCAGGTGAATATTCATTCTTCCGGACAAACGGTCTTTGTTCGCAATGAATCGGGTGCTGACATTAGGGTGGTGGAAATCTTTGATGTGACAGGACGTAGGATTCTCCGTACGGCTGGAAGTACATCAGACATGAGTTTTGAGCTGAATGTGGCTCCTGGTGTTTATGTGGTCAGATTGGAGATGGGAAGTGCCCGAATCAGCCGTAAGGTCTGGATTGAAGGAAGATAGTCTGTAAGGCGATGAATGCTGAAAGATACAAATGGGGCGGGCATCTGGCAGCGTTGGCTGTCTATGTCATCTTCGGAATCAATCCGAATTGCTCAAAAGCCGTGGTGCCGGAGTACATCTCCCCGGAGGTCTTCACGGCGGTTCGGATGCTGTTCGGAGGCCTGGTTTTTTGGCTGCTTTCGCTCTGTGTCAAAAGGGAGAGGGTGGAGCCTCAAGACAGAAAGAAATTCTTTTTCGGTGCGGTAGTACTTGCGGGAACCTTGTTGGCTTTTGGTTATGCTTTCCGCTATACATCACCGAGTTATGTTTCTCTGGTCTCCGCTACCAGCCCGTTGGTGGTAATGGTGTTGGCTGCAATTTTCTTAAAAGAACCGGTTTCGTTCAGAAAATGTGCCGGCGTGTTTGTGGGTATTTGCGGTGCCCTGATGATTGTCCTCTTTTCTTTTGGAAATGATGCCAATGCCTCTCCGTTGGGATTGCTGCTCTGTTTTGTGAATATTCTCTTTTATGCTGGATATCTGCTGATTACGAGAACTATATCCCGAAAATATAGTCCGATAACGATAATGAAGTGGATGTTTTTGATAGGCAGTGTGATATGTGTGCCGGCGGCGTGGCCATTCCTTTCGACGGCCAGCTGTCCGATGCTTTACGGCACGGCACCAGTGTCAGCCTATCTGAATCTGCTTGCGGTGCTGGTCTTTGCCACCATCGTCTCCTACTTCCTGTTGCCGTTGTCACTGCGTTCGCTGCGTCCGACCACGGTGAGCATGTACAGTAACCTCCAACCCGTGGTGACCGCATGTGTGGCCATCGCGGTAGGACAGGATATTTTCACTTGGAACAAGCCGGTGGCGCTGGTGCTGATTTTGGCTGGTGTGTACCTTGTAACGACCAGTCGCGCCAAGCGCGAATTATAGTTTGATTTTGTCAAAATTTTTTCCGAACACGCTCTGTGTCTTGGATACGGAAATGAAGGCCGTGTCATCCACCTCCTTGATGATGCGGGTGATGGCCACTTTGTCGGTGCGGTGCGCAATGATGAGCAGCACTTCTGTGTCTTGTCGGTTGTAGCTGCCCACCCCTTTGAGGAAGGTGGCTCCGCGGTGCAATTCTTTGTTGATGCGGTCCGCAATCTCGCGGTTTTTGGAGGAGAACACCAGAAACTGGAAAGTCTGCCGGTATCCGTCAATGACGAGGTCGGAGATGATGATGTAGGCGAACATGACCACCACGCTGTACACGAGCTTCACTGGGTCATGGACGGAGAAGTAGGAGGACAAAACGATGAGGATGTTGAGATAGAGGGAGGTGCGCCCATAGGAGATGTTCCGGTACTTGGCCATCATCAGCACGATGATGTCTGTGCCGCCGGTATTTCCTCCGTTGTTGAGGGCAATGCCGACCCCCGCGCCGGCCAGCGCCGCTCCGATGATGGCACACATGAACGGGTCTTCAGGAACCAAGGCGGTTTTGAAAATCATCTGTCCAATGGACATGAAGGCGGAAAGGATGAAGGAGCATAGCAGGGTGTCAATACAGAACCTGCGCCCCAGCACCTTCCAGGCAATGGATACCAGAATCAGGTTGAGTACCAATGTGGTAGGTCCTACAGGGATGGTGTCGGTAGCGAAGTAAATGATAGCAGCGATACCGCTGATTCCGCCTCCGGTCACGTGGTGGGGAAGCAAAAAGGCCGTCCAGCCAAATGCGAAAATGGCCAGACCGAGGGTAATAAAGAAATAGTGCTGTATTTCAGAAAAAACCTTCTTTTGGTTCATGCTAATGGTTTGAGTGTTCGGTTAATAGAAACTGTTGCGTGCGGCAAGTGTCAGGCGTTTTGTATTCGCAGCCGCAGTGCCTGTCTCTGCGATGGGGGCGGGGACCGATGATTTTCGGTGCGCAGGAGGCAAGTGCCAGTGCAGACAATGCCAGCGTGACAGCGATCAGGGCGGCGGTTCTCTTCATGGCTACAGTTTCATTTTTTTGTCAATCTCGTCAATGTCAATGCGCATCTTCTTGTCGGTCTCGTACAGGTCGCTGATGACGCGGCAGGCGTGGAGCACGGTGGCGTGATCCTTGTTTCCGCAGTTCTTGCCGATGGTGCTGAGAGGAAGCTTGGTGTATTTGTGCGCGAAGTACATGCAGATCTGGCGGGGCTGCGCAATCTCCCGGCGGCGGGTGCTCGTGTTGATGGTGTCCACTGCAATGTTGAAATGGTCGGCCACGATTTTTTGGATGTATTCCACGGAGATTTCGCGCGCAGTGCTCTTGACATACTTGTCAATCATGTCCTTGGCCAAGTCAATGGTGATCTCCTTGTGGTTGATGGATGCCTGGGCCAGGATGGCGATCATGGCTCCTTCCAACTCGCGCACGTTGGCAGTCACGCGCAGGGCAATGTACTCAATGACCTCTTTGGGGAATTCTATACCATTGTTTTCCAGTTTTTTCTTGAGGATGGCAATGCGCGTCTCCAAATCGGGTGTGCCCAATTCCGCCACCAGGCTCCATTTGAAACGGGCCAGCACACGCGCCTCGAAACCGGTGATTTCCGCGGGTGATTTGTCAGCAGTGATGATGATCTGTTTCTTCCTTTGTTGCAGATAATTGAAGATGTGGAAGAAGGCTTCCTGGGTCTTCTCTTTGTTGGCTAAGAACTGGATGTCATCAATGATAAGCACATCCACATTCTGGTAAAAGTAGATGAAGTCATTGCGGTTTCCGCTGCGGCTTGCCTCCCCGTATTGTTGCGTGAAAAGGTCGGAGTTGACGTAAAGCACCACCTTCTCGGGGAAGTTGGACTTGATTTCCAGTCCGATGGCATTGGCCAGATGGGTTTTGCCCAATCCGGTGTTGGAGTAGATGAAGAAGGGATTGTATGGCGTGGAGCCGGGGGTGGATTGCGCAATGGTCAGACCGGCCACACGGGCAAACTGGTTGCACTCGCCCTGTACAAAGTTCTCAAAGTTGAGTGTGCCTATCAGGTTGCTGGGAATCTCTATCGGCTTGACTCCCGGTATGATGTCCGGATTCGGCATGTTGCCAGGTACCTCGTAGGGGTTGGCATGTCTCCTCGGAGGATTGGCCGTCTGCTGCACCTGCGTGGATGGCAATGTGATGGACACCGGATCCGCCATGGGGACATTGTATTTCAACCGTCCGTTGGCACCTAATTCCTTCCGTATCGCAGTTTTCATCAGCTTTGTGGCATTCTTCTCCAACCATTCATAATATACATACCCCGGCAACTTCACTGTCAGCGCATCATCCGCCAGACTGACTGCTTCGATGGGTGCAAACCACATCTTGAATGTGTTTTCCGATACATTGTCGCGGATGAATTCCAAACAGTTTTTCCATACAGAGAGATGGTCTTGAGTCGATTTTGGTGCCATAATCGTTTATTGTAAAGTTTAAAAATATTAAGTCTCTTGAAATAAGTGGGTTGTTCATGCGTTCCCCGCCTTATTTTGATGCTGCAAAAATGAACAAAAAAAAGTTTAGAAAAAAACGATTTTTCGCTTTGATTTTAAAAATCTTTGTATATAGAAAAATGCGGGTTTGCGGCATTTTTTCAACAAAATTTTAACAGTTAAAATCTTGTTAATTTCAAAAATATCGGATTTTCAGCCATTTGCGCTTTTTAACCTCCAAACGCCATCAGATACGCCTTGATGAAGTCATCCAGGTCCCCGTCCATCACTGCCGTCACGTTGGAAGTTTCCACCTGTGTGCGCAAATCTTTGACCATTTTGTAGGGGTGCATGACGTAACTCCTTATTTGAGAGCCCCATTCAATGCGCTTTTTGCTGCTCTCGATTTCCGATAGCTTTTCACGCTTCTTTTCCAACTCTATCTGGTACAACTGCGACTTCAACATCTGGAGAGCCTTTTCGCGGTTTTGCGCCTGGAAGCGGGTCTCCTGACATTCAATGACGATGCCGGTGGGAGCATGGTGCAAACGGACGGCCGTCTCCACTTTGTTGACGTTCTGCCCTCCGGGGCCGCTGCTGCGGTAGGTGTCCCATGTGATGTCCGCAGGATTGATTTCAATATTGATGTCCTCGTTCACAATGGGGTAGGCATATACGGAAGCAAATGAGGTGTGGCGGCGGTTGGCGGAGTCAAAAGGGGAAAGGCGCACCAGCCGGTGCACGCCGCTTTCGCTTTTGAGGTTGCCGTAGGCGTAGGGGCCGTCCAGCTCAATGGTCGCCGACTTGATGCCGGCCACATCACCCTCTTGTCGGTCAATCTCTTTGACAGTAAATTTGTTGCGTTCTGCCCAACGGATGTACATGCGGAGCAGCATCTCCGCCCAATCGCAGCTTTCCGTGCCGCCCGCTCCGGAATTGATGGTCAGGATGGCGTTCAACGAGTCCTCCTCATTGCGCATCATATTGCGGAATTCCAACTTCTCAATGGATTTTAACGCCGCACGATAGGCCACTTCCACCTCTTCCACAGTGGCATCCCCCGATTCCATGAATTCGTTGGTGACTGTGAGTTCGTCGAATTTCTCTTCCGCCTTTTCAAAATCGGTGATCCAGGATTTGGTCAAACTGATCTCCTTGAATATCTTTTCAGCTTTCTTGGGGTCATCCCAAAAGTCGGCTTGGTGCGTTATCTCTTCTTTTTCAGATACTTCTGTCCTTTTTCCATCAATGTCAAAGGCACCTCCTTAGCTCACTGAGCCTTTTGGACAAATCTTTGATGTCGTCTGCTATCATTTTCTTTTTATTATATATGTATAATTAATAATATGATGGTTCTATTTTTTGTTCAATGCTTCCCAGAGCATGTCCTTGAGTTGGGTGAGATTTTTCTGTGCGTGGGAAGAGATGAAAAGGGTAGGGGCGGGGAGCTTGAGCTTTTTTTTCAGTTTGCCGATTTCCTCTTCCGGCATCAGGTCGCACTTGGTGATGGCGATGATTTGTTCTTTGTCTAAAAGTTCTGGATTGTAGGCTTTCAGTTCGTTGACAAGGATGTTGTACTCTTTCTGGATGTTTTCGCTGATGACAGGGATGAGGAAGAGCAGGATGGAGTTTCGCTCAATGTGCCGTAGAAACCGCAGACCGATACCCTTGCCTTCGGAGGCTCCTTCAATGATGCCGGGGATGTCGGCGATGACAAACGACTGGTATCCTCGGTAGGCCACCATGCCGAGGTTGGGCTTCAGCGTGGTGAAGGGGTAGTCGGCGATTTTGGGCTTGGCGTTGGAGAGCACGGAGATGAGGGTGGACTTGCCCGCATTGGGGAAACCCACCAGTCCCACATCAGCCAGCACTTTCAGTTCCAGCGACACCCAAAGTTCGTAGCCCTCTTCGCCGGGCTGTGCAAAACGCGGGGTTTGCCGCGTGGCACTCTTGAAATGCACGTTTCCCTGACCGCCACGTCCTCCTTTCATGATGACAACCTCCTGGCCGTCTTCCAGCACCTCTCCCATGATTTCCCCACTTTCGCTGTCCTTGGCTATGGTGCCCAGAGGAACTTCAATGACGGCGTTTTTCCCGTTTTTTCCAAAGCAGAGGTTGGCCGATCCGTTGCCGCCGTCCTCCGCGAAGATGTGCTTGGTGTAGCGAAGATGCAGCAATGTCCACAGGTTGCGGTTGCCTTTCAAGATGACATCCCCGCCTTTGCCTCCGTCGCCCCCGTCAGGCCCGGCTTTCGGGTCCTGTGCGGTGCGCGCCAAGTGCGCGGATCCGGCTCCGCCATTGCCTGACCGACAGAAGATTCTCACCAAATCAATAAAATTCTCACTTGCCATTTTCCTTTGTGTGTTTGCTGTAAATGTTCCTGTAAATGCAGTCCTTTTTTCAAGGCGACAAAATTACGAAATTTTAATGTACTTTTGCCACGAATTTTTTACGGATAAGTTATGAGAAAAACTAGTTTTGCCATTTCTTTTGCCGCCATCATCGCACTTTTCTTCATGTGGGGCTTTATTACTTGTATGAATGACATCCTGATTCCCCAACTGAAGGAGATGTTCCACTTGTCTCGCGCGGGTTCTATGTTCGTGGAATTCTGCTTCTTCGGTGCCTATTTCGTAGGCTCGCTGATCTATTTTATCGTTTCTGTCGTTTCAGGTGATCCGATCAACAGGATTGGCTACAAGAAAGGCATCGTATCCGGACTGCTGCTGTCAGCGGTCGGCTGCCTGCTGTTCTACCCTGCTTCCATTTTGATGCTCTATCCGCTGTTTTTGGCGGGACTTTTTATTATCGGTCTGGGAGTTACAATCTTGCAGATTGCCGCCAATCCGTATGTAACCATCCTGGGTGCGCCGGAAGGGGCCTCGGGACGGCTCAATCTGTCGCAGGCATTCAACTCCCTCGGCACCGTATTGGCTCCGATGCTCGGCGGATTGCTGCTCGCCAAACTCGGAGACGCCGCCCATATCCATATCCCATACCTGATTTTTTGCGGTATGTTCCTGCTGGTGGCATTGGTCATCGTCCTTGTGCCGCTGCCCTATTTCCAGAATGAGGAGAAGATAGAACGGGGAGGATCCGCACTCAAGGACCCTACCCTTCTGCTGGGCATTGCAGCCATCTTCTGCTATGTCGGTGCAGAGGTGAGCGTGGGAAGCAGCTTTATCAGCTGTGCCAAGGAATTGATTCCGTCCATGTCGGAACAAGAACAAAGCGCGAGAAACTATCTAGCCTTCTATTGGGGCGGCTTGATGATCGGTCGTTTTTTGGGCTCCCTCTCCCTGATACAGTATCGTAACAGTTTCTTTAAGTACGGCCTGATGACTGTTGTGGCACTGCTCACTTTTGGTGTGTTGATGGGCATCAACTATATCCTGCATCCCGACACCTTTGTGCCCAAGGATATGCTTCCCTACCTCTTGTTTATTGGACTGAACATCTTGGCTTTCATGGTGGGAAGGTCGCAATCCATGCGTATCATCGGCATTTTCGCAGGCGTGAATATCATTTTCCTTGTGGCAGCCATGGCGGTTTCGGGCTACTCTACGCTCTGGTTCCTGGTGGGTACAGGACTTTTCAATTCTGTGATGTGGGCCAATATATTTTCGGGAGCCATTGCCAATCTGGGGAAATACAAGTCGCAAGGTTCCTCGCTGCTGGTGATGGCTATCCTCGGTGGCGCAATTCTGCCCCAAATACAAGCTTGGGTGGCAGACCTGTTAGGCGGCTACCACTACTCTTTCTTTATTCCTGTTTTGGCTTATAGCTATTTGATTTTCTTCGGCTTCAAGGCTCATAAACTGGCAGGAAACTAAAACTTTGTTTTTTATACTGCTTCTATGAGGGCCTTTTGCAATGCGTGAACCTCCTCAGGTTGTGTGGACCAGCTGGTGACGAAACGGACGGTGCTTTCGGTTTCGCCGCGCGGTCCCCAGTATTCGAAGGTGGCCACTTCCAGCAGAGCATCCACCACGGCATTCGGAAGGGTGAAAAACTGCTGGTTGGTGGGAGAATCCACCGCCACCGTGTAGCCCAGCTCCTCAAAGGTGTTCCGCAGCTGCAAGGCCAACTCCACCGCCTGGCGGGCGATATTGACGTACAGGTTGTCGGTGAAAAGGGTGGCAAACTGCACCCCTTGCAGACGGCCTTTGGCCAACAGCGCGCCATGCTGCTTCACCAACGGGAAGAAGTGGGGCAGCCGCTCCGGATCAGGGGCCACCACCGCCTCGCCGAACATACAGCCGCACTTGGTGCCGCCAATGTAGAACACATCGCAGAGGCGGGCGATGTCGGCCAAGGTGAAGTCGGCCGCGGGAGATGCCAGTGCATAGCCGAGGCGGGCACCGTCGAGGTAGAGCGGGATGTGGTGCGCGTGGCAGAAGCGGCTCAGCGCCTCCAGCTCCGACAGACTGTACAGGGTGCCGAGCTCCGTGGGCTGGGTAATGTACAGCATGCCGGGCGCCACCATGTGCTCGTAAGTATCATCCTGATAGAATGTTGTGACGTGCTTCTCCACGTCGCTGAGGGCTACCTTCCCTTGGTGCGAGGGCAGGGTGAGCACCTTGTGGCCACTATGCTCTATGGCGCCGCTTTCGTGCACGTTGACATGAGCTGTCATGGCTGCGAGCACGCCCTCGTGCCGACGGAGCAGCGCGTCGATGACGGTGGCGTTGGTCTGGGTGCCGCCCACCAGAAACTGCACGAGGGCGTGCGGGGCGTCGCAGGCCTGCCGGATCAACTCGCGGGCGGCCTTGCTGTAGTCATCCAAACCATATCCAATCGAACAATCCAGATTGGTTTCCACCAGCCGACGCATCACTTCAGGATGCGCACCTGCCATATAGTCGTTGTCGAAATGGATTTTGTTTTCAGCTGAAAAACTCATGCTTTGTTATTATTTATTGGTTTGCAAAAGTACGATTTTTTCAAATATCAGATACAAAAAACGACTGAATAACCCTCTCACTTACAGGAATTCAACGCTATTCATTGTTTTCTGTAATCTTCACCTTGGTGTCAAGCCGGCGCAGGACTGCCTTCCTCTTCGCTTTGATTCTTTGCACTTTCTCGCTGTGAATGAAGCGATTTTCTGCAAATACGGCTAAACAGGCAGTCAGGTAGTAGAGTGTGCCTTGTATGGTCATGGCGATGATTTGCGGCTGGATGGTGGAGAGATCGCCGCCCGCCGTGTTGAGGTTGATGAATGCCTGACAGCCAAAGGTGGACGGCAGCAGGTAGGAGAAGCATTTCCAGAAGAAGGGGAAGGAGGTCGTCGGCCACGAAAAACCTGTGAGGAACATCGCCACCGGCGACATCATCAGCAACAGGATGAAGACGGTTTCGCGCCGCGTGATAAACGAACTCCATGTGGAGCAGAAGAAGACACAGTCGGTGATGAAGAACAGCAGCAATACGAGAATGTCCCAAAAACTGCCCCGCTGCGGGAAGTCGAAAAGGGCGGGCACAATGAAGGCGATGTACATTCCGATTGCGACATAGAGTAGTCCGTAGGCGAAGCCGCGGCCTAACACCACACGGTTGATGCCTGCGCCTTCAAGCTGGCTGGGCAGGCGCGCGAAGCTGTGGTGTTCCTCGCGCTGTGTCCCCGCCAGCATCGACATCCCGTAGAACATCGTCTGTTGCACCACCATCAGCAGTGCCGCCGACAGGAAAAAGATGGTGTAGGAGAAGGTGCGGTTGTAGGGATTGTTCTCCTCGTAGGGAATCGCCGACACCAGTTGCATGCTTTGCTCCTCGGTGAATCCCGCCGAGGCATACCGCTCAATCTGTATTTTGCCGATTTCATGCAGCATCACGAAGTTGGCTCCCATCATCAGGTTCTTGTAGTAAAGGAAACTGCTCATGTCGGCATAGATGGAAAGAGTTGCGGTCTCCATCCTCGCCAGTTTTTGTCCGAAATCTTTTGGGAAATAGATGATCCCGTTCACCTTCCGTTGTTGGAACAACTGTTCGGCCTCCTCCATGGTGGCGCAATGGCAGGCGATTTCCAGTTCCCGCGTCGCGTCCACCTCGCGGATGTAGCGGCGACTTTCGGCACAGTTGGCGTCATCGACCACGGCCACCGCCACGTTCTCTAAAACCCCGTTGTAGTACATGAGGTTGTAAAGCAACGGATAGCCCAACGCCCCGATGGTGAAGATGATGAGCACGCCACCGTCATGGGCAATCAGCTTCCACTCATGACAGCAGATTCCCCAGAAATCCTTCCACCATTGTTTTATGAAACGCTTGATATCGGAAATGGTCTTCATCGTCTTTCATTTTTTGGGGTAATCCATATTGATATAGGCATTTTCCAGCCGCTTTAGGATGAAAACGGGAAGGAACAGGAACAACAGCAGATGTATGGCTTCCTGGTACCAGCCGGCAAATCCGCTGGCGAACATCGCCTCCTGAACATAGAAAAGGTAGTAGTGCCGTAATGGGAAAATGGTGGAGATGCCTTGCAGGAACGGCAGCATCGCCTCCACCGGCAGGGTGAATCCCGCCAGCGAGAAGCCCAGCACGCTATACAAAGCACCGATGCTGATGGCGAACCGGCAGACGGGAATCAATCCCACGATGGTGAGCGCCACCGATTCACAGGCGAGAATCATCAGGAACATATCGAGGAACATATTCCAAATGGAACCAGCCAAAGGATATTCTAACCAGCTGTATAACAAAAGAATCATTGACAAGCCGATGGCTGTGAAATAGAGGGTGTAAACCAAGAGTTTGCCCGATACAGCATGGAGGATGGAACCTCCCGCCGTTTCCATCAGATAGCGTGAAGTGCTGTATTTCAGCTCGGTGCCGAAGGCGTAAATGGTGACAAGGATAATTATCATTTGCAAAAGCCCCGGCAGAAGCAGGTTGTTGAGATAGACCCCATAGTTGGTCATCGGGTTGCCGATGCGGTGCACGTCGATGTTGACGGGACGGAGCCGCCCCATCATGTCGTGCTCGCTCACACCTTTTGCCGTGAGAACCTGTTTCTGCACGGCCCCCGATGTCAGGTTGATCATGGTGAGGATGTCCTGATAGGCAAGGGAGCCGCCCACGAAATAGAGCCCGTTGACGTAGAAGGTGAAGGTGGGCCGGCGGAAAGCCTGAATGTCGGCGGAAAAGTTGTCGGGGATCACGCATACGGAGGTGACTTCGCCGCGCTGCATGGCCTCCCGCGCGGTGCGGAAATCGTCGAAACGTACCACCTCACCCAGTTGCGTGGCATCCAGCTGACGGGTGAAGTTGCGGGAAAGGGACGACCGGTCATAGTCCACCACCCCGATGGGCAGTTTCGAAGGAAGGCCCGCCTTGAAAAAGGTGAGGAAAAAGATGCTCCCGAACAGAATCACCCCCAGCGACCCCACAAAGTAGATGGGGCGCTGTGCCCAGATCCGCAACTCCCGAAGGGCCACCGCCTTGACGTACTTCCACATGGCGTTTTATCTTTTGATGATGGCGGTCATTCCGGGACGAAGTCCCTCCACACACTGGTCGGGGATCGCCCGCACTTCAAACGTCTTGGCATCATACTGCCCCGTTTCCTTGGTCGCCTTCCAGGTGGCGTACGACTCGCGCACCGCCATGTAGTTGACGGTGGCGGTACACTCCTTGCCGTCCAGGGCGGGGATGGTGAGGGTGAGGTGGTCGCCGACCTTCATGCTTTTCAGGTAGTCCTCGCGGATGTTGAAGGTGAACCACACGTCCGTCAGGTCGGTGACGGTCATCACGGGTGCACCTTGACCCACCAGTTCGCCCACTTTGGGGTAGATGGCGGACACCACGCCGTCGGCAGGGGAGATGAGGTACAGTTCCTCCATATAACCCTGTACTTCGGCCATCGCTCCCTGGGTCTGGCGCACTACGGCCAACGCCGCATCCTTGTCCTCCTGACGCGCGCCGTTCACCGCCATGTCGTACTGGCTTTTGGCAGCTTTGGTCTGCGCCACCGCTGCATCATACTTGGCTTTCACCTCGTCGTACTTCTGTGCGCTCACCACTTTCTGGTCGAAAAGCCGTTGCATACGGTCGTACGACTTCTTCATCACATCCTCTTGAACGATGGCCTGTTGCCATAGTTCGTAGGCACCGGCAATCTGTTCCTGGCGGGCTCCGTTGAGGGCTTTGTTGCGCTGGGCCATCGCTGCATCGCGGAGGGCTCCCACCTGCTGTAACTTAGCCTTCACTTCAGGACTCTCGATGTAGGCCACGGTGTCGCCCTTGTGTACCGTTTGCCCCTCTTTTACGTAAATTTCCTCAATACGTCCCGGCACCTTGCCCGACACGCGGTATTCCGATGCCTCCGCCTCGCCCTGGAGCACCATCTCCTTGGGCTTCGACACGAAAAATCCAATGAGGGCGATGGCCACGATGATCAATACCAATGCCGCCACTCCGACAATCAAATTGTAATTTCTTCTTTTCATTATTGTGATGTTTTTTGTTTTTTTTCATCCCCCCCCCACTCTTCGCATGGGGCTATTTTCCGCTTGCCCATGCAGGGCTGCTTAATGAATGACCTTTTCCTCATACCTTCTACTGTCCGATGGCCCGTTGGAGGTTTGCTGCGGCGATTTGCAGTTCCACGCCGGCGTCGATGTATTCGGTGTGTGCCTGCAGCCAGGCGGTTTGTGCGGCCAACGCGGTGTTGGCGGGAATCACCCCTTCCTGAAAACCGATGGTGGCGGTGCGCAGGTTCTCCTCGGCACTGGTCAGGTTGTCTTCTGCCTGCCTCACTTTTTCCTGCATTTCCGTTACTTGTTTTTGTAACTGCGTGACTTGCAATGCTATCATATTTTTGGCATCCTCGCACTGCGACTGGTAAAGGGTGGCTTCGTATTTTGCCTTTTTCATCTTGAAAAGGGCTTCGCCTCCGTGGAAAATCGGCACGTTCACGATGACACCGACGTTGAAGAGGCCGCTCCATTTCTTTTCGAAGCCGTTGCGCATATCTCGGTTAGTCATCATGTAGCCGCCTGTGAGCGCGATTTTGGGCATCATGTCGGCACGCGCCATCGCCACCTTTTTCTTGTAGATTTGCGAAGCGAGGTTCAGGCTCCGGATTTCGGTACGGTTGGCGTAAACCTGTTCCATGTCGGGCAGTTCGTCGGCGGTGTAGGGAACGGGAATCCGTTTGTCGGCTTCATCCACCAATACGATGTCGGCGTTCAGGGGCAGACCGATTTGTTTACATAGCAGCATTTTGCAGAGAGCCAGTCCGTTGGTCGCTTTGGTCAGCATCATGTCCGCCTCGTTGACTTTCACTTTGATGGAAAGGGCATCGGCTTCGGTCGCAACGCCCTCCTGCACGGCAATCTCCACATCTCGTTGCATCTTGTGAAGGAGGGAGTCGTAGTTTTCGGCGAGTTCGCGTTTTGCGGAGATGGAGACGATCTGCCAGTAGGTTTCGTCCACCTTGTGGGTGGTTTCGCGATACTGCTGCTCGTACTGTGTCTGTGCCAGCTCTTCGGCGAGCTTGGCCATCTGGTTGGCCGCCACGATTTTACCGCCCATGAAAACCGGTTGCTGCAAAGTGACAGAGGCAGTGAAAATATGCTGGATGTCAAGATGAAACGCTTCGTCGATTTCTGTGCCGATGGCGTTGAGGGCATCCTCCACATCGATGTCTGACAGACTGCCAAGCACGGTCTGCCACATCGGACTGAGCATGTACTCAATGCTGGCCAGCGGGTTGCTGGTGATTTGCTGGATGAGCTCATTACGATAGTCGTTGATTCTTCCTTGCACCGTGGTGCCCATTGTGGTCAGCTGGTTCGACATGTCACTATTGATCAGGCTGATATTGTGGTCGTTGTAGGTGTAAGTGCCGGTAGCGACGATGTTGGGAAAGAAGTTGGCAAGGGCGATTTTCCGGTCGTAGCCAGCCATTATAACTTTGGTCTGTGCCTGTTCAATGCCTTTGTCGTTTTGCGCGGCCATTGTACAACATTGTTCCAATGTCAGTATCTGCTGTCCCCAAAGCAAAGATGGCATAAGGGTTAAAAACAAAGTGTAGATAACAGATTTGCAGATTTTTGCTTGTTCTTTTCTCATTTTTTTAGGTTGAATGATTAAGGCCCATAGATAACTCCACATCATTTCAACTATTGTGCCAAAAAGTGAAATAATTGTTTCTGTTTTTCGCCTTTTTATTATAAAAAAGTAGAAAAAAACGACTTTTTATAATATTTGGCTACTTTTTTGTATTTTTGTCGGCAAAAAAATAACAATATGACAGAAGCTCTTCACATTTTAGATATACATGGAGTACGAAAGCATTTCCAGATTCCTGACCATGACGGGTTGTCGGATGATTTTTTCCTGATGAAAACGGAGGTGGACAAAAATCTCCTTCTTTTCAGGTATCCATGTCGTTTTGACGGCTTTGTGGTGGTTGTGTGTCTCCGTGGGCGGCTTCAGGTGGACTTAAATCTGAAGTCATTTGAATTGAGTGAGAATACGTTGCTGCTGTATGTGCCAGGCAATATTGTACGTGTGAGTGAGGTGGCCGATGAGAACGAACCGCCTCAGGTGGTGGTGATGGGGGTCTCCCGCAACCTGATTTCCGATGTGAGAATGGACTTTGCCAAGTTGTTTGAAGAGAGCATGGCAATATTGGATAATCCATGTATTGTGCTGTCGCAAAAGGAGTTCAATATCAGTGTCAAATATTATGAATTGGCAGAGGAGATGTTGAATGCTGGGATACCGAACCTCAGAGAGGCCATTCGTTCATTGTTTTCCTCCATATTTTACATGATGGGAACGCTTTGGGCAGGAAGAATCAGCGATAATCCTGCGGCAAAAACGGACTTGTCAGGGCGTAATAAAATGGTTTTTGAACAGTTTCTGCAGCTTGTCACACAGTACCATAGCACGGAGAGAAGAGTGGAATTCTATGCTGCAAAAATGTATCTCACACCCAAATACCTTTCCAAGTTGGTTAAGAAAGTGAGCGGACGTTCTGCCCCGGATTGGATTGACTCCATGGTGATTATGGAGGCTAAAAGTATGCTGAAATACTCGGATATGACCATCAAGGAGATTGCAGAGAACCTCCACTTCAGCAGTGTACCTGTTTTTCACCAGTTTTTCAAGTACCATACGGGAATTACACCACGACAATGGAGAGAATAATCATGGGGAAAACACTAATCTCTTTTTCAAGCAATAGAAAAGGCTTTGCCTTTCGTCTTTTTCCATAAAAAAGAGAGATACAAGGTGCGCACCAGCAGGTGGACGAAATATCCCACATAAAGTGCCTGTATGCCAATGGATTTGTAACAGCAAAGATACCCTAAAACAAACCCCAAGGCGGCCCATAACATGCAGTTTCTCACCTCTTTGCCCGCTGCCGCACCGATGTAAATACCATCCCACATGAAGGCCAGACAGCTGATGAGCGGCATGGCAATCAGCCACGGCAAAAACGGATGCGATGCCACAATCACCGGCACATTGTCCGTCATAATCCTGACCGACCACTCGCCGGCCGCAGCATAAACGAGTGTGAAAACCAGCCCCACACCGATACACCACAAAAACAGGATGCGCACCGCGGCATGCAGCCGTTCCTCATTGCGCTCGCCGATAAAACGGCCCGTGAGTGCCTCGCCCGCGTAGGCAAAACCATCCACGAAATAGGAGAAGAGCATGAACAGCTTCATCATGATGGAACTTACGGCCAGCTGTACGTCGCCATAATTGGAAGCGATGGCCGTGAAACCCACATAAATCACCATGAAACCGACGGAGCGGATGAACAGGTTGCCCGCCAGCCGCGCCACCTTCTCCATATTATTAAATATCTTAGGCTCAAAGAGATGTGCTTTCATCATTTTACCATAACGGATGAGCAAGAAGGCCGTTGCCGTCAACAAGCCTACATACTGGGCGATGACCGTACCGTGCGCCACGCCCAACATGCCGAGCGGCGTGTGCAACGCCAGCACGTAGCTGGCCACCATGTTCACCACATTGACCACGATATCGCAAACCATCGGGGCCACCGTGTTCTGCATCCCGATGAACCACCCCTTGAAGACCATGAGTCCGAGGGTGGCCGGTGCCGCCCAGATGCGGATGTAGAAATATTGGCTGGCGAAGTCTGCCACCTCCGGAGTGCAGGGAATGCACTTGAGAGCGACCATCAGGAAAAGCCACTGGATAGCCCACACCAACAGGGTGGAAAAGCCCGCCAGTAGCAGGTTCTGGCGAAAGATGCCCACCGCCAGACGGTCGTCCTTGGCGCCGAAGGCCTGGGCTGTGAGACCGCTGGTACCCACGCGCAGGAAACCAAAATTCCAGTACAGCAGATCGAACAGCAGCGTACCGATGGCAATGCCACCGATAGCCGTCGCATCGGAAATATGTCCGATGATGGCCACATCCACCAAACCGACCAACGGGATGGTGATATTGGCTAAGATGCTGGGAATGGCGAGTTTAAGAATCTCCTTATTCATCACGAGTGTGGTGAAAATTTCAGCTGCAAAGATACGCATTTTTGAAAAAATGAGTAATTTTGCTTTTTGAAAAAAAACTATCCAGCCGTATGAAAAGAAGCTTTATCTTATTGTTTATCATTGCTTTGCCAATTTTACAAGGAAAAGCACAGATTGTAACCGACGGCACAGGAGCCCACTACACGCTGTCGGACTTCACCGCCAGCCACCCGGAAGCGGTGGTATGTACCGCCCCGGGCGTCTATCACCTGTATGAAGACTTCATCCTCACCGCCCCCGACTCCCTGCAGCTGGAGGACACCCTGCAAGCGCTCATCTTCCACAACGGTCTGACATTCAACGTGCAAGGCACCCTACTGTGCGATGAACGGAACGACCTGCTGACCGTGGCCGCCGAGTTGGACAGCCTGACAACCCCCGCCTACGAGTGGCGGTTTGAGGAGGGCTCGCACGGCACCGTCCGCAGCATCGCCTTCGAAAACGGGAAAAGCATCTTTCTGACTGGCTGCGAAGTGACCGTCCGCAACTGCGAGTTCAGCGGCTTCACCGAGTCGGCCATCCGCATGATGCAGTGCAATCCCGTGATTGAAGAGTGCTATTTCCACGACAACCACGCAGCCGCCATACAGTCGCCTGCCAACGCGGAAAGTTCTCCCAGAATCATTAACAACCGTTTGTATAACAATGTATTAGATAATACCAACAATCCGCAGATCAACTTGGGTATTGGCGGCACCGACACCATCGTCATCACTGGCAACCGCATCGAGGGCGTGGCCAGCACGATGAGCGGCGGCATCGCCATCTCCAACCTGGTGGGGGCCGAACAGGTGACACAGGTGCTACTGTCGGGCAACACCATCACCCACAACCGCTACGGCTACACGCAGACCGGCACCAACATCTCGGCGGAGATCCTCGACAATATCATCACCGACAACAACTTGGAGACCGACCCGATGAACGGCGGTAGCGGCATCTCCATCTACGGGTACGACACCACCTGCTACGCCAAGATCCGGCGCAACATCATCGCCGGCAACCTGTGGGGCGTGACGGCCGTTTACCGCTACCGGATTGACATGGGCACCAACGACGATTGGGGCCATAACGTACTGTACGACAACAGCAACGACGGCGAGTTGTACGCCTTTGCCATGAGCCAGTACTCCACGCTGGATGTGACTGCCATCGGCAACTACTGGGGCGCCAACGACACCGCCTTTGCCGAGAGCGTGATTCTGCACAAAGCGGATCAGTCCAACCTCGGACGGGTGGAGTACGAGCCCATTCTCCCGATTTTTCCGACGGTTTATGGCGTGAGTTCATTTGAACATTACCCTTTTGAATATGAAAGAGAGTGGGTATGTGATATTGATTCTCCGTACATTTTAGTGGATGGTTACAATTCTAATCCTGGTGCCACGCTAAACGACATTTTACTTCAAGTGCCACTGGGCGTCACCTACACTCCTATCACAGATGAAGTATATCCTGATGACACCTGCTATTTGTGCGACATTGCTATTCAGCGACTAACAACCTACTCTGTTACAACACCTCATCACGACACAGCAATTTGGTTTTTGGAAATCTACTATGTTATCGCTTGCAAGGAAAATGCCAATGACTTCACCCTTTACCCCAATCCTGTCAGCGGCACGCATTTCACCATAAGAAACGATGCCAAGAGCCCCATGGACATCGAGGTGTACGATATGAGCGGGAAGCGCATTCAACACAATTCTTCCAGCGACATTTACACCATAATCAATGTAAGCAACTGGAAGAAAGGTGTTTATCTTGTAAAGATTCGAGACAACAAGGGCATCACCACGCGCAAGGTGGTGGTGCAATAAGTCCCACATTTTCTCTTGTGGTCATCTTCTATATGATTCTTTAATC
This sequence comes from Bacteroidales bacterium, assembly GCA_017617445.1. Taxonomy (GTDB): domain Bacteria; phylum Bacteroidota; class Bacteroidia; order Bacteroidales; family WCHB1-69; genus UBA1756. The sequence continues at coordinate 49,743 of JAFZWE010000004.1, read as the reverse complement.
GCGGATGCAGCGGACAGCATTTCCAAAGTTCTTGCCCGAAGCACCCCGAGTAACTTTGGCCCAGTTGCGGAGGATGCCAAAGGAATAGGCCGAATAACCCGAATTCATGAGAGATGTGGAGGACCAGAAATAACCATCATCACCCCTATAGGCGATTGCCGCCAATACAGGCTCATAAAATCCTGCTGGAACCATCGAAAAGCCCGTGGCATTGTTGGCTGAGGGGTCGTTCCCTACGGCACAGACAGTAGTATCTGTGTTCCAATAATTTTCAGAAGCTAATGCTTTGGCAATGTATGAAATGCTGTCAGTATCGCACAGGAATTCGCTATGGCTGCTCACATAGTTGCACAGTGTATCCAACTCGTCATAACTCGGCACATGCCACCCCAGTGGACAGATGCCCCTGCGCCCCGTAAATGAATTCCCGATAAGCGCATTTGACGTGGTATCCATCGCACCTGCCCAAGTATAGTAGATGCCACAATCAATCAAAGGGATGTCTGCGTTGGAAAAATCATAATACCAGAACGGTTGGGAATAATCTGCCGAAGTGCAACCCACCTGCAGGCAACCATTGGGGGAAGTGGTGCAACGCATGTTCTCTCTGGTCCAACACTGGTTGCCCATCAACACTGTGGTGTAAATGTTGCCCTCATGGTCCATGACGATGGGCGTTCCAGGACAAGATTGGTAAGTTGTTGTGGCTGTCGTTGAAAATAACAATGGAATGTCTTGTGAAATATTGTTAATCTCCTGCTGTATCGGATCGCTGTGCATTAATTGATCGCTCTCATTGACGGAAAAACCTTGGCAAAGTATCACGTCTCCAGGGAGATACGGATGCGGGCTCCTTGCTTTGACGGCCCCTTTCTCCATCAATGGGGTCTCGGAGGGCTGGATTCCACCAACATAGTCTATTCCACTACTGTTACCATTGCCGCCACTGCCCACCATCTTGATGGATGCTGTCTGATTATTCTGACGGGCAGTCATTAGGTAAGTCCCTGCAATAGGAAGGTTTGCACGAAACCGATGGGTTCCCGCTTGCGAAAGAAAAACATTTTCCGCCGCCACAACACGTCCGAAAATATCGCTGATTTCAATGGAAACATGGCCAGGGGAGGCAACACTCAATTGCACCTCCGTGGTGCCATGAAAAGGATTGGGGGTATTCTGGTACAGCATGATATCATTTGTATGCTGCCACTCTTGCACCCCTGTCACATCCGTCATCACCAATACGCTATCGGGATAACGAAGTGTCTCTATCCAACCGCGGCTCAAATTTTGGACCGTCACAAAAGTGAGAGGAACGACCTCATTGGTTTCTGCCATGCGACCTGTAAATGTCACGGTGACCGTCTGTGCCGATACTGTCGCAAACAATATCAGCATTGCAAAAAATGTAAATGCTTTTTTCATAGGATTTTGGGATTAAGGTGTTTGCAAAAATACAGATATTTCATAAATATTTAATCCCTCATAGCAGAAATGTGAACCCTCATTGAAAAAAACAGAATTGTAGAATTGTAAAATGCAATAAAACAACATGTTATGAAGAAAACATTCAAATAAAATTTATTCCTTCACAACAGAAAGTAATCCTTTCCAAAAATTAAAACAGTTAACATGACAGAAAAAAAAAACTACTTTTTCCCCGTTTCCAGCACGTCTTTGAAAATCCTAAACACTCTTTCTTTCAAAACCTTGGCATTCTTGCTGTGCTCTGGATAGATGGGTTTCATGAATTTCACATCCACACGATTTTGGAAGCGGGGAAAGGCAATGTGCTCATATACTGCGCTTTCTGAGCCCTCTATGGCCACAGGCACGATGGGCACATTGAGGGTGCGGCTCAAAATGGCAAAAGTATCTCTGAACTCGTTGAGTCGTTTGTTTTTAGAGCGTGTTCCTTCGGGGAAAATGATCACCTTCTGTCCTCCCTTCAGCGCCGCAGCCATCTGCCGGAGCGAGTCGGTGAGGTTTTTGTTGATGTCCATGAGAATCACGTTGTTTTTCTCGGCCATGAAGCGGGCGAAACGGCTTTTCCAGTGTTTGGCCTTGGCGAAAATGAAGGTCTTGCGAGCCGACAGCAGCCGCATCTGCGAGGTGATGAACACACCATCGAGAGCACTGCGGTGGTTGGCCACAATGATGCAGGCCTCTTCCGGAATGTTCTCCTGACCTTTTGACTTGCAACGGCAGAATACACGAACTAGAAAGTCGCACACCGAGCGCGTAAACAGGTGGATGACACCGGGTTTGGGGAGGGTAACGCCGGTAAGATTGCCCAACAGGATGCTTTCCCACGACACCACCTCCTGCGTCGCCTGCGCATCGTTGGCGCGGCTCTCCACAAACTCGCTCAGCAAAGCTAGGGTGTTGAGTTCGTCCATCTTCTCCTCATCCACCTGCACCCCGAAATTGGAATACACAAAGGCCATGAGCGCCACGCGGGAGAGTGAATCCATGGCAAGGTCGATTTCAAAATGGTCGTGAGTATGCACCGAATGGCCTGTTTCCGACTCAAGGTACTTCTTCAGTCTCAAGAACACGGGACTTGCATTCTCCACATCCTCCTCCGCACAAGCCTGCTCCACCGGCTGGATGAGCGACGAAAGCCTAAAATGCTGGATCTTGCCGAGACGCGTCTTGGGCAGTTCGGAAGAGACGATGTGGAAACGCTGAATGCGCTTGTAGGAGGGCTGTGTCTGGTTGAAGTCCGCCACCACCTCCTTCAACACCTGCTGGATATTCTCCACATACGTGTCGCGAAGAGCCGTCATCTCAGGACGAACAACCGCCTGCAACAGACCGTTTTCCATAAAAACACCCACCTCTTTGAACATGGGAGAGAAGGCCACCATGTCGGCCTCAAGATTTTCGGGATTGATATTTTTGCCGTTCGGAGTGACAATTATGTCTTTGAGACGGCCGGTGAGCTTGAGCCCGTACTTGTCGAGGAAGCCCATATCGCCGGTATGCAACCATCCGTCGCGGATGATGGCATCCGTTTCCTCGGGACGTTGAAAGTAGCCTTTCATCACGTTGTCTCCCTTGACGCACACTTCGCCCTCTTCGCTGATACGCACCTCGATGCCGGGCAGGGGCTGTCCGACATAGCCGATTTTGCGGCCGCCGGGGCGGGTGAAGCTGATCATGGGCGCTGTTTCGGTCATGCCGTAACCCTCCAGTACGTAAAAGCCGAGGGTTTTGAACACCTCTGCGGTAGCGTCAGACAGGGCTGCACCACCCGACACGAGGTAGTCGATATGGCCGCCGAACTTCTGGTGAACGCTCCGGAAGAGGAGGCGTGACAGCCACTGACTGCGGCAAAACTTTGCGGTGCCATAGATGGCGCGGGTGATTCCATGGGCGTTGATTTTGTTCATCACCCCCTTGGCCAACATATCGTAGAGGCGCGGCACCCCAATGATAATGTTGATTTTCCCTTTATTCAACATTTCGAGAATGCTCTCGGCGGTCATGCCATCAGCGATGCAGGCCGTACCGCCCACATAGAGCGGGGCAATCAGCGAGCCCATCAGCGGGAAGGCATGGTGCAGGGGCAGCAGCACCAGCACGTTGCGTTTCTCGGTGAAAATCGGCACATTCCGCGACACGGAGTTTACATTGTAGAGCACGTTGCGGGTGGTGATCATCACCCCTTTGGGCGTGCCAGTGGTCCCTGACGTGTAGATAATGAGCAGGGTATCGTCAAGCGGACGGTTTTCAATGGGCTGGACGGGACACTCCGCATAGCCGGTGATGTCCACGTTTTCAGGGGTCACGATGGTACATTGGTAATTCTCCACCATGGCGACCGCCTCTTCCAGGAGACTTTTTTTTGAAGTGGAAGTGAAAACGATACCGGGACGGCAATCACTGAGCACGTAAGCCACCTCCTTGGCGGTGGAGAGCACATCTACGGGGACCACCACACTGCCGCAGCGCACGGCTCCATAGAAAGCAAACACCCATTCAGGTGAATTTTCGGCGAAAATCGCTACCCGCTCCGAATTCTCCGTCTCTGAGAATTTCTGCGAGAAACAGGCCGAAATCTGCAAAAGTTCCTTGTAGGTATAATTGGCATCGCGGTATTTCAATGCGATTTTGTCTCGATTTTGAAGCATGGAATAGTAAATTTGAACATGAAAGGTTGATGGGTTATTTCGGCGGCAAAAGAACATTTTTTCTGCTTTTGCTTTGAAAATATGTTGTTTCCTACAAGTGAGAGGTGCGAAAATGGCCTTTTTAGGGGTGAAAAACGGGATGGAGGGGTGAAAAAATATTTTATGTATTTTTGCCCCCTTTTAAATGTGGCCAAAATGAACAGAAGAATACCCAAATATCTTGCGAAAGGAACCACCAACGTCTATCTCTTGATGTTTCTAACTTTTTTTACGCTATTTTTCGTCAATGTATTTGCTCCATTCAAGGATGCGGGATGGTTCAACAATAACCAGTATCAAACCACTTCGCTATACTCCACTTGCGTAATTGTCGGTGGTTTGGTCGTGATGATCATCAGCCGCATCATCATGCACTTTGTCAACAAGAAGAAACTTCTTTCCGTATTGGCATACGTGCTGTGGCTTTTTGCTGAAATCTTCATCATCACCATTCTCTATCTTATCATCTCAAAAACCGTCCTTCATGATTCCCGTCCGGCACAGGAGATTTTTAAACGCGCGCTCATTTACATCCCCACCATGTTGGTCATCCCCTACCTTATTTCCTATCTGTTCATCGGACTCAAAACCAAAGAGCTTATCATCAGAGAATTGCGGGCTCGTTCTCAAAAGGTTGGAACAGTATCCGAAGAAATTGCAGACGATACAGTGAATTTCACCGATGAAAAGGGCAAACTGCGCCTCTCTATCAAGAAGAGCAGCATTCTGTTTTTAGAATCCAACGACAACTATGTGAACATTCACTATATGGATAAGGGAAAACTGGAGCACTCAATGTTGCGGAATAAGATCAAGGCATTGGAGCCAGAACTGACCCAAATGGGGTTTGCACGATGTCACCGGTCGTATATGGCGAATTTGCAGAAAATTAAACTGATAAGCCGAGATAAGGAGGGATTCTCCATCTCATTTGACGAATCTGATGGCACACGTATCCCGTTATCAAAGACCTATGCTGACACGGTGATGCAGCGTTTTTCAGAATAGAATGCTTACTCCACTACAATCTCATCAATAAAGATGTGGGCATCGCCGCCGGCACCAAGGTGCCACTCGGGAATTTTACCAAAATTTTTGGCCTTGATGCGGACGTAACGTGCTTTGGCAGACCCTTTTACTGTAAAGTCTTCCACTTTCTCCGTATAGTCATCTGTGGGGCCGTTGTTTTGGTACGTGCCGAAGGGAACAAAATGCTCGCCGTCTTCCGACACCTCCACAATCAGCTCGGTCGGGAACCAGATCCAGGCACGGATATCCTCCAAAAAGCCGACTGACACCTCATGCACCTCCTTCACCGACCAGAGGTCCACCACAGCCTCAAAATCCTGGCCTTGGAAGCCCTGCCAGCCGCCGAGCCGCCACTTCACATTGCCGCGGATGCCGTCAATCAGTCCTTCGTCGCCACCGGCCGTGTACTGCGGATTGTAGTGACTGATGTATTCTATCTTCTTATCCTTCACAAACTTAACATAGGTAGCCTCCGATACGGCACTGGTCAGCATGGTGTTTTGTTCAGACCACGCTTTTATCGTTGTCGTTTCGCTGATGGTGAAAGGTTTCTTGTAACGATGCACTTTTGAGAAATCATCGGCGGAGGTTCGATAGTAAATTTTTTGCTCAGGCTTTTGGAGATAGCGGTCACCAGGATGGATGGATACGGTCATTTTGTCGCGGAATACGCTTTCGCTACTGCCAAATACAGGCACGATGGCGGCGGCCACATTATAATAACGGCCACAAGTGCTACTGTACGTCTCATACGGCAGAGCCTCTTGATTAGGAGTGGAGCCCATCACCAACTCAAAAGTGTCGCCATCAGCAATTTTGTCATACCTAATCCATGGAAAATGATATTCCTTCCCATTCTTCTTAACTGCTTGTATATAAATATTTTCCTTGCTTTGATTTTTGCAGATAATGGTAAACGTCTTTCCATTTTCGAGATGCATCTTCACCTCGTCGAAAATCGGGGAGCCGAGGTCATATCGATTGCTTCCTGGGGCGATGGTGTAGAAGCCCATGGCGCTCATGACGTACCATGCCGACATTTGTCCGCAGTCCTCGTTGCCGCACAGCCCGTCGGGGGCGTCGGTGTAGAGTTCGGAAAGAATGCGGCGCACCACCTGCTGCGTTTTCCACGGCTGACCGACATAGTTGTACAGGTAAGGCGCATGGTGGCCGGGCTCGTTGCCGTGCGCATATTGCCCGATGATGCCGGTGAGGTCCACCTGCTCACGGCCGGTCATCTTTGCCGAGCCAAAGAAAAGGGAATCCAGCATCTCGGTCACACGTTGTTTCCCGCCCGCCTGCAATATGTAGTTGCTGAAATCGTGCGGCACGTAGGTGGAATATTGCCATGAGTTGGCTTCCGTAAAGTGATTGTTCACCTCCGCCGGATCAAACGGCTGGATGAAGGCCCCGTTGCTGCGCGGGTGCATAAAGCCGTTCTCATCCACAATATTGCGGTAATTCAGACAGCGCAAGTAAAAGTCGTAAGCTGTATTATAATCACCCAAATCATTGGCATACTGGTAAATGCACCAGTCATCAAAACAATATTCCAGTGTTTTGGATACCGACTCGTGCTCTTTGTCAGCGGGGATATAATCGTATTTCTCAAATTCGGGTCGGCCCAATTTCGGGAGTCGTGCAGAACTCACCATCGCCTCCAACATTTTCTTCTTGTCGTAATCCCCTATTCCTTTGCGACTTGCATCCAAAATCACGGGGACGGCGTGATAACCGATCATGCACCAAGTTTCGTAGGCCGAGAGTTCCCACATGGGCAGCTGGCCACCCTGTCGGTAAGCCAACAGGAAGGTGTTGAGGAAATCGTTGGTGCGCTCGCGGTCGATGAGATTGAGCAGCGGGTGCAGGGCTCGGTAGGTGTCCCACAGCGAGAAGACCGTATAGACTTTGTGTCCGTCGCCTTGATGGATGTTTCCATCTTGTCCACGGTAGCGGCCGTCCACATCCGAGAACTCGTAGGGTGATGTAAAGCAGTGATACAAAGCGGTGTAGAAAATCCGTTTGTTTTCTTCCGTACCTTTTACCTCAATCTTGCCGAGTTCTTTTTCCCAGGCAGCGGTGGCTTGTTGGCGTACTTTGTTGAAATCAAAATCGGGAGTTTCCGACAGATTTTTGCGGGCACCGTCCATGTCCACGGCGGAGATGCCCACATTGAGCACCACTTCGGTCACATCCGCGTTGAAATAGAGCACGGCTTTGATGTGGCCGCCTTGCAATTTGTCGATGGTGCGCATCATGGTGGAATCGCGGTAGAGCTGAATGCGGGTCACAGGCTGCGAGAGGCGCATGCAAAAACAGGCGTGTTGGTTTTCGCTCCAGGCATTGGAGACGCGATACCCCACAAACTCCTGGTTGTTGATACGTTCAATGTAGCTATCCACAACGATGTCGCGGTGCGCCAAGTCAATGACGATGCCGTGGGGCTGGCCGTCGTTGGCGAAGGTATAGCGATGGACGCCGACGTGGGTGGTGGCGGTCAGTTCGGCGAACACGTTAGGGCCGTCGAGCTGCACGGAGTAGTAGCCCGGCGAGGCAGTTTCGCGCTGGTGGGAGAATTTCGAGCAGTAGCGGGTGTTGACCGGGGAGCCCTCACCAGAGAAAGGCATCACGAGAATGTCGCCGTAGTCGGAGCAGCCGGTGCCGCTGAGGTGGGTATGGGAGAAGCCGTACACCACATTGTCGCTATAGTGGTAGCCCGAGCAGCCGTCCCACCCGGAGAGACGTGTATCGGGACTGAGTTGGACGGCCCCGAAGGGAACAAGCGCGCCGGGGAAGGTGTGCCCATGCGCGTCGGTACCGACGAAGGGGTTGACATACTGGGTGTAGTTATTCTGCGCCACCGAGACAGCGGGCAACAGAAGCAGCAAACACAAAAGGCGGAAAATATTATGTTTCATCAGGTTTGATTTAAGGGTTGCAAAAATACGGAAAAATCCGATGCAACGCTTAAATTTGCATATTCAATGGCTTGAGAGAACGCACTTACATGCCTCAACAATGGTTAGAGAACACCCCACTCTTACAGTGATTCCAAAATCTCCAAAAATTCTTGACGAGTCATTCCGAGGTCGCGGATGGTGTTTCGTACAATGAACTCTGGGATGGGCTCAACATGGGTTTGGAATACAATGGCACGTCGCAAGCTGGGCTTTATCCATATCTCATGTCCGCCAGATGTCCGCAATGGTTGCAATCCCAAACGAAGCAGCAAGTCGCGAAATTCCTTGACAGTGATGTTCGACAACCTCTTCATACCCTTATGCCATTGCAGCTATGCGCATTGGAGCAGAGACCTTTTCATAACTAATGTGGCCGCCAAGAAGTTTGGAGACTTCAGGTTTACGGACAAGGTGATTGAAAGACGGTGGGGTAAGGTTCTTTTCAGTGACTTTCCAGCCATGGTCACGTAAGTCATCCCAAAGTGTACCCATTTCCAAGCAGGTTTCGACGTATATTTGGAACCGCTCGTAAAAGTTCTTGACGGCATCTCCATAATCCTTGCCCGAGGTGCTGATATCGAGTGAGGGACAATAAGCTATCAAATTTTCGCCTTCGCGAAAGATGTAATACTCTATTATAAAACGGTATTCGGTATTACTTTTACTATTCATCGGTGTTTGTTTTCGCTTTGCAAAAATACATAATATTTTCCAAAATAGGTGAAACAATTTTTAAAGGGTTCTGAAAAGAGGAAACAAAAAAACTCTGCAAAGCCATTTCTGCATATTTTTAGCATTATTCGGAAAAAAATTCCTATTTTTGCCGCTGATTTTTGAATAATTCAAACCAAAAACAGCATAAAACAAAGATAAAAACACAAAAATAGAATAACAACACATATTAACTGAGCTTTACGCTCTTATTCTCGAACTGAGAATCCGCCAAATTTTTAAGACGAGAGAATAAGCTAGCAAATAAGTTCACGCATAGCGTGAGCTGTTTCGTGCTTGTTTATCGTCCAGGTTCTTGGCGGAACCTTCAGTTCTAGACAAGCATACAAGCGAAAGAGCCACGCTTTTTCTTTTGGGGCTTATGGGAATGGGAGTGGAAAGACATTTGGAAAGGAGGACCATTTGCCCACACTGAATTGGATTGGAAAAGACAAAGTGGTTTCGCACCATTTGGAGGTGCCGTACAGGGTGCTTGACCGCAAATACACTTTTGGAGATACCCCTGACTCTGGCAACATGATTATTCACGGCGACAACCTCGAAGCCCTGAAAGCATTACTCCCGCAGTACGAAGGAAAAATAAAGTGTATTTACATTGATCCACCATATAATACGGGAAACGAGAATTGGGTTTACAACGACAATGTGAACGATCCACACATTCGCAAATGGCTTGGCAAAATTGTTGGTGCAGAATTAGATGATTTATCCAGACATGATAAATGGCTTTGTATGATGTATCCAAGACTTACACTCTTACAAAAATTGCTTTCTGATGACGGAGCCATCTTCATTAGCATTGACGAAAATGAAATAGCCACATTACGATTAATCAGTGATGAGATATTTGGAAGAGCAAATTTTGTGGGTCAGTGGCAGTGGTTCAAATCAGCTACACCTCCGAATCTATCTCACAAAATCAAGAGAAATGTCGAGTACATCCTTGGATATGAAAAGCACAAAAATAGTTTTAAATATAAAGGAACACAAAAGATAAGTAAAAGCGACGACCCTCTCATAAAGCCTCAAAACACCATCAAGTGCCTTGAGTTTCCTATAGGTTCTATCAACTTTAAATTAAAAAACGGCACAATAAAGGCTGGGATCTATGGGACTGCGCAATATCCAAATACTCTGTTAAATGATGTAATCATTAAAGACGGAATTAATACGAACGAGGCGGTATTTGAAAATCGTTTTATATGGACTCAAAGTAAACTATACGAAGAATTGGAAAAACAAACTAAAATTAACTGCTCAAAAGACCTCGTTCTCTCTTATAAAAAAAGCAATTATGACCCTGAGGTTCCACCAAATCTAATCGATGAAAGCGTTGGTGTAGATACCACAGAAGAAGCAGGAAAGCTTTTGACTCGCATTTTTGGCAAAAAAGATGTATTTGAGTTCCCTAAAAGTCCATCTTTAATTCAATACATCATTAATTTCCTTTGCGAAAAAGATTCCATCATCCTCGACAGTTTCGCCGGTTCCGGCACCACAGCTCACGCCGTCCTAAACTTAAACAAGCAGGATGGCGGTCACCGCAAGTTCATTCTCTGCGAGATGTGCGACTATGCCGAAAACATCACCGCCGAACGTGTGCGCCGCGTGATGAAAGGGTACGGCGCTTCGACAGGCTCAGCGCCCGCCGTGGAGGGCACCGGTGGCAGTTTCGATTTCTACGAACTGGGCGAAACCATCTTCGACCCCGCCACGGGCAACCTCAACGACAATGCCGATACCGAACAAATCCGTCGCTATCTATGGTTCAGCGAGACCAATTCGCCATATCCGGCAACAGATGTAGACGCGATGAATCGCGTCTCTACCCACCCGTATTTTTTGGGCACCCACCAGCACAACAACTACTATTTCTACTACATCAAAGGGAAAGAAACTTGTTTGGACTGGGATTTTCTCAACACTTTCACGGAACAAGACCGTGCAGAGATGTATATCATTTACGCCGACCGCTGTGTGCTGACGGAGGAAGAAATGCTGAAATTGAACATTAGATTTAAGAAAATTCCACGAGATATTAAGCGCGTATAATCATGGAACTCAAAGGATATCAACAGACCAATCTGGACGCACTCGACCGTTTTTTGGCGTGTGTGGACAAGAACAATAACATTGCGGCAGGATTCAGCGAATTTTGGCAGACCAACAATCCGCCCATCACACCTTTTCCGGGAACCATCATCGAGCCCTACAAAAACAATGTAAAAGGAGCTCCGCACGTCTGCCACAAAGTGCCCACAGGCGGTGGAAAGACTTTCATCGCATCCGCTGCATTGAAAGTGGCCATGTCGCACATCAATCCGCTGTACAAAGTGGTGGTATGGCTGGTGCCTTCCAATGCCATTTTGGAACAAACGCTCCGCAACCTGCGCAACAAACAGCATCCGTATCGCCAGCGTATTGACACCGATTTTCAAAATCGCGTGGAAATCTTCGACAAACAGCAAGCGCTTACCGGACACGGCTTCACTCTCACCACAGTTCGGGAGAACCTCTGTATTTTGGTGATGTCGTTTGATTCGTTCCGCACCAGCAACAAAGAAGGCCGGAAAGTGTATCAGGAAAACGGCTATTTACAATCCTTTGCACCGCTTGTTTCCTCACAGCTCGAAGGCGATGACGAAGTGCAACTGATGAAAGTTTTGCAAGCCGTTCATCCATTGGTAATTGTAGATGAAAGCCACAATGCCGTTTCTAAGCTTTCGGAGCAAATGCTCAACGATTTGCAACCATCTTTGGTGATAGACCTCACCGCCACTCCCAAACAGAACAGCAACATCATCTGCTTTACAGATGCACTGGAACTCAAACGCAACAACATGGTAAAACTGCCGGTCATTGTGTATAACCACACCACCAAATCACAGGTGATAGATTCGGCCTTGCATTTGCAGCGAATGCTGGAACAGACTGCACAGCAGGATCCCAGCGGCAACTACATTCGCCCGATTGTGCTGTTCCAGGCAGAATCGAAACTATCAGGTGCCGATGACCGAGAGACTTTTGAAAAGGTAAAAAAGTCCCTGTTGGCACTTAAAATTCCAGAGGAACAGATCAAAATCAAGACAGCCGACATTGACGAGCTGAAAGGTATTGACCTGATGTCGCCGACCTGTCCTGTGCGTTATATTATCACGGTGAATGCCTTAAAAGAGGGGTGGGATTGTCCGTTTGCTTACATCTTGGCATCGCTTGCCGACAAATCTTCGAGCGTGGATGTGGAGCAGATTGTGGGACGAGTGCTCCGGTTGCCTTACGCCAGACGCAACAACAGCGACATCCTCAACTTGAGCTATGTGCTGACCGCTTCCGCCAAATTTCAGGAAACGCTTGACAATGTAGTGAAGGGTTTGAACCATGCCGGCTTTTCCGATAGGGACTACCGTGCGGTGGATGCGGCAGAACCAACTCCACAACCTGAAGAAGCCACGGTTGTCAATCCAGCCACACTGTTTCCGGAAGACAACCCGACTCCAACTGGGCCTGCAACCGATGATGAAATTGACATTTCACAGATTACATTCAATCCCACTGCGCCCTGCAATCCATCAGAAGCGACCATTGATAAAGTTGTCTTTGAACCCGAAAACAGCCATACTGCAGTATCGGAAATCATAGACAATGCGCAGAAGCAGGCTGATGAGATGAACAAGCAATTGGAAAACCCAGACGATGATTTTATGATTGTTCCCGAACTTGCGCCGGCGGTGAAAACTGCTACGATTCAAACCTGCTTTGCAGAATCTGCCAAACAGGTGAAGTTGCCAATGTTTTTTATGCCAAACGATTCCCCGCAAGGCAGCTTGTTTGAGCGCCCTGACGATATACGTTTGGAAGGACAGCACTTGCTCAAGCAATTCAAGTTGGCAGCACAGCCAGCGCAAATTCATTTTGCCGCTGCTGAAACAACGATGTATAAGGTGGATATTGATGAGAAAACCGACGAACATGCCCCGAGGTACGAAAAGGTCAAAGGAGCTGCCTATAGCTACATTTTGGATTATATCCGACAGGCCGAAAACGCGGAGGCCAAGGTTCAGCGATGCGCTTCCATCGTGGCCAATGAAATGGGCAAGATGATACCGCTCACCCAAAAAGACATTCAAGCTTACGTTGCCCGAGTGTTTGATGGTTTTTCTGAAGATATGATCGAAGACTTTATGCGCCATCTTCATGAGTACACCCTGATTATTAAAAACAAAATATTGGAATTAGAGGATGTGTACAAAGAAGAGGAGTTCCGCCGTTTACTTGACACCGACCAAATCTATTTGAAGCCGCACTATTCCATACCTAACAAGATAACCCTGCAGTCTCCCTCGCAGGGCATCACTAAAATGCTGCATACCAAGGAAGAATCAGTGAATGGTTTTGAGGCAGGAGTAATCAACGATGTAGCCAATCTTGAAAGCGTAGAATGGTGGACCCGCAATGTGGAGAAAAGAGGATTTTTCATCAATGGTTTTATCAACCACTATCCTGATTTCATCATTAAAACAAAAAAAGGCAAAATCATTCTGCTTGAAACCAAAGGCGACCATCTTGATGCGGAAAAGAAAATCAGGTTGGGCAACCTTTGGGCCAGCAAGGCCGGCAACGATTATCGCTATTGTCTGGTGTACAAAGACAGAGAGGTGGAGGGTGCCTACACCAAGGAGAAGTTTCTGGAGATTTTGGGTAGTCTTTGATGTTCACACTTATTCCCTTTAGTAGCGTGCCTCCGGCACGCTGGTTTCAGCTTGGCGCTTCATCACCCTGCACTGCGCTGCGCTTGTGCAGGGTTACGGGTATTTCGTGCCTTTGGCACGAAGAGTCCACGATGGCAGTCCCACACTTGATGCACCTGCGTGCAGGAGGCACGCTACCCTCGTAACCCCGTACGCAGTGCGGGGCGGAGCAACACTCCGCACACATGCGTACTGAAAGCACGCCATCCTCGTACCCCCGCACGCAGTGCGGGGTGAAAACAACACACCGCACACATGCGTGCCGAAAGCACGCCATCCTCGTACCCCCGTACGCAGTGCGGGGCGGAGCAACACTCCGCACACATGCGTACTGAAAGCACGCCATCCACGTAACCCCGCACGCAGTGCGGGGCGAGAGCGACACACGGCGCACCTGCGTGCCGGAGGCACGCCATCCCCGTAACCCCGTACGCAGGGCAGAGTCAGAACGGTGCACCACGTTCCTGCGTGCTGAAAGCATGCCATCACCCTCCGGGAGCGGTACAGCGAGTATAAGGGGACGACTAAAAGTGAATTTGGTACGGCCTCATTTTTGTTTTACATCAACCCAAAACACTCTTTTTGCGCCGTCTGCGCGTGGTGACCTGGATAATATCAACATCCAATGCAACTGAAATCTTGGCAATGGTAGCCATGGTCATATTATGGGTTCCGGAAAGCCAGCGGCTGACTTCCGTCTCTGTTTTCCCTAACAGGCGGGCAAGGTCTTTCTGCGACATTCCCCGTTCCTCCATGATTTCATAGATTCGATTGGCGATGTTGACCGACAGTTCCATCTGGCACTTCATTTCAGGAGTCATCGTCTGCCTGATTTCATCCAGCAATTTGTTGGTTTTCATTATCTTTTTTTTTAATCGTCCGTTTTTATCACAAATGACAGTGGGCCAAGAAGCTGCGTACCACTTACTATCAATATTTTTTGCCGTTCTCTTGTCTTGAGCTGAATATCTATCTTCTGCAGAGTTTTAACAAATCTATTGAGTTGCCCATCTTCCTGATAGGTCGCAGTGTTTTTCACTCCACCATTACCTAAAATCAGCACTTTTGATTGAATATTCAGCAGATAAAGTCGAAGTGATGCAGTCTCAAGGTGTGAAGGCAACGCCATTACCCTGTCTCGTTTTGTACCCTCATATCTAAAGTGTCTGTCAGCAGCCCCGTCCCTCTTGATAATGTCAAGTCTGTACACGATTTGCGCCACATCATTAGGAAATGAGTCCTTGTGTTGAAGTAGAAATTTTTCAAATTCTGTGTATTCCTCTCCTTCAAAACGAGGTGAATAGAGACTGACATTATCACCGTCTTCCAATAGTTCAATGAGTAGATTCTTTTCCATAGTTATTGAGTTTTTTTCGCCTGCAAAAATAAACATAAAAGTTGATTTACGAAAGGGTATGAGAAATTTTTATATGATTATTTTCTCTGCAAAAATCTGGCAGAACAAAAATGTCACTTTGGGGGACGTTTGTGATTTTGTTGTAAAAAAATATCCCGTACACATGCGTGCTGGAGGCACGCCATCCGCGTAACCCCGCACGCAGGGCAGAGTCAGAACGGCACACCACGTACCTGCGTACCCAAGGCACGTCGGCCTGCCGGCTCATGACACCCTCCCGCCTATTTCTTGACAACTTTCTGCACACCGACAGTGCGGTTTCCGGAAAGGATTTTCAGCAGATAGATACCGCTGGGAAGCTCTGAGATGTCCATGTTTCCATTCTCATGGTCCATGGTTTGCGTGGAGAGCTGTTTGCCGCACAAGTCAAAAAGCTGGACGGTGTAAGGATGTGTGCCGTCTGCAACGGAGATTTGCAGCGAAGAGGTAGCGGGGTTGGGATAAACAAGGAATTGGGGAGTGGCTGTCTGGCCGCCGATGGAGGTCGTCGGGGTGGCAAAGGCATAATGGTAGAGCATCGCCCAATTGTAGCGGGCCACATGCGAGAGGTAGTCGTAGTTGTTGGAGTCCGCCACATCGTGGTCGGTATGATACGACAGGGAGAAGGTTTTCTCGATGGCGAAAATCGCTTTGAATCCGTATGTACTATAGGCATAGCTGTCGCTTGCACGGGCATTGCCATTTTCCGCGTCGCTCGGGACAAAAGGCGTGATGTCGGTGTATTGCTCACAAAGTTCCGCGGCCACAGGCAGGATGTCGAGCGCATTGCTGTACCAGTGGAGACACAATTGCCAGTCGTCATCCGGCTGATAGGAAACCATGTCATTGTTGATCATCAGGACAACCTTGTCGCCCCGCTCGCTGCGCTGCCACGCATCGTGAACAGAGCCGATCAGTCCGTACTCCTCTGCATCGTAAGCCATGAAGTGGATGGTATGATGGGGGCGCAGTCCGGAAAGCTGGATGATGCGCGCCATCTCTATCATGACCGCAATGCCCGAAGCGTTGTCGTCAGCGCCGGGGCAGTTGGGCAGTACCATCAAACTGCTGCCCGACGGTTGGGTGGCAATGGCATCGAGGTGGGCTCCGATGATGACGATGGAGTCGCTGGGACCGTCCGGTTCCATCACACCTTGCACGTTATAAATCATGCTGGAGTAGGGACCGCCAAACCAGTGGTTCCCTTCCTGCAGGGAGGAGTCGATGGAGGTTTGCACGCCGTAAGCGTTCAGGCGGCTGGCGACATACTCCGCCACGCGGAGGTTTCCCACCCTGCCGTTTTCATGCTCGTGCAGCCAGAAACGGGTGCCGAAACTCTGCAAATCCAGTACGGTTTGCCGGAGGCTGTCAGCGTTCATCATCGGAAGCATCTCTTCAAAACGTTCCATTTGGGCTGAAAGCCGGCCCATAGAACAGGACAACACCAGTGTGATCAGGAATAGGATTCTTTTCATGATAATTTTTTTTGGATAAAATGCAAAAATGAGGACTTTGGTTTTAACTCCACTCTTCGGGATTGACTTCGTCAATCTCTTCCCGCAGGTTCTCGATGATGAATTGTTGGCGTTCGGGAGTGTTGTTGCCCATGTAATATTCCAGTAGTTCGTTGATTCTGGTGTTGGATTCCAGCACTACGGGTTCCAGTCGCATGGTAGGGCCGATGAAGTGTTCAAACTCCTTGGCGTCAATTTCTCCCAAACCTTTGAATCGGGTGATTTCCGGTTTCCCGCCCAGTTTCTTGATGGCGTCCACCTTCTCCTGTTCCGAGTAGCAGTAGTGGGTTTTCTGTTTGTTTCGCACACGGAACAGCGGGGTCTGGAGGATATAGACGTGTCCGCTGCGCACCACATCCGGGAAAAAGTTGAGGAAGTAGGTGAGCAGCAGCAGCCGGATGTGCATCCCGTCCACATCGGCATCGGTGGCGATGACGATGTTGTTGTAGCGGAGCCCTTCCAGTCCGGATTCCAGGTTCAGCGCCGCATTCAGCAGGTTCAGCTCTTCGTTCTTGTACACGTCGGCTTTCTTCATGGTGTTGAGGGTTTTGCCCCTCATGCTGAAGACGGCCTGGGTGCGGCTGTCGCGCGCGCTGGTGATGGAGCCGGAGGCGGACATTCCCTCCGTGATGAAGATGGTGGTGTTCTCCCCTTCGTTGTTGTGATCAGTGTTGAAGTGGTATTTGCAGTCGCGCAGCTTGCTGTTGTTCAAGCTGGCTTTTTTCTGTATCTCCTTGGTGCCCTTCTTGATGTTGGCAATGGCCTTGCGCTCGCTTTCCGATTCAAGGATTTTCTTCCGGATGATTTCCCCCACTTCGGTGTTCATGTGCAGGTAGTTGTCGAGCAGCCGGCCCACTACGTCATTGACATAGTTTCGGATGGTCTGCCCGTCGGGTTGCATGAGGGTGGAGCCGAGTCGGATTTTGGTCTGAGACTCAAAAACGGGCTCCTGTACCTTGATGGAGATGGCGGCCACTACTGCGTTGCGGATGTCGTTGGCGTCAAACTCCTTTCCGAAATAGCTGCGGAAGGTCTTGACCAGTGCCTCGCGGAAGGCGTTCTGGTGTGTGCCGCCCTGTGTGGTGTTCTGGCTGTTGACGAAGGAGTGGTACTCCTCACCGTAGTGACGTTTGGTATGGGTCAGCACAAATTCAAATTTCTCATCTTGCAAGTGAATGGGGGGATAGAGCATCTCCTCTTGGTTGACATTGTTGCACAGCAGGTCAAGCAAGCCGTTTTTGGAGAGAAATTTGCGTCCGTTGAAGTTGATGGACAGTCCTTTGTTCAGGTAGGCGTAGTTCCACATCATCTTCTCGATGTACTGGGTGTACCAGTGGTAGTTGGCAAAAATGGTGTCGTCGATGTTGAAGGCGGTGTAGGTGCCGGAGCGCTCGTCGCTCAGCCCGATGGGGCTCTCTGAGGTCAGCTTGCCGCAGGAGAACTCGGCCTCTTTGGTCTGCCCGTCGCGGAAACTCTGCACCTTGAAATAGGTGGAGAGGGCGTTGACGGCCTTCACGCCCACGCCGTTCTGGCCGATGGAGTTGGTGAACGCCTCGCTGTTGAACTTGCCTCCCGTGTTGATTTTGGACACGCAGTCCACCATCTTGTTGAGCGGGATGCCACGCCCGTAGTCGCGCACGGTCACCAGGTTGTCCTTGATGGTCACGTCGATGCTTTTGCCGTGGCCTTGCATGAATTCGTCGATGGAGTTGTCAATCACCTCTTTCAGAAGGACATAGATGCCATCGTCGTGGGAACTTCCGTCGCCTAATTTGCCGATGTACATACCGGGGCGCAAGCGGATGTGCTCGTACCACTCTAACGTGATAATGTTGGAGTCGTTGTAGTTGTCACTCATTGGGTTAGGTTAATGGTTTTGCGGCGGCAAAGGTACGATTTTTTTCCATTCGCGGGAGCCTTTTTGCCACACTGTTTTTCATGGAGTTTATGTTATCTCTTCGCCGGTGGACAGCAGCCTCAGTTTCCCGAGGGTGTCAAGGTAGAGGCATTTCCGGTTGTCCACGGCGTAGAGCCGGTACTCTTCGGCGAGGTTGAGGGGGGCGGTCACCAGCTGGGTGTGCCCCACAATCTGGATGATGTCGGTGGGATTCTGGCCATCCCCTTCTATCTGCTCGCGGATGTCTGACCACACGATGCTTCCGAAGGGGTGCGTGCCGCCTCTCATATAGTGGATTTCGCTTAGTATCTTGTTAAGCTTGCCGCTGCGGTACAGCTCGTTGACATAGCTGGCGCGCAGGGTCTCTTCGTAGGGCAGGGTGAAGATGTCGCGGTGCTGGTTGTACCAGCCGAAGGAGAGTCCTGCGTGGGAAAAGAAGAACCGTTTTCCGTTCACCTCGCAGTCGTGGGCCAGCTGGAAGAGTGCATCGTTGTCGCGAAACAGCTGGCGCAGGGTGTCGTAGTTCTCAAAGTCACAGCGGCAGTTGCAGATGTGCCGTCCCATGGAATAGCAGAGGTCGTGGTTGCCCAGCAGCAGGTGAACGTTGGGGTGCGCTTTGGCATACGCGACAATCTGCGTGAGGTTGTACATCGCATCCCACGGGTAGATGTTTTCGGAAGGGTAGGGGTCCAGATAGTCCCCCAGGAAAACGGTTTCGCAGTCGTAGTTGAAAATCTCATTCCAGAAGGTTCGCCCGTGTACATCAGGCACGATAATCAATAGAATGTCTGTTTGTTTCATGGTCGTTTTTTTTGAAAGATATTGAAAGTAAAACCGCCGCAAAGATACTTGAAATTTGTGAAAGTTGGAAGGGTTTATCTTTCTCAATTTCCCATGATCACTTTTCAGTTAAAATCGTATCTTTGCCGCCGATTTTGTGTTTTGACAGTTAAAAATCATTTCTATGCAAACATTTGATGCAAAAGCGGTGAAAAATCAGGTGGTCCAATGGATTCGTGACTGGTTTGAAGAAAACGGGAAAGGCTGCAACGCTGTGGTGGGCGTCTCGGGTGGCAAAGACAGCAGCGTGGTGGCTGCTCTCTGTGCGGAAGCCTTGGGCAAGGACCATGTGATCGGTGTGACCATGCCCAATGGCGTGCAACCAGATATTGACGACAGCATGAAGCTGATCCGCCACCTCGGCATCCCCCATCTCAATGTGAATATCGGGAGTACTTTCAGTACACTGAAGGAGGAGGTGGGCCGTCAGCTGGAGACGTTGGGTCAGGAGGTGTCGCGCCAGACGACGGTCAACCTGCCGCCGCGCCTGCGGATGTCCACTCTGTATGCCGTGTCCCAGTCGGTGAACGGTCGCGTGGCCAATACCTGTAACCTTTCCGAAGACTGGGTGGGGTACAGTACCCGTTATGGGGATGCTGCCGGTGACTTTTCTCCCCTTGGCGGTCTCACTGTGCATGAGGTGGTCGCCATCGGCAAGGTGCTCGGCCTTCCAGTTGAACTGGTGGAAAAAACGCCGTCCGACGGGCTAACGGGCAAAAGCGACGAGGACAACCTTGGCTTCACTTACGCCACCCTTGACCACTATATCCGTACGGGCGTGTGCGACGATCCGCGCATCAAAGCCCTCATTGATGACAAGCACGCAAAAAATCTCTTCAAACTCAAGCCGATACCTCATTTTGAATATCAGCCGTTGTGAGGTATCTGCTGCAACATAACCGAGAAATTATTATTGCAACTATATAAATGTATAAGCAAGTATGAAAAAAATAGCATTGGTGACCGGAGGGGATTCCGGAGAATATGAGATTTCACTGCTTACGGCAGAAAATATTATGAATCAGATTGATAAAACAAAATATGAGGCATTTCTGATTCATTTAAAAAACAACAACTGGACCTATACGCATACTGACGGGCAGGTGGTGGAGGTGGACCGCAAGGATTTCTCCCTGACGCTGAACGGCCAGAAAATCACCTTTGACGGCGTGTTCGTTGCCATTCATGGAAATCCTGGAGAAAACGGCCGGTTGGAAGGCTATTTTGACATGATAGGAATGCCCTATACCGGCTGCGGGACACTTTCGTCCGCGCTCACTTTTAATAAATATTATTGTAATGTGGTGGTGCGCGCGATGGGGGTGCCGGTCGCTCCCTCTTTGCACTATTTCAAGGGCGAGCCGGTGGATTACCAAGCAGTGGCTGAGGTGTGCGGCTACCCCTGCTTCGTGAAACCCTGTGAGTCGGGCTCCAGTGTCGGAGTGACCAAGGTGCACGATGAGACAGAACTGGCCGCCGCCATTGAGGAGGCTTTCCGCTATGACAGCCAGCTGATGGTGGAGAAGATGATTTCCGGACGTGAGTTGACCTGCGGGGTGATTCGTCATGATGGGAAAATCCGTTCCTTGGCTGTGACGGAAATCGTTGCCCGCCGCGAATTTTATGACTATAAGTCCAAATACACTTCCGGTCTGCACGACCTGATCACTCCGGCGGATATTCCCGACGAGTTGCGGAATTTGATCTCCCGTTTCTCCGAAAATATCTATCATGAATTGGCGTGCAAGGGGGTGGTCCGCTTCGATTTTATCGCCACTCCCGAGGGAACTCCCTATTTCTTGGAGGTGAACACCATCCCGGGACAGACCTCCCAGAGTATCGTCCCCAATCAGATCCGTTTTGCGGGAATGGAACTGAGCGAAGTGTATAGCAGTTTGATAGAGGAAGCACTCCGCTAACAGCGTTGGAGGATGTTCTCCAGAAAGAGGCAGAAATACAGATGCAGACTGTGTTTCTGCCTCTTGTGTTGAAAAGTTGAAAAAAAAACTTGTGGAGGTGTGAAAAATTTTTGTTCAAAAAGTGTACTTTTGCACCATCAAAATTTCATACCCTTATGATTAAAAAACAAGTTTACACGGGCAAGACAAAAAATGTCTATGAGCTCGAGAATGGCAATTATTTGCTGAAATTCAAAGATGATTGTACTGGCAAAGACGGTGTTTTTGATCCAGGTGAAAACTCAGTAGGTCTTCAGATCGAAGGCGTGGGCAGAGTGAATCTGCAGATGTCCATCCACTTCTTTGAGAAGATCAATGCTGCAGGTATCCGTACCCACTATGTTAATGCCAACTTGGATGATGTCACCATGGAAGTTCTTCCCGCCAAGGTCTTCGGCCATGGTCTTGAGGTGATCTGCCGTTACAAAGCTGTCGGCAGCTTTTTCCGTCGCTATGGCGAATACATTGAGGAGGCTTCAGATCTTCCCGAGTATGTCGAGATGACTTTCAAGAATGATGCCAAAGGGGATCCGCTTGTCACGAAGGACGGCCTTGTCGCTCTGGGGATTATGTCAGAGAAACAGTATGACGATATCAAGGAAATGACCCGTAAAGTCACCCGTATTGTGGCCGATGGCATGGCCGACAAGGGATTGGAACTCTATGACATCAAGTTTGAGTTCGGTTATGACGCTGATGGCAAGGTGATGCTCATTGACGAGATCGCTTCCGGCAACATGCGCGTCTATAAGGACGGCAAGTATATTGAACCGATGACTTTGTCCAAACTGTTTTTTGCTTAATTCTCTTTAACAGATAATTATGAAAGTAGCCGTCATTATGGGAAGTGCCAGCGACTGGGAGGTGATGTCCCCCGCTTGCACAACATTGGAAGAGTTTGGAATTCCCTATGAGAAAAAGGTGCTGAGTGCTCACCGCAACCCCGGCCCGCTTGCGGAGTATGTGCAGAACGCCCGTGCCAACGGGTTTGATGTCATCATCGCCGGCGCGGGAGGCGCAGCTCACCTTCCGGGCGTCATCGCGGCTCTGACCACACTGCCGGTCATCGGCGTGCCAGTCAAGTCAAAGGCGCTCAATGGACTGGACTCCCTGCTCTCCATCGTGCAAATGCCTTCGGGCATCCCCGTGGCGACCATGGCCATCGACGGAGCCAAGAATGCTGCCCTGATGGCTGTGTCCATGCTCGCACTGCATCACCCGACATTGACGGACCGCTTGGAAGAGTTTCGTAAAAAGCAAAGTGACAAAGTACTACAATCTACTATATAATGTAAAACGCCCACGCACACAAAAAGCGTGGGCGTTTGCTTTAAATGTTTACATAACAGCACGATATGAACGCAAGACGCATTTTTGTTGAGAAAAAAGAGGGCTTCCGCATTGAGGCACAAAGCCTTCTCGCGGAACTGAACGAAAACCTCAACCTCAACCTCCAACACCTTCGCCTCATCAATGTGTACGACCTCTTCGGCTTCAGTGACACACTGGTGGAGCAGTGCCGTTATCGCGTGTTCGGTGAGATTGTCACCGACCTCGTCACCGACACCTGCCACTTGGACGGAAAAAAATACCTGGCTGTGGAGAACATCCCTGGCCAATTCGACCAGCGGGCCTCCTCTGCAGTGGATTGTGTCCATCTGCTTGACCCCGCCGCACAAATCCGTATCCGTAGCAGCCGCCTGCTCATCTTTGACGATGATGTGGACGCGGCCGTGTTGGATAAGATCGCCCATTATTACATCAATCCGGTAGAGTGCCGCCCAAAAAATCTGGATGCCCTCGCCCTGAACGAACAGGCCGAAGTCAACCCGATGGAGGATCTCACCGGATTCATTCGCATGACTCCCGCCGACTATGCGGGTTTCTGCAAAAGCCATGGCCTCGCCATGAATACGGATGACCTGGATGAGGTGGTGCGCTATTTCCGCGCCGAAGGCCGCGACCCGCTTGAAACAGAGCTGCGCATCCTGGACACCTACTGGAGCGACCACTGCCGCCACACCACCTTCACCACCGAGCTGACCGACATCACTATCCGTGATTCGTTTATCAAGGAGGATATGGAGAAGATGCTGCAGCGTTTCTATGATATCAGAAAGGAACTCGGCCGCACAGAAAAGAGCCTCTGCATGATGGAACTGGCCACCATCGGAGCCCGGTACCTGAGCGCCAAGGGGCTGCTGGATGATCTGGAACGAAGCGAGGAAAACAATGCGTGCAGTGTTTTTGTGCAAGTGGATGTGGATGGGAAAATGGAGAAATGGCTCCTGCAATTCAAGAATGAAACCCATAATCATCCAACAGAAATAGAGCCTTTCGGAGGTGCATCCACCTGTCTGGGCGGTGCCATCCGAGACCCGCTCTCCGGTCGTTCGTATGTGTATCAGGCCATGCGTGTGACTGGGGCTGGCGACATCTGCAAGCCGGTGTCGGAAACCATGCCAGGCAAGCTTCCCCAGTTGATTATCAGTAAGAAGGCAGCTGCTGGCTATTCCAGCTATGGCAATCAGATCGGTCTGGCCACCACCATGGTGCGTGAGATTTACGACCCCGGCTATACGGCCAAGCGTATGGAAATCGGTGCGGTGGTTGGTGCGGTGAAAGCGGAGAATGTGCGCAGGGAGAGCCCTGCCGCCGGCGATGTGATCCTGCTGCTGGGCGGGCGCACGGGCCGCGATGGCGTGGGCGGAGCCACCGGTTCCTCCAAAAGTCATGACGAGTCCTCCCTTGAGGTGTGCGGAAGCGAAGTGCAAAAGGGAAATGCCCCGGAAGAACGCAAGCTGCAACGCCTGTTCCGCCGTCCGGAAGTCACCCGTCTGATAAAAAAATCCAACGACTTCGGTGCAGGTGGCGTGAGTGTCGCCATCGGTGAGCTGGCCCCTGGCCTGGATATCTATTTGGACCGTGTGCCCGTGAAATACGCGGGACTCAATTCCACTGAGCTGGCCATCAGCGAATCACAAGAGCGTATGGCTGTGGTGGTGCGTGCCGACGACCGCGCTGAATTTGAACAATATTGCCACCGCGACAATGTGGAGGTAACTTATGTGGCTGATGTGACCGACAGCGGACGCATGCGCATCTTCAACGGGAAACAGCGGGTGTGTGACCTCTCCCGCACATTCATCGATAGCGCCGGAGCCAAGCATTACGCCACTGTAGAGGTCGCTGCTGTGGAAAATACCAACCCCTTCGTGCCAGCGACCTGCCCCAAGGACCTTCCCTTGAAGCAGAAAATGTCAGAAATGATTTCTTCTCCCAACGTGGCTTCCCAAAAAGGGTTGGTGGAGATGTTTGACTCCACTATTGGTCGCTCCACGGTGTTGATGCCATTCGGCGGAAGCCGTCAGGCTACGGAAACACAGGTTTCTGTGCAGAAACTGCCTGTGGACGGTTATACGGATACTGCCAGCATGATGGCTTTCGGTTATAACCCCACTCTTACACGCTGGAGCCCCTATCATGGAGCGGCTTATGCCGTGGTGGAGGCCTGCGCCAAAGTGGCCGCTGCCGGAGGCGACTATTCCACCATGCGTTTTTCCTATCAGGAATATTTTGAAAAAATGACCCGTGACCCGCAACGCTGGGGAAAGCCTTTCTCCGCATTGCTCGGCGCGTTGAAAATGCAAATAGAGCTGGGTTTGCCCTCCATCGGCGGCAAGGATTCCATGAGCGGAAGTTTTGAACAACTGAATGTCCCGCCCACCCTCGTGGCATTCGGCATCACTACAGTGAACGCCAAGAATGTCATCTCGCCCGAATGGAAACAGGCCGGCAATCGCATCTATATCATTCGCCATCAACCGCAGGCAAATCACATGCCTGATACCGCGCAATTGTCCAAAAACTGGAAATGGATTTGCCAGCAAATCAGTGCAGGTCGTATTGTTTCCGGTTGGGCTGTCGGTTTCGGCGGCATGGCAGAGGGTGTCTGCAAAATGTCTTTCGGAAATCGGAAGGGCGTTTGTGTACAATGTGATGAAAGCGATCTTTTTGCCACTTCCTACGGCTCAATCCTTGTGGAAGCCACAGGTGAGCTGGAGTGGCCCGATGCAGTTTTGCTGGGACATGTGACGGATACTGATATGCTTGAAATCAACGGTGTGTGCATCCCCATAGCAGAAATGGAGGCGGTCAATGCTTCCCGCTATGCCAAAATCTATCCCGCCAAGGTGGAACCCCTCTTCAACGGAAAGATGGATGTGGCAGAGTCGTTACAGGAAAGCGAGCCCTTGAAGTATGTGGGCGAGGTGCCTGCCGATGGGCCGGTGGTCTGCCTACCGATTTTCCCGGGTTCCAATTGTGATTACGATACAGCGAAGGCATTCCGTACGGCGGGTGCTCAGGTGCGTCCGCTGGTTTTCCGAAACCTGACAGAAGAGGATGTACTACAGTCAATTGCGGAGCTTTCCAGTGCCATTGATGCGTGCCAGATACTGGCCTTTTGCGGTGGCTTTTCCTGCGGCGACGAGCCCGATGGAAGTGGCAAGTTCATCGCCAGCGTCATCTGCAATGAACAGGTGGCCGCTGCCATCCGCAGACTGCAGCAGCGTCATGGGCTGATTCTTGGCATCTGCAACGGGTTCCAGGCGTTGGTCAAGAGCGGTCTGCTGCCGTATGGACAAATCGGAGCTGTTACAGTGGATTCTCCGACTTTGTTCCGGAATGATATCAACCGACATATTTCACAAATGGCTGAAACAGAGGTTGTCTCTGTGAACTCACCGTGGCTGGCCGGCTTTACGCCTGGCGAGCGCCATTGCATTGCTTTGAGCCACGGCGAAGGCAAGTTTGTGGTGAATCCCGATATGGCCACCCGACTGTTCGCCAACGGGCAGGTGGCATTCCGCTATACGGATAACCCTAACGGCTCCTACTATGACATTGAGGGCATTGTCAGCAGCGACGGCTTGATTCTGGGCAAGATGGGTCATAGTGAGCGTTATGAGAACCATCTTTTTAAAAATATTTCAGGCCAATTGAGCCAACCAATTTTCAATCACGCAGTTAATTATTTTAAAAACAAATAAAAATTATGGGAGTTCTTGGAGCTTATAATGTACCGAATGTTTCTACCGCTTTGTATTACGGTATACATAACCTGCAACATCGTGGGCAGGAAGGAGCGGGAATGGCAACTTTTAACGAGGAGGGCAAGTGCTTGCGCCACCGTGGGTTGGGATTGGTTGACAGCGTTTTTGATGCGCAGTCAATCCGTGAGCTGAAAGGCAGCATCGGCATGGCCACGGTTCGTTATGCCAATATCGCCAACAGCGGCCTTGACACTGTGCAGCCGCTCTTCTTCCGCCACAGTTCCGGCGATTTCGTCGTGGCTGGCGATGGATGTCTTGTCAATACACAGCCTATCATTGAGAGCCTTGAGCAAATGGGTAACGTGTTCCAAACAGGTCTTGACAGTGAACTTTTCGCTCACCTTATCAAAAAAAGAAATGGGGAAGACCGTATTGAGAACATCATCAGCGCATTGCGTGGATTGGAAGGCGGTTTCAACTTTTTGGTGATGACCAAGAATCGCTTGTATGCCTGCCGCGACAAGAATGGCATCAAGCCTTTGGTGCTGGGCCAGCTGGGTGATGGCTATGTGGTAAGCAGCGAATCCTGCGCTTTCGAGATCATGGGGGCCAAGTTCGTGCGCGACATCGAGCCGGGTGAAATTCTTTGCATTGACAACAAAGGTTTGCGTTCCAACTTCTATTCAGAAGAGAAACGCCACTGCATGTGCGGCATGGAGTTCATCTATTTGGCCCGTCCCGACAGCGACATCGACGGCTGTAATGTACACGCCTACCGTATGGAGTCGGGCCGCCGCCTGGCACGTTTGTGGCCGGTAGAGGCTGACATCGTGGTGGGTGTTCCTGAATCGAGCTTGAGCGCCGCTATGGGTTACAGCGAAGAGAGCGGTATTCCGTATGAGATGGGTTTGGTGAAGCACAAATACATGGGTCGTACCTTCATCCAGCCGGAGCAGCAGCTCCGTGAGATGGGCGTGAAATTGAAACTGAGCCCGGTACACTCCATCCTCAAAGGAAAGCGCGTGGTATTGGTGGACGACTCCATCGTGCGTGGTACCACCTCGCTGAAGATTGTGAAGCTGTTGCGTGAGGCCGGTGCCACGGAGGTGCATGTGCGCATCGCCAGCCCGATGATGAAGTATCCCTGCTTCTATGGCGTGGACACTTCTACACCGGAAGAGCTGCTTTGCTCAAGCCGCACTTTGGAGGAGGCTTGCAAGGTGCTGGGTGCCGACTCGCTCGGATATCTCACGCCAGAGGCTTCCCGTGAATCCACTTTCGGTTGTGCGGAATTGTGTATGGCTTGTTTCACAGGAGATTATCCGTCAGGCAACATTAAATGTGGAAAAAAAGAGTAGAGGAGAGTTTTTATTATTGAATCATTATTAAAAAGAAAAATTATGGCAAAATCATACGAAAAAGCAGGTGTGAATCTTGAGGCTGGTTATGAAGTGGTCCGTCGCATCAAACAGCATGTGGCCTCCACATCACGTGTGGGTTCAATGGGCAATATCGGCTCCTTTGGGGGAATGTTTGATCTGGGTTGTTTGAATATCAAGGAACCGGTGCTGGTCAGCGGGACGGATGGAGTGGGTACCAAACTGAAAATCGCCTTTGCAATGGACAAGCATGATACTATCGGCATTGATGCTGTGGCCATGTGTGTGAACGATGTGTTGGCGCAGGGTGCGGAGCCGCTGATTTTTCTGGACTATGTGGCAGTGGGACGGAATGTGCCGCAGAAGGTGGAAGCCATCGTGGCTGGGGTGGCCGAAGGATGCCGTCAAGCGGGATGTGCTCTCATTGGCGGGGAAACTGCAGAAATGCCCGGCATGTATGCCGAGGATGAGTACGATCTGGCCGGCTACACCACTGGTGTGGTGGAAAAATCCAAGCTGATTGATGGGAGCAAGGTGGCTGTGGGGGATGTGTTGGTGGGAATTGCCTCGTCAGGAGTTCACTCCAACGGTTTCAGCCTGGTGCGCAGCATTGTGGAACGCAAAGGGTTCGGCTATCGCCAGCGCGTGGGCGATTGTGATGAGGAATTTGCAGATGCCTACGGCGACCGTACTTTGGGTGATGTTCTGCTCACCCCGACCCGCATCTATATCAAACCGATGCTGGATGTGATCCGTCAGTGTGATGTACACGGTGTTTGCCATATCACTGGCGGCGGTTTTGATGAGAATATCCCGCGTGTGCTTCACGAAGGGCAGGGACTGGAAATCAAGGAAGGAACATGGAAAATACTTCCTGTTTTCCAGATGCTGGAGAAGTGGGGGAAAATTCCGCATCGTGAGATGTTCAACATCTTCAACATGGGTATTGGTATGGTGGTGGTGATGCCGGAAAATGAAGCGGTACGAGCCATGGAGATTTTGAAATCTCACGGCGAGGAGGCCTCAGTGATCGGACGTGTCACCGGTACCCCTGGTGTGAATATCATTTAGTACGATATTTTTTTGATGTTTATTAAGCAACCTTTTGAAAACGAGTTGATTCAAAAGGTTGCTTTTGTTTTTTGAGGGGAGGGGGAAAGGTAGATTTCCCGCAGTATTTCCACTTCATTTTCCCAACAGTAGGTGTCGGCGGCGGCCAACGCATTGCGTTTGCAACTGTTGTAAAGGTCGCTGTCGGAAAGCAGCCGGTGGATGGTTTCTGCAATTTTTTCCGGTGTAATATCGGATACAGTCAGTCCAGCTCCGCTTTCGCGGATGATCCGTGCCATCTCGGGCAGGTCGGAAACCACAGCGGGAATGCCCGCCTTTAGATAGTCAAACAGCTTGTTGGGCAGGCAGTAGCGGTAGTTGAGGTTGGTGTCTTTTTCCAAAGAACATCCTACATCGCACAGGGCAGTGTAGTTGGCCAGCTGTTCCGGCGCCATGCGCGGAAGGAACATGACCTTTTTATCCAGATTCTCCGCTTTTACCAAACTGTGCAGTGCGGGAATGACATCTCCGTTGCCGATGATGAGTAACGTTGCATTCTCAATGTGGTGCATGGCGAGAATAAGTTCTTCTGCTCCGCGGTCGCGGTTGATGGCTCCCTGCATTACAATGAGCCGCCCCTCTTCCGGCAGCCCTAAGTCGGCGCGGCCAAGTGTGACGGGTTGTCGGCTCCGCAGAGGCACGTTGCGAACCACGCGGACTTTCTCTCCAGATCTTTGTGGGTACTCTTTGTCGTACATTTCAGCAATAGACTGGCATACGGTGATGACATCGGGCAATTGGGGAAAACAGTGCTGCTCAATCCGATGCCAGAAATTGCGCACCCGCGGACGACCGTTCAACTCCGGAAGTCCGCAAAAATACTCGTGGCTGTCATAAATGATCCTTTTTCTACGGATACGGCTGACAATGTAATTGGGCAGCAGGGTGTCCAGATCATTGGCCACCAAAAGGTCACATTTTTTGAAAAGAAGATAGAAGAACAGCCGCAGGTTGTATTCCGCGTAGAACAGAAATCCGTGGCGGAAAAGGAGTCTCATGCGGTGTGTGGCAAATTTCCGTTCCGGGAGGGTAGGGGAGTCTGTGTAGCGTCTTCCTACCAAAAGCACATCAAATCCCATCTCAACCAATGAGTTACAAACCTTTTCAAGGCGTTGGTCGCTGTAAAGGTCATTGGTGACAGAAAGGATGACTCTTTTCAATGTGCTATTTGTTAAGTCTGCGTGCCAGTTCCTGTGCCACATAGGAAGCGACATCATCAGCGTAGGAGCCACTGCCGAATCCGGCGTCATAGCCGAGCTCCTGGGCCAGCTCATGAGAGATGCGGGGACCGCCACAGACAAGGATGACTTTGTCGCGAAGCCCTTCCGCCTCCAACATCTCCACCAGCTCAGTCAGATTTTTGATGTGCACGTCCTTCTGGGTCACGGTCTGGGATACCAGCAGCACATCCGCTTTCATCTCAATGGCTTTGGCAATGAACTCTTCGTTCGGGACCTGACTGCCCATGTTGAGGGCTTCAAACATCTCGTAGCGTTCAATGCCATAGTGCCCTGCATAGCCCTTCATGTTCATGATGGCATCAATGCCGACCGTGTGGGCATCGGTTCCCGTGCTGGCCCCGATGGCGATGATCTTGCGCCCGATATGCTCACGGATGAACTCATCGGTTTCATGCATATCCATCACCGTGGATTCAACTTTTGGAACGTGGATGGCGGTATAATCCACCGTGTGGATGGTGGAACCATAGCAGTTGAAAAAGGTGTAACCTTCGGTTAATTCCTTGTAGTACACCACTAACGGGTTTTCAAATCCCATCTTTTTCATCATCTGCTTGGCGGCTTCCACAGCCTCATCCCCGCAAGGGACAGGCAGGGTAAAACTCAATTGGGTTTTACCGTCGTTCATGGTGTCACCATAGGGCTTGACTTTGGTTAAATCTAAAGTCTGGTCAAAATCTTTTTGATCCATTGAGTAAAGACCGCCGCTCATATCTGTCTATTTTGGTTTTCCTATTTATTTTTTACAAGCTGCAAAAATACAATTTTTTCCTGATTCACGAAAACAGTGTTGAAAAGTTATAGATTTAGCATTTTGAGCATTTCTCCGGATGGAGGGGCTGAAATGCACAAGTGCTGGTGGGAGACCGGATGGTCAAAGGCGAGCCGGTACGAGTGCAGCGAAATGGATCCGTCAGGGTTGGAGCGCCGTGCCCCGTATTTGAGGTCTCCTTTGATGGCGGTGCCGTTGGCGGAAAGTTGTGCGCGTATCTGGTGATGCCGTCCAGTGTGCAGATCCACTTCCAACAGGGTATAGTGGGTGAGTTTACGAATCACATGGTAGCCCAGTTCCGCCCTGACATACCCCGGTTTTTCTGTGGGGGAAACATACGTCTTGTTGTTTTTTTCATTCCGGTAAAGGAAGTGTACCAGCAGTTGTTCTTCCTTTTCAGGGAATCCCTCAACCAAAGCCAGATAGGTTTTCACAATCTTGCGTTCTTTCACAATGTCATTCATTCTGGAAAGGGCTTTGGAGGTCTTGGCAAAGATGACAGCTCCGCTGACCGGCCGGTCAATACGGTGAACCAGGCCGCAGAACACATTCCCGGGCTTGTTATATTTTTCTTTCAGATATGATTTGACGGAATCCACTAAGGGGATGTCTCCGGTTTTGTCGCCCTGTACGATTTCGCCCGCCAGCTTGTTGATGATAATCAAATGGTTGTCCTCGTAAAGGATGCGGTCCGCGAGCTCCATCAATACTGTTCTTTTTCGTTGGGGAAATCGACGTTTTTCACATCTTCGATGTAATTGCCGACGGCGCGGATGATTTCCTCGCTCAGGTTATGGTAACGGCGCAGGAAACGGGGGGAGAACTGCCGGGTGATGCCCAGCATGTCATGCAGCACGAGCACCTGTCCGCTGGTGGCTGATCCGGCACCGATGCCGATGGTGGGCACGCTAACGGACTCTGTCACTTTTTTGGCTACATCCGCAGGGATTTTTTCCAGCACGATGGAAAAACAGCCATACTTTTCCAGCAGCAGGGCATTGTGTAGTAGTTTTTCGGCCTCTTCCTCCTCGGTGGCGCGGACGGCATACGTGCCGAACTTGTTGATGGATTGTGGGGTGAGGCCGAGATGGCCCATGACCGGAATGCCAGCGCAAAGGATGCGTTCAATGGATTCATGGACCTCTTCGCCACCTTCCAGTTTCACGGCATCCGCTCCCGATTCCTTCATGATGCGGATGGCAGAGTGGAGGGCTTCCTTGGAATTCCCTTGGTAAGTGCCGAAGGGCATGTCCACCACCACCAAAGCACGTTCCACCGCTCGCACTACGGAAGAGGCATGGTAGATCATCTCGTCCAATGTGATGGGAAGTGTGGTTTTGTGGCCGGCCATCACGTTGGCGGCAGAATCACCCACCAGTATGACGTCGATTTTAGCCATGTCCAATAATTTGGCCAGCGAATAGTCGTAGGCCGTCAGCATCGCAATTTTTTCATTTTCATTGCGCATGCGCTGCAAGATATTGGTCGTCACTTTGTTGACGTCTCTGTATAAATATCCTTCCATGATGTAGAAAAGGGTTATTTTATGGTTTTCTCAATGAGGTATTTGTCCCGGTTGTTGGAATAACCTGTGATGAGTTCGCCGAGAAATCCCGCCAGGAACAGCTGACATCCGATGATGACGGCCAGTAGCGCGAGGTAGAAGAGCGGCTGGTCTGTTACCGCACGGTAAAATGCACCGCTGTGCTGCAACACCAGTTTCTTGATGATCAATATCATGGCGATGATGAGGCCGATGAAAAAGGAAACACTTCCCCAAAGTCCGAAAAAGTGCATCGGCTGCTTCTTGAACTTGTTGGTGAAGGTGAGGGTCATCAGGTCCAGATAACCGTTGACAAAACGGTTCCATCCGAACTTGGAAACCCCGTATTTTCTTTTCTGGTGGATCACCACTTTTTCCCCGATACGGGTAAATCCCGCCCATTTGGCGATGACTGGAATATAGCGGTGCATCTCACTGTAAATCTCGATGTTCTTGACCACGTCCTTGCGGTAGGCTTTCAGTCCGCAGTTGAAGTCGTGTAACTTGATGCCTGACACTCTTTGTGTGGTCCAGTTGAAAAATTTGGAAGGGATGTTTTTGAGGAAAACGTTGTCGTATCTCTTCTTTTTCCATCCGGAAACCAGATCGTATCCCTCTTCTGTGATCATTCGGTAGAGTTCAGGGATTTCATCCGGGCTGTCCTGCAAATCCGCGTCCATGGTGATGACCACATCGCCCTCGCACATGCCGAAGGCGGTGTTGAGGGCAGCGGATTTTCCGTAGTTCCTGCGGAATTTCACGCCCTTGACATTCGGATTCTTTTCGTGCAGTTCTTCTGCCACCTGCCAGGTCTTGTCGGTGGAACCGTCGTCCACAATGATGGCCTCGTAGGTGAACTGGTTCGCTTGTGCCACGCGGTCAATCCACGCAATCAGTTCGGGAAGGGATTCCTCTTCATTGTAAGAGGGGATGATGATGGAAAGGTTCATAGCTGGTGTTTTATGCAGGGTTCTGTTCTTCGTCCCCAGCAGTGTTTTCTTGATTCATTTCAGTGTCCGGCTCTTCCGGAGTTTCTTCTGCCGGACAAACTCGCTTCTCTTTCCTGTAAAGGTAGAGGGCGACAAATATGTTGAGCAATATGCCGTACAAAAGCACGGGAAAGGAGGTGATGAAAGCGGCTCCGTTCTTGCTGGTGAACTGCGGAATCTGGGGCATCGCTTCATGAAGGCGCTTGTCCGCAGCGGGTTCGGGATAGGCGCTGTCGGCAACATACCGTACAGCCGCAATGGCCATGGAGTCAACGGTGCTGTCTGGAATGAATTCAATGGAGCAGAATCTCAACATCTTGACGGACCAAACATCAAAGGTGTCCAGCTGGAAAACTGACGGGAAGTCAGTTTTCTTTTCTTTCTTCAGGCCTTGTATCCTCGTTTCAAACAGGTTAATGATTTTGTTGGCTCCGGCCAGGTTGGCGTTTTGTGCGCTATCGGTCTCGCATACCTGGATAATTCGGTCTGCTGTGCTTTTGCGGATATCCTGTATGTATTGTGTCAGTTCTGCATCGGTCAGGGTGTCTGCCAGAATGGAGCTCTTTTTCTTTTCAATGTTCTTGGTGTTGATCTGGTCCACCCCATCTGGTTGAATTACATTGAAGTGGAGCATCATGTACAGGGATACCACAAGATAGGCTACGGCTACAATGCCAGTGCCAATGGCAAAAGCGCGGGTGAAGCGGATGACGCCATCCTGATACCGGTCCCGGATTTCCCGGATGCCCATGTATATCAGGAGCACGCATAGCACCACCATTAACAGGTCTGATACAGGACCGAAATTGTAGCTGACTTTTTCTCCGCAGAAACTCAGCAGTTTAATGAGAGAAAGCCCTGCTCCAAGCAGGGCTCCCCATTTTAATATTGTAACGAATTTCTTTTTGATCATCGGTTGCTGTTGGTGTTACCGTAGAAATTGTGTCTCTTGTCAAGAATCTTGGTGTTGTCTTCAATGTCATTGTAAGCAAGTTGCGGTACGATGGAGTAGATGGGGTAGTTGACGTTCATTGACTGGGTGTACATGTTATATTGGCCGAAGGCAGCCACATATTTGTTCAGTGCGGTTTGGTGTGCGAAGTAGTTGTAGGCTTGGTTTCCGGCGGGATGTTTGTATTCGGTGTTGATGTTTTCCACTTTCACCAAATAGACCATTTGGTCTCCGCTGACCACGGCGCTGCTGCCTGCTTTCAGTGTGGAGAGCTTGCCCACCAGACTGCTTTCGTAGTTCTGGTATTCTGAGAAATGGATATTTGTTTTTTGCGCCATGCTGTTGTATTTTGTTGCCAGTTCTTCAAGGTTTGTGCCATTGAGCTCTTTCTTCAACTGGGCTTCCACAGCTTCTTTCTTTTTCTCTGCCTTCATGTCTCTGATGACGCGGTCTTTGATCATCTTGAAGTCGGGATCCTTGATTTCAATATGGGCTCTCACACCAGCTACGATGTAGGCATCGCAAATAACGGTGTTTTGGCGTCCGCTCATCTGGGAGCTGATGTCAGCCACGAGTTTCCCTTTGAAGAAAACGCTGGAGACTTTTCCAGGTTCGTTGTCGGCATTCTTGTCTTCATTGTAGGCCCAGCTGATGGCTTGGCGGCAATGAAGGGCGACCTGGTTGTTGATGCTAATGGTACCGCGCATTCCGGTGATGTCAGTGGCATTGATGATTTGTGCGTTGCTGAGTTTTTTGGCCTTGGCATTCATGTCGTCCACATTCTCGCTGGAGGTGGCCAGGTTGGTGGCTTGTTGTGCGATAGACTTTGTAGTGGCGGCAGAGGGAGCCATCGGGACGGGGAACAGCACATACTGGCTCTTCAGTATGGGTTCGGTTTTGTCCAGTACCTGCACCAGGGCGATGCGACCTTCCATTTCCTCTATACAGCATTCATTTTTGCTGGCGATGATCATGTGGTTGAAAAGATTGTAGGTGATGGTGTCCTGCGGGAAATCGATCATCCATTCTGTGCGACGGGTGGTGTCAATCTTGCCGTCTTTGTCTTTCGGTCCGTAAGTGGCTAAGTGGTTGAACATGGCAGTGGAATCCCCGTCAATGAGGAGTTTCAAACTGTCGGCGATGGCGCGGGCTCTCTCTTTGGTATAGATGGCGTCCTTGTTGTTGTCGGTTTTGTAGTCAAAGGCGAGGAAAGTATATTGGATGGAGTCAGGACGGAGTTGCAGGTCTCTTACTTGTCCGAAATAGATGAAGTCATTGGTCTGGTTGGCTCTCGGAGCGATGAAGGCGTTGCTTTCAGTGATGGTGGCAGGGTGCAGCAGAGAATCCAGCACGGGATCCATGGGTTGTACGTAAGAGGTGGAACGGTTCAGGAGATGCAGTTTCTGGAATGCGCTTTCACCGGGCTTGAGATAGAGCAGGGTGTCAGTCTGGGTGAAGAAGGCAGTCTTGTTGTTGTAGATGTAGGGGCTCTTGTTGCGGGCATCTTTCATGGAGTAAACCATGTCAGTGTTCTCAATTCTTCTTTTGCTTTGTGTGAATTCCGCGATGCTGTTGCTGTTGGTGAGGTCCGTGAAGAATTCGTTGGCCTTGGCATTGGCTGCGGCAATGTCTTCGGGAGTGGCGTCCACGGGGAAGTACACCAGGTCAATGTCCTTGACGGTTTGACGCAGGGTGTAACGGTCTTTGTGCTCTTTGAAGTATTGCTTGGCCTCTTTATCGCTGATGTCAAAAGTGAGCTTGTCAAAAGCGGGGTCGTTCAGGTTGATGGCTGCGATAGTGGCATTGGTTTCAACGTTGTCTTTCTCCATCTGTGCCAACAGCTTTTGGGAGAAGTAGATGCCGTTGTTGGCCATGCCGAAATAGGTGTTGGCTTTGGCGGCCAGAATCGCTTGTCTTTGAATTGCTTCGTAAACGTTGTACAGATCAGGGTTGCTTTCTTTGTAATCCTCAATGTTCTGGAAGAAGGCGATGACCTGTTGTACGGGCACGCCATTTTCCACCATGCGGCTGGCTACTACGAACAGGTTGTATTCAGCTTCATTGGTGTAGCCTTGTTTGAGGCAATTGACCAACTTGGTGATGACGTTCTCTTTCATTTCTTTGGTGAATGCCAAACCGACACTCTTCAACTCTTTGTCAAGCAGGGTTTCCTGTTTGATCTGGCTCCAGGTCATATCGTGGATGAATTCATCAAAGTCATCCCCGTTCTGGTCCCAGTTGGGAGCCATCCAGCGATAAAGCTGAACATTCTGACGGTAATAGATGTCGTACTGGTTCTGGCCCTGTGAGGCTTTGATTTTGGTGGAGCCCACCCGTACGATGGTGTATTTGTTGGAGATGGAGGGGATGATCTGTGTGAAGTCCCCCACGATGAATGCCAAAAGTGCAATACCGATGATGATCATTAATGCTACTCCGTGCTTGCGGATCTTGCCGATTGCTGCCATATTCTTTCTTTGTTTTTTGAAAATTATTTAGTTATTTACTATACAAAATTTAGGGCGCAAAAGTACTAAATTTTTTTGAGATGGGGGACGGCTTATTTAATTTTTTTGTAGCTGTGCCCCAACAGGGTTTCTGCTTTTGTAAATTCTTTGTTTTTAATGTGTTCGCGTATCTTGGAGGATCTGACACGGCTGTCTTCCAACACGAATTCCGGAATTGTGACGGTGCGGATCCCGTTTTGTTCGCAGATTTGCTGCATGGATTTGCAATTCCCCTCCCGGTTGTGCCCGAAGCTGTGGTTGGGCCCCATGACGATCACTTTCACCCCTGCCTTTTCGGAAAGCAGTTGAAGGAATTGTCCGAAGGAGAGTTGCGAAAATGCCGGCGTGAAGGGGAGGATCAGCAGGGCATCTATTCCAGACTGCTCAATGAGTCGGGCATTCTCTTCCAATGTGTTGATGGTGAAGAACTCCTCCTGGGGATGCAGTACTTGTTGGGGGTGGGGAGAGAAGGTGATGACAAGGCTTTGTCCACCAGTTTCTTGCGCGATTTTCCTTACATAATCCAGAATTTTGCGATGCCCGAGATGCACCCCGTCAAAGGAGCCCACTGTGGCCACCATGTTGTGGCAGGAGGGGAGTTCATCAAAGTTTCGGTAGATTTTCAACTTCTCTTTTTTATGGATTTATGACGGTTCTATTGGTCTCGCACACTGAGTGCATCGCGCAAGGCATTGCCTATCAGCATGAATGCAAGTACCAGCAGCATGATGGCTATGCCTGGAATGATGGCCAGATAGGCGTTGTCCAGCACAATGTACGCGTAGTTTTCCTTCATCATCATGCCCCATGAAGGTGTGGGGGGCTGTACCCCCAGCCCCAGAAAACTCAAGCCGGCTTCCATCAGGATGGCCGAGGAGAAATTGGAGGCGGCAATGACAATGACCGTGCCGGCCACATTGGGCAGAAGGTGTTTTCTGATGATATGGAAACTGTTATACCCCAGTGCTTTCCCAGCTTCCACAAATTCTTTTTCCCTCAGGCTGATCATCTGTCCGCGCACTACCCTCGCCACATCCACCCACATGGTGAAACCGATGGCCATGAAAATCTGCCAGAACCCTTTGCCTAACGCAAAGCTGATGGCAATGACCAACAGCAGTGTGGGAATGGACCATACTACGTTGATGAACCACATCAGCACATCATCCACCCATCCCCGGAAATATCCTGCGATGGAACCGATCAATATTCCGATAATCAGGGCAATAAGGACGGAAATCCCGCCCACGGCCAGACTGATGCGGGTGCCGATGAGCAACTGGCTGAGCACGTCTCGGCCGTATCGGTCAGTGCCCAGCAGGAATTTGCGGGTGATTACTGGCTGATCCTTACAGACTTCGCTTTTGTGATAGGCGACTTCCGGCTCTCCAGAGGCATCGATGAGATGCACATAGACGGAATCCCCGGCAGTGCGGTAGCTTTCAATGGGAACCGTGCGGTACTTGTCGGGTTGGCCGTAAAGCATTTTGTGGAACAGGCCGTATTGAGGGATCTCCTGTGCCGGGTTGAGTTGCAGCATTTTGGCGGAGAAACCGGGAGAACGCAAGGCGATCTCCAGCTGCTGATGGTTGCAGTAGGGGGTGGAGTCGGGCGTGACCAGATAGCCCAGTACGGCAATGGCAATCACAAGTACAATGAAAGCAAGGGAAACCATCCCCTGTTTCTCTTTCCTGAAACGCTTCCATGTCAGCTCTGAAAGAGAAACCGCACGGTATTCCTTTCTGTTTTTCCGCTTGATCATGCCTGGCTTGTGGCTTATTTGCCGTTTTTCATGATTTCAATGAATGGATTGAAGTAGTTTTCGCTCTTCAGAACTACGCCGGACAAACCTTTTCCGCCGGTCTTCGGACGTTTCACGTCTCCGAAGATGCCTTTTTCAAGTGCGGTGAACAAGCCTTCCTGGACGATCTGCTGGAGCAGTTCAATGGCGTTGTTGAGCACCGTCTTGGCGCGTTCGCGGCAGATACCTCCTTCGCGGAACTCCATCTCTTCTCCGATGCTCCGCATATCACTGAAAATATAGCGTGCATTCTCAATGGAGAGGTAACGGTCACTCATGAAGGGGGTGTGGATGGCTTCTGTCGGCATGCCGAGGAGCTGAATCCCTTGATGGGTCCAGATGCCGATGATGTTGAAAAGGGCATCCTGGATATGGCCGCGGAAGATGTTGCCAGTCATGAACTTGGTGGGAGGCATGTATTTGAGGGTGGCTTTGGGGAAGATCTCGCGGGTCATCTGTGCCTGCGCGAGTTCCAAAAGGAATCCGTTCTCAAGTGTGGGATCCATCTCAAAGGCATGGCCCAGACCCATCTGCTCTTCGGGCAGTCCGGCCAGCAGTGCCAGCTGCTCGTTGATGAGGTCCGATGCCAGTACAGTGTGGGCAGCCTCAACAGCATCAGCGGTGGTGAGGTAGTTGTCCTCTCCGGTATTGATGATCACACCGGCAAACCCGTTGATGACGCGGGAGAAGTACTGGTCAATGAGCGTTCTTTGCGGGTTGATGTCGCGGAAAAGAATGCCGTAGAGCGCGTCGTTGAGCATGACATCCAGTCTTTCCAAAGCGCCCATGGCTGCGATTTCCGGCATGCAAAGTCCTGAGCAGTAGTTGCACAGGCGGATGTAGCGCCCCACCTCTTCGCCTACCTCATCCAGCGCTTTGCGCATGATGCGGAAGTTTTCTTGCGTGGCGAAAGTGCCGCCGAACCCTTCGGTGGTCGCTCCGTAGGGAACATAGTCCAGCAGGCTCTGTCCAGTGGTGCGGATAACCGCAATGATGTCAGCCCCCTGACGTGCACCTGCCTGCGCCTGGACCACATCCTCATAGATGTTGCCCGTGGCCACAATGATGTACAGGTAAGGTTTCGGTCCCTCACCGATGGTGCTCAAGTATTCGTTACGGCGGGCCACATTGCTGCGGATCCGCGCTATGCATTGGTCTATGTAAGGTTGCACAGCAGCCTGTATCTTTTCTATGGGATTGATTTTCAGTTGGGTGACAGACAATGTGCCATTGGCAATCGCTTCCGCAATCTCCTGAGGGGTCTTGCCCGTCTCTATGATCGCATTGCCCAAATAAAACAGTACCCCCTCCTTCAAGACTCCTTTTTCCTGCAATTCATTGACCACCACATTGGGCAGCGGAACATCGTTTTCGTCAATGCCGTCAATGCCAATCAATCGGCATAGAGTGCGTTCCACCGTGACAGTGGTGTACTGGTCAACAAAATTCTGCACGTCGGTGGCAATGGTGCCTGCTAATTTTTTTGCATAATCAACTTTTTGAAAATCAAGTCCTAACTTACTTTCTCTCATTGTGTTTATTTGGTTTTAATGCGTTATGTTATTTTTTTTTGGAAAGCGGGCAAAAATACAAAATAATTCCCAATTCTATTCTTGTTTGTGGAAGAGTGTTTTGATTTCCTTGAATGGCCTTTTCTTTCGTCAAAAAATCGTATTTTTGCCGCCTGTTTAATTTAGGTGTTAATACAATATTAATATATGCCAGAAGACCTCCATCTTGTTTCCGATTTAGCTCTCATTTTCATTTCAGCCGGTATTATCACAATTATCTTCAAGCTCCTGAAGCAACCGCTGGTGCTTGGCTATATTGTCGCAGGGTTCTTGGTGGGGCCGCACTTTAATTTGCTTCCCACAGTGGTGGATGAGGCTATGGTGTCGGAATGGTCGGAAATCGGAATCATCTTTTTGATGTTTGCCTTGGGGTTGGAGTTCAGTTTCAAGAAACTGCTGAAAGTGGGCACCACGGGCTTGATTGCTGCATTGGCGGAAATCATGATGATGTTTGCCATTTCATTCATAGCGGGTTACCTGCTGCAGTGGACTATCATGGAGAGTGTGTTCTTGGGCGGTATGCTCGCCATGTCTTCCACGGCCATCATCATCAAAGCCTTTGACGATTTGGGACTGAAGAAGGAGAAGTTTGCCGAGCTTACCATGGCCATACTGGTGCTTCAGGACATCATGGCCATCTTGATGATGGTGCTCCTGTCCACGGTGGCAGTGAGCAAGGATGTGGATGGCTGGGGCATTTTGCTTTGTGTGCTGAAACTCGCTTTCTTCATTGTTCTCTGGTTTGTGGTGGGCATTTCGGTGATTCCCACTTTTTTCAGAAGGGCGAAGAAATACATCAACCATGAAACCTTGCTGATTATCTCTGTGGGCTTGTGCTTCGGTATGGTGGTGTTTGCCAATGCAGTGGGCTTTTCTTCCGCTCTTGGGGCTTTTGTGATGGGTTCAATTCTATCCGAAACTGTGGAAGCGGAGCATATTGAAAAGCTGCTTAAAAGTGTGAAAGATCTTTTTGGCGCCATTTTCTTTGTTTCTGTGGGCATGATGGTGGATCCGCAGGTGCTGGTCCAGTATTGGCCCAGTGTGCTGGTGTTGACCTTTGTGGTTGTTGTGTTGAAGTCTATAGTTTCTTCATTCTGTGTGTTGATAGCCGGCGAGTCTCTGCAGCGTTCATGCCAGGTGGGATTCAGCCTGGCGCAGATTGGAGAGTTCGCCTTCATCATCGCTGCCTTGGGTGTATCGCTGGGCGTGATGCGTGATTTCATCTATCCGATTATTGTGGCGGTTGCTGTCATCAGCACGTTTACCACGCCCTATTGTATCCGGATGGCCAATCCCGTGTACAACAAACTTGACCGTCGGATTCCCCCCCGGATAAAAGCCCGGTTGGATGAATACAGTTTGGTGAGTAATGGTGGAAAGTCGGGCAGGGGTTGGCAGCAGGTGATTTCTACCTCATTGGCCCGTACAATCGTTTTTTTGGTTTGCGGTATTTCTGTGATTTTGTTGTCTTTCAATTATATGTATCCTTTTACTTTGGAAAAATTGAAAGATAATCTTCCAGAGATTGTCATCAACATCATTAACTGCTTGGTTACATTGCTGGTGCTTTCCCCGTTCCTCCTCGGTTTGATCCGGCATGGCGCCCGTACCCAGGCAATCTATTCCAAATTGTGGTCGGAAAGCAATTTGAACCGTGTGGTGATTGTGGCGTGGACCCTGATGAGGATTTTCATAGCTTGTGATTTCGTTCTGCTGGTGCTTTCCAAGTCTTTCCGTTTCAGCTGGTGGGTGCTGTTGATTATCGCGCTGGCGATAGTTATTTTTTTCTCGTTCTCGCGTCGTGTGCTCCGGCGTTATGTGCGGTTGGA
This sequence comes from Bacteroidales bacterium, assembly GCA_017617445.1. GTDB lineage: Bacteria > Bacteroidota > Bacteroidia > Bacteroidales > WCHB1-69 > UBA1756. The sequence continues at coordinate 7,746 of JAFZWE010000004.1, read as the reverse complement.
GGAGAATTTCATGCACAACTTGAACGCCAAGGAGAGGGAAGAGGCTGGCTCCGAGGCGCAATAATCTGTCATTTTTTTAAATGTTCCAACCATTGGGCGACTGTGCGGAGCAGCAGGGGTGAAAGGGTCTGCTCAATTTTTCCGTATTCGTCAGGGTGTCCCGTTTCACATTCCTGAAACAGGTGGTTGAGCCCTTCCAGCAGTTGCCCGTGGGCTTGTTCGGGATGTGGGAGCTGGCTGATGATGGCGTGGATGTTCTGCACCCCGTCCACTTGGGCATCTTTGTCGCCGTTGAGCACGAGCACGGGGCACTGGATTTTCCGGATGTATTGGCTGATATTCAGGTGCATGACGGCGAAGAACCAGTCGGAAGTGACGGTGCTGCAGATGGCGTTGATTTCAATGTCGGTCAGATGGAGTTGCTGGCGCATCGCATCAGTCATGTCAGCAGTGTATCGTTGAAGGAATTTTTTGATTTCTTTCTTTTCTTTGTCTGGATGCTTGGATTTTTCAATCAGGCGGTAAATGCGGTCATTGATTAATAATGAGTTCCGCAGCAATCCTTCCTCCCAATGGCTTTCTGCGCCCAGGGTCATGGTCTGGTAGAGCAGTACCTCTCTCATGGAGGTGCCGACCCCGGCCAGAGAGATGATGAAGTCTGGCTGGTGTGCGGCTCCGGCAATGAAGGCGACCATGCTGCCTTCGCTGTGGCCGAGCAGACCGAGGGGAAGACCCTGGAGCTCGGGTCTCCTGGACAGCGTATCCATGATGACGCCGACCTGTTCGGCAAAGTCGTAGGTGGTGAGATGATTGAAGCGGTGGACCGGGGCGTCGTCATAGCGGAAGACGGCATATCCGCATCGGGTCAGGCTGTCGGCCAGCACCAGGAAGGGCTGGTGCCCGCAGACACTCTCGTTGCGGTCTTGCCAGCCCGATCCCGAGATGAGCACAATGGTGGCGTAGGGTTTGTGGGGAGGGAGTGTGAGAGTGCCGCAGGTGGGTGGTTCCCCGTCTTTGTGGGAGAATGTCAGTTCGATCTCCTGGTAGGGGAAAGGGCGGCGGGGCTCCTGAGGACGGCGGAAAATGAGCCGCTCCTGTGTGGGCTTGAGCGTGAGGGGAAGAGCGCGCCCATATTGACGGAATTTTCCCCGGATGGTGTCCCCGCACACTGTGCCGCGGAAGGTGGCTCCGATGGAGGCAACCTCCAGCCGCAAGGTGTCCCCAATGAAGCGTATGGAGGTGACGGGAATGTCATTGATGTATTGGTCTGGACTGTCCATCACTGCAGTGAGCGTGTCCCCTTCTGTTGATGTGACCAGCACCACTTTCAGAGAGTCGTTGCCCAGAAACAGATGCCCTTCGTGAATCTCTGACCAGGTTTGGGGCTGGGCATGAATTGCGGATAGACATAAAAAAACAGAAATGAAGATGTGCCATTTTTTCATTTTGAACCCGGGTTGGTTGTTTTTTCCGTATGAGTTTGCAAAGGTAAAAAAAATAATGTATTAATTTGAAACATTTGGGCGATTTGTGCGTATTATATCAGAATTAAAACGTATCTTTGCAACCTTTAAATTTATATTGTAAATGGGTTTGTTTTCGTTATTTACCAAAGAAATAGCAATAGATCTCGGGACAGCCAACACCGTCATCCTGCATGATGACAAGGTGTTGAATGAGCCGTCTATTATTGCCATTGACAAAAACACCAGACAAGTGATCGCTGTAGGAAAGAGGGCGCAGATGATGCATGGTCATGTTCATCCTAACATTCTTACCATCAGGCCGTTGAAGGATGGTGTTATTGCTGATTTCCACAATACGGAGCTGATGCTGAAGGAGTTTATCAAAATGACCATCAAGATGACAACTCCTCGCGGCTATCTCTTTCCTCCCGCGTTGAAGATGGTGATTTGTATCCCTTCGGGCATCACCGAGGTAGAGGAACGCGCGGTGCGTGATTCTGCTGAGCAGGCCGGCGCCAAGGAGGTCAGGATGATTCATGAGCCGATGGCCGCTGCTATCGGTATCGGTCTGGATGTGCTGAATCCGAACGGCAACATGGTGATTGACATCGGAGGCGGTACCAGCGAAGTCGCCGTTTTGGCCTTGGGCGGTATTGTGACAAGCCGCTCCAGTCAGATCGCCGGCGACGAGTTTAACGAGAATATCATTGACTATATGCGCCGTAAACACAACCTCTCCATCGGTGAGACTACGGCAGAACTGATCAAATTCAATGTGGGCTCTGCCATTGAAGAGCTGGATAACCCACCCGAGGATTATGAGGTTTACGGTCGTGATCTTGTGGAAGGCCTTCCTAAGTCGGTGAAGGTCAACTATCGGGAGATTGCCAAGGCGTTGAACCACTCGATTTCCGAGATTGAAGGCGCCATCTTGAGTGCATTGGAAAGCACGCCTCCGGAATCCTCCGCGGATATCTACAAGAATGGTATCTATATCGCGGGCGGCGGTGCTTTGCTGCGCGGACTGGACAAGCGTATCTCAGCCCTGACTCACCTGCAGGTGCATATCGCTGACAACCCGCTGATGGCTGTGGCTCGGGGTACCAGCATCGCTTTGAAGAATTTTGACAAATTCGACTTCTTGATCAAATAATTTAACAGATATGACATGCAAGGGACGGCGCAACCGTCCTTTTTTTTATTCCCAGGTGAAGATCTCTTCCAATTCCCAATATCCGCGGACATTCAGCGGTTTATTGAAAATCAAAACCTTCTCAGGCTGGAGTTTTTCGCGATAGTTGCCAGTGTCCCACTCCCCGTTGAGATTCCGGTCCTCTATCAGTTTCAGCTTGTAACTCCCGCTGGACAGATTGCTGTACAGGATCTCGGCAGACTCTGACATAATGTCCTTGCGGATGAGATCACCCGCTTGATTCAACAGCAGGGCGATATAGTTGTATTCGTTTTCCGGCAGTTGGTAAGATATCCGGAGGGCACCATAGTCTTTTTCACTTTTGGCGGTGAACGATATCTTTAAACTGTCGTGAGTAGCACCGTTGTACCCCAGGAAAGAGGAGTCGCGCAGGATGACCGTATAGGGAACTTTTTCTTCAAAATGGAAGGGAATGCTGACTGAGGTGACGAAGGTGTCGGGGACGGACAGGAACAGCGTGGAGGTGTCGTTTCCGGAGTATTTGCTGTGTGCTACAATCTGGACAGGAATGGAGTCGGCCGGGCGTATCGGATAGGAGAAATGAAGGGTCAGGGGACTGTGAAGTTCGCCGGCATTGGTTTTGTTCAATGACAATTTCTCCCCTTTGTTGGCTTCCTCCTTTTTGCCACGGGTCTCTTTCTTTTTGAATGGGGTGAGCTCCACAGTGTCGCAGGTGGAGGTGTTAACGCGGAGTTCCAGACGCAAGGTGTCCTGGAGGGTCTCTTTGAAGAAGAAAGTTAGCGTGTCATGACCGACATATTGGAAGTGGTCGGGCATAGGAAGAGTGTCTATGCGGCGGATGTGGACATCGGAGATGTTTTCTTTGTAGAAGAAATCGTATTTTCCGAAGGCTTTGTTTTGGGATTTGTCCAGCAGTTGTTTTCCCTTTTCGCTGAAAAGATACAGGAGGATGTTTTCGGCAGGGACATTCTGTTGGATGGTGTCGGGGCTGGAGAGAGTGTCGTTCGCTGTGTCTTTGGGGCAGGGATGGGCTGCAAAGGGATGATCTCCGAATGCGATTTTTTCCGTGGGGAGGTTGAATATCAGGTCGTTGTTATCGTCTGTCAAAGCAAAAATCTTGTAAGCTCCGGGTTTGATGTTCTTGATTTCGAAAGAACCGTCAGCTTGGCTTTTGCTGATGAACTGGGGCTTGGTGGTCAGGGGCAGGGAGTCCACGTCTTCGGTATAGGCGAAAACGTAGCATTCCTTGATGGGGGAGGTGGACAACGCATCAATGATTTTTCCGGAAAGCATCATGGAATCCACCCGGTCGCCTGTTGAAAAGGCGTAATTGTAAAAAGGGATGGCATTCCCTTCGGTGAAGTCCTTGATACAGCTTGCGAAGCCAATGTTGTAGGTTTGGTTGGGAAGAAGTGTGGTGTTTTGGAATTTTATGATGACGCTTTTGCCTGATATGGAGAATTGCGGAGGGGTGGAAGGGGGAGGGGAGATGAGTACATTTTCAACGGGGTTGTCAAGAACAACGTATTCGTTAAATGAGATCTTGATGGTGTTCCCGTTGAAGTTGGTGCTCCCGTTGGCGGGGGTCTCTTTGGTGACGGCAGGCGGGGTGGTGTCGCGCGGTCCACCGGTGGGCGTGACGATTTTGGCGCAGCGGCAGCACAGCAGCAACACACAGCAGACGGAATATCTGAGAAGATGCCGGCGCATGGCTATTTGGGTATTTTTATTTTCTGTCCCACTTTCAAACTGTTCACATTGGCGATTTTGTTGTACTCCGCCAGTCGTTTGACTGTGGTTTTGTGGGCTTGGGCAATCTTTTGTAAAGTGTCCCCCTTCTTGACGACATATACGGTGTAGTTGCTGGTGGAAGTGGTGGGCTTGGATGAAGAGGTGGTGGTAGAGGTGGTGGTGCCGCTATTTCCTGTTGTGGCAGATGTGTTTCCTGATGAATTTCCTGAATTTTCTTTCGATGTCGGTGTGTTGTTGGTCGCTGTGCTGGAACTGGTGGTGGGGTAGGTATATCCCACGATCAATTTCTGCCCGGCTTTGATATAGTTGCTTTTCAAATGGTTCATTTTTTTGAGTTCGTCCACCGAAAGCCCATATTTGTTGGCGATTTTGGTCAGGCTTTCGCCGCTCTTGACAGTGTGGTATTTCTTTTTGGCCTGAGATTCATTGGCGGCGGGCTTGCCGGTAAAGTTGCTGACGTACATTTGGAGGGGGGCGAAGTAGGTGTCGTAGTTGTACCGGTAGATGGAGTCTTTCAAGATCATGAAGCGATTGATGTCCTTGTGGCGTAGTTTCAGCGGATAGGGCTCTGTGAAAGCGGGAATGACATTCCGCTTGTATTGCGGGTTGAGGATTTTGATTTCGTCTATATCAATGTTGAGGACATGGGCGATTTGTTCAAAGTGAACCTCTTTGGAGACCATGATGGTGTCCACATCCGAGGGGATGCTGATATTGGCGGGACTGATGCCGTGCATCTTGTAGTATTTCATCATGTAGTAGGCTCCGATGTAGGCGGGGAAGTAGTTTTGGGTCTCTTTGGGCAGGTACGGGCGTATTTCCCAGAAGGTCTCTTTGCCACCCGACCGTGCGATGGCCTTCCTGACGTTGTTAGCGCCGCAGTTGTAGGCAGAGATGGCCAAGCCCCAGTCATTGAATATGTTGTAGAGGTCTCTGAGGTGGCGGGCGGCGGCATCGGTGGCTTTTACAGGATCGCGCCGGTCGTCCACAAAGCTGTTGACCTCCAGCCCGTACATCTTTCCGGTGCCGTACATGAACTGCCAGATGCCGGTGGCCCCTGCCGGAGACACTGCTGTCGGGTTCAGGCTGGACTCAATAATGGTGAGGTACACCAGCTCTTCGGGCACATCGTATTTGTCAAATATGGCTGTCATCCAAGGGAAATAGTACTTGGCCAGTCCCAATGTGGCGGATGCGGATTTTTTTCTGTTGATATACAGGTTGATATAACTGCGTACGGTGGAGTTGTAGCCCAATTGCACTACAGACATGATTCTGGATAGACGGATGCGGTAGATGGAGTCCATGTTGGCATCGCATACGACGTTGGTGTCGTTGTAGGAGTTCAGCACACTTTGCGCGTTGGCGTTGGCATGTTTCACATACCAAGAGTCCAACATCTGGTCCATTTTTTTGTTCAATATGTCCTGGATGCGCTGCATTTCTTCCATCTCAGCGCGTTCCGCATCTGTCAGAGTATCGGATTGCGCCCGTAGGAATGGTGTCATGAGAATGAACAGTATGGCTATGGCTAAAGCTTTGATCCTCATGTTCAATATTCGATTTTGTAATTGTTCCATCTGATTTCCTTCCCGTTTTTGTATTGCGTGGTGAGAATGAGTTCTCCGTTGTCCAGATATTCGTACCACATTCCGTCACGTTCACCGCTGGTATAACGGCCGGTGCATTTAATAACGTGGTTTTCGTAGTAAATTGTATATCGCCCGTTCATCAAATCCTGATCGTACTCAATTTCAGAGGCCACTTTCCCGTCATCAAACCATGTTTTCCAGAGTCCGGTTCTCATGCCGTCAAAATAGTCTCCTTCTTCACGGATGAGGTTGTGTCGGAATATCCAGTGCCCCTCTTCACTCCCTTCCACGAAGTTGCCCTGGGCGACAATCTCCCCCTCTTCGTTGTATTCTGTCAGTTCCCCTTCGGGCACGCCGTTTTCAAATGTCTCGGAGCGCATCAGTTGGCCGTTGGCGTAATACCACTGCCATTCGCCGTCCTGACGGCCTTTGCTGTCGTAACTCCCAGAAACTTCAATGGTTTTGTCCGGAAAATAGAATTTCCAGTCCCCCACGCGGTTGGAGTTTTTGTAACTTCCTTCCGATTTCAGCTCGCCAGAGGGGTAGAACTCTTTCCATTTGCCCTGGCGCCTTCCCTCCATGTCGGTGATGCCCTCGCTGAGCAACAGACCGTTGGAGAAGATATAGCCTTTGACCACCTTGCCTTCTGTGTCAAATTCCCGGCGCAGTCCGTCCGCTTTGCCATGGTAGTAGGTGGCAATGATGGCCGGCTGACCGTTGGGATGGTAAGACACTTTCCGTTCCAGCTGTTTGGTCTCCTGCGCATCGGCCACGAGGTAGTCGTTCTCATATTTCTGTACAGTCAGGAAGTTTCCATCCTCGTCATACTCCTTGAAAAAACCATGTTTCTTGTCGTTGAGGTATTCGCCTTCCAGTTGCAGGTTGCCGTTGGGCCAGAAAAATTTCCATTTTCCCTGCTTGTAACCGAAGTTGTCGGTACGGTTGATCTGCTCGCGTTTGGTGAGTATGCCGCGGTGGTAGTAGGAGAGCTTGACAATGTGGCCGGCTGTGTCGAATTCGCGTTCCATCCCGTGGGGCCGTCCGTCCAGGTAAGGAGTCTCGCGTTTCAAGTGGCCGTCGGCAGTATAGGTGCGGACAGGACTGAGCAAGCTGTCGTCCTCCCAGTTCTCCACTATTCGCTCATCGCTGAGGTATTGAATTCTCGGTCCGCTTTTCATCCCGTTGCGGTAATGGATGACCAGCGAGGTGTCGCCGGAGTCATTGTAAAAAAACCAGACACTGTCCAGTTGGGCGTTCTTGCGGTTGCCTTCGGAGACCAGCACCCCTTTTTCGTTGTACGACTTCCACCAGCCATCGGGTTGCCCGTTCACCATCCGTCCCTCGCTGGATTTCTGCCCGTTGGGATAGTAGAAGATGTTGTAGCCGTTGGGGTCGGGTGTGACCTGCCCTGCCGCTGAAAGCAGCGCCAAAAAGGAAATGCAAAGCAGAAACAGACTCTTTTTCACAGATGGTACATAAACAAGGCGGCAAAGATACTATTTTTTTCGGAATCCCCGTCGGGTGTGCCCCCACCTTTTTAACAAGTGCGCGTTGATAGATGTTCTTGTGAAACTCTGCGACTTATTCAATTTTGTGGTTCAACTTTCCTGTTTCAGCTCTTTTTTTTCAAAGAAAAAATATTATCTTTGCACGCCTTATATTGAGGAACAAATTTTTATTCAACCTATTAAATAACAAACAATTATGGCAGAAAAGAAATTTATGACTTGCGACGGTAACTGCGCTGCTGCTCATGTAGCCT
>JAFZWE010000016.1 GCA_017617445.1 Bacteroidales bacterium | reverse complement strand
TCCAAGCGTAATCCGTCCGAAATGAGCGGGATAAAACAGAATGGGGGCTGTCTGCAACTTCGGTTTCTTTGGCGTCTTGGATATCATTTTCCATATCAATATTTTTGATTATTTTTGCGGCGGCAAATCTAAGGTTTGCACTTGTAATTATTCACTAAAAATTCAAAAATATGGGTGTTATTGATTTTATTGTTTTCATCGTTTTAGGTGCGCTGGCCGGTTGGCTGGCTGGAAAAATCATGCGGGGCGGTGGCTTCGGTTTTATTGTTAATGCCATCATCGGTATTGTCGGCGGCATTGTCGGCGGTTGGCTCATGGGGCTGGCCGGACTGGAAGGCGGCGGCAAGGTGGTCAATTTCCTGGTGGCAGTTGCAGGAGCCGCGCTGCTTTTGTTTGTTGCCTCTCTTTTCAAGCGGAAATAAACCGCAGCAAAAAAAACTCCGACCAATGAGGCCGGAGTTTTTTTATGATTTTTCCCCCAAAGGGGGATTTTTTAGAATTCTCCTTTGGAGTGATGGAACTGGATGCTGCGCGGCATGGTGATTTCGTGGATGCACTCCAGCGCGAAGCGGTCTGTCATGCCTGACAGATAGTCGGCGACCACCTGACGGTTCATGTTCTCTTCGTTCATTCCGGCGTCTGCCGCCTCTTGAAGGTAGAATGGCCGCATGTTTTTCAGGTAGTCCACATAATAGTTGTCCAGCATCAGTGTTTTCTTCCCGTTGTATTTTCCTGATGCCCAATCAAAATTTTGGTTGATACTGTACAGGTATTCAAACAGGGCGGACATGATTTTTTCGCAGGATTTTTCCACTTGGAGTTGCAGGGGGTGCTTGTAGATGTGCTGGTAGTTGAATTTGATGAGGGTGAGCATGAATTCATGACCCTCTTCGGAGACGGCGATGGAATTTTCTTTGGAATTCGCCACCAGGTCGTTGACCAAATAGTTGATGATATTGCTGTTGCTGTCGCCGATGTTTTTTTGGATGGTGGCAGGAATGTCTTTTTTGCGGATGAACCCGGCAACGATGGCATCCTCGATGTCCCGTCCAAGGTAGGCGATTTTGTCGGCGAAGCGCACGATGGCTCCCTCGTAGGTGGAAGGAAGGCATTTGCGGGAGTGGATGGTGTCCAGTTTTTTGACGGTGAAATCCGGAGTGATGCTTCTCTCGAACTGCTCCCCGTTATGGCAGATAATGCCGTCTTTGACGGCGTAGGTCAGGTTCAATCCTTTTCCCCCGTTGATCAGTTTCTCCACCACACGGTAGCTGTTGACCTCGTGGATGAATTGGTCGGGACCTCCGAGGTAGCGTGCGAGTGCGGCCTCTCCTGCATGTCCGAACGGTGTGTGCCCCAGATCATGCCCCAGGCTGATGGCGTACGCCATGTCCTCGTTCAACTGCCATCCTTCCTCTTTTTTGGAGTTGAGCCCTCGGCAGATGGTAGTGCTGATGGTGGCCACGTGAAGCACATGCTCGATGCGCGTGCAGATGTGGTCATCATTGGGGTTGAAGAAAACCTGCGTTTTGTGTTTCAGCCGGCGGAAGGGCTTGGAGTGAAAAATGGCGGTCTGGTCCCGATAATAGCACCCGCGGATGTCTTCCTCGCGGGGAAGAGTACGCTTCTCCAATTCAACAGCAGGAATGCGGTTGGTAATCATACAGTGGGTTTTAAGGGTTATTGCGTCAGCATCAACCGCACTTTGATACCCGCATCAATGTTCATGTTGTCATATTGTTGAGCAATATAGGGACGGTTGATGACGTGGTCATAGTATAGGGTGATGCCAACCATTTGACTGAGCTGGTAATCGGCGGCAAAATTGATGGTCATGGACAATGATCCGGCAGATACCTGGTTGATCTCTTCGGCGATTTTCCTCAAAATGGTCTGGTTGTCTTTCAGTGCGAAGGAGATGCTCAGGTTCAGGTCGCTGGTGATCTGGCGTTTCATACCGGAGAACACAAAGCCGATGGTGATGTCCTTGATGCGGTATCCTGCGGAAACAGCCAGCTCGTTAGAGGTCATCTCTGTAATCTGGTTGTTGGCGAAACTGAGGGAGGTGTTGCGCGAGCGTTTGTACTCCACTTTGATCATCAAGCTGTTCTTCAAGGTCATGTCAAATCCGATGAGCGGGTTGAGCTGTTCGGAAATGGTGATTTGTCCGATTTCCCGTTTGGGGATGAAGTTGCCCATCTGGTCAATGGCATTGGCGAACCCGTTGGCATCCTCCGTATAATAAAGGTTGGAGGTATAGCTGCCCACGTTGTAGGTGCAGGTATAGGCATGAGTGAGCGAGAGACTTTGGAAATATTTGTTCACCCCTTTGATTTTGGTGAATCCAGTGTAGTTCAGACGCCAGTTGGGCAGGGGCAGTTTCGGGAACGGCGAGGTGATGTCCAATTTGCTGGCATTTTTGCCTGCGTATGCCGCCAAGAAGGCGGAGGAAAGCACATCTTGTGAGAGCTTCCCATAACCGATCGGGTAGCCGGTGGTGTCGTTGATGACTCCTCCGGAATTGGGATTGTATTCGGAAAGGCGGGCGGCTATCTCTTGGCGGGCAGTCATGAAGTCTTCAAACAGCAGGTCTCCCTTGTCAAAGAATCTTCCCAGGGCAAACTGCGAGATGGAGTAGTTGCCGGTGGTTTGCGGCGTGTAGGTATGGAAAACACCGTTTTCGTCCGCACGGTAGTATTCCGAATAGCTTCGAGACTCATTGCGGTTGGCATTGACATCAATGCGGAAGTCCTTGAACGGTTCTACGGTGGCCCTGAAATTGATGGTCCGGGTATGGTTTTCCTGATAGGCGTAGTTCATGCGCTCATCTGTGGAGAGCCACCCCTTTTCTGAAGCGATGTGCCGGATGTCTGTCTGTCCGCCGAATACGAACAGGAATCCCGGTGATCCGTTGGTCCAGTTCAATCCCATGATGTTGGGGGCGTACATGTAGCCGGGCATGGTAATGCCGTTGCCTTCGGAATAGCTGAGCGATGCATTGCGGAGCAGCATCAGGAATCGCAAACTGCCGTCCAGAATGATTTTTCCATAGTTCACCTTGACGGAATCCTTGTTGTCCTTTCCTTTTCCTTTGCCTTTTTTGTTCTTGTCATCTTTCTCATCTTCGTCAGATTTGTTTTTGCTGTCTTTGCCGGTGGATCCCTTCGCCGAAGACTGCTGGACTTTGTTGCCTTTGCCATTGTTGGCTCCCTGGTTTATCTTTTTGAAATAGGGAACTTTGTTGTACAGATTGACGAAATTGACATTGCCGTTCAACTGGATGTTCTGGGAGTTAGAGATGGTGTTTCCGATATATTCAATGGATTTTGCGGCGGAGGTGAAGTTGTAGGTGGAGTTGTAGCGTGCGGAAGCGGTAATCCAGCTGAAGAGCGGGATTTTGTTGATGGGTACCTGCCAAGAGGCATCAAAACGCTGTTGGAAGGTGTTCACCCGACCGCCTTGTCCGAAACTGTGCCAGACGGAGTCGCGCTCGGCCCGCGTGTCAATCAACCCTTCGGGCTCTTCCAAACGCGCCGCCGCATTGGCCGTGTATTCAAATTTCAAGCTCTGTGCCAAATCCCAACGGAGGGCGTAGTCGCGGGTCCAGTCAAAGGTTTTGACAAAGCTGGTGTCCATGATGACGTTGCCTTTGCTCTTCGGACGATACTTGAACTCGTTCAGTTCGCGGATGATGGAGGTTCGGAAAGTGAAAGTCTTGGGCAGTGGATAGAAGTTGAAGTCTCGGATCAATTGCAGCCATTTGGATTTCAACCATTTCTGTCCGGCCAGAGGACGGATGTTCTTGGGATTCGCATTGTAAGCATAGCCGATTTCCCCGTGATGGGAGAATTCATTGTCAAATTCAATATCCACATTCCGGCTTTTCATTTCGGAATAAGCATAGGAGAAGTCAAAGTTCTCAATATCCCAAGGACGGATTTTGATAGGCTTGTCAAAATTGCGCTCTTTGCGAACGTTCATGATGTTCACATTCTGTCGGCGCACGTAGTCGGTGGTCATGTGACGGATGGAATCGCGTTCCGCCGCAGTCTCATAGGTGCGCAGGTCTTCTTTCAGCTTTACGTCCGGATTGAGCGGGTTGTATTCGGGAATGGAGACATTCTGTGAAATGTCATAGTGGACGGGGATTCGGATGTTCCACTTTTCCGGAAACAGCGTTTTGCCCGCTTCCAGGTTGGCGGCAAAGTCAATGGTGTACAACGTCTCCGTCTGGCGCTGTGTGACGGATTGGTCCAGCGTGCCGAATCCCGGCGTGGAGTAGGTTCCCGACAGGGTGATGTCCCCCACATCAGCCAAATTCAACCTCATTCTTCCCAAAGCTGCAAATCCTTGCTTGTCGTCAAAATCGCAAAGCCGCAACTCATTGACCCATACCTCCACTGATTTGGGCAACATGTCGTCATTGTCGTTGGGAAGGCGTTTCTTGGGGTTGCGTACACCAATCATGATGGTGGCTACATCCGACAGGTTGGGAGTTCCCACCACGGTGATCGTATGGGTGGGGGTGGAAAGTTTATAGGGCATGGTGATGCTGCTGTGGCGACCGTTGCGCACCTCCACATTACGGAGCTGCTTGACGGCAACGAGGGAATCCAGAACAATCTCTAACCGGTTGTTCATCGGCCAGATAGCAGCAGAGTCTTTGCCGCAGAACCACGGAGTCAACTCCAATGGGATTTCATATTCGTAGTAGTTGTCTGTAAAGTCGGAACCCAAACGGATGAACGCAGTCATGTCCCCGTTCCTGATGTTGTCATCCTGATTTACTTTTTCCGCATGGATGAACATTTTGAGTTTCTTGAATTTACGCAAATCGTAGGAGGTGGATTTGTAGATGGCGCGGGCGTCTCCGTCAATCAGGTTCTGAACCTTCATGGTGAGGGCCTGTTCGTTCACATAATATACGGTGGTGCTTCCGAAACCCTGCTCTCTTTCAATACCGGGAGGCAGTACATAGGGGATGGGAGTGCGGTTCCCGTTCTCCTCAAAACTCAAGGTGGATACATTGAACGAGGTTTCATCGCCACCGGATGCCGGCAAATAGTCGCCGTCTTCCATCAAATCAAGGAAGTAGGTTCTCCAGTCGCTGCGCACGAGTTCAAAAGTCGCCAAACGGCAGATGATGGGCTCGGAGAAATCACGCATGAACATACGCATGAAACGGATGGAGTTGAAACCGCTGATGTTACCAACCACTTTGTCGGGGTATTTGATCGGAATCTTGAACTGATACCAGCGGGTGGTGGGACGCGTGCCGTTCGGCAGAGGCTCAGGAGCGGCTTCGTAAATGTCGTTGATGTAGTTCTCGCCCACATTCATGCGGTCAGGACGAAGGTCAATGACATATTGGTAGTATTTTTCGTCTTCACTCAGCGTGTTGTCATTGTTGACATCCTCCATGTTCGGGATGTTGGAGCCAGTGGTCGGATAGTTTTCCGGACTCTGGTTGTCGGTCGGGGAGTTCCCTTCCGCATTGTTGTAATATTTGTAACGATCAAGGATTTTTACATCCATTTCATCGTAATCGTGCCCCCGGAAATAGTGGTAATTGTCGGATGACGGGTCTTCCAATGCCAATTGGTAGGCAAGAGAGCTGGTCCCGACGTGGGCGGAGAGCAGATCCAAATAGTTGTCTTGGAAGTGGGAGAGCTCTCGCTCAGTGGACAAACCGTCATAACCCACATCTTGATATTGCCGTGCTTCATCCTGGTTGTCAAAAGAGTTGACAATCATTTGAATGGTAGGAATGCGGCCCCAAACGGTGAATTCCACATTCTCATCCTGCCCGTCTGCGGGAAGCCCGTTTTCAAAGAACTTCTTGCCATCCTTGAGAATGTCCTCGGAGATGTCTCCCAAGTTGAAGTAGAGTTTTCCTCCAGAGTGTTCAGGATTCTCAATGAACGGGTCCATCATCCAGAATTCAATGTATTCGTAGTTGGCGGACTCAAAATCGGTATTGTCCATCTCACGCATGATACCGCCCCAGCGGGAGGAGGGGTGGTTCAGTTGACCGTACTGATCCACACCGGCGGAAAAACCTTCTGCACCGCTGACATCATAATTGTAAGGACCTCTTTCCGATGGATAGAATGCGAGGTTGAGCACAGAAATGTTGGTGGGGGTGGAGTTTGCATTTTCCTTGTAGGGGAAGAGCTCGGTCTCATATACTTCACGGGCGTAGGGCGCCGACTGGTCTTCCACCGTGATGTTGGAGGGAGTGGCATTGTTGTTGCGGTAGAAAATCGGGTCGATGATATACCAGCAGAACTTGGCACGGTTGAATCCGTAGGCCAACTGGCGGCGGGGGGAGTCGTTGTCGGAGGTGGCGGCTTCGGGGAAAAGCTGCATCTGCCCTTGCGGGGTGGAAGCCAGGTGCCACTTGTACACCGAGCGGAGGTCCGTGGTGGACTTGGTGGCTTCAAAGTCGTCAATGTAGGTGGTTCCCTCCTTGCCAATGGCACGGGAATGCCCCGGGATGAAATGGGCGAACTCACCCTCCACCTGCAGATTGGACTCTGTGGTGGTGCTGTGGAAACTCAACAGGTCAACCGCTTTGGTGACAAAGGGGAGGGAGGTCTTGTAGTTCAAGTTCATTCCCCAGATGGTATTGTTGATGGGCTCGTCTCCGTAATTCACCTTTTGGGTAAGGGGTCTTTCACTGAGGTTCAGAATGGTACCGCCGATGTTGAAGTTGTCGGTGAACTTGTAGTCCAGGTTCAAACCAAACATGGTCTGGTCTTTTTGAACCCCACTGTTCTGGTTCTCCAGTGAGATGTTGATGGGTGTCCCGGAATTGAGGATGCCTTCATTGATGATGGAGACCGTACCCATGCTGTAGTTGACGGTATAGTCCACATTTTCTGTCAATGTGATGCCGCCGGCGGTCACTTTGACGGAACCTTCCGGCACGTTCATGGCATTGAGGTTGATTTCCGATCCGGAGCTGGATTTGTAACTTCCTTCCAGATAATATTTGTTCTTGGCGGTATATTGCTGCGCCAGTGTCTTGGTGGTCCGATACAGGGTGTCAAATGCATAGCGGTCGGCCACTTCGGGGTCTGTCAACACTGCCCGCAGGTCCTTGCCGAAGGGCTCAATGGTGGGGAAGAAAATCTTGCCGTTGTTGGAATTGATGGTTCCTCCCCGCGTTTCAGCATTGTCTATAAAGTCAAAGATTCCATCAGGAACGGGGTCCTGCTGCTTGTTCAAACGGTCCAAGCCCATCAGTCGGATCAACGGGATGCCCTTTTGGGCTCCGAGATTGAAGAAACCGTTCGGAACGCCCTCGTCATCACCAGTGTAAAGGATGTTGAGGATGAAGTCTTCGCTGGAGACTTGGTAGGCTCCCAGACTGTAAACGTTTTTCATCATCAAATCCCACAAGGGAGATTTGGTATCCAATGTGGTGCTCTTCAACAATTTGACGCGCAAACAGCCAGGAGCACTCACTTCGTTGGAAAATTCACCCACCTGATACACGTGCTCATCCCCGATGATGGTGTATTGGAAGGCGACGGCCAACACCTGGTCGGAGGTGAGGGCGGTATTGACAGAGATGAAACCCAACTGGGAGTTGACGGTGTATTCGGAGGGGGACAGCAGTCGGGCGCTTTCCACCTTTTCGTAATCCACGCCGGAGGTCAGTCCGTGGGCACGCATATTGTTGGTTACCGAACTCAAATTGCGATAGAGGGAGGTGTCCAGCACGGTGGTGAGATTGTTGGAAGAGTCACAGGGATACATCACTGTAGGGTCGGTGGTGAAACCTGCAAATTGAGGATTTTCTTCTCCCAAATCAGTGAATGCCACAATATTACGGTTGTTTGTGGTGGCTGAACCGATGGTGGTGCGCCATACCTCAATCTTCGTGATGACGATGGGGGAACTCACTAACGGAAGGTCCGCCAGGTACTGGTTGTAGTGGTCGCGGAAAAACTGGCCCAAGAAAAAGTGGCGGTTCTCCTCGTACTCATCCGCCTTGAAGTAAAAGTCGTTGGTCTGTGCCCCGCCAGTCACTGTGATGCTCTGCATTTCAGCCTTCTGCTGTGATGCCACGGCGGTCAGCATCAATTTGCCGAACTTCAGCTGCGTTTTGATGCCGAACAAACTCTGACTGCCCGAAATGAGCGTGCTGTTGAGCGGCAATGTCACATTACCGAATTCTATCAACTGTAAAATGTCATCCTCCTTGCCTTCAAACTTCAACTTCATCTCGTTTTCATACTCAAACATGGCCTCCGTGTTGTAGTTGAGATTGAACTCAATCTTGTCTCCGATCTTGGCCAAGGCATTGAGCTGGATGTTTTCGTCAAAATTGAATTGAGTGACTTTTCTTTGTTTGACAGGAAGCGATGGATTTTTGTTGACATTGTGCAACACGCCGAAAATCAATTCCACATTTCCCGAAGGACGGATATCAATGGTGTTGCTGCCGAAGATGCTTTCAAAAATATCGCCTCCTACATGTATCTGGGGAATAAGTCCCCCTCCGCGCCGATTGCCATGCGAAGTGTATGAGGCCCCTCTTTCCCTCCAATAATCTGATATGGAGTTTCTTAAATCATAGTCGATGTACTCGTTGATGCTCATGGAAGAGGCCGGCCCAAACGGGACATTCCCGATCATGTTCTGGAACTTGTACGTGTTGGTGGCCGTGTCAAAAACAATCTCCGTGTGGTAGGAGGGTGGAGTGTTGAGATGGAAAGGACTATAGAACTGGTTTTCATCCAGCGGGTTGTTGTCGTAAGAAGGAATGGGGGAGCGAAGACCTGTATCCGGTGGCGGCACTGGCAAATCAAATGCGGAGACCAGATAGTTGCTGTCTTCTATGCACAAAGGTTTTGCCGAATTTCTGGGGGAGGAAGTCCCATAGTCAGGCACCGGCAACGCCCAAATCAGGGAGAAGCAGGTGATGACAATCAGAAAGGCAACAATATTTTTATATGTATGTGTTTGAGGCGTCACTGTTGAAGGGTCAGCTTTTTTTTAGCAATATTAAAACTGAACCAATAACGCACCTTGACTTTTATTATTGTAGATTGCCCAAAAAAAATGAATTTGTCAAATCTGTGGAGATGAATGGGACTGGGAAAACCGATTTTCTGTGTTTTAGGGGCGAAATCTCCTCATTTGCGCACTTGAAAATTTTTCTCAAGGGGTGGGCGTGGAAAAATTTTTTTTCAAAAATATCGCCTGATTTGCCGTCATTTGAATTTTTTTTGTAATTTCGCAATCTATTTTTAAAATACTATTTTATTGATAATCATTAATTTATAATCTAAAATCAAGAAAAAACAAAATGGCAGAAGTAGAAGGTGAAAGAATTGTTCAGGTGAACATTGAAAACCAGATGAAAACCGCCTACATTGACTACTCAATGTCGGTGATTGTTTCGCGTGCGCTTCCGGATGCCCGTGACGGGTTGAAACCGGTCCACCGCAGAATCTTATACGCGATGTGGGACATGGGGATTACCTCCAACAAGCCCACCAAGAAATCGGCGAGAATCGTCGGTGAGGTGCTGGGTAAATACCACCCGCACGGCGACACAGCGGTGTATGACGCCATGGTGCGTATGGCCCAGGATTTTTCCATGCGCTGTCCTTTTGTCTTCGGACAGGGAAACTTCGGTTCTGTGGATGGAGACAGCCCCGCTGCCATGCGTTACACCGAAGCCCGCTTGCGCAAGGCCGCCGAGGAGATGTTGGATGATATTGAGAAGGATACTGTGGATATGCGCAACAACTTTGACGACTCCCTGCAGGAGCCGACGGTGTTGCCTGCCAAAATTCCCGCTTTGCTGGTGAACGGCTCTTCCGGCATCGCCGTGGGTATGGCCACCAACATGGCCCCCCACAACCTCCGCGAAGTGTGCGACGGCATCATCGCCTATATCGACAACCGCGAAATCACTATCCCCGAACTGATGGAATACATCAAGGCTCCCGATTTCCCATCCGGCTGCTCCATTTACGGCTACGACGGTGTCCGCAACGCCTTTGAAACCGGCCGCGGCCGTGTGGTGATGCGCGCGGATGCCACCATTGAGGAGGAACATGGCAAGAACCAGATCGTGGTCACCTCTCTGCCTTATCTGGTGGGCCCCTCCGACCTCATCTCCCACACCGCTGAATTGGTGAAGGAGGGCAAAATCGATGGTATCGCCAATATTGAAAATCTCAGCAACAAAAAGAACGGCACACGCATTGTTTATACTTTGAAAAAAGAAGCCATGCCGCGCGTGGTGCTCAACAAGCTGTACCAGTACACCGCCCTCCAGTCTTCGTTCAGTATCAACAACGTGGCCCTCGTGCACGGCCGTCCCCAGACATTGAATCTCAAGCAGATTATAGAGTGCTACGTCAACCATCGCCACGAGGTGGTGGTACGCCGCGCCCAGTTTGAACTGAAAAAAGCGCAGGAACGCGCCCATATTCTGGAAGGTCTGCTGAAAGCTTTGGACATTATTGATGAGATTATCAGCCTGATCCGCGCCTCTGCCACCGTGGACGAAGCCCGTACCTCCCTGATGGAAAAGTGGGGCTTCTCCGACCCGCAGGCCCGTGCCATCGTGGAGATGCGCCTCCGCCAACTTACCGGCCTCGAACGCGAAAGACTGCAGGAGGAATACGACGACCTGATGAAGAAAATCGATTACCTCCAGCGTGTGCTTGCCGATGAAAACCTCCAAATGCAGATCATCAAGGATGAACTGACCGAAATCAAAGAGAAGTATGGTGACGAACGCCGCTCCCATATTGAATATGCCGCCTCTAACTTCCGCATTGAGGATACCATCGCCGATACGGAAATGGCCATCACCATCTCCCACCTCGGCTACATCAAGCGGACCCCCCTCGCCGAGTACCGTGCCCAAAGCCGCGGCGGCCGGGGCTCCAAGGCCAGTGGCGCCCGCGATGCCGACTTTATCGAACAACTCTATATCGCCACTAACCATAACTACCTGCTGTTTTTCACGGAAAAAGGCCGTTGCTACTGGCTGCGCGTGTTTGAAATCCCCGAGGGACCCAAGACCTTCAAGGGTCGCGCCATCCAAAACCTCATCAACATTGAGCCAGATGACAAGATTAAAGCGGTTATCAATATCAAAGATTTGACAGACAAAGAGTTCTGTGATAGCCATTATATCATCCTCTGTACGGAAAAGGGTACGGTGAAGAAAACAACGGTGGAAGCCTATTCACGTCCCCGCTCCAACGGTATCAACGCTATCATCATCCGTGAAGACGACCATCTGGTGGAAGCCCAGCTGACCGACGGAAACAGCGAATTGCTGCTGGCGGTCCACTCGGGCAAAGCAGTCCGTTTCCATGAAAGCACCGTCCGCGCCGTTGGTAGAAATGCCGCCGGTGTGCGCGGTATCACTCTCGCCGATGAACAGGATTTTGTCATCGGCATGGTATGTGTGGAATCCGTGGATGACAATATCCTGGTGGTTTCAGAAAACGGTTTCGGAAAGCGATCCAACCTGTCGGATTACCGCATCACGAACCGCGGCGGCAAGGGCGTGAAGACCTTGAATATCACTGATAAAACTGGTGGACTGATTGCCCTGAAGCGTGTGACGGACGACAATGATTTGATGATCATCAACCGCTCCGGCATCGCCATCCGCCTGCACATTGACTCGCTCCGTGTGCTCGGACGCGCCACCCAAGGGGTCAAACTGATCAACCTTAACGGCAAGGATACCATCGCCGCCGTGGCCCAGGTGCCGCGCCAGGAGGATGAAGAGGAGTTCAGCGAAGGTATGGAAACCACTCCGACAGATGAGAATCTGCCGGAATCCACCGACACAGAAACCGTTAACGAAGAACAATCCACGGAAGAATAAATCCTGTTAACCCACCCGGGGGGATCTCCCCCGGCTTTAATATCCCAAATTATGAAAAAAATTATCGCCTTTTTAGCCATTATCGTCACCGCCACCATCGGCATGGCACAGTCATTGCCCACCGATGCCGTTCAGTTCATCGGCACCTTCTTTCCCGATCACCAAATCCAAAATGTGGCGCAAAACTCCTCCTCTCCGGAATTGACCTACCGTGCGGAACTGGATTCAGACATCACCATCTGGTTTGACAACAATGGAGCCTGGAAAATGGTGGAGTCCAGCGGTTCGGATATCTCCCAACTGCTGAGTGCCAAGCAAAAAGAAAGCATTGAAGGTCAAGGATTGAATCCGTCCAACGTATTGAACATCAAGAAAAAAGAGGACAGAACTGTGCTTGTGGTGTTCAATGATGGCTATGCCTGTCTGCTGGATGCGGCAGGAAACTTTCTCCGTAAAGTGAACCTGTAATTTACTGCAGATGAAGAACAGTGCCCGGCTTGTCTTGTTTTTGTGGATGGCCGGGTCTTTTTTTTCAATTTTTCCACAAAACGATCCCTCCGAACGCCAGCAGTTGGAAGGAATTGAGGTGCATGGCGGCGTGAATCCTGCCCACCGCCTCGTGCAAGGTGCGGCCAGTCAGCGCATCCGCAACGGCGCTTTCAGCAACACGTCCTTCCATTATGTGGCCTACCATAAAACCACAATATTTCCCGTCTCTTTCAGCGACAGCCTCTCCCTGCTGGAACAGCAGCACCTCTTCCTTACCGAGAGTGTGAGCGAGGTGTTTTATAAAAATCCGAATCGGAAATATGAAAAAATGGTAGCCTCAAAAACTTCCGGACTTGACAATCCGGTGTTCAATATGGTTCTCTCCCGCCTCCAGTTCCAGAATCTCTATGAGAGCGAATTTCTTGAGATTTTGCAGGTGCAATATCTGAGCCCCATTTCGGATGGTGCCGTCAAACGGTATGATTTTCGCCTGACAGATACGGTCGTGGTAGGCAGTGATACTGCTTTTGTGATTGAATACCAGCCCCTTCCTAATATGGTGTTTAAATCATTGAAAGGAAGAATCTGGATACAGTCCGGCAGTTTCGCCGTCAGCAGAATTGAAGCCACGCCCGTGGACAAAGAGGTGCTGTTGCAGGTATCGGTGACCCAGGATTACTGTCGGCAGACCAATGGCACTTGGTTTCCTGAAAAACAGACAGCCACGTTCACCCTGCCCAGAATTTCAACCAAGGGACTCTTTCTGGAATCTTCCGGGGTGTCATCCATCACGGTGAAAAATATCGAGATAGATCTGCCTTTGAAGAATTCTGACTTCGGCATCTATGATGTGGAGGAACTGGTGACTTCAAAAAAATCCAGCGAGGAGCTATTGGTCTCTTATCGTGATAGCTTGTTGGATGATAAGGAATTGCGAACCTATGATGTGCTGGACAGCCTGGGGCGTAAAATGCGCTTGGAGAAAAAACTCAACTGGCTGCCCTCCCTGATGCGCGGTTGCCTGCCCTTGGGACCTGTGGATTTGGACTTGGCCTCCATCGTCAACTACACCTACTATGAAGGATGGCGTTTCGGGTTGGGACTGTACTCCAACCAGAGGCTGGCCCGTTTTGTCACTTTCGGCGGATATTTTGCCTATGGCCTGAAAGACAAGGATTGGAAATGGGGAGTGAAAACCGACTGGGAGCTGTATCGGAAATATAGTATTATATTGAAAATCAGATTTTTTGATGATATTGTGGAGAGCGGTTGCACGCAGTTGGTCTCGCGGGATGAGAATGGTTTGCTCAACGGCGAGTTTTACCGCCATTGGATTATTACCAAGTTCGACAAGAGCAGGGCCTTGCAGGTCAAGTTCCAGATGCGGCCTGACAAGAATTTCACGTTGAGTCTGTCGTCATCGTATAGTCAAAACCATACCCTTTTTGATTACAGCTTTTTGCCCGTGCAGGAAAACACCATTGAGGGGAGGTTTTATTACAATAATTTTTATGTACGGGCGGGTTTGCGTTTTGCATATCATGAAACCACCTATCGTTCAACGGATTTCACGCTGTATGAACGTTCCAAATACCCCGCCCTCCAATTGCAGTATGAACACGGTTTTTCCGGCGTGTTCGGCAGCGATTTTTCATATCAGAAAATCAATGCCCGTATTTACCATTTGCAAAGATATAAAATATTGGGTTATAGTGAAATATCTTTATCTGGAGGGTGGATTGACCGCTCACTTCCCTACTCGTTGCTCTATGTGATGCCTGCTGGATATGAAAAACTGGGCTTTTATGGACAGGAACAGTTTGCGGCCATGCGTCCCAATGAGTTTGTCGCCGACAGCTATGTGGCCATTTTCCTGCGGCATAATTTTGGCAAGATGCTGAAGGGCAAGTTCTCTCCGCAGATTGTCCTGTGCCAGAACATCGGTTTTGGTTGGCTGCGCCATGCCGGAGACCATGGCGGCGTGGAAGTGCAAAGCATGCGGCGGGGATATTTTGAAACAGGGCTGATGATTGACAGACTGTTGTCTGTGAAAGATTTGCTCGCCTTGGGCATCGGAGCATTTTATCGATATGGCCCCTACGGGTTTTCCGAGCCGCTGAAAAATCTCGCCGTCAAGGTGTCTCTGACAGTCCCGATGTATGAATGAAACTTCAATTTTTTTTTGAAGGATAGTAAATAAAATAATTGTAAATAAATGAGTTATACATATAAATATCCCCATCCTGCCATTGCTGCCGACTGCTTGGTTTTTAGTTTTGATGGTCAAGAGTTGAATGTTTTACTGATAGAACGTGGTTCTGAACCCTGCAAAGGAATGTGGGCTTTTCCGGGCGGTTTTATGAACATTGATGAAACAGCGGAGGAGTGTGCAACCCGTGAGTTGAAGGAGGAGACAGGACTGGATGTTTGCGGGTTGAAGCAGTTGGGTGCTTTTTCCGCTGTGCATCGTGATCCGAGAGAGCGCGTGGTGTCGGTGGCTTTTTATGTTTTGGTGTCACCGTCCGCAGTGAGTGGAGGCGATGACGCCCGCGATGCCCGCTGGTTCCCCATTCAAAAACTGCCTCCCCTGGCTTTTGACCATGAGAATATCCTTCGCAAGGCCCTGCTGCAGTTGCGCAAGGACAGCTATTTTGAACCTGTCGGTTTGGAACTTTTGCCCCGGGAGTTCCACATAGGCGACTTGCGGCGTTTGTATGAGGCAATACTGGGAGTGCAGCTTGACCATCGCAACTTTGAACGCAAAATCCTAAAAACTGGTGTTTTGCAAATTGTTGATGATGAAGAAGATAATTCGTGTTTTGTAAATTTTGACAGAGAGGAATCGCGGTCCTGCCAAAGGAAAAAGCCAGAGCAAAAAGCGAAAAAATATGCCTTTGATAAGAATCGGTACAATCATTTCAAGCAGAACAATGATTTCAGGTTTGAGTTATAATATGATTGATTGAAAACAAATCTTGAAATATCCCTGTTTATCTCCTCGTTTTTTTGTAAACTTGCACTCTCTTTTTGTAAATGGTGAAATAGGAAAAAAGCGGAGGCGTGACGATATGGAAAGAGATGGTTATTTGGGAAAATTATGGAATCTATAGAACAAGAAATCAAACAGTTGACGGAGGATTTAAATCGTCATACCTACTATTATTACATGTTGGATGCCCCAGTCATCAGCGATTATGAATTTGACCGGCTGTTGCGTCGCTTGCAGGATTTGGAGCGGCAATATCCGCAGTTTGTACAGCCCGACAGTCCCACGCAAAGGGTAGGGGGCTCGGTGACCAAGAAATTTGCCACTCTGGAGCATGTATATCCCATGCTTTCTTTGGGCAACACGTATTCGGAGGAGGAACTGCTGGAGTTTGATGGTAGAATCAAGCAGTTGGTATCCAGTGAGATAGAATACGCATGCGAGTTGAAATATGATGGATTGGCCATCAGTTTGCGCTATGAGAATGGTCTGTTGACTCATGCGGTCACGCGTGGGGATGGGGTGAAAGGGGATGAGGTGACAGCCAATGTAAAAACCATAAAATCAGTTCCTCTACGCTTGCAAGGGGACGATTATCCGCCTTTGTTTGAGGTGCGTGGCGAGATTCTGATGCCTTTCGCTCGCTTTGAAACGTTGAACCGCGAGCGCGAGGATATCGGTGAACCCCCATTTGCCAATCCCCGCAATGCAGCTTCCGGCACACTCAAATTGCAGGAGAGTGCGGAGGTCGCCCGTCGTGGACTGGATTTCCGCCTCTATTATGTGATGGGGGATCATCTGCCCTATTCCACCCATTATGATTCCATCCTGAAACTTAAATCCTGGGGATTTAAAGTGCCTGATGTGATTCAAAAAGCCTCTGGAATCACAGAAGTTATTGATTTTATGCACTATTGGGATGTTGAAAGAAAAAAGTTGGACTTCCCGATTGACGGCATTGTTATCAAGGTGAATGATTTCGCTTTGCAGCAGCAGTTGGGCATGACAGCCAAGAATCCCCGTTGGGCCATTGCCTATAAATTCAAAGCGGAAAAAATGTCCACACCTCTGCTGAGTATTGATTATCAGGTAGGAAGAACGGGAATTGTGACACCGGTGGCCAATCTGGAACCAGTCCCACTGGCTGGAACTATCGTGAAAAGGGCTACCCTGCACAATGCTGATGTGATGGCCGCATTGGACATTCGCGAGGGAGACCACCTCTTTGTGGAAAAAGGGGGGGAGATTATCCCCAAAATTGTAGGGGTGGACTTGGATAAACGTCCCGTGGATGCACGCCCTATACAGTTCGTCACCCATTGTCCCGAATGTGGTACGCCATTGCAACGTAATGAGGATGAGGCAGGTACATTTTGTCCGAACGAACTGCACTGTCCGCCGCAAATCAAAGGGAGGCTGGAACACTTTATCTCCCGCCGCGCCATGAACCTTGATTCATTGGGCGAAGGGAAGGTGGAAATTCTGTTTGAACGCGGCTTGGTAAAAAACATTGCTGATTTTTATGATTTGTCATTCAATCAGTTATTGGGTATTGAAAAGCAGTTCCCGGCAGAGGAGGGCAAGCCTGCGCGGGTGGTCAGTTTCCGGGAAAAGACCGTGGAGCGTATCCTTGCTGGCATTAGCCAGACCCGAGAGGTGCCTTTTGAAAGGGTGCTCTTCGCCATCGGCATACGCTATGTGGGCGAAACAACCGCCAAGAAACTGGCCCGCCACTTCAAAACGATTGACGCCCTTGCTAACGCCACCAAGGAGGAACTGTTGGAGGTGAACGATGTGGGTGACCGCGTGGCGGACAGCATCATCGCCTATTTCAACCAGCCCGACAATCTGGAAATCCTTCTCCGTCTGCGGAATGCCGGCCTCCGTTTTGAGGCAGGTGAGGCAGAAAACGAGCCGGTGTCCCAAGTGCTGGAGGGGAAGAATATCGTGGTCAGCGGGGTGTTCACCATCTCCCGGGATGAAATGAAAAAGAAAATTGAACAGTACGGAGGAAAGAATGTGTCCTCCATCTCAAAAAACACCGCTTTCGTGCTGGCAGGGGAGAAGATGGGGCCGGAGAAACGGAAAAAAGCAGAAAGCCTCGGCATCCCTGTTATTTCAGAGGATGATTTTATGAAAATGATTCAGGAATCTTAAATTTGAATATTAAACCATTGACTGATATGAAAATACATTTTATTGCCATTGGCGGAAGCGCCATGCACAATCTGGCCATCGCCCTGCATTTGAAAGGATATGAAATCACCGGTTCGGATGATGAGATTTTCAATCCGGCCAAGGGAAGGCTTGAAAAATACGGTTTGCTGCCGGATAGCATCGGCTGGAATCCCGATAAAATCACTCCAGAATTGGATGCTGTCATTCTCGGGATGCACGCCCGTGAGGATAACCCTGAGCTTTTGAAGGCCAAAAATTTGGGAATCAAAGTGTTCTCGTATCCAGAGTTTTTGTATGAACAGAGTAAGGACAAAATGCGCATCGTGGTCGGTGGAAGCCATGGGAAAACGACAATCACTGCCATGATTTTGCATGTGCTCCAGTATCACCATGTGGATTGTGATTATATGGTGGGCGCCCAGTTGGATGGGTTTGAGGTGATGGTGAGATTGACGGAGCAGGCCCCCGTCATGGTGATGGAAGGCGATGAGTACCTCACTTCTCCCATTGACCGCCGCTCAAAATTTCATCTCTATCAGCCCAATGTAGGTATTATCAGCGGAATAGCGTGGGACCACATTAATGTGTTCCCGACGTTCGACATGTATGTGGAACAGTTCCGTATTTTTGCAAAAATGATTGATAAAACATTCATTTATTGTGAAGAGGATGAGAATGTGAGAAAAATAGGGGAGGAGCTTGCCTCCTGCGTCCACACGGAACCATACGGCATACACCCGTATGTGATCCGTGACGGAGTATGCTGGTTGCAGACGGCACAGGGCGAAATACCATTGCGTATTTTCGGCCAGCATAATATGATGAATCTGAATGCCGCCCGCCTGGCTTGTCGCGAAGTGGGCGTGTCGGACGAGCAATTCTATGAGGCTATCCAAACTTTCCATGGAGCATCCAAGCGTTTGGAATTGGTGCAAAAAAATGAAAAAGGAATTGTGTATAAGGATTTTGCACATTCTCCCTCCAAGTTGAAAGCCACCCTCAATGCGGTGCGCGAACAATACCCCGACTACCATCTGGTGGCGTGTATGGAGCTGCATACTTTCAGCAGCTTGTCAAAGGAGTTTCTGGTACAATATAAGCATGTGATGGATGCGGCGGATGTGGCAATGATTTTCTTTGACCATAAAGCAGTGGCACACAAAAAGTTGCCGCCCATTACACCCGAGATGGTCTTTGAGGCTTTCGGACGTTCCGATCTGCGGATTTTCAATGAAACAGAGCATTTGGTGGAAAGCCTGAAGGAAATCAAACCGGACAAAACTGTCTATTTGCTGATGAGTTCGGGGAATTTCGGTGGCATTGTGTTTGAGGATTTGGCCAACCAACTCTTGGGATAATGTTTGACTTTACATATCATACGGTTGCCGGCGAGTCGGAAGGACTTTACCGCGAGAAGGGAAGCAAGTTCATCGCGCTTGTTTTCCCTGTTAAAACGGAAGATGAGGTGAAACAGCGGGTGGCGGAGGTGAAGAAGAAATATTTTGATGCCCGTCATCATTGTTATGCCTATATTCTGGGTCCAAACAAGGATGCTTTCCGGATGAATGACGACGGTGAACCGTCAGGTACGGCTGGACGCCCCATCCACGGGCAGTTGTTGTCCAAGGATGTGACGGACACGCTGATTGTTGTGGTCCGCTATTTTGGGGGCGTCAAGCTGGGTGTCAGTGGATTGCTGAATGCCTACAAGACCGCTGCCCGGGACGCTTTGGAACACAATACCATTGTGGAGAAATTTGTGGAGGAGAAATATTTGATTCATTTTCCGCCCCTGGCCATGAACCGTGTGATGCAGCTGCTGAAACGTGATTCAGTGAAAATTACAGATCAGCAGTATGAAACCGACTGTGTGACCACTTTTGTGGTGCAGAAATGGGATACCGACTCCTTGCTGGAGGCGTTGCAGAAAATTGAGGGCTTGACGGTGACGGGAATGGTAATGTAACTCCTTCTATTTCTTTTTATTCTGTTGGTTGAGAGCCGCTTGGTAACGGCGGGCATTTTGCAGATGCTGCTTATAATTGTCGGTGAAATTATGTTTCCCGGAAAAATCCTCTTTGGCACACATGTACAAGTAGTTGTTGTGATTGTAGTTCAAGACGGCATCAATGGCACAGGTGGCCGGTATGCGAATCGGTCCGGGCGGCAATCCTTGATACCGATAGGTGTTATAGGGTGATTTGACGGTCAGGTGCTTTTCTGTTACCCGCTTGATGGTGAAGTCGTTATTGGCAAAAATCACGGTCGGATCCGCTTGAAGCATCATCCCTTTGTGCAGCCGGTTCATATAGAGCCCTGCAATGATAGGCTGTTCCTCCGGCTGGTGGTTTTCTTCTTCTACAATGGAGGCCAATGTGCTGACTTCCATAGGGGTGAGTCCAATTTCTTCTGCTTTTTTTCGCCGTTCTTCCGTCCAGAATTTGCGATAGTGATTGTACATTTTGTCAAAAAACTCCCGTTCGGAGATGTCATAGTAAAATTCGTAGGTATCAGGACGGAAAATGGCAATGACGGTTTCGGGCGTCAGGGTGTCTCCAAAAGGAACGTAATTTTTTAAAAATTGTTTATCATTCAATAATTTATAAAAATCATTCCATTCAAAAAAGAAACTTTTGTTGGAAAGTTTTTTCAGTAGTTGGTCTTTGGTGCGCACATTGTTGAAAGTGAATTTCACGGGGTAATGCTGTCCGCGGCGCAGTTTCATTACCATGGAAAAGTTGCTTTCATTTTCTTCAAATGTATATTTTCCTGGTTTTATCTTTTTATAAAACAATAGTTTGCATGTCCATTTGAAGGTGGTTTTGTTTTTCAGCACATCATATTTTTGAAGGCTGTCCATCAGTTGGGCATAGGTGGCATCCTGTGAGATATAGATGGTGGCATTTTTGCGGGTGTTACCGGCAAAGAGGGTGAAAAGCAGTAGAATCGCCAGCAGCAGGCCGACGCCGGTCAGGCTGAGCAGGATCAATTTTGTTTTTTTTCGGTTGGCCATGGTTTTAATAAAAAAAAACAGCAGTCTGTAAGCCGGGTTCTGTCGAGTTCCGTCATTTATCTACTCCGGCCGTTGCCGACCGGCTCTATCAACCTACCCTCCGGGTCGGGCGAGCCACCCTCAAGCCCCGGTTTATTTGGTCTTTCAACCCGTGGGGTTTACCATCACCGGCATCACTGCGCGGCGTCGTGAGCTCTTACCTCGCGTTTTCACCCTTGCCTGCGTGCAGGCGGTTTGTTTTCTGTGGCACTTGCCGTAGCCCTTTCGGACCCCTTCCTGTTAGGAAGCACGGTGCTCTGTGTTGCCCGGACTTTCCTCTCCTCCTTGCGGAGCAGCGACGGAACAACTGCTGTTTTTTATTCTGTTTTATTAATTGGTAAATACATATTGTATAATGTTGGCACCCATTTTGAGTGCTTTTTGGTGAGTGGCTTCTGTGTCATGGTGTACGGAGGTGTCTTCCCACCCGTCCCCAAGGTCACACTCGTAGGTGAAAAGGCATACCAGTCGCCCTTCCCATACCAGTCCGAATGCCTGCGGAGGTTTCCCGTCATGTTCGTGTATTTTCGGCAAACCGTTGGAAAAAGGGTATTTCTGGTGAAAAATGGGATGGCTATAAGGGAGTTCCACGAAATCCAGTTCGGGGAAAACCACTTTCATCTGGCTGCGGACGAAATTGTTCAGTCCGTAGTTGTCGTCAATGTGCAGGAATCCTCCTGAAAGGAGGTACATCCGCAGATTCTGCGCTTCTTCTGCCGAAAATACCACGTTGCCATGGCCGGTCATGTGAACGAAAGGATACTGGAAAATATCGGTGCTGCCCACCTCCACTGTTGCTGGCTTGGGGTCTAACGACATGGCAAGGTTCTGGTTGCAAAAGGCGATCAGGTTGGGCAATGAGGTGGGGTTGGCGTACCAATCTCCACCGCCCCGGTATTTCAACAGGGCAATCTGCTGTCCTGAGACTGCCGAGGAGATGATTATTAAAGCAATGAATGCCAGTATTTTGTTTTTCATTTTCAAACAAGAGGTTGAGATGGAAAATCAGTAGCCGCCGCCCCATTTCCGCATGAACCATTCCACTCCCAAAAGCAGGATGATGATGATGAAATAGAGCCAGCTGTCCAAAAACGGACTGTATTTTTGGTTATAGTTGACGATGGGTTTGATGTTTTCATTGCTCCGGATGGCTTTTTCCACTTGGTCAAGTTGGGAGATGTTGAAGCTTTGTCCATGCGTGTTGTCCGACAGGGTGCGCAGCAGGTTGTGGTCTGCCACAAGGTTGATGTTTTCCAGCAGGATTTCCTGCACGCTGAAATGGCCGCTCTTGGTGAGTGTCTGCTGTCCGGAAACGGTCGTGGCCTCCCATTCATAGTCTCCTACCGGCAACTTGCCCAAATTCAAGGTATAGCTGTTGTTCTGCTTGGAGAATTGGGAGGTGTACTCTTTCCCTTCGGCATCTTTTAGCTTGAATTTCACATCCGGTGTGGTGATGAGTTCGTGGCTTTCATTATATACTTCAGCGGTGATTTCCACTGTATTGTTCTCATTGTAAAGTTCTTCTGCATGAACACGGAAGAGGCTCTTGTCGCCTTTTGCAGCGAGATAGAGGGCCATTTGGTTGACAATCTCGTCAAAGGCGTCGGTGTTTTGCGCACGCAGGTAATTCTGCATCCGCCATCTCCAGATGTCTGTTCCGGTAATCACCCCGGTGCGGGTAGCGTTATGGGAATTGAATGTGATGAGCGGGTAGGTGCTCTCCACCCCGTTGATTTTTTGGTACATGAAAACATTTGTTCCTACGGCGGTATTGTAATTCCCGAAGAAGGTAGTGATGGGGGTGTAGTTGCGCAGCATCTGGCGGGCCTCTTCCGAAAAGGTGAAAGAGAGGAAACTCTCATTGAAATAGGGCATGGACTCGTTGTACAAGGTCTTGCCTCCTTGTATGTTGGGCTGGATGGACACTCCGGTGTTCAGTTTGTTGAACGTGCTGATGTCCGTCTGGCTTCCCACAATGTAAAGGGCGGAGGTGCCGCTTTGGATGATTTTGTTCAGCAGGGTGACCGATGACGGTGTCCGGGAGGGCAGCTGGTGCAGTACGAACAGGGAATAGTCTGAGACATTCTTGTTGAAATTGTCGGCGGAAAAAACCTCCACTTCGTATTTGTCGGAGGTTTCCAGCGCCTGTCGCAGGGCGGAGATGTCGGGGTGCGGTGCGTGATATACCATGGCAATCTTCTCCCGCTGGTCCACCACTTCAATGAAGAAAGTGGAGGCGTTGTTCTTGTAAGTGAGCTCTCCTTCCAGTTCAGACAACTCCACGCGATATTTCTGCATCCCTTTTTGCTTGGCCTCCAAGGTCAGTTTTACGGTCTCAAAATGCTGGTTGCCCCGAATGTCAATGGTTTTGGTGTAGATGCTTTCATCCCCTTTGAAAACAGTGAGTTGCGCTTTTTGTCCGGAAAGATGGGTGGCGGAAACCTTGATTTCAACGGGAAAATAGTTTCCGATATAGGTTTGTGCATTGTGTATGATGCCGGAAATCAGCAAGTCGGTCTGTACGGTGGTATCGCCTGCCGCTATAGTGTACACCGGATATTTGGCGCGTTCTGCCAAATATTGCGGATTGCTTCCGGCATTGTAAATGCCATCAGACACCAATACCATCGCGCCGATATTGTGACTGGAATAGAGGTTTTCCACCTCCTCAAAAATGGAAGACAGCCTGGTGGTTTTGTCGGTGAAGCCGGCGTGAAAGGGGGTGTTCTCTGCCACCCGCTGGTTTTCCTCACCGATGAGATAGGTTTTGACATCAAAATCCTCCCCGAAAGAGGAGACCAGCTGGTTGATCTTGTCCTGGAACTCCTGACGGTAAAAACTGGAATCCGCGGTCGCCACCATGGACTCGGAGTTGTCCACCGCCACAATAAGCAGGGGTTTGTCCACCTCCTTTACATTGTGTTTGAGCATGGGCGCGAGGAGCAGGAATGCCACCAATGCCACCGCCAAACCGCGCAAGATGGGCATCGCCACCTTGGCGCGCCGGTCATAGTCGGTTTCACGGTTGCGCAGATAAAGTGCTGTTGCATAGACTGCTCCTAACAGTATGCACAACAGGGAAAACCATAGAGAGTGTTCTGAGATGATGGACATCCAATCTGAATTTTGAGCGGCAAAAATACGACTAAATTAGGAATTTTCCACCCGAAAGACAGAGCTGTTTTAAATTTTCTTCGCTTGTGCCTGCCTTCTTGCCCTGAGTGTTTTTTTCATTTTGACAAGTGTCAGGATGGAGAAAACCAAAAGGAAGGCGGAAATGATGAAAAAGAAGAAGCCCCACTCACTGTCTATCCCTTTGTAGGAGTGGTACATTTCTGAAAAATAATCGTAATAGGAGACCCGGTCTCTTGCTATGGCCATAATCGTACTGAAGAAAACCATCAGGGAAGAGAGCACAATGCCGATGATGGAAAAGATGAAAAGCAGTTTGGAGAAATCTTTGACCTGTCTTTGCGTGCCTGCCGCAGGCATGACGGTGTATTCGTGGGAGACATTGGCCGTGGGGATGGGAGGCGGAACTGTTTCAAAAAGATCTCTCATTTCCGGCAATTGGCCAGCGGGAGTCCAGTTGTCCAATCCTTCAAACCATACCAGTGTCTGCGGGGTGATATTTTTTGAACGAAGTTCCTCTTTGTTGAACGGACCGAATTGTGAGATTCCGTCAGTATAGTAAAATGTGGTCGGGTTCATTTTTTATTTTTTTTTGAATGAGTACATAATGGCGAAAACACTGAAGGAAATGAAAAACAGGAGTGCTGTAATGATAAAGAGCATGATCCCAATATAAAAATCTGTTTTGCATAAGGCCACAAGGGCTCCGGCGGTGCTGACTCCAATGAAAGCCAAAGCAGCTGCAATGATGGATAATACTTTCATTTTTTTTATAATTGATGAGATAAATGTGCGGGCAAAAGTATGAAAATATTTAATATGATTGTTGCCGTGGTTTAATTTTGTTCTGCCAGTTCCAGAAATTCATTGTCCACATGGAAAATGCGGGCAATGGTGAGCGCCTCAGCCGGTACTTCATCGGAGGAGGTCTCCACCAAGGTGTAGTCCATGTAACGGCTCAACGTGTGGGGGGTGATATCGGAGGTGATACGGTCCGTTTCAAGCCCTTTGACGCGCAGGCGCCGGCAGGGGAACGGGATTCCGCTGTAATGGGTGGTGATGACCGACATGACATGGTACCGCTCCATTAGGGTGACAAAGGCATTCACCAAGCGCCGGCCCTCGTCGGGATTGGTGGTGCGTGCCAGCTCATCCACCAGCACCAAAAGCCGCTTCTTCTGTTTTGATTGACAGATGATCTCGTTGACAGAAAGCATTTCAGCAGCAAAGGATGACAGCCCCCGCTGTTCAGTCTGACGGTCGTCAATCACACAGAAAATTTCCTCCACCGGACAGATGCGGGCCTCTTCCGCAGGAATGAAAAATCCGAATTGGAACAGATATTGCGCCAATGCCAAAGACTTGAGCAGTACGGTTTTGCCAGACATGTTCGCGCCGGTGATCAGGCAGGGTGCCGCGGTGAGACGGAAGTCCACGGGCTGGTAACGGCCTCCGTTGGATTCGGTTACGCTTTTTACTTCGGGCTGGAAAAGATTACGGTATTCAGTGACCCCTTCCGAGATGACGGGACGGCATAGCCCCCATTCCAATGCCAGCTGCGCTTTCGCGTTCCATACATCCAGCTGCGCCAGTTGTTGCAGGTTGTGGCTGAGATTTTGTCCGTAAGGCTGAAGACTTTCCGACAACCGCTGGCGAATGCCATCCTCGATTTTGGATGCCTCCCATGTGAGACGCTCTCCCTCGGCGGGATCTTCTGTTTGCAGTATTTTTTTACGGAGCTCCGCCAGTCGGGGATCGTATGCGGAATAGATGTAAAAATGAGCGATGCGGCTCTCCTCAGGATCCAGCATGCGGATAACACGGTCCATGGGGTACAGGCTTATCTCACGGTATCCCGTGCGGTCCATCAGGTCTGCAATGCGTTGTGAAATGAAAGCGAATTTTTTGATTTCAAACAGCTCGATGTCGTCTAAAACTTGCAATTTTTGCAGATTCTGCAGGGTCTGGCTGATGTCATTGAGCTCATGCAGTTGTCGCACCAGTTCCACTACCTCCACGGTATGGCTCTTCCGGAATTGGATGTGCCGCTCAATGTGCCCGAACTCTGCTTCTAGTTCGTTGCTGTCGGTCATGTAAGACTGATTGAGCAGGGACGATTTGCCCAACGAGGAGCACACTTTCACATTTTCGTACACGTATGCGAGCCCGTTGACCGTTCCCACGAACTGTTTGAACGTCCTCATTATTTCTTGTTCTTTTGAAGTTGTTGCTGTTGTTTCATCAACTCTTCCATGCGCATCTGCCATTTGGTCTTCTTGACAGGCTTGACCATGTTTTCCGACATTCTTTTGCGGAGTTTTTCCTCATTGATGGAAATTCTGAAAATCCACATCTGGAGGAAGGTGATCAGGTTGATGAGCAGATAGTAGTAGGTAAGTGCGGAGGAGAAGCTGTTGAACATGCCGAGGAACAGGATGGGCATGAGATACATCATGATTTTCATTACCTTCATCTGGTCGTTGTTGCCTGCGGACATCAGTTTGTTGTTGAGCCAGGTGTAAACGATGGTGGCGGCAGTCATCAACAAGGTGAAAAGGGAGACGTGATCGCCATAGAAGGGAATGGAGAAGTTCAAATCCAGAATGGAGTCGTATGCTGAAAGGTCTTCAGCCCAAAGGAAGGGCTGTTGACGAAGCTCATAAGCCGCAGGGAAGAAACGGTACATGGCAATGAGAATCGGCATTTGAAGCAGCATGGGCAGACAGCCGGCCGCCGGACTGATGCCCGCCTTTTTGTACAGCATCATCTGGGCCTGCTGTTTTTTCATGGCATCTTCCGGCTTGGGGTATTTGGCACTCAGCTCTTCAATTTCCGGCTTGAGTACTCGCATTTTGGCTGATGACATGTAGGTTTTGTATGCCAGCGGCATGATGACAATCTTGATGAAAATGCTCAGGATCAAGATGATGATGCCGTAGCTGAGACCATAGGCTTCCAACCAGTTGAAAATGGGGATGACAACAAAACGGTTGATCCAATGCAGCAGGAAGAATCCCCAGCCCAGGGGTACCTGCTTCTCCAAGTTCATTTGATAGGTCTTCAGAAGTTTGTATTGGTTCGGGCCAACGTACATGCTCATGTGGTATTGGCCGTTATCCAGATTGTCCACGGTGATGTTCAGCCCCGCGTGCATTTTCTTCAGCAGGGGATTGGTTTCACCCTGCTCATCCGCATTCACCTTCAGCTCTGCATTGTCAAAGAATTTCTCCTTGGAGATGAGTACTGAGGTGAAGAACTGCTGCTTGAAGGAGACCCATTTCAACGGGGTGGTGAACTCCTGCTCGTCGGTGGAGCGTTCTGCCAGGTTGCCCACCTTGTCGCAGTTGTCCATGTAGCAGAGATGGGTCAGGTCACGTTCGTTGCGGATGTTCTTTTCCGCGGTGTACAGGTCGGCGTTCCAAAGGATGGTGAAATTTTTCTTCTTCTGCATGTATGGCGACATGTTTACAAAACTGACACTGTAGTCAAACATGTAGTCGTCGGCAGTGAAGGTGTAATCAAAAAGGATATACGCGTTTTTGTCGATGGTATTGGATGCCGTGGAGTCTCCGGCCATGAGGGGATGCAGGTACAACTTGAGGTGCCCCTTTCCGGAGGTGATGTTGACCGTATCCTGCTCCGCTGTGAAGTAACAGTCGCTGGTGCTGACGGTGGAGCGGTCGTTGTCCATGACAGGCAGCGAGAGTGACAGCTGGTTGCTGCCGTCGTCAAACAGGACAAGCGGTTGTTTGGGCTCGTTCTTCGGAGTGTATTTGTAAATGTCGGGGAAGACCACTTTCTTCAGGTAGCCTCCCGTGCGGGCGAAATGGTATTCGGCCTTCTTTGTTTTGACCACAAAGTCGTTCTGGCGATCCCCGGTGTATCCGAGAACACTGTTGGAGACGGGGGCAGCCGTTTCCTGGATGGTGTCGGAGGTGGCGACAACCGAGGTGTCGGAAGTGCTTTGGGCGATGGTGTCCTCCGTGATTTTGATGGTGGTGCTGTCTTGAGCCGCTTTCGCTTTGGCAGTGGCCTCAGCCGCTTTCATCTGCTCTTCGCGGTTTTTCTTTGACTGGTTGGAGGTGTAGAAACTGTAGCCGAGGAACAATCCGAAAATCAGCAACAGTCCGATGATTGTATTTTTGTCCATTAATGAAAATTGTGATTAAATAGGATTCGGTTTATTGTTGGATGATGGTGTGTGCGGCGGCAATGGCATCCGTGATGGAGTCGCGGATGGACATCGGGCGTTTGGCGGAGCCGGCAACAAAGATGCCTTTCACGGCAGTCTTGTTGTCTTCCAAATGCGGACCTGCAGTTTCAATGAAGTTGTACTTCCCGGCGATGCCGCAGTTCTCTGCCAGTGTCTTGGTGCCCTGCGATGGCTCCATGCCGGCCATGAGCACCATCAGGTCTGTCGTCATTTTGAGAGGCTGCCCGATGAGCGTGTCCTCCGACTTGATTTGGATCTTGCCGTCAAAGGTGGCGGAGGCTTCGGAAATGCGACCGCGTATGAAGCGGATGTTGTAAACCTCTTGAGCTTCCCGGTACATCTCTTCAAATCCCTGCCCCCACATGCGAAGGTCCATGTAATAAATGTATATCTCGGCATCGGGAAGATGCTTGCGCACCTCTATTGCCTGTTTCACTGCGGTGACACAGCACACTTTGGAACAGTAGTTGTTCCCCGATTTTTCGTCCCGTGAGCCCACACACTGCAGGAAAACCACCTTCTGCGGAGGCTCTCCCATGGAGTTGGTGATCTGGGAGTGCATCAGCATCTGCTCCATATCCAGTGAAGTGATAACCCCTTTGTAGATGCCGTAACCGAGCTCCTCCTTCCTGCGTGCATCAAAAAGCGTGTAGCCCGTCGTGATCAAAACATAGTCCGCAATGTGCGTCTTGCTCTCACGGTCATACAACTTGAACTCGTTGTCCGACTCCTTGATGTCAATGATTTCCTTGTTGTTGAAAACCTGAATATGGTCGTTCAGAAGTTTGGCAGACAACTTCTTAGCCAAATCCAATGCGGGGGAGAAGTCAGGGAAAAGGTAGGCTTTGTCAAGAATGTTGGACAGCGGTGCTGACGATTTTTCAAAAAGAGACACTTCAAAATCATGGGCAGCTAACACAGAAGCGGCTTCGATTCCCGCAGGTCCAGCCCCGACGATGGCAACTTTTTTCATGCGATTGTGTTGTGTTTATAAAATGATATAGTAAATCAATTTATTGATATACAAATGATTATATATAAATATTCAATTTTGTATTTCGGTTGCAAATTTACACGAAAATCCCAAATATGGAATTCTTCTCGCGATTTCATTCATAAGCGAATTTATTGTACTTTTGCATCCCTTATTTTTTAGCGTTTTCAAATGGAAGAAGATATTATAAAAAACATCAGCTCAGAGGAATACAAGCACGGTTTTGAATCCCAGATAGATGTGGAGGAGTTCCCTCGCGGACTGAATGAGGACATTATCCGCATGATCTCCGCCCGCAAAGAGGAGCCGGAATGGTTGCTGGAGTTTCGTCTCCAGGCTTTCCGTCGCTGGCAGGCCATGGAGGAACCGGACTGGGCCCATCTGAAATACAAGAAACCCGACTATCAGAATATTATCTATTTGGCTATCCCTAAAAAGCAGTCTTCCGGCGAGGTGGCCAAGACTTTCAACAAACTTGGCATCTCTTTGGAGGAGGATGACCAAGCCTTCAACTCGCTCGGTTGCGGTGAAGAGCAACCGAAGGAGTCCATGGTGGCTGTGGATGCTGTCATTGACTCCGTTTCCGTCAAAACCATGTATTCCGATATGCTGGAGAAAAAGGGGATTCTCTTCTGCTCCTTTGGCGAGGCTGTCAAGAAATACCCGGATTTGGTGAGGAAATATCTGGGATCGGTGGTGCCTGCCGGCGACAATTTTTTCGCCGCTTTGAATTCCGCCGTCTTCAGCGAAGGATCGTTCTGCTATATCCCCAAAGGGGTACGTTGTCCCATTGACCTCTCCACCTATTTCCGCATCAATGCCAAGAACTCCGGCCAGTTTGAACGCACCCTGCTCATCGCCGATGAGGATGCGTACGTGAGCTATCTGGAGGGCTGCACCGCTCCCAAGCGGGATGAAAACCAGCTTCATGCCGCCATCGTGGAGATTGTCGCTGAGGCTGGCGCCGAGGTGAAGTACTCCACTGTGCAGAATTGGTTCCCGGGTGACAAGGACGGCAACGGCGGAATCTATAACTTCGTCACCAAAAGAGGACTCTGCAAAGGCGCCCGCTCCAAAATATCCTGGACCCAGGTGGAGACCGGCTCTGCGGTTACATGGAAATACCCGAGCTGCGTGCTCCAGGGCGACGATTCTGTGGGTGAGTTCTACTCCGTGGCCGTCACCAACAATTACCAGCAGGCCGACACCGGCACCAAAATGATTCATCTGGGGAAAAACACCCGCAGCCTGATCGTGAGCAAGGGTATCTCTGCCGGCTATAGCCAGAACAGCTACCGTGGACTGGTCAAGATCAGCAAAAACGCCACCAACTCCCGCAATTTCTCCCAGTGCGATTCCCTGCTGATGGGCGACAAGTGCGGCGCGCACACCTGGCCCTATGTGGACTGCCATAACAACAGCTCCATCCTTGAGCATGAGGCCTCTACTGGAAAGATTTCGGAAGAGCAGCTCTTCTATTGCCAGCAGCGGGGCATCAGCATGGAAAAGGCAGTAAGCCTGATTGTGAATGGCTAT
This sequence comes from Bacteroidales bacterium, assembly GCA_017617445.1. Taxonomy (GTDB): domain Bacteria; phylum Bacteroidota; class Bacteroidia; order Bacteroidales; family WCHB1-69; genus UBA1756. Next base: position 27,677 of record JAFZWE010000016.1, on the reverse strand, counting down.
GCCAAGGGTGTGTTGGAGAAACTCCCTCTGGAGTTTGCCGCCGAAGCACAGGAGTTGCTCTCCATCAGTCTGAAAAACAGTGTCGGCTGATCTGGGTCGGAGGGCTTGTATGAGCGGGAACTCTTGCAAGCTATGATTTCATACTATACCATATTATATATATGTGCGCAAAGGTGAAACCGCCCCCTGTGAAAAGGGAGGCGGAAAAGGATATTTCAACCTTTGAAAGTTAATTAATCCCCCCTCTTATTGTCTATAAATAAATAATTTGAAAAAAATTTTTAGAGGGTATTTTTATATCAAAAAAAAATGTATTTTTGCCGCCAATTTCAGTATTAAATCAGGGTGAAGGGTCTTGATTGATTTAATGTGTTGAAAATCAAGCCTTAACCCATTAAAAAGTAACTTAAAAACAATGGGTAAGAGAAAAAGATTAGCAGCAGAAGCGCGAAAAGAAGCGAACAAAAACTTATATGTTGCCCGCCTGATGGACAACCCGACTTCCCCGCGCAAAATGAGAATTATGGCTGACGTCATCAGAGGACAGGAAGTTGAGTATGCTTTGAATGTGTTGAAATTCAGCAGAAGAGAAGCTGCGCAGAAACTTTTGAAACTTTTGAAGTCAGCGGTAGCCAACTGGCAAGTGAAGAATGAGGGTGTTCGTATGGAAGATGCCCGTCTTTATGTGAAATCGGTTGTGGTTGACGGTGGCCGTACATTGAAGAGAATCCGCACGGCTCCCCGCGGAATGGCACACAGAATCCGCAAACGTTCCAACCACGTGACCATCATCATTGATGACAAGAATATAGTTAACAATAATACAGAAACACAAAACGCAGAGTAAGTATGGGTCAAAAAGTTAGTCCGGTAGGTCTTAGATTAGGTATAATCAGAGGATGGGATTCTAATTGGTATGGCGGCAAGCAATTCGCCAGTAAAATAGTCGAAGATGACAAAATTAGAAAGTATTTGAACGCACGTTTGTTCAAAGCCGGCATTGCAAAAATTTACATCGAGAGAACACTTAAGTTAGTTACGGTCACGCTTTTCACGGCTCGTCCGGGCCTGATTATCGGAAAAGGCGGCGCCGAAGTGGATAAGCTTAAAGAAGAATTAAAGAAAATCACGAACAAGGACATCCAGATCAATATCGCCGAGGTGAAACGCCCCGATTTGAATGCTGAATTAGTTGCTCAGAACATCGCCCGTCAGATTGAGGGCCGCGTTTCATACCGCAAGGCCATCAAGACAGCTGTCGGTAACACGATGCGTGCCAACGCCGAAGGAATCAAGATTTCCATCTCCGGTCGTCTGGGCGGCGCCGAAATGGCCCGTACAGAGCATTTCAAGGAAGGCAGAACGCCTCTCCACACCCTCCGCGCCGATATTGATTATGCCAAGGCGGAAGCCCATACCACCTACGGTGGCATCGGCATCAAAGTATGGATCTGCTGCGGCGTGGTCTATGGTAAAAGAGACCTCTTCCAGCTCCCCAACGAGGGCAAGGATCAGAAGGGCGGCCCCAGAAAGTCCCCGAGACCGGCAGCCAGAAGAAACGATAAAAGAAATTAATAACCGTAAAACCATTTGAGTCATGTTACAGCCAAAAAAGACCAAATATAGAAGACCGCAGAAGGGGAGAATGAAGGACATCACCAAGCGTGGTGCCGAGATCGCATTCGGTTCATTCGCCCTCAAATCTATGGAACAGCACTGGATTACCGCTCGCCAGATAGAGGCAGCCCGTCAGGCCATCACCCGTTACATGAAACGTGAAGGCCAGCTTTGGATTCGCATCTTCCCCGACAAGCCTATCACCATCAAGGGTTTGGGTGTTCGTATGGGTAAAGGTAAGGGTGCCCCCGAATACTGGGCAGCCCGCGTGAGCCCCGGCCGCATCATGTTCGAGGCCGACGGCGTCCCGTTCGCAGTGGCCAAGGAAGCCCTCCGCCTCGGAGCCCAGAAACTTCCCGTTGCCACCAAGTTTGTCGTTAGAAGAGATTATTCAGAAGAAAATTAATAGCAATGAAACAGCAAGTGATCACCGACCTCTCCACCCCTGACATGGTGGAAAGATTAAGAGAAGAAAAGGAGCGTCTGACCAAGCTGAAACTGTCACACGCCATCTCGCCCGTTGAGAATCCCCAAACCATCAAGGAGCAACGTCGCACCATCGCCAGATTAAAAACCGAACTTCGCAGACGCGAATTAGAAGCAAAATAAATTAGAATCATGGAAGAAAGAAATAGTAGAAAAGTCAGAGAAGGCCTCGTCACCAGCAACAAAATGGACAAGTCGATCCTCGTGAGCGTGGAACGAAAGCTGAAACACCCGAAGTACGGTAAATTCTTGAAGAGAACCACCAAGCTGATGGCTCATGACGAGAAAAACGAATGCCAAATCGGCGACCGCGTGCGGGTAATGGAAACCAGACCGCTCAGCAAGAACAAGTGCTGGCGCTTAGTAGAAATCATTGAAAGAGCAAAATAGTTATGGTACAACAAGAAACAAGATTAGCTGTTGCAGACAATAGCGGTGCAAAGGAAGTATTGTGCATCCGTGTTCTGGGTGGCACCAAGAAAAGATATGCCACAGTGGGCGACAAGATCGTCGTCGCCGTCAAAAGCGCCATCCCTTCCGGCAATGTGAAGAAGGGCTCTGTGTCCAAAGCCGTGGTGGTGAGAACCAAAAAGCATGTCAGAAGACAGGACGGTTCCTATATCCGTTTTGACGACAACGCAGTGGTGCTGCTCCAGGGGAACGACGAGCTCCGCGGAACCCGTATCTTCGGCCCCGTGGCCCGCGAACTCCGTGAGAAACAATACCTCAAAATCGTCTCCCTCGCACCCGAAGTGCTTTAATCAACAGGAAACAATTGACAAAGACCAATTGAATATTAATTAAACAAACAACAACAATGATCAAATTTCACGTAAAAAAAGGCGACCTCGTCAGGGTCATTGCCGGTGAAGCCAAAGGCAAGGAAGGCAAAGTCCTGATGGTGGACAGAGAAAACTACCGCGCCATCGTGGAGGGTCTCAATATGGTCTCAAAACATACGAAGGCCAACGCGAAAAACCCCCAGGGCGGTATCGTAAAGAAGGAAGCCCCGATCCACCTCTCCAACCTCATGGTTGTGGACAGCAAAGGAAATGCTACCCGTATCGGTAGAAGAATGGGCGAAAATGGCAAATTAGTAAGATATTCAAAAAAATCAGGGGAGGAGATCAAATAATGACATACGTACCGAGATATAAAGAGAAATACGACAAGGAAGTCGTACCCGCACTGAAGGAACAGTTCGGCTTCAAATCCATCATGCGTATCCCCCGTTTGCAGAAGATCTGTTTGAACCAGGGTCTTGGCAAGTTCGGCATCGCAGACAAGAAATTAATTGACCTCGGAGTCCAGGAGATGACCCTGATCGCCGGCCAGAAAGCCGTCGCCACCAAATCCAAGAAGGACATCTCCAACTTCAAACTCAGAAAGGGAATGCCCATCGGCGTGCGCGTGACCCTTCGCGGTGAGCGCATGTACGAATTCCTCGACCGACTGATCTCCGTGTCCATCCCGCGAATCAGAGACTTCCGCGGCATCAGCGACAAGGGCTTTGACGGTCGTGGTAACTATACCCTCGGCATCTCCGAACAGATTATTTTCCCCGAAATTGATATCGAAAAGGTCGCTAAAATCAACGGCATGGATATCACATTCGTGACTACAGCCAAGAACGACAAAGAGTGTCTGGCTCTGCTGAAGGAATTTGGATTACCGTTTAAGAATCAAAAATAAAAATAGGATATGGCAAAAGAATCATTAAAAGCAAAAGAAATTAAGAGAGCAAAAATGGTCGCCAAGTATGCCGCCAAACGTGCTGAACTTAAGAAAATCATCAACACGGGTAGCGAATATACTGAGGAGAAAGAAGCCGCTGTGAAAGCTTTGCAACAGCTTCCGCCGAACTCTAATCCTATCAGATTGCACAACCGCTGCAAGTTGACCGGCCGCCCGAAAGGCTACATGCGCCAGTTCGGTCTGTCACGTATCAATTTCCGCGAAATGGCCTTGGCCGGACTGATCCCCGGTGTCAAAAAGGCAAGTTGGTAAACTTAATTAACAGAGAAAAGTTATGAATACAGACCCGATATCAGATTATTTGACCAGAATGAGAAATGCCATCATGGCCAATCACAAAGTCGTGGAAATCCCCACTTCCAAAATGAAGCGCGAGATCACCAAGATTTTGTTTGAAAAAGGATATATCCTGAATTACAAATTTGTGGATGATGTTCACCCCGGCCTCATCAAGATAGCCCTGAAATATCATCCGGTGACCAAACAGTCAGCCATCACCACCCTGAAACGCGTTAGCCGCCCCGGCCTTCGCCAGTATGTGGGTGTGGAGGAAATGCCCTCTGTGATGAATGGCCTCGGCATCGCCATCGTCTCTACCTCCCACGGTATGATGACCGATAAGGAAGCCAAAGCCCAGCACGTCGGCGGTGAGGTTTTGTGTTACATTAGCTAATAGGAGGAAAGAATTATGTCAAGAATTGGAAAATTACCCATTGCCCTTCCGAAAGGCGTAGATATCAAAGTTGACGAAAAAACGAACGTGATCACCGTGAAAGGACCCCTCGGCGAACTCAGCCAGAAGATGGATCCCGATATCACCACGAAGATCGAAGACGGCCACCTTATCGTGGAACGTCCCACCGACCAGAAACGCCACCGCGCCCTGCATGGCCTCTACAGAGCCCTGCTGGCCAACATGGTAAAAGGCGTCTCCGAAGGATTCGAGGTGAAACAACAACTCGTGGGTGTGGCCTATAAGGCAGAATCCCAAGGCCAACTGCTGACCCTCAGCCTCGGCTATTCACATAACCTCGTTTTCGAACTTCCCTCAGAAATCAAAGTGGAAACCGTTACCGAAAAAGGTAAGGACCCGATCATCACTCTCAAGTGTATCGACAAACAACTCCTCGGTCAGGTGGCCAACAAGATCCGCTCCTACCGTAAACCCGAACCCTACAAGGGCAAAGGTATCCGCTTCGTCGGTGAAGAGGTCAGAAAGAAAGCCGGTAAGTCAGCTGATAAATAATCTTAAAATTAAAGTACAATGGCAAATAAGAAAATATTTAGAAGAAATAGGATCAAACAGAGAGTGCGCAAGGTTGTCAACGGCACTCCTGAACGTCCGAGAATGTCCGTTTTCAGAAGCAATCGCGACATTTATGTTCAGCTGATTGACGATGTCGCCGGACAAACACTGGTTTCCACGTCTTCCGCCGTTGCCGCCATCCGCGAGCAAAAGGGCACCAAGTGCGAAAAGGCCGCCATGGTGGGCAAAGCAGTCGCCGAAATGGCCAAGGAAGCCGGAATTGAGAAGGTGGTCTTTGACCGTAACGGTTATTTGTATCACGGTAGAGTAAAATCTTTGGCCGATGCAGCCAGAGAAGGTGGTTTAATGTTCTAAAACAGAGGTATCTATGTCAAACGTAAATGTTAAAAGAGTAAAGTCAACCGATATTGAATTCAAAGACAGATTGGTTGCAGTAAACAGAGTTACTAAAGTTACCAAGGGTGGTAGAACATTCAGCTTTTCAGCTATCGTGGTTGTCGGAAATGAAAACGGCATTGTGGGCTACGGTCTCGGCAAAGCCAAGGAAGTTTCCGCCGCCATCGCCAAAGGCGTGGATGATGCAAAGAAAAACCTCATCAAGGTTCCCGTCCTCAATGGTACTATTCCCCACTCCCAGGAAGGCAAGTACAGCGGCTCCCTCGTTTTCATGAAGCCTGCCGCTCCCGGTACCGGTGTCATCGCCGGCGGTGCTATGCGTGCCGTGCTGGAAAGCGTGGGCGTGAAGAACGTGTTGGCCAAGTCCAAAGGCTCTTCCAACCCGCACAGCGTTGTCAAAGCCACTTTCAAGGCCCTCGCACAACTCCGTGACCCGTATACCGTGGCTCAGGTCCGTGGTATCGGCCTTGACCAGGTGTTTAACGGCTAATTTTGAAACTCAAGGAAAAGGGTTTTGTTTTTCTTGTTTTTATAGGGTTTTTAATGTTGAAAATCCCGCTGGTTTCCCCGGCGGGATTTTCATTTTGCCCTGCGCGCTTCCTGTCGCTAAACAAAGGAACCATTATTGCCCATTGGATAATGGCAAGAATGTTCAAAGGAAATCTTATTCTTGAGTGAATTTGTTGTAAAAGATAGCTCCGTTTTTAAGGTATCCGGAGGCTTCCAAATGGTGCTGGGAAGCATCCCCAAACCACATCACGCGGACACTGTTCCCGTTCTGTGAGAGGATTACACCGCCCGTAGCCCGCCAATGTATCTGCTTGTAATCCGTTGCATTGATGGTGTACTGCTGTCCTCCCACCGGTGTAATCTCCAGTTCTGTGGGGACAAATTCCTTGTAAAAGAATCGGTCCATGTTCTGTTGTATGTACCAGAATTTGTCGGTGGGCTTGTCGTTTTCGTCCGTGTGTGGCGCGTGTCCCAGTCCGGGAAACGTGTGCAGCTCCTCTCGGTACCCCAGCGCTTTTGCCCGCTTGTGGATCTGTGCGGAACCGTACATTTTGTTGAAGAACACCTTGCTGATCCCCAGCTTGATGTCCTTAAAAGGAACGTCATAGTCGTAGGGCACTACCTTGTCCGCATCCCCATGGAAGGAGATAATGGAGGTTCGCGAGTTGTTGATGACGTTGATGTCGTGCACTGCCCCCCACATATTGCAGATGCAGCGGATGTTGAAGTTTTCCTTCAGGGAGTTGCCCGAACTTTCAATGTTCCCGAGGTCGGGGAGGAGCACGCCGCCATAAGAAGTCTCGGGCCGGTTGGCATTTCTCATGAATGCCAGATTGAGCGTGGTGATGCCTCCCGCACTGCTCCCTGCCACAAAAATATAGTTGGGATCAATGTGGTACTGGTCCTTATGGTGGATGAGAAACCGCATGGCCGCATGGGCATCCTGCGTCGCGCGATATCCGCACCGCTCAATGGATTCCTTGCTGGGCTTGAATCCCATCCGGTAGTTGATGGAGGCCACTACATAGCCCATCTTGGCATAGTGCTGGCACCAGAGCACAATCGGATTGTCTTCCTTGTCACCAATGTAGAACCCTCCTCCGTGGATGAACATGATGAGCGGCCGCGCATTGAGATAGTCTCCCTCGGGGAAATATAAGTCCATCTTTAAGGATAACTCCTTCTTGTCCAGTGTGGAGAACAGCCCCTCGGCGATGATTTTTCCGTACTTTTTCGTTGAGGTGGGATTGGAAACCCAGTAGCCGCTCGCCTTGCCGTATTCCACATTCTTCCTTACGGAATATTCAAAAAATTCTTCATGGTATCTCTTTTTATAGGTGACAAAATAAGGGGCACGATAGCGCTTGAAATTTAGGGCGCCTTCCTGCTTTTTTATGTTGTAATTGGCTGAAAATGTGCTGTCAGTAGTGTCAAGCAAGAGCTTTTTCATGACGGTTTTCTTCCCCTCATGCCAAAGAATGCACTTTCCTTTCTTGTATTTTCCATTGAATTTCTGGGGATAGGCTATACTGCCTGCTGATGTTTCATAGTACTGGCCCTCAAATGTGCGGTCGGTAATGGATGAAAATGACATGACATACTCATTCCCGTTTACTTGGCCGATATAATACTGCCCAGTACGAATGGATTCCGGCAGCCGGACAGCATCGTTGAAGTCATCAGCCTCGTCTTCCAGCGACAAATACAATTGGGAATTGTCCAGCTGCTTTCCTGTTAGGAGCCGCTGACCATGAACAGGCGTTCCGAACGCGTTGGCCTCTGCATCGTGAAAAGTGAGAAACGGCGTGTCAGAACAGGTGAAGCCCAGACAGAAAACACAAAAAAGTAAAAAGAAAGCTCTGCTTAACAGTAACTTTTTATTTTGGGGTGTAATTTTCATGATTTGTCCAATTGGGCTGCAAAATTACATTTTTTTGATGGATTATCAATCAAAACAGAGATAGGGCTCCAATTTATCCAATAATTCCTGATAGACATGCGTGATTTGTCGGAATTCACTGATATTGTTGATTTTCCCTTGTTTCTCCCGATAGTTGAGGATGCTCTTTACCAGATATGCGTCAAAATAGGGGTGCTTTATCATCTCTTTGTAACTGGCAGTGTTGATTTTTATTTTTTTGATTTTGTCTTGTCGTACTGTGAAATATTTTTTGCAATAGTCTAAGTCTATGTTTTGAAGGATATAGATTTCCCGGAGTTGTGAGAGCGAATGAAAACCTCCCAGGCGTTCTCTGTATTCTATGATTTTTTGTGCCCGTTTGGAGCCGAATTGGGGAATGCGGACGATGTCGGAGGTGTCACAATGGTTGAGATCCACCTTGACAATATCGTATTGGGGCGTTTTGTTAAAGGGTTTCAGACTGTCCTTTTTACTGGAATGTTCATGAGGGTATTCTCCCGCTCCAGAGGAGGTCCACGAGGAGCGGTTTTGCCGCTTTCCATTGTGGTATGTCCGTGTTTGCCGCAATGAGTCACGGGCAGCACGGACTGAGTCGTCCATGGCATGTTGCTGGACATAAAACTGCTCGATTTGCTCTTTGAAGGCGGAGAGGTCTTCAGTGGGGTGGGGGATTTTTCGGTAAAAGTAGGTGAAGGTGAAAATGGCGGTGATCAGAAGCAGCAGGAGAGTGATGGCGATGAACTCCCCGCGAGGGATAAAGAAATTTTTTTTCATAGTATTATGAAAATTAATAGATTATGTGGTTGTTTTGTAATGATTGTCGTGAGGCAAATATACTATTTATTTCAATTTATACAAATTGATGGTTGTTTCTATGGCTTCACGACTGTCAAAAGTTGAAGTTTGTCCTCTTTTTTTACGTTATGAGGGCATACGGGTCTTCCATATTTTTTTTTTGAGTATTTTTGCCGCTCTAAAGTTAGTGTTGGTTAACTAAATTTTTTTTATGAAAAAATATTTACCCCATTTGTCCCTTTTTATTGGACTGTTTTTGGGCTTTATCGCTTTCGCTTCCGCCCAATGTTTGCCGCAATCTGCGCCCTATACTGAAAATATGGGCTTTTCAACATCCTATTTCCCAGACTGTTGGACGGCGGTGACCTCCTCTTCCGCCAATTATCCGAAAATTTCCAGCGATCCCTCTGGAACCCCGTTCAACTGCTGTATGGCCTTCAACAACAACAATCTGCTGGCCATGCCAGAAATGGCTCCCGACATGAACTCCCTGCGGGTGTCGTTCAATGCCCTCACCAATAATGTGAATGTCGGTCTGGTGGTCGGCGTGATGTCCGATGTCAGCTCCGCGTCCAGTTTTGTTCCCGTGGATACGGTATTCCTCGCCTCCGCCAATACGTTTGTTCCCATAGAGGTGCATTTCAATGCTTATACAGGTTCGGGACAGTACATCGCCTTCAAGTTCTCAGGCTCCTCCTTCTTCTATATTGACGATGTCACGGTGGATCTCATCCCCAATTGTTTGAATCCTGTGGGACTCAGTGTCTCCAATGTGCTGGCGCAGTCCGCCGCCATCGCATGGACCGAGCCTGGAACAGCCACTCAGTGGAATGCCATTCTCTCCACCACTCCTGTGACTAATTTTTCTAGCCAGACCCCCATGGTGCTGAATGCCCCCTCATACAATCCCTCAAACCTCACCCCGAATACCACATACTATTTTTATGTTCAGTCTGTCTGTGGTGGGGAGAACAGTGAGTGGGCCTCCGCCACTTTCACTACGCTGTGTGGTTCCTCCCTTCTTCCCCTTACTGAGAGTTTTGGCAATGCCCTGCCCGCTTGCTGGGCCATCCAGCAGGTGAACGGCAATGTCAATCTGAATTTTGTGGGTTATGGTATGAATCCGAATGTGACAGCCTTTTCGGGCTCCGGCATGGTGCTGTGGGCCAGCAGGAATTACACTTCAGGTCAACAGGTTCGCTTGGTTTCACAGGCAGTCTCCTCCATCGGGGCCGATGCACTGGATGTGAATTTTATGTGGCATCATGATGACGGAATCCCGCAGGCTGTGAATGAAGGGGTGCAAATCCAGTATTCTTTTGATGGGAACACATGGACCAACACGCAGCAGAACCTCATCCCCCGCTACAGCACTGCTTATGCCGGTTGGACGGAATATGACGTGCTGATTCCCGAGGCCGGTGAGCATTCCCAGGTTTATGTGGGCTTCTTGTTTACCTCTGATGGCGGAAACAACTGCTATATGGATGAGGTGAATATCCGTGCCGCTTCAGGATGCTTTGCCCCCGCCAATGTGGCCGTGAGCAACGTTTCCGGTAATACTGCCACCCTGACTTGGACGGAAGTCGGTACAGCCTCTCAATGGCAAGTGGTGATCTCAGAAACCCCGCTGTCCTCTTTTTCCGGTGTGAATCCTGTCACAGTTTCCGCCCCCACCCACATGTTCACTAATCTTAACCCCACCACCACATATTACGCCTACGTGCGCTCGGTCTGCTCTGGTAATACCACCGGCAGCTGGTCTCATGCGGTCTGCTTTACCACAGGTTGCGGTTCCATCCTCTCCCTTCCGTATCACGAGGGCTTCGATGATTATGGCACCTGCTCCAACGCCTTCCCGCCCTGCTGGAGCCGCCCGCTCGTCAGCCAGTATTTTGACGAAGATACACAGATTACCTGCAATACCCCGTCTGCCACCGACTTCACTGCCAGCGATGGCTCCAATAGCCTCCGCTTCTGCACCCCGTCCAGCGGCTACACATACGCCATCTCCCCGGCTATCCATGAGGATATCCACCACGTTTCTGTCTCCTTCTTTTTGTACAAGACCAGTGCCCAGTATGCAGGCACCCTCACCGTGGGCGTGATGAGTGATGCCAGCGACTTCGCCTCCTTTGAACCAGTGGCTACCTTCGAACCCACTCAAGTGAACACATGGTCCTTCTTCTCCGTGGATTTCGCCAACACTACCGCCAGCGGGGCAGACAACCGTATCGCTTTCCGCCATGATGGTGTTTCAGATTATGATTACCTGCTGCTGGATGAGGTGGATATCGTTTATACCCCCGATTGTTGGCCCGCCCATCACATGGAGGTGAGCAATGTGACCGGCAATAGTGCCACTTTTGATTGGTTAGATGTAAATGATCCTGAGATACAATGGAATATGAAGATATCGGAAACTCCGTTAACGGATGCTGATGATTTTGCCAATGTGGCAGACACCACCTTTTCAGGCCACCATTTCACCATCAACTATTTGAATGGTGGTACTACTTATTATTATTACCTCAGCCCTGCCTGTGGCGGCAACAATTCCGGCACATGGCTGTCTGGTGAACTGACCACTCTGCCCTGCAATTGCTATGTGAAGGTCTATCAGACCAGCCTCTCCTCCAATGGCTGGTACGGCGCCGCCATCCAGCTGCGTCAGGGGGGCAGCGTGATTGCCACGGTTACCATGCTTGAAGGCCAGTACGATACCGTGACAGTTTATACTTGCAATGCAGGCAACATTGACTTTTGGTATGTCTCAGGTGGTATTGATATGGATGTCGCTTTCAGAATCGACAACAGCGGCGGCATGACCTTGTACACGTCCAATGGCACTCCGACTGCCGGCTGCTTCCTTTCCAACAGCCCTGGCTGCGGGGTCAGCTGCTCTGCCGCTCCCAGCAACGTCAACGCGGTCAATATTCCTGATGGTGCACGCATCACTTGGAATACGGCGCCAGAGGCCCAGAGTTATAATGTCTATCGCAATGGAAATAGAATAGCTTCTTATATCACTGGTACACAGTATATTGATGATAATGTATTAAGCGGTGAAAATTGCTATACCATCACAGCATCTTGTATTGTGGGAGAAAGCGACCCGTCGCAACCCTCCTGCATCGTGGGTGTGGAAGAGTATGAGAATACTCAGCATGTCAGCATTTTCCCCAACCCTGCACGCGATAAGTTCACCGTCAAAGCTGATTTCCATTTTGACCGGATCGTGGTGACCAACATGTTCGGACAGGAGGTTTATGCTGTTGAAATCAACAGTGATCATGCAGAACTGCAATCTGATATGCTGCCGGCTGGACTTTATATGGTCAGTGTCAGGTCTTTGCACACTCAAGCAACGCAGAAGTTGGTGATTTCACGTTAGGAGAGAATCTGTTATGCAAACCAACGCGGACAAACTCCAGAAATTCTGCTGCTATCAGGAGCGTAGTTCATGGGAGGTGCGCCGAAAGATGATGCAACTGAAAGTGCCCCCGCAAGAGGCGGAGTCACTTCTACAGAATTTGGAGGCGGAGGGTTTCGTGAATGACCAGCGTTTCACAGAATGCTATATCCGTGGGAAAATCAACAGCAAACGCTGGGGAAGGATGAAGATTCTGATGGGCCTCCGGCAACATGGAATTGCCAACGAAGTGATTGCCGAACAGCTGCAGGAGATTGATGATGCGAAATATAAGGACAATCTGCAGTTTCTTATGGACCGCTGGAAACAGGAACATCCCGGAGAAGCCCACGAAAAGATGTACCGTTTTTTGATGGCTAAGGGTTATTCCGCATCAGAAATCTCTCAATGCGCGTCAAACCAGCTTCTTCCGTAATTTACTTCGGTGGTCAACGGAACCTCCAGCTGGATGGCGTTGTTCATCGTTGATGTGACGAGCTCTTTCATCACCTGGATTTCATTTTCAGGCACTTCAAAAACCAGTTCATCATGGATTTGAAGTAGCATTTTGCTTTTGAGTTTCCTTTGTGTCATGGCCTGGTCCACGCGGATCATGGCAATCTTGATAAGGTCGGCCGCCGTTCCTTGGATGGGCGCGTTGATGGCATTGCGTTCCGCCGCTTTCCGGAGAATGGCGTTCGGGGAGTTGATGTCCCGGATGTACCTCCGGCGGTGCAGCAGAGTCTCCACATATCCGTTGGCGCGGGCAAACTCCACTGTGTCATTCAGATACTGGATGATTTTTGGAAAGTGTTGGTAATATCCTGTGATCAGGTCGCGAGCCTCTTTTTGCGAAATGTACAGACGCTCCGCCAAACCGAAGGCCGAAATGCCATATAAAATGCCGAAATTCACGGTCTTGGCCGTGCGCCGCATCTCGGCAGTAACCTCTTTTACATCCACATTATATACCCGGGCAGCGGTCAGCGTGTGAATGTCCTCATTGTTTTTGAAGGAGTCAATCATCTCTTTGTCCCCACAGACTGCCGCCACAATACGCAATTCAATCTGGGAGTAATCAGCTGACATGATAACAGATCCGGGTTCCACGGCTGTGAAAGCCCTGCGGATGTCCTTGCCGCGTTGGGTGCGGATGGGGATGTTCTGCAGGTTGGGATTGGTAGAACTGAGCCGTCCTGTGGATGTGACGGTCTGGTTGAATGTGGTGTGGATTCTGCCCGTCCGGGGATTGACCAATGCCGGCAAGGCGTCAATGTAGGTGGATTTCAGCTTGGAAAGACTTCGCCATTCCAAAATCAGCGGGATGATGGGATGGCGGTTGGCCAATTTCATTAAGATCTCTTCTCCTGTCTGATACTGTTTGGTTTTGGTCAGTTTGGCGTTGTCAATCACATGCAGTTTTTCAAAAAGGATTTCTCCTAACTGCTTTGGGGATGCTAAGTTGAATGTTTCTCCAGCCAAATTGTAAATTTGCTGTTCCAAGGCTGTCACTTCAAGGTTGAGTTGCTTGGAGTTCTCTGCCAGAATGCCCTTGTCCAAATAGATGCCATTGTTTTCCATTTTGGCTAAAACCGCCGACAAAGGCATCTCAATTTGTGTAAAAAGCTGTGTCAACCCGTTATCAGTGAGCTCTTTGCTGAAAATTGGATAGACTCTTCTGTAGATTTCAATTTGCTCTCCGGTCCGGTTGATCAGTTCCTGTACGGTAGGAATGTTTTTTTTCGGTTCTTCTATCATTTTGTATGACAGATAGTTCTCTGCCAATCCGGGCAGCGCGTGTGCGTTTTCCGGCTGAATCAGATAGTGTGCGATCTGGAGATCGTAGAGTTGTGCGTGGATGGGAATGTTCAGCAACTCAAGGAATTTGTATGTCTGTTTGCAGTTGTAAGTGACGATGAAACGGTGGTTTTCAAAAATTCCTTTGAGTAAATTTTGATAATAAAAATGTTCGTTTTCAAGCAGATGATAGCAAATGTCTTGTTCTGTTGCCCAGAAGAAGCCGGCAATTTTCCCGTTGTTGAGCAGCCATTCAAAATAGAGAGGGTCGGGAAGGGGATCGGTTAGCTGGTGGGAAGCGATATAGTGATGTTCTTTTTTTGTAAAATCTTCAAATTGTGGGATTTCGTTTTCTTCCATGGGGAAGTCTGTGGGTGCAGAGAAGAGGTCTGGCGCGGATGTGGCCGAGGTGCGGAAGATGGGGTCGTTGAAGATGCGGGTGGAAAGAGCTTTGAACTGCAGCTCGGAAAACACTTGCTGGAGTTCGGCAGTGTGGATGTTGCCGAATTTCATGTCGTCCCATTGGTAGGAGATGGGCACATCCAGAATGATGGTGGCCAGGCTTTTGGACATGCGCGCCTGTTCTTCGTTTTCCACCAGTGTCTGCCGCAGCTTGGCGTTGTCCACCTCGTCAATATGGGCATAGATGTTCTCAATACTGCCGAATTGGGCAATCAGCTTTTTGGCTTTTACTTCTCCGATGCCGGGCACGCCGGGAATGTTGTCGGAGGAGTCTCCCCAAAGACCCAGGATGTCAATGAGTTGCTCGGGTCTTTGAAGACCGTATTTTTCACATATCCCCTCCACACCCACGATTTCCGCGGGATTTCCGAACTTGCCGGGTTTGTACATGCGGATGTGTTCGGAAACTAGCTGGCCGTAGTCCTTGTCGGAAGTCATCATGTAGACCTCAAAGCCGGCGATTTCCGCATGTTTGGCCACGGTGCCTACAATGTCGTCCGCTTCGTATCCGTCCAAAGAAAGGATGGGGATGCCGAAAGCGGTGATGATCCGTTTGATGTAGGGAATGGCAGTGACAATGTCATCAGGGGTGGCTTCACGGTTGGCTTTGTAGCTGTCAAAATCCGCATGGCGCAGCGTGGGTGCACCGGTGTCAAAAGCGACGGCAATGTGCGTGGGCTTTTCGTTTTTGATTACTTCATACAGCGTATTGGTGAACCCCAGCATGGCGGAGGTGTTTAGCCCGTTGGAGGTAAGCCTCGGACTTTTGACCATGGCATAGTAAGCTCTGTATATCAATGCCATAGCATCAAGGAGGAATAATTTTTTCTGTGTCACTCGGTTGTGTTTTTAAAGTTGGGAATCGTTTTTTTTCAACACCAGTTCCTTGAAGGTGCGTCCACGGACGGTAAAGTCTTTGAATTGGTCGTAAGAGGCGGCGGCAGGGGAGAGCAGACAACTGTGACCCGCCTCGGTGTGTGCATAGGCGAAGTCCACGATTTTGGCATAGTCGTTTTCCACAAGAAAGTGCTCGGGCAGCGGCGCGCCGCTTTTCTCCCATTCCGACAGAATCCGCTCTCCGACTTTCCCTACGAAAGCAATGTTTCGGACCGGATTCTCGTGGAGATACTCCAAGAGAAGACTGTAGTCAATGCCGCGGTCGAAGCCGCCGACAATCAGCGTGTCCACCCGCTTCACGGTTTTGAGCGCGGCGATGGTGGCCTCCGGAATGGTGGAGATGCTGTCATTGTAGAACGAGATGCCGCGGACCTGCCCCACAAATTCAATGCGATGCTCCAGACCCTTGAAGGTGGCAACGTGGCGGATGATCTCTTCGTTGCTGATATTCTGTGTTTTGCAGGCCAGTATGGCCGCCATGATGTTGTTGTTGTTGTGGATGCCGGGAAGGTTCTCCCTGTCGGCGATCGGGATGGTGCAGATCTGTTCGTTGTTTTTCATCAACACGATGTCGGTCTGTGTGCAGAATGCCCCGTTTTTCAACGTGGTGGAGGTGCTGAACGGGATGAAACGGCGGGAAATTTTGTGGCTGTCAATCAGGGTGGGAATGTAGCGGTCGTCGTAGTTGTAGATGAAGATGTCGTCCTCTTGCTGGTGTGCGGTGATGTTGAATTTGGCCAACTGGTAGTTGTTGAAAGTGTTGAAATGGTCCAGATGCTCTTGGTACAGGTTGAGCAGGATGGCGACATGCGGGGAAAAACGCGTGTACTCCAACTGGTGGGCCGAAAGTTCCGCCACCAAAATGGTGTCCTCCTGAATCTGGTCGAGTATGTCAAAAAACGGGATGCCGATGTTGCCGGCCAAAAGGGCGTTGCCCCGCGCGTGGTGAAGGATGTGGTAAATCAGGGAGGCAGTGGTGCTCTTCCCCTTGGTGCCGGTCACACCGATCACCTGCGAACCGTAGGCCATCATGAAAAGCTCCGCCTGTGAAGCGAACTTTTCGGGGGGAATAAAGTAGTTGATCCGGTTCAGATTCACCCCCGGCGACTTCAGAATAATGTCGTACTTGTTGAGATTCTGATCGTACTTCTCTCCTGCCACAATGGAGAGATGCTTGTCCTCGGCAAAATCGTTCACATGGATGAGCGGACTCTGGTCAGCAATGGTCAGGGGCATGGTGGGGTAGTGCTTGCGAAGAAAGCGGTAGGAAGAAACCCCCTCCCGGCCAAAACCGACAATGACTGTCTTTTTGTTTTTGAAAAAATCGGCAATGAGTTGTTCTTTCATTTTTATTTATTACTCGGTGTTAGTGACTAACCTTGGATTTGCACGCGCAAAAATACCACTTTTTTTCATTCAAATTCTCAAAAAAAAACAGTAATTTTGTCGTTTCAAAAAATAAAATATGGAAAATAAAATGGTTTTGGACGGCTCTCGCATTTTTCCTCCTCTTTTTCCCAAAAATTAAAATCTGTAACTACATAACTCAAAAAAATCGTATTTTTGCGCCGCCAAACGGCAATGTCATGGCGCGGGCAACGGGTTCTCCCCGCATCAGGACAGTATAAGAGTGAACAGGACCCCGTAAAATTTATATAGTCATGTTGAACGAAAAAATGCAGAAACAAATCAATGACCAAATCAACGCTGAATTTTGGTCGGGTTACCTTTATCTGAGCATGTCGGCTTGGTTCACCCAGCATAATCTTCCGGGCTTCGCCAACTGGATGTATGTCCAATACCAAGAGGAATTCAGCCATGGCATGAAGATGTTCCGCTATATCCACGAACGCGGCGGCGATGTTACCCTCAAACCTATCGCCAAGGTGGACACCAACTGGAAGTCCCCCGTCGCTATTCTGGAACAGACCCTCAAACACGAACAGAAGGTTACCTCCCTGATCCACGCACTGATGGATACCGCCCATGAAATCCGCGACTATGCCAGCATCAACTTCCTGAACTGGTACGTGGATGAACAGGTGGAGGAAGAAGCCCACGCAGAAGAACTACTCAGCACAGTGAAAATGATTGAAAAAGACCAGGCAGCCATGTACGCGCTGGACAAAGAACTCTCCACCCGCGTTTTCGTGGATGCAACACTTAACAACGAGGACTAAACCATTCTTTTTATTCCATAGTAGGGCAGGTTTTCACCTGCCCTTTTTCTTTTTTTGATAAAAAAACAAAAAAACAAACCTGATGAGGGTATTTCGTTATTTTTTTTTGTATTTTTGCCCGCTTAATTTGTGATTATAAATTAAAATCCATATTTGTATGAAGAAAGCATTTTTACTAGTTCTCTTGTGTTGTCTGTTCACTTTTGTTTTTGCAGACAATGTTGTTTCCGTACAGGAGGCAAAGACAGCGTCAAAGAATTTTATTTCAGCTACTTATCCTGACAAGCAGGTGACAACGGCTGACTTCATCCTCAAGCATACAGAATACAATGAGGACAATGAACCGCTGTATTATGTGTTCACTATCCGTGGTGGCGGTTTCATCATTGTGTCAGCCTCTGATGCGGTAAGTCCGGTGCTTGCATATTCCTTGGACAGCGAATATGACGGGACAGTAGCCAACTATGCGCTGAATGTTTACAAGAATTCCATCGCTGCCGCCAAAGGTACGGAAAATGCGGCTGCCGCCAAGGAGTGGAACTTCTACAAGAATTTCCAGCCGACGAACACCCGTGAGACCTATGTTTCTCAAGAGGTGAAACCGTTGATCAACTCCACTTGGAACCAGACCAAATATTACAATAACTACTGTCCGATTTATAGCGACGCCACCCAGTACCAGCATAATACAGACTGCGACCACCACGTCCCCGCCGGATGTGTGGCTGCCGATATGGCTGTGCTGATGCACTTCTATCGCTATCCCGATTTTGGTGAGCTTGGTGTCGCCTATCACCCCATCCACTATGAACTGAATGACGACAATGAAATTACCGATACCGTGGAATTTCCGTGGCAGGTGCAGAGCTTCAATACGCTCCATGACTATAACCTGATGCCCAATGAGGACCTCAACTTCTATAATGGTGAGGTGGCACAGCTGATGTGGCACGCCGGTATGTCTGTCCTGATGGACTATGGCCCGAGCAGTTCCGGTGCTGTTTCCGAAGATGCTTTGGAAGCCCTTAAAAACAACTGGGGATATAACCGTACCGCCCAGCAACTGAAAAGAAGCGACTACTCCAACAGTGTCAGCTGGATCAAAGAAATCCACAACGAGTTGGATTCCCTCCGTCCCCTCTACTATTCCGCAAGAGACTCCCGCGGCGGTCACGCCTTTATCCTTGACGGCTACCGCGACGTGAACAATATCACTACCACTCCCGTCTATTCCGATACCATCTACACCTTGGATCATGTGGACACCACCTTCTCATATACTTATGACATTGACACCATTCAGGTGGACAGCGTGACTGTGATTTATGACACTACCGCAACTTATGTTGAAATCGTGAACATTGACTCCGTTTACAATATCTCCCACAGCGATACCTCCTATGTCGTTGACACTACCTTCTCCCACACCCTGTTCCATGTGAATTGGGGATGGGGCGGTTATAACAATGGCTACTTCCAATTGTCGGGAACTGGCTATCTGGATGGCTACCGTGAAGCTGAAGCCGCTTTTGTGGGCCTCTATCCTGCAGGCAACCCGGCTAAGTTGACCGAAGGCGATGTGCGCGTGGTGGGTACCTCTGGATCCATCAGCGATGGCGCCGGTCACCTTGCTTACCTTCCCAACACTGACCGCACTTGGACCATCTCCGCTCCCGAAGCTACTCGCTACACTATCAAGTTCAAAAAACTGGATACTGAAGCCAATGGCGACTATGTTATTTTCTACAAAAACGGCAATATGAATCAGGAAGAGGCTCGCTATTCAGGACAAACCCTTCCCTCCGCATTCAACATTAACGCTGACAGCATCACCATCCGCTTCGTCTCCAACAGCAATGATCAGGTTGGTATGGGCTTCGTGCTGGATTTCAGCGTAACTGTCCCCGCACAATATTGCGACGCTCAGACCGTATTGACCGGCAGCGGCATTATCACTGATAAGGGAAATGCCAATGTGGACCAGAACACTCCCTATCGTCCGGAGACCAACTGCGTATGGAAAATCAACGGAGCCTCCAAGGTCTACTTCTCCTATCCGCAGATTGAGTTGGGCGAGGGTGACTTCATCGATTTCTTTGATGTTACCAACCCGAATCCGAACAAGGCTGTCCTCCTGAAAAGAATTGACCAGTACAACTGGCCCGATGAAGATGTGTTTGTTTGCCGTGCACCCAAAATTCAAATCCGTTTTATCTCCGACAACTTTGACGAAGACAACGGTTTCACCCTCACTTATGAAATCGTCACCGACATTGACGAAAACAACACTTTGAACCAGGTGAGCGTCTATCCGAATCCCGCCTGCAATGTTTTGAATGTAGATGTGATTTCCGACACCGAAAGCCAGCTCAATTTCCGCATCTGCGACATGACAGGAAGAACTCTCTCTCTCGAAAGCGTGGAGAATCTTGATGGCGAACTTCATCACAGCATCAATGTCAGCAATTTGTCCAAAGGCATGTATATGCTGAGCATTGAAGGCAAACAGGGCAAGCAAGTCCAAAAGTTTATCGTTGAGTAAGCTTTAAAAGCAAATATGGAAAAAGGCGACCTACAAGGCCGCCTTTTTTTTAAAAAAAATTGTAAATTTGCCCCGGATTTGAAAATGCCTCGGAGAATCCGATTTTGATTGAGAATATTGAATATTAATATAAATTTGTAGTATGAAAAAGCTTTTTGTTTTTCTTTTATTGTCGGTATGGACTCTTGCCTGTTTCTCCCAAAAAGGCGGTGCGGCTGCTGTGTCCTATCCAGAATCCATCAATGAGATTGCCACGCTGAAATCCAAAGGCCGTATCCTGATGGTGAAGCCGGAATATCAGATCCCCGCAGAACAGTTCTTCAGCACGTATGCCAAACAGCTGAACCTGCCCACTGACAGTGAAATGACGCTGCTGGAACAGAGTGAACAGAAGAACGGGAACAAAACTTTCCGTTACCAGCAAACTTTTCACCAGATACCCATCAATGGCGCAGTCATGATTCTGCATGAAAAAGAGGGGAAAGTGACCTATGCCAATGGAGTGATTCTCCACAACTTTAGCAAGCCCTGGACGCCGCTGATGTCGTCTGATGACGCCGCTGCATTGGCCATCCAGCTCACCCCGGCAGACCAGTATGCCTGGGAAAACGAACAATTAGAAGCAGATCTGAAGGAGACCATGCACGATGAAAAAGCCACCTATTATCCTACCCCGCAGCTGGTTTTCTATGACCCCGCCTTCTCTTCCGATGCCTCCGCTTATCGCTTGGCATACGAAGTGAGTGTCTTTTCCATCTCCCCCCTTGCCAAGCAGGTGGTCTATGTGGACGCCGTGACTGGCGATGTCATTAAGGTTTTAAAAAAAAATCAAAACATTGAAGTAGAAGTTCTGGCAAAAACACGTTATGATGGCATCCAGACCATCACCGTGGATTCCATCTCCGCTACACAGTTTGTCCTCCGTGAGAACACCAGAGGCGAGGGTAATGGAATCTACACGCGGTCGCTGAATAACCAGGGTTCATTGATTCAAACTCCCACCAACTTGGCTGTGGACATTGTGGAGAGTGACAATTTCTTCGATGTGGACTCAGTGGCCAATGAAGCCCATTTCGGCGCAGAAAAAACTTACGATTATTACTATTACCGTTTCGGCAGAAACAGCATTAACAATCAGGGAATGCGTTTGATGAGCTACGTGCACCTCGGACAGAATGTAGAGAATGCCATGTGGACCGAAGGTGCCATGTTCTATGGCGACGGCGTCAACGGCTATCCGTTCACCTCCTTGACAATTTGCGGCCACGAGATTACGCATGGCCTGACAGAAAATACCGCCAATCTGGAATATATCTATGAATCGGGCGCCCTGAATGAAGCTTTTAGCGACATGTTCGGGGTGAGCATCACTCATTATGCCACGGATACCATCAAGTGGACCATCGGCGATGAGGTCGGCTCCGCTTTCCGCGACATGTCCAATCCGCAAGCTTATCAGAATCCGGACACCTATCTGGGCACCTATTGGGAATCTGGTGATGCCGACAATGGCGGTGTGCACACCAACAGCGGTGTCGCCAACTACTGGTATTACTTGCTGTGCGTTGGCGGTGATGGCGTGAATGATCACGGGACCGAGTACCATGTGACGCCTATTGGAATAGACAAAGCCTCCCAGGTGGCATATTATACCCTGACAGAAAACTTGGTGCCTACCTCCGATTACCAGGATACCTATGAGCTGTCGATGATTGTGGTGGAAGATCTGTTCGGACCCTGCTCGGAAGAGGCATATACCGTGGCGGAGGCCTGGCGCGCTGTCGGAGTCGGCTATCGTTTTTCCGATACCACCGTCTATGTGAGCGAAGTCCTTTCTCCCGCCACCGACTGTGCACTGGGTTCGGAAGAACAAGTGGTGCTGGATCTTTTTTACAACTCCTGCGACCAACCCCTGCCTGCCGGCACTCAGCTGGTGGTGCGTGTGATGTTGGATCAAACCGTTGAAGTGATGGATACGGTCACCCTGGAACAGCAGGTTGAACCTGGTGAACATTTTGAAGTTTCCCTCAACCGTACCCTGGACGTCAGCACTATCGGCGCTCACCGGTTGGATATTGCAGTGCGTCCCTCCACTGTCGCTACCTTTGCCGACAGCCTTGTCGGTTACTCTTTCACCAACTTGGTTTACCAGAATGCCGATGTCCATATTCTGAGCGTGATTTCTCCCGTATCTTCCTGCACGCTGACCGAAGCCACCCCCATTGTCTGCTCGTTCAAAATGGATATTTGCGACAGCATCCCCGCCGGCGATTCTGTGAGAATCGGTTATATCCTCAATACGGCAGACACCGTGATTGAATATGTGGTGTTTGACAGGACCGTCACTTCGCAGGATACACTGATTTACACTTTTTCCACGTTAGCGGATTTCACGGCCCCACGTACCAATTTGAAAGTGGTCGCCGCTAATCCCGGTGATATCGACGCCTCTGACGACAGAGTCACCAAGATGGTGATGCACCCGCTTAAAATCAATGAACTGGATGCACTTACGTTTGAACAAAGCACCATGCAGCAGTATTACTACATTGAATTGGAAGAGCATGCCACTTTGAATGTGTCCACCTTGTCAGGTTATAGCGGCGGGAAGTTGGCCAAGATGGGTGCAGGAAATGTGATGGAATATTATGGAGAACTTGAATTTCCTGAAAGTGAAGCCGAGTTGTGGGCAGCCAATCCGAGTCTCAACTCCCGTATCACCATTTGCGCCGATGCGACGGACTATGCACAGTTTGCTGTCCGCTTTGACCTGAAGCAGACCTCTGGAAAAGATCTGTATGAGCAGTTTTTAAGCGGTTATATCTCCACTGATTTCAACCTGCTTATGACCAGTATGATGCGTGTGTTGGTGGATGGCGAACAGGTGGGACCGAACTTTATCCCGAACACACCTTCCAACGATCCTTTTGCCGCCCGCGCTGTGAATCTGTCAGACTATGTCGGCGGGGTTCATGCTATCACTTTTGAATCCAAATGCTACGCCAGCGATTTGACGTCGTTCCCGTTGGACCATGTCTATTTGGATAATATTGCTGTGCTGGAAGGGGACGGCGTTTCAGAATATGCCGAGGGCAATGCATATTTCCTGGTTTATCCCAACCCCGCACACTCCGAAGTGACGGTGCAGCTTGACCATGACCAGGCCACCAATGCAACAATGGAATATGCTGTATGTGACCTCTTTGGCCGTCAACTGATGCGCGGACAATTGACAGACACCTATAACACTATCCGCATCGGACATTTGTCAAATGGAATGTACCTGATCCGACTTTTCCGTGGAAACGAATGGATCGGCACTTCCAAGGTGATTAAACATTAATGTCAGTCAGGGATGGTGATACAGGAGGCATCTTATTTGCAAAGTGTGGTGGACTGGCATAAGTGCCCGTCCGCCAGTATGCCGGAATATGCGTTCATTGGGCGTTCCAATGTGGGCAAGTCGTCTTTGATCAACATGCTGACCCAACGCTCCAATTTGGCCAAAACTTCTTCAAAGCCGGGTAAAACACAGACTATCAATCATTTTATTATAGATAAAAAATGGTATCTGGTGGATTTGCCAGGATATGGCTATGCCAGTGTCTCTAAGGAAACACGCGCCAAATGGAGCAGGATGATTGAGGAATACATGGTTCAAAGACCCAATCTGCAACTGGTCTTTGTGCTGGTGGACGCCCGTCTGGAACCCCAGAAAATTGACATTGAGTTCATCAACAAAATGGGCGCACTAGGGGTCCCCTTCTCCATCGTTTTTACCAAAACCGACAAGATCTCCAATGCCCAGTTGCAACGCAATGTCTCGCTTTTCCAGAAAAAACTGGCTGAAACATGGGAAGAGTTCCCCCTCTTTTTCCTGACCTCTGCCCAAAGCGGGCGGGGCCGTGAGGAAATATGCGAATATATTGACCAGATCAATGCGAATTTCATGTAACTTTGCCCCCGCATCACGGTTTTGGGATGCAGGATACAATGGTCTTTTCTAATAAAGTGTATAATAGTAAAATAGTAAAACAAATTCTTGGATTCCGCAGCCTGTGCTTCGGAATCCTTTGCGCTATTTTGCTCTCTGCACCTGAACTTCATGCCCAATTTTATAACGGCTCCCAACTCTCTTTCGGCAAAAACAGGGTGCAGTACCAGAAACAGAATTGGCAGTATTACCGCACTACCCAGTTTGATGTCTATTTTTATCCCACCGGCAAGGAATTGGGGGAATATACCCTGTACAAAGCTCCGCAGGTGATTGAGGAGATTGAGAAAATGCTCAATTTCACTGCCACCAAGAAAATTCAGTTCATCGTCTATAACACCCAGTCCGACTTCCGTGAATCCAATTTCGCTTACGACAATGACGACTTCTATAATCTGGGCGGGGTGACCAATATTTACGGAACAAAAATCTATCTCTATTTTGATGGAGACCATGCCCATTTTGACAGAATGCTGCGGGCCGGCGTGATGAACCTGTACGCCCACTGGATCATCAACGGCTCTTCGGTGGGGGCCAACATCACCTCCGACTACCTGCTGGATGTGCCCACTTGGTACTTCTCCGGCCTCTCCTCTTTTGTGGGAGAAAACTGGGACAGTACTGTGGAGGAATATGTGAAAAACGGTATCCTCACCCAAAAATACGCCGACTTGGATCAGCTCTCCCCGGTGGATGCCACCTATGCGGGTCACTCCTTCTGGAAGTTCATCTCCGACCGCTTCGGCGAAAGTGCCATCCCCGCCGTGCTGTATGCCACCCGCTCCTACCGCAGCCATGAACGCGGCTTCTACAATGTGACCGGCGTTCCCTTTAAACAGCTTCTTATTGATTGGTATAGGCATTATTATGTGATCTATAAAAAAGATATAAAACGTGAAAAGCCCGAAGGTGAGGGAATTCTGGCAAAAGTGAAAAAACGCCGGGATTACTCCATGTTCAGACTCTCCCCGGACAATGAAAGCTACGCCTATGTCACCAATCAAGCCGGCCGCTTCATCATTTGGCTGAAAAGGGAGGATGACAGCAAACCCCGCCGCATCTTCTCCCGCCAACACAAAACGGAAGATAATCCTGACCTCACTTTCCCGCTTTTGGCCTGGCAGCCCGGCGGGCGTGTGCTGGCCTTTACACTGGAAGATGCCGGCCGCTGCTACTACTACCCCTATAACCTGGAAGAAAAAAAACTGGAAAAGCGCCAGCTGATTGATGTGGAGAAAATTACCGACATCTCCTTTTCCCCTGACGGGAAACTGCTCCTGTTCTCCGGATTCCAGCATGGTCAGTCCGATATTTACGTTTATAGCCTCAGAGCCCGCTCTTTTGTGAATCTTACCAACGATTTCTATGATGACACCCACCCCCGCTTCTTCAACGGCAATCGACAAATCGTTTTCTCTTCCAATCGCCCGGATAACCAGCTGCATCCTAAGGAGGCTTTTCATACACAATCCCCGCAAAAATACCATGACCTGTTCATGTATGACTATGAAAGCAAGTCGCCGGAACTGCTGCAAATCACTTACACCCCCGATGCCAGTGAGTCCCACCCCAGAGATGCAGGGGAGGGGACACTGATCTATCTCAGCGACGCCAACGGCATCAATAACCGATGCATCGCCCGTTTTGACAGCGCCATCAGTAAGGTGGATACAATAATTCATTATGCGTATTATGCACATTCAGAACCTCTTACAAATGTAGCATACAGCATTTTTGAACAGGATTTTTCAGCGGCCAGCGGGAATGTGGCAGAGGTGATGCTGTATAAGGGAGCGAAGAGAATGCTCATTCATCCATTGCAACAACAACCACTCGCAACGGAACTGACAGATGTCGCGTTTAAGTCCACAATGAAGGCCGCCGCAGCACGTAAAGACAGTATCGCTGCCGCACAAGGGGGAAGGACAGGCGGAACTACCCGCCACGGATTCAGACAGGTCCACCTGAGCGATCTGTCAGCCCCTGCCTCCGCTGATGCAGGTGACTCCACAGACAACGGGTCTGACTCCTCTTCCTTTGTCAGAGTCGCCCCCCGAAATTATTATACACAATATACAATAAACCAGTTGGTTACGCAGGCAGATTTTAGTTTTCTCAATACTTCATACCAGCAGT
This sequence comes from Bacteroidales bacterium, assembly GCA_017617445.1. GTDB lineage: Bacteria > Bacteroidota > Bacteroidia > Bacteroidales > WCHB1-69 > UBA1756. Next base: position 1,510 of record JAFZWE010000016.1, on the reverse strand, counting down.
TTACCGGAGGTACATCACCTATTTATCTTAATACAGGCATCAACGCACTGGTCATGGTCGGCATCAACGACCTGTTTGAAGACTACCGTATCACCGGCGGCTTCCGGCTCTCTTTTGACTTGCAAAGCAATGAGTTCATGTTCAGTTACGAAGATCTGCACAAACGACTGGACCATCAGGTAGTGCTTTATCGCCAAAGCATCAAATCGGCCATCGGACAATACTACTACAAACAGCACTCCAACAGCATCTTCTACATCATGAAGTATCCGTTCGACAAGTTCAACAGCTTGCGACTGACCCTGACGGGACGCTACGAGACCTATATTATGGCTGGATTGAACGACTATTCGCTCAAAGCCGCCGACGAACGCCACGGCTGGGCTGGGGTAAAACTGGAATATGTCTTTGATTCTTCCAAGGAACTTTACACCAACCTCTGGCGTGGAAGCAAAATCAAAGTCTTTGCCGAATACCAACACCGGCTGGACAAGGACAACAAATATCTGTTTGTCGCTGGCATTGATGCCCGGAAGTCGGTCCGTGTTTTCCGCAACATGACTTGGGCTACCCGCTTCGCCGCCTCTACCAACTTTGGCTCCAGCCGCCTCGTCTATTATATGGGAGGCGTTGATAATTGGATTTTCGCCAAATTCAACAGCGATATCTGGGTGGACCAAAGTAAGAATTACGCCTATCAAACACTGGCCACCAATATGCGCGGATTCCAGCAGAATATTAGGAATGGTACATCTTTCTTCTTGATTAGCACGGAATTGCGCATTCCTTTTGTTCAGCTTATCGCCCATCGTAATATCGCTAACCAGTTCTTCAACTCCTTGCAGCTTGTGGCCTTTGGCGATATCGGCACCGCGTGGACCGGCCTTACTCCCTATTCTGAGGACAATTGCCTGTACACGCGCTATGTCAGTGCCGGTGATATTCTGGTCAGGGTCAAACGGCAGGTGGATCCTATCGTGGGCGGATTCGGACTGGGATTGCGTGCCAAGCTGCTGGGCTATTTCCTCCGTCTTGATTACGCTTGGGGTGTCGAGGACTTCAAGATCAACAACAAAGCCGGCATGTTGCTCTTCTCTCTTGGACTGGATTTTTAGTCTAAAGTACTGTTTTACAATTAAAAAAAGAAAATTTGAGTTTTGCAGTGTCTGTGTGGCTTCTGTGCCGCTGAGACGCTTTGTTTTATACATATATATATTATGGTGGAAATTTTATCTTGGGCGTTCCGGCGGCGGAGCCGCCGTCGGGCTTTCCGCTTTACTCGCGCCGGCCGCAGCGGGGGCTTTGCGGGCGCTCGTGCCCGCTCCAATCCCTAACGCGGCGCGGGGTCCGCCCCCTGCTCCGTCGGGGAGGGGGGTGCACCGGGAGTGGTTTCCGGACGTTTTTTCGGGAAAAACTCCGAAAAACTCCGAAAACCGGACCCTCCGGGAGGTCGTTTTCGGTCGTTTTCTGGTTTTTTTCGGACAAAAAACCGCTTTTTTATACATGCAAC
>JAFZWE010000025.1 GCA_017617445.1 Bacteroidales bacterium | reverse complement strand
TAGGTTAGTAAAAAGTTCTTCTGCAAAGATACTACATCTCCACTCCACTTTCAAAGGGGTACAATGGCCCACAAACCGGGGATGAAAAAATGCGTGTTTCGGCCGTTATCTGGTCGCTTTTCAAGCAAAAACAGCACTGAAATGGCCGTTTTTAGCTGTTGGTATTTTGTTGAAAACTTTTTTTCGTCCGCAAGTTTTTTTGTTTCTAAGTGATTTCGCCCCAGGAGACTGCGGAATGGTGCGGGAAACAGTGAGGAATTTTGAATGGGGTTGGAAAAAAGAAAGGGGAGGGAAGGAAATAGGCAGGGCAGGTGGCGCATTCACAAATAACATGTATTTTTGCCGCGATAAATGATGGGAGAACGGGGAAACATAAAAAATCAAGTTATGGAAAGTATTCGTCATATTTTCAAGATCGGGCGCGGACCATCGAGTTCGCACACCATGGGGCCGTCAAAAGCGGCAGTATTGTTCCGCGAGCTTACCCCTACAGCTGTTTCTTATGAAGTGGTGCTGTTTGGCAGTCTCGCCGCCACCGGCAAAGGCCACTTGACCGATGTGGCCATTATCGATGCATTGGCTCCTATCCCTGTGAATATCAGCTGGAAACCGGAGGTGTTTCTGCCTGAACATCCTAACGGGATGGAGTTTGTCGCACTGGATGCTGATGGAAATCCGCTGCTTGCGCGCCGCTATTTCAGTGTGGGTGGCGGCGACATCTCGCCGGACGGCAAACGGCAGGACGACAAGCGCATCTATCAGTATTCCACCATGGATGACATTCTGTCGCACGTCGGCAGCCGCAAGCTGTGGGAGTATGTGGCCGATTGCGAGGATAGCGACATTTGGGATTATTTGGAGGAGGTTTGGCGGGTGATGCGGCAGAGCATTCTTGAGGGGCTGGAGCACGAGAGCACGCTGCCCGGCGGCTTGCACCTGCCTCGCAAAGCTTCAACGATGTACTCGCGCGTGCAGGCCATGAACACCTCGCTGCAGCATCGCTACTCCACACCAGTGTATGCCTTCGCTGTGGCCGAAGAGAATGCCAGCGGCCGCACCATCGTCACCGCCCCGACCTGCGGCTCCTGCGGGGTGTTGCCGGCAGTGCTATATACTTACTACCAGCAGTACGAGCGTAACGACAAGAAAGTGCTGCACGCCCTGGCTACCGCCGGACTTATCGGCAATGTCATCAAATACAACGCCTCCATCAGTGGGGCGGAGGTGGGTTGCCAGGGTGAGGTGGGCTCGGCTTGTGCTATGGCCGCCGGTGCCTTCTGCCAGCTCATGGGCGGCTCTTCCTATCAGGTGGAATATGCTGCAGAGATGGGGCTTGAACACCACCTCGGTCTTACCTGCGACCCCATCTGCGGACTGGTGCAAGTGCCTTGTATTGAGCGAAATGCATTCGCTTCGGTGCGTGCCATCGATGCCGCCATGTTCGCCCTCATCTCCGACGGCAAACATCTCGTCAGCTTCGACCGCGTGGTGCGCGTTATGAAGGCGACCGGCCACGATCTGCCTTCCCTCTACAAAGAGACCTCGTTAGGCGGACTGGCCCTGTAGCTGCCGCCCCTTCGGGGCTATTGTGTATCTCTAATTCTCAATTTTCAAATTTCAATTCTCAGTTTAATTCGTATATTTGCACTTTCAAAATAATGGTTATGCAGAATAAAAAAGTATTGAATTACAATTTGTTGCGTCTTCTTGGCAAGGGCGGTATGGCGGAGGTGTGGTATGCTGAGAACAAGATTGGCAATGTGGCGGCAGTGAAAATCCTGAACGAGGATCTGTCGCATAATGCGCAGGTGGTGGAACGTTTCGGCAATGAAGCCCGTGTGACGGTGAGGTTGAAGCACCCCAACATCCGGCAGGTGTACGACTATGATGAGATTGACGGCCGTCCCTGCATGGTGATGGAATATTTGGAGGGCGATGATCTCTCCACACGCATGAAGCATGGCGAGCGCTTCACCGACGAGCAGCTCCAAAAGTGGTGGAACCAGCTGGCCTCCGCCCTCAACTACACACATGCCCAGGGCGTGGTGCACCGCGACATCAAACCCTCCAACATTTTCATCGACCGGGAGGACAATGTGAAGCTGCTGGATTTCGGTATAGCCAAGGTGCGCGACAGCATCACTTCCACCGCCACGGGCGCCACCATGGGCACACTGATGTACATGAGCCCGGAGCAGGTGCGCGACAGCAAGCACATTGATTATAAGACCGACCTGTACTCGCTGGCGGTGAGCTTTGTGCATCTGCTGGCCGGACATGCCCCTTACGACCGCGACACTACCGATGATTTTGAGATAAGGCTGAACATTGTGCAGAATCCATTGGATTTATCAGGTCTTCCTTCCGAGTGGCAGGCTTTCCTGCGGCCGTACTTAGCCAAGAAACCGGAGGAGCGGCCTGCATTAGTGCCGTTTGGCGCAGGACAAACGGGTTGTTTTGTGCCCCCCGTAGCCCCCCCCTCCGATGAGACCGTGGTGGGCGGCGTGAATGCGCCTGTGTATGAGGATGCTACGGTGGCGGAGACCCCTGTCGTTCCATCTCAGTCTCAACCTAAATCTCAGCCCCAATCCCGCAAACGCAAGGCATGGCCGTGGATTGTGATGACAGTGTGCGCGGTGCTGGGAATCGCGGTTTCCATAATTTTGTTACCGGGAGTAAAGAAGGGTGATGGTGGAAATGGCAGTGCTGGTGAGACGGAGACAGTGGCGGAAGTAATGCAGCAAGAGACTCCGACATTGGAGGTGGCGGCCCCTGCGATAGTGGAAGCAGAGAAGCCGACGAAAGATGAAGCTACGCCAGCGGTGGAAGAAAGCAAGCCGGTGCCTGCTGGCTATGTGGACTTGGGCTTGAGCGTGTATTGGAAAACCAGTAACGAGTATAACAGCTCGGACGACCACGGCTTCTACACTTGGGATGAGGCAAAAAAATTTGGCAGCCGCCTGCCCAACAAGGCGCAGTTAGAGGAGTTGAGAGACAAGTGCAAATGGACGTGGAATAGCACCAATGAAGGGTACTATGTCAAAGGCCCCAGCGGCAACTCCATCTTTCTGCCCGCTGCGGGCTACCGCGGTTGCGATGGCGATGTGAACTACGTGGGGTCCTACGGCAACTATTGGTCGTCCACGCCCAGCGGTACAGAGGACGCGTGGGACCTCTACTTCAGTTCGGGCCGCCACATCGTGGGCAACGTCAATCGCTGCTACGGCCAGTCCGTGCGGCTTGTCCAAGGTAAATGATTGCGCGCGCAAGGGCGCAATCACAAGACATTGAAATATTGGTTGGGCTGTTCGGGCTTGCCCGACAGGCCAACCCGAAAAATGGCCGCGAAGCGGACGAAAAATTTTAGAATTGGTAAGAGTGTGTTCATCCGGAGTGCTGTGTGCTACATGTCCGGCATGGCACACGGCAGCGTGAAAAATAGTAAAACCAGCAGACCGTCAGAAATGGGAAAGAAAAACGTTTTTGATATGTATAGAGAAGGTCCGTCCTTTGAAGTCAGTCGCAAGGTGCGCCTTGCGGCGTGCACAACGCCGGTGTCTGCTAACAGTTCTGCCCGCTGCGGGCTACCGCAATTGCAATGGCGATGTGAACAACGTGGGGTCCAACGGCAACTATTGGTCGTCCACACCCAACGGTACAGAGAACGCGTGGAACCTCAACTTCAATTCGGGCAACCACAACGTGAACAACAACAATCGCTGCAACGGCCAGTCCGTGCGGCTTGTCCAAGTTTTTGCTGAATCATGGACACACTCCTTATCGATTTGTTCCGCGCATACTATGATGCCCGCCGCAACAAGCGCAATACGCCGAGCCAGCTTCGTTTTGAAATGGACTTGGAAACCAATCTTATCAATTTGTACCATGAGTTGCGTGACCGCCGCTACAAACCGGCGCCATCAGTGTGTTTTATTGTGCAGGAATCGGTGAAACGCGAAGTTTTCGCTTCCAATTTCCGCGATCGCGTGGTTCACCATTTGTATTACAACTATGTGGCGCCTTTGTTTGAACGGCAGTTTGTGTATGACTCTTATTCGTGTCGTAAAGGGAAGGGTACACTGTTGGGAATAGAGCGGTTGCAGCACCATATACGTGCTGTGTCGCATAATTACACGCGTGATGCATACGTGCTGAAAATGGACATAAAAGGATATTTCATGTCCATCAACAGAGAGGTGCTGCGCATGATGGTGCATGAAATGACGGAGCGTGTACATTTGCCGGAAGACCAGAAGGGGATGGTGGACTATCTTACCGACATCATCACCATGAAAAATCCTTTAAATGGAGCTCGCTTCAAAGGGGATCCGGAAGAGTGGCATGACTTGCCGCCCTCCAAGTGCCTCAGCTGTTCCCCCTCTGGCGTCGGTCTTCCTATCGGAGACCTCACATCACAGCTCTATTCCAACATTTTTCTCAACCAACTTGACTGGTTTGTCACGATGAATTTGGGTTTCAAGCACTATGGACGTTATGTGGATGATTTTTACATTGTGGATACAGATCGCGACAGGCTTGAGGCAGCAGTGTCGGAAATCTCTGGTTTGCTTGCCTCACTTCACCTTTCGCTTCATCCTAAGAAAACCAAAATCATTCCGGTCACGGAATCCATCCGTTTTCTTGGCGCAGTGGTATATCCCTATTACAGGCACGGCTCTTCGCGTACGACGCAAAAATTTTTGCAGTGCTGTCGTGCATTTGATCAGGTGAACGAACTCGCGGAAGAAGGTGTCTTGCCATGCGATTGGTTGGATGTGGAAAATTGCCAGGCCTCAATGAATTCTTATTTGGGTTATTTGCGACATTTCAAGGCGGCGCGACTGTCAAGTGCTTTTTTTGTCACTTAAAACCTAAAAAAATCATGCCTACAATTAAGGAAATATTGCAAGTAGAAAGAAATTGCGGGAACGGCTGGGTTGTGCTGTTCCTTGAAGGCAAATTCTGGAAAGCATACGAGCGGTCGGCTTACATGTTGACATGCCGTTACAACTTCAAGCCCTCCAAAAGATTTGTTAAATTGGTGGGAGAGGAGGTGATCAGTGTGGGATTTCCCTCGGAACAGTTGGCGAAATATCTGGCGGGTGCTGCATTAGAGGCAGGAGGGAAGCGATGCAGGGCTTTTTTACCTCTGTCGTTTGATGAACTTGCTTTTAAGGAATGGAAATCCACCACCCGTATCAAGGAACCCAAACCCAAGACTCCCGTGGTATTGGAGATTCCAGACGAATGGAAGCCTCAGACACAGGTGTTCCATGAGGAGAACCTGCCTGTGTTTAAGATGGTGTATGACCTTCTCCTCAGGCTTTTTCATGAGACACAGAAGATGGGCAAGGATTATCGCTATACATTGGGCGAGGATTTGAAACGATATCTTTTGCGGGTGGAAGTTTGCATTTACCATGCCAATATGGAAAAGGAGGCGCGAAGAAAGGTCGATTTCATCGCAGAGGCGTTGGAGAGAATGTTGGAAGTAAAACTTTGTGTACGCATCCTGCACGACAGCAAGCAACTCTCGTTGAAGAAGTATGCCCTGCTTTGCGAGCAGATGGTGGCGGTGGAGAAAAATCTCAGTGACTGGGAGCGGTATAACCAGAATAGCATTTTGCACGACATTGACAGATGGTGAGCGTGTGAAATCAACAATATAGTGGGTAGTAGGAGGTTCCGTTGCTGCGCTTCGCTTGCAACGGAATGGTGGGGTGCTATAATAATCATTGGCGAGGGTTTGGGCGG
>JAFZWE010000024.1 GCA_017617445.1 Bacteroidales bacterium | reverse complement strand
TGTCATACGGGCCAAACTGGTCAGCCGGATGTTCGCCGTCATTCAAAGGGATGAAAAATACTCTCGTGACTATGTGAGAAATGGAAATGAAAAAAATCTCTCAATTACGCTTGCGTAATTCATAAGAATAAATACACTTTTCCGATTAATCTCACAAAAGAATTATCGTAAAAACATTAAGGGATGGGGGCGGCAAGGAAGAAGTCGCCAGATGCAAAAAAAAGCGCGCCCAAACGAGCGCGCTTTTTCATATTGATTCCCTAAGCTATTATTTTTCGGGGTTCAGGAACGGATAGCCGTAATCGGTAGCGGGAACGTAAGTCTCCTTGATGCAGCGAGCGCTGATCCAACGGTAGAGGTTGAGGGCGCTGCCTGCCTTGTCGTTGGTGCCGGAAGCGCGGGCGCCGCCGAAGGGCTGGCAACCGACCACTGCGCCGGTGGGCTTGTCGTTGATGTAGAAGTTACCGGCAGCGTGACGCAGCATCTGCTCGGCAGTCTCGATGGCGTTGCGGTCGGCAGCGAAGATGGAGCCGGTGAGAGCGTACGGAGAGGTCTCGTCGCAAAGCTTCAAGGTCTTCTCGTACTGTGCATCGGGATATACATAAACGGTGATGACGGGTCCGAAGATCTCCTCGCGGATGGACTCGTAGTCAGGTGTGTTAGCCACGATGATGGTGGGCTCCACGAAGTAGCCGACGCTCTTGTCGCACTTGCCGCCCAGCACGATCTCTGCATTCTTTGATTTCTTGGCACGTTTGATGTAGCCTTCAATGTTGTCGAAGGATTTTTCGTCGATGACGGCGTTGATGAGGTTGCCGAAGTCGCGGCCATCACCCATCTTCACGGTCTTCATCATTTCCTGGATGTGTTTCAAAGTCTTGGGCCAGAGGGATTTCGGAACGTAAGCGCGGGAAGCAGCGGAGCATTTCTGACCTTGGTACTCGAAGGCGCCACGCAGGATGGCCACGGCCAGCTCGCGGGCGGGAGCGCTCTTGTGAGCGAAGATGAAGTCCTTGCCACCGGTCTCACCCACGATCTTCGGATAGGTTCTGTAGGTGTCGATGTTCTGGCCGATGAGCTTCCAGAAGCTCTTGAAGGTGGAGGTGCTGCCGGTGAAGTGGATACCTGCCAAGTGGGGTGACTTGAAGGCCACCTCGCTGATGACGGAGCCGCTGCCGGGCAAGAAGTTGATGACACCGTCGGGAAGACCGGCTTCCTGCAACAGTCTCATAATATAATAGTTGGAAAGGATAGCGGTGGTAGAGGGCTTCCAGATGGTAACGTTACCCATCAGCGCGGGAGCCACGTTGAGGTTCAGAGCGATGGAGGTGAAGTTGAAAGGAGTGATGGCATACACAAAACCTTCCATGCCGCGGTACTCGTTGCGGTCGAGCATGGTGTGGTCGGAGATGGGCTGCTCGCTGTAAATCTTGGAAGCGAAATAGGTGTTGAAACGGAGGAAGTCGATGGCCTCGCAGGGACAGTCGATTTCAGCCTGCATGGGGCTCTTGCCCTGACCCAGCATGGTGGCGGCATTCAGCACATAGCGCCATTTGGTAGCCAGCAGCTCGGCAGCCTTCATCATGATGGAAGCGCGCTGAATCCACGGCATGCTCTCCCATTTCTCGCGGGCAGCCATAGCGGCATCGATAGCCATCTGCACACATTCCTTATTGACTTTGTGATATTTAGCGAGAACGTGGCCGTGCTCGGTCGGCATCACCACAGTGCCCATATCGCCGGTCTTCACATCCTTACCATTGATGATCAGCGGGATTTCCACCACTTTCTTGTACTGGCGGTCAAGCTCGGCCTTGAGGGCTGCGCGTTCGGGCGTGCCGGGAGCGTAGCTGTAAACGGGTTCGTTTTTCGGTTCTCTGAAAATGTAATTCGCGTTGTTCATAACAAATTTATTAAATTATTAATAACAAGAGATTTAATATATAAAAAGAAAGTTTTTCCCTATTCAGAAAGCGGTTGCAAATTTACACGAAATTATGACTTCTAAAAAAAATGAATCAAAAAAAAATCCATCGGGCAGAAAAGCGACAAAATATTACTTGGCTTGCAACGTTAATACGGCAAGTTATTTCACATGAATACAACAATATAAAATTGTATGGAACAAAACATTTTACAATCCATTCGGGAAAGCATAGCGGTGAAGGAAAAGTTAGCCGAACAGAAAGCGGATGACATTGCGGTGGCAGTGGAGATGCTCATCTCCTCGCTCCGCAACGGGGGCAGGATTCATTTTGCGGGCAACGGTGGAAGTGCCGCTGATGCGCAGCATCTTGCCGCGGAACTTTCCGGAAGATTCCGTTTCAACCGCCCGCCGCTCAATGCGGAGGCGCTTCATTGCAACACCTCCTACCTCACAGCGGCAGCCAATGACTTCGGCTTTGTGGAAGCCTACGCGCGCCTGCTGAAAGGCACTGCCCAACGGGGGGATGTGCTGGTGGCGATTTCCACCTCCGGCAATTCGGAGAACATTCTCTGTGCCGCCCGCGCCGCCCGCGCCATGGGCGTACAAGTCATCGCGCTGACTGGCGAAACCGGCGGCAAGTTGAAGGAGTACGCCGACCTGCTCATCAACGTTCCCTCCCACTCCACCCCACGCATCCAAGAGTGCCACATTCTGGTCGGGCACATCCTCTGTGAACTGGTGGAAAGAGAACTTTTTGAGGAAAACTGATTCACACCAAACAAAAGCACATCCATTTTCATGAAAAAAATCCTCATCCTCCTTTGCCTATTTCTACCCTTATATCTTATTGCCCAGCAAAAAGTTACCATAAGCGGATATGTTTATGAATTTGGTAGCCGCGAGTCCCTGCCCGGCATTACGGTTTACGAGCCGGCCACACGGACAGCCGTCACCACCAACAGCTATGGTTTTTACTCCATCACCCTCCCCTACCGGGATTCCCTGTGCATTGTCTTCACCTGCACCGGTTTCCGTGACGACACCCTGCGTCTTTCCGCTCCGGAGGACCTCTCTCACAACACACTACTCTCCAAGACCGAGATGCTGGAGGGCATCCGGGTCACTGCCGAGCGCACCGCCTCGGAGCAGGTGCAGATGAGCAGCATACACATTGGGGCGAAGGAGGTGAAGAACATTCCCATCCTGTTGGGTGAGAAGGACGTGTTCAAGACGCTGCTGCTCATGCCCGGAGTGCAGTCCGGCACAGAGGGCACCAGCGGCATCTATGTGCGCGGCGGCGGCCCCGACCAAAACCTGATCATCCTGGACGAGGCACCCATCTACAATGCGAACCATCTGCTGGGTTTCTTCTCCATTTTCAACGGAGACGCCATCAAATCGGTGGAGCTCATCAAAGGGGGATTCCCTGCACGGTACGGAGGAAGGCTCTCCTCCGTCATTGATGTACAGATGAAAGAGGGAAACAAGGATTCCTACCACGGCGAGGGAGGCATCGGCCTCATCTCGGCACACGCCATGGTGGAGGGGCCCATCGTCAAGGGAAAATCCTCCTTCATGGTTTCCGCACGCACCACCTTCTTCGACCTGCTGGCCATGCCTGTCATGAAAATCATTGATCCCTCCACCACCACGGGTTACTATTTTTTTGACCTCAATGCCAAATTCAACTATGATTTCGGCAGAAAAGACAAGCTCTATGTCAGCGCCTATTGGGGGCGCGACAAGTTCCACATGACCGAAGTGGACCAGTGGGAGGGAGAGACCACCCGCTACAACATAGGGATGTATTGGCAGAATGCCACTGCCACCGCCCGTTGGAACCACCTCTTTACCTCCAAAATCTTCTCCAACCTCTCGTTTGTCTTCAGCGACTACAAGATGAATGTTTACGACAAATACAAAGATCCCGACTGGAAATACAGCATGGATTTCAATTCCGGCATCCGCGACTACACTTTGAAATACGACCTTTCCATTCTTCCCACCGCCACGCACCAGATCCATGCTGGGGCCAGCCTCACCTATCACGAGGCTCGTCCCAGTGCCGTGACCCTGAAAGAGGACACCTTTTCACACAAAACCAAAATAATGGACCCGGGGCTGGAGTTTGCCCTCTATGCGGATGACGAGATCAACATCAAGAACATTCTCCGCATCAATCCAGGCATCCGGCTTGTGTGCTTTTCCGTGCCCGGTCGCACCTATTTCTCCCCGGAGCCGCGGTTGTCTGTCAGCGTCAACATCCTGAAAAACCTCGCCTTCAAAACCTCCTACGCCCGCATGGCCCAGAGCATGCTGCTGCTCAGCACCAGCACCATCGGGCTCCCCACCGACCTGTGGGTGCCCATCACCAAGAGCATCCGGCCGCAAGTGTCACACCAAGTAGCGGCGGGGATCCACTACGACTGGCGGAAACCCGGACTGGCTTTCTCCGTTGAAGGCTATTACAAAAAGATGAACCATGTGATCGCGTACAAAGAGGGAGCCTCTTTCTTTCTGGACGCACTGGAAGGTTACGTGGATGAAAACGTCACCTCCAAGCAGTGGGCCGAGAACGTCACCACCGGCCAGGGTTGGTCCTACGGCGTGGAGTTTCTGGTACGACGCACTGCCGGGAAATTCACGGGATGGGTGGGCTACACCCTCTCCTGGACACAGCAGCAGTTTGACGACCTGAACTTCGGAAGGAAATTCTTCTCGCGGTACGACCGCCGCCATGACATATCCATCGTATTGATGTACAGCCCCATACCCAAAATCAACCTCTCTGTGGCATGGGTCTTCGCCTCCGGAAATGCCGTCACTCTGCCCACCTCCACCTACGACTATTCCACCCTCACTGATGAACTGGATGCCCATTTCTACCCGAATGAATACCACTTCAGCGGGCTCGGCCATGGTTATTTCATTGAAAACTATGGAGAGAAAAACAACCTCCGCATGGAGCCCTTCCACCATCTGGACATCGGTATCCAAATCATCCACCAGCACAAACGGAACTGGCAGAGCATTTTTGAAATCAGCATCTACAACGTTTACAACCAGAAAAACGCCTTCTTTTACTACGTCACCACCGACTATGACTGGGGCGGTGTACAGAAGCAAGTGCTGCAGAAAATCTGCATTTTCCCCATCATCCCGTCATTCACTTATCATTTCAAATTCTAAACCGACGCCATCATGAAAAAGTTACTCCTCATTGCCCTTTTGCCTATATGCCTCATCTCCTGCATCTCCAATGTGGACCTGGGAAACCAGCTGCACGAAACAGAAAAATTAGTGCTGTACTGCCGGCTTTGCCCGCAGATAGACACCATCAGCATCTACCTGTCACACACGCAACTGCTATTCAGCGACAGCCAAAATGACGGATTCCAGCCTATTGCGGACGGACGGGTGGAACTTTCCATTGACGGTGTCCACTGGATACAGGCGCCCTATCATGCCGACAAAGAACGATACATCCTCACCCAGGATGAATTCCCCATCCATGAAGGGGGAACCTACTTCATCCGGGCGTCAGCGGGCAACTGGGATGACATCTCCGCCACCTGTTCCGTGCCCTTCGCCCGAGACCTGCATCCCCGTTTGGAACTGGTCACAGCTTCCGATGACATGCATGACACAGAAATCTACAGCGAACCTCATCTGGATGCCTATTTTATGTGGGACGATTTTCCCGGAGAGGAAAACTACTGCACTTTTGGCTACCTGCCTCCCGAAGAAGAAGATATCGTGGAAGATGACTACATTTATGAAACAGTTCAAAGTTTTGTTCAATTATGGCTCACCCATCCCAAAACCGGAGAGTACATCAAGTACTTCTCCGACGAAAGCGGGGACGGACAGACTTTCCGATATCTGTACGACTATGACACCGAGGAAGAATATATCACTCGCCTGATGGACTCGCCATTTTTCACGGTACTGATAGACCGGAACGAATATCTTTTTGAGACTTCGCTCAATGGGAACGACGAATTCAGTTCCTTCCTGCTGGAGCCCAAGCAGACCTATAACAACATCACCGGCGGGTACGGCCTTTTCAGTGCATTTGTACTTCTTCCCTCTTCTGTGGAAATCCGCTGACGGACATCTATTTTTTCACCACCTTCCCACCGAGCACCATTTCTTCATTAAACAGGGAAATCAAATAAACCCCTGTCGGCAACGCGCTGACATCCAAGCAATATTCATTTTCTCCAGCAGGAATCTCCTTGCTGATAAGCTGACGTCCAGCCAAGTCGAACAGTGCCAAATGGAAAGTGCGGCAGGAGGAGGCGGGCAGAGCCACGGTCACCTCATCCGATACCGGATTCGGATAGAGCGAAAGAGTTTCGGAAGGGTGTTCCTGAATGGCGAGAGGTGCCATTTCTCCACACATCGGCAGTTTGATATAGTCCAGCATGACATAGTAATTGCTACCATACGAGCGGCCACGGTAATATTCAAAAGAGATTTCATGAGTTCCCGCACTGACGGGGAAAGCGGAACGTGTCCAAGGATAGTGAGGAGCGGCAATATTCTCCATCACCTCTCCATCGATGGAAAAGGCAAAGTAGTCATACCCTTCTGCAAGAGAAATGCGGCGATAATAGGAGATGGTGTCGTCGATGGAGGCTTCCACAGTCAGTTTGAGCTGTGCTTTTTCACCATAAGCCAGGTCAGAGTACGATGAGCGCGCGCTGTAGCTTCCCTCAAACGTGTTCATCTGAGCCAGCGTCCAGTGGTTGTTCACATTGTTCCAGTGGAATTTGGAAAAATCGCCGGTTTCAAAATCTTCAACCAGGTCGCCAAGGGTCAGATAAATGGTATCCACGTACGAATATCCGGCGGCATAGACATGGTGGAGCATAGGGATGATGAATGGTGTGGGAATACTTTCATCCAAACGTATGGTGTAATTGGCCACAGCTCTGCCTTGTGGAGCGATGGTGCCCAAAGATACATTGCTGTTGACCAGCGTGACCGATGCGTATGCACAGGTGAGATACGAGTAGATATCCACGGCGGGGGCATGGCCATCGTTCACCACCGGAATGCTCAGCTGACAGGTTTCCCCTCCTTGCAGATGTCCGTCCTGATTACCCTCGGTTTCTGTCACAGTGAAAGCGGCACTGTAAAGCACTGGGGCATTCGCTACAATATTGAAATAAAAATCATTACTATATTCTCCGTTATAAATCACTGTTACTACAAACGGAATGACCGTACCATCCGTAAACTGGTCATTGAGGTTGAAAGAGAAAGCCGCCGGGAAATCGCGGGTTTCGCCTGGAGCCATTTGACTAACTGAAAAAGTATTATCAACGAAGGAAACATACGATGAAGGAGAGGTAAGGGCAACTGTGATATCGGATGCTTCCTCCACACCCAAGCTACGGAGGGTGATGTCACACTGCAAATAAGCATTATAGTTGGGGGCGACACCATCATGAATCTGAGGATTGGAGGGCACCACATACGGTCCCGACGGAGCAACCACATTGATGGTTTGGAAGAAAGGCTGAAAGTTCTGTCCCGAAATGGCCAGCTCATAAAGTCCTATTGCTTCCATTGCGGGGAAAGAGAGCAGAGCGGAACCGGAATTATCGGCGGTGGCAGCGGCGATGGGAGCTCCATCCTGTGTAAGGGCCACATAGGCATACGGAACGTTGGTTCTCACCGAAAGAGAGGTGGTGCCACTGACCACTGCATCGTCCACAGTGACCGACATCGTTTCGGCCTGGGTCAGCCAGGGCAGCATGGAGGGATCACCCATCAGGTGGTAAATCTCCCAATAATAGAGCTTGCTACCGGAAGTGGTAGCCTCCACCGCCAGGTTGCCGCCAGTGATGATGGAGCCTCCCGTGACATACCAGTCGCTGAAGCCTTCCCCGTGGGTATGGAACAGGCGGTCGTAGGCTCCCAGCCAGGATGCATCATAATTCGGATTGTCATTCACTGTGGCGCGGTATCCCACTGACCAGTAGTAATCCTCACCCCAGTACGTGCTGTTGGAGGCGCCAATGTAGCCCACCGCCCCTTTATGTGCCGTCCGCACAATGGCTTCACCAAAGCATTCATCCTCATCAAATTTGTTGGAAAGACAGCAGTTTCCGATCATCAGCCCATATTTATTCTCATTGTTCATAGCTGAAATGTGCCCAACAGAAAACTGCGGATCCCCCCATCCATCAGCGCCACAGTGGGCAGTATAATTGGCATAGCCCACGCCTGCCCCGATCTCGGAACGGATGGTCGCTGCCTGGGAGGAGCAGTTGTACAGATGCACATACACATTGGAATATCCATATCCCGTATTAATATATTGCTGGGACAGATAGTTGATCTGTCCGTTCGCATGTGTCGGTCCGAAGTAGCTGTCAGTACCTGCAACCAAGACAGCATCGTCCAAGTAAGTGGGATCTGGCATGGTATACTGTTCATACTGCAACACCTTATCAACGATATTGTGCAATTGTGCCACCGTTTGCGCAGGGAAACGTCCGTAGAAGCAATCGGGGATATTGTCCCCGTTGGTCCAAGTGGCGTAATACAGGTCCGTGACATGGTCGGTTTCAGACACTCCGGTGAAGGCCGGGATCTGCTGGACATCGCCCACAAGCAGCAAGAAGGAAGGGGCGGGCTGATCCGCGGTGGCCTGAGTGTACTTGGATTTGATGAACTCAGCAATACTGGTAGTGGTACTTCCCACGGCGGCATCATCCGTATAGGCGACCTCCACCTCAAAGCCCTGGCGTTTTTTCCATGCGACAAATCCATCCAATTCCCCCCTGAACATACTGTGTGCCACAATCAGATAACGAATAGGCTGTGAGAAAGAGGGCTCACGGTTCTGGTCGGAAATCGGGTTAATGACGCGCTGCTGCATCCCATTCACAAAAACATTATTGTGCAGCGACTTCATCTCACAGGTGGCCGGAATATCCGCATTCTCATACGTGAAAGCCACCTCCACCTCATCATAGATACGGAACATACGGGTCACAGGGTTATACTGGACTGGAGAGAAATAGACGGTGGCCATGTTGATGCACCTCAGGATACCGGTCTTCTCCACTTCAATCAGGTTCCGGTGATACCATTGATTGCTCTGGTAAGTTTCAACATCGCGCACCAAGGGTTTCTCCCCATCATCCGATTTGGAATAGGAAGGTTGCGCAGGAAACACCAGGTTGCGAATTCCCAGCTCTTCAGCTGTATAATCCACATAGTGCGAGGATCTTATTTCATAATTCACCCCGTCACACAAAGGAATCTCCAGCAAGCATACCGTCACCGGAAGCTGCGGTTGACCCACTTCCGAAGAGAGCTGTGCCCCCTCCATGGTGATCCGGGAAAAATCGCCAGCCTCAGTGGTCACATCCATCACCGACATCTCACCCGCGGTGAACACCAAGCGAACCTGTTCCCAACTGTTATCCACTACCTGATAATTCTGTGCCCACAAAAAAGACACCGAAAAAAACAGGAGAATCGCAAAAACAATCTTTTTCATATTCATAAAATTATGTAAATATTTAAAAATAAGTATTTTAAAATTTATTTAACCACTATTTCGTCACAGAAAATCCAGCAAGGCTGCCCTACACCGCGATGCCACTCCGGATTTACCCGCAGAGACTCTGCCTTCACCCGTACATACCGGACATTCACAGGTGCGAAGGTGAAATCAAAATCCACAATCTTGCACTCCGCCAAAGACTCCTCGTTGGCATAGGTCTTCTGGGCAACCTCTTTCCATTCCACCTGGTTTTCAGAAACATAACATGTCACTTTTTTCGGAACAAAAATCCATGACAAAGGATAAAAGAGGTAATCCGCCCGTATTTCACTGACCTCACGCACATTCTCAAGATCAATCACCACATCCATATCCTGCCCCTGAAACCCTAGCCAGCGGTAATGATAATTCATCATGCCGGCATGGCCATCGGTGAGGGCTTTCGGACCGCCCACATCATAGATAGTACTCCACTCGGTGGAACAGGTCACCGGTTTTCCCAACGCCCAATTTTTCCCTGTGGACTTTTTCACAAAATTCATCACATTGTCATACAACTGTTGCGGTGTGTATTTCGCTTCATCCAACTGTTTCACTCCCAATCTTTCACAATCAACCACAAACTTCTCCAGCAAGGAGATCATCTCTGGTCGCACCTGCTTCTCCCCTGCCCCGTCTTGCGTAAAATAGGTGAAGCGGGGGGAATATTCATACATGGAAAGGTCCAGTTCTGCAAAATCAAGAGACAGCTCCAGCAGGCGCAGGCGATCGTTGTAGCGCCCCACCTCCGCTTTTGGGCAATCCTCGTATGGGAGCCGGCGATAGGCTTCGGCAAACAGCGAACGGTAATAGTCGAACTTTACCGGGGACAGATAGCCATCCTTCGCATCGACGGGATATCCGTATATGTTGAGGGGTTGTTTGGAATCCAGCAATGCCTGCTGCATTGTTTCGTAATATTGTTTGATATAGATGGCGCGGTCCTCACCGTAGTGCGTTTCCAGAAAACGGTCGCGGAGGCTGTCCACATCCAGATTCACATTCCAGAGCAGGTGGGCGATCAGGTAAGTGCGCCACTCGTAATTCTCGGTGATATTGGAACCAGACCCCTGTTCAAACACCATCGGCACCTGATGCTGGCAAAAATTCTGGAGGTTAGGCTGGATGACGTGCAGATTGGGGAACGGGTCCTGATAATTCCTGAACTGAACCACGTAATCCCACAGGAAGATGTTGTGGGTCAGTCGGCACCAGTCGTCCAGGTCGCGTTGGAAGGAGCGGACGGAGGTGTCGGTGGACATCGGGTGTTGGCGCGGGCACTCAATGGAGCAGAGCATGATGTTCACATTGTCGGCGGGCCGGATATCTTTCGGTGCGTGGCGGGTCTGCTGGTAGGCCAGCGTGGAGATCACCTTGTCGGGGAAGCGGGCGGCCACCTGGTTCACGAACCAAATCATGGTGCCGGAGGGACCTCCATAGAGGGAGTCCAGATGAAGGCAGTGTGGGCAGGTGCACGACGATTCATTGTCGTTTTGCGACACCGACCAGATTTTCTTCTCCGGCTCTTTTTTCATTCTCTCCCCTAAATTCCGGCACAGTTCCTCCAGCACCGCCGGATTGCTCAGGCAGAGCTGTCCGTCCCGCACCCGTTGGCCGTGCATCTCCGAGAACCATTCAGGGTGCGTTTCAAAATAATCCGATACGGGAATGAGATGCTGGAAAGTGTGTACAAACATACCCCATTCGCGGTTGAAGTCCGCCCGGTTGTGCAGCTTGTGCCAACGTGCATACAGTGGATCCTCATTGGGAATCAGGTGCAGTGTTTCGCGATAGCGGAAAGAGGGATTCTGCAAATCGTGGAGATGAAGCACCACCTCATCCGGCAGCGGCTCAAAATGAATCTGGCGGCTGGCGGTGTAACTGCAACCAAGATAATTCTCCAGTAAATGATACACCCCATAGAGGTCAGCGACGGGCTCATTGCCGAAAATGTACAGGTTCTGTCCATCCGAATGAAGCAGGAAGCCATCATCACGAATCTGCTTGGTATATTTTCTAAAAACACTTTCCGACAGTTTATTGCGACCAACACAAATAGCATGTTTCCCCTTATAATCCTGATCAGAAACAATCTGATACGGACGGTTGAAAATCTTTTCAAGAAAATGTGCCAACTCTTGTGCCGCTTCCAACGAACTGCCGGACTTGTTTTTGTCAACCACAATCACATAGTCGTCATTTTGAGAAAAGACGATGGGCTTCTGTGCCCACGACATTCCGAGCCACAGCAGAAAAAACAGGAAGATGGGGGCACTCTTTTTCATACAGAATCAATTGTACAACAAAAAGATGGCCGGCTGTTTATGCAAGTCGATCGGAGATTTCCGCCACTGAGCGATGGTTTTGGAGATAATGGTTTCATCCTCACAGGTCAAGTTGGCAGCCACACACAGGCGCAACTGAGGGGAGCAGACCGACAAAATGGAGTTCAGGAGATGGTTGTTGCGATAGGGGGTTTCAATGAAAATCTGGGTTTGGCGACGTTTGAGAATATCGTTTTCCAGCTGGTGCAGCTTGCGCTCACGGTCGGGCTGTTCAGCGGGGAGGTAGCCGTGGAAGGCGAAATTCTGCCCGTTGAAACCTGAGGCCATCAGGGCGAGGATGATGGAACACGGACCCACCAGCGGCACCACCCGGATGCCCATACGGTGGGCCTCCGCCACCACCCGGTTCCCGGGATCGGCAATACAGGGCACTCCCGCCTCCGAAAGCAGCCCCACAGCTTTCCCTTCCAGGCACGGAGCCAGAAAAGACTTGACATCCAGATTCTTGTCATGCTTGTCCAAATGGAAAAAAGTAAGCTCATCAATGGGTTTCTGGATGCCCAACTGCTTCAAAAAACGGCGTTCCGTGCGCACATCTTCCACAATATAGTAATCTATCTCATTGATAATGTTACTATTGAACAACGGAAAAACCTTATCAAACGGACTGTCACCCAGTGGGGACGGAATCAGGTACAAATCAGCCATCGGAAATCATATTTCAGGGCGCAAAAATACGATTTTTTTTTACAGTTATCCCACAGCACACAAATGATCCATGCCCATGATCCAATTCTGTAACAGGCGTGGATTTTGCAGAATTGCAGGCGACAAAACCATCAAAAATCACATCAGATCAGTTTACATTATAGACATGATTGTGGTTTCCATAGAAAATCTGAACCTGGTTGTTATCAAGGAAATGCGCCTCCACCTCAAAAGAATCCGCACCCTGATGCGCGGTCATTTTCAAAACGCCGGCAGTCCAGTTCCTTCTGTCACGGCTTCCACCCAGAAACATGGTTTGCTTGATATTTTCCACAATCTGAAAATCAAGTATGATCCTGCTGTCGTCATACTTGTCAGAAAAAAAGAGATACTTCCCAGTGCCCCACAACTCATAATCACCTTTGTTAATGTCCGTTCTGATACCATTGGGAAGAGAGAGGAACATATCTGGCTGAAGCGAATTCAATGTCCAAGAAGTATCAGAAGAAATGTGCCATACATTATTCCCTGCATAGGAGAGCTGGATTTTCCCATCTCCAGCCAAATCAGTCACCTGAGTGGCGCTGGTGCACAAAGTAATCGCCCAAGAGGACTGTTCATCTTCCAGCGGAATCTCCCCTGTTTCAATAACATAAGCAAGATTGGCCCCGTCATACAAATGATACACCCCGTTGCCTTGCGGACGAATGCGCATGTACGGAAACCAACAATTCTCCGCCTCAATACGCCCCGCCGAATCAGCTTTCAACCAAGTGTTGAACTTGAAAGCGGTACGCACACCCTTTTCTACCATCTGGTTCGAACACAGCATCCACGAATCAAAAATCTTCTTGCCTTTCTGGGTGGGCTCCTTGTCCTCACCCCGTTTCAGCAAGCAGCTGTTAGAGACCAGTGCAACGATAAACATCAAAAAAATTATCTTTTTCATAGTCAACTATTGTTTAATTATTTTCTTACTGATAACCTGCTTGTTGTCACAGATAATCTGAACCATATACATTCCGTTGGGAAGGTCCTGCAGGTTGATTTGTAGGGATGTCATATTATGGCATCCCTACAATCATCCTCATATCATCCCTTCATCTCTTAATCTTTTCATCCTTTCATCTCTTCATCTCATTCCTACGTGCAAAGGTGGGATTTTGAGGAAATTATCTTTTTCATCATCTGACAATTTTATTTCTTAATGGAACTTTTCTTGTTTTTGAAATGATAGCCAAAACCCATACTCACGAATCCCTTCATACCCAGGCCAAACTCAGTACAGCCGTACCAGTTTTTGCCCACCTGCACCCCCACTGCTGTCAGCTGAAGAGCGATAGATGCTGCGCTGTCATCATAAAAGCCATACTGGTTCTTTCGGAAATCGGAACCTTCCAAAGACATCCCCAAGTCCAGTCCGGAGTACAGGGTGACAATGCTTTTATTGAGCCAAGAGAAGCGCATGGATGCCATGAGCAGCATATAATGGAGATTGTCCCTCTCCACCACCTTTCCACTCAAACGGTCGTACACATTTTGATAAAAGCCAGTATAACTGAAATAGCCGCCCAGCCAGAACCATTTGCACAAGCGGTAGCTGTAGGAGAGCGACCATGTCCCCGTGGAAACCAGCCACCCTTTGTAGGTGTCAGCTTCAAACCAAGTATAGGGATTGGTAGGATCCGGCTCTCTGTAACAGGAAATGAAAAAAGGAATCCTGTCCGTTACCCATGCGGCCATCAGCGGATCTGAGACGGTCAGTTGCAACTCATGGCGACCGAACTGCTGTTTCCAGGAAGTGCTGTCCGACTGAGAGAAGGACACACAACACATTAATAAAAAGATAGATAGGAGTATTATTTTTTTCATAATCAAAAGGAATTATGTCACAAAAAGTCTCCGCAAAGGTATAAAAATTTTCAAAATGCAGATACCGCAGCCTAAAATCCGAAAAAAAGTCAGAAAAAAAATCAGAAGCCGAAGGCGAATCCCGCCAATCCCACCAGCAAACCGAAGACGATGTTGACAGCTTTCATCATCAGGAAGCTTTTGCGCGAGTAAGCCAGCAAGGGCAAAGCGCCATGGCCATCCTGCACCACAGAACTGGCCAGCAGTATGCTGAACGGGATAACGCCCGCCGCATACAGGTAGATCCAGATGAACTGTGGCTGGGACTCCGGCACAATGCCGATACCCAACGCGATAAAAAGCAGCACCCAGTTCATCCAATGGTTTTCGGCAATAAGATGTTCCAAATCCACGAAATGATTCAGCAGTGCCAAAGCGAAAAGCACTCCGAAAGTCCATAGCAACACCGACAGGAAATGGTGCTTGATGACATGTTCCCACAGATGTTCCTGCAAAAAATGTTCGGAGCAGAAGAGCACCACTACCAAGGTAAACAGGGCCAGCAGACCGAAAACCAGATTCTCGCCATGCAAGTGGTGTTCCTCTTCTTCCCCATGATGATGGTCGGCCTCAGTCTGGTGAACTTCGCAAGATTCGTCATGTGTATGATGGTGTCCAGCGAGCGCAGTCTGTCCTTCCATCTGGGGCATGGAGCCGTGTTCATGCGAGATGGCTCCTGTACCCAAGGCCGTGAGATAGAGTGCCAAACCGAAGATAAGGATGGCGCGGGCGAAGGAGATGCTTTTGATATTGCGCCAGGAGAGACTGGCACTGCCCTGCTTGTGTTCATGCGCCTCATGCACCTCCAGGGTGTGCATATCACTGGAATAAAACGATTTATCTTTAAGAAACAGGTGTGTCGCAAAGCCGGCAACGAGGGCTACGGCAAACAGGGAGGCCAGCAGCGCGGGAGCAGTCTGGGGACTGATGGCAAACAGCAGGAATGCCGAATCGCCGAAAGTGCTGATCATCCCTGCCACCAAAGCGCCGAAAGAGAGCAGGCGGTGGCTGTAAAGCGAAACCACTGTGAAGCCTCCGATACACCCGGGAATCAGCCCCAGGAGGGAAGCCACGACCACCTGCCAGAAGGGCTTGTGACGCAACTTCTCCAGCAGATGTCCCGAAGAACTCACATTTACAAACTCAATCAACAGCATCATCACCATCACCAGGCAGGTGATGCCGACCGTGCTGGACAAAATATCAAAAAAATGATGAGCCAACTGCATATTCATTCTTATTGAACCTTCAACTGCGACGGACATAGCTCTTCTCAAACTCGGTACGGCTGAGGATGGAGCGGCCGAGGGTTACTTCGTCGGTGTATTCCAGTTCATCCCCGATGCCAATGCCGCGAGCGATGGTAGTGATACAGGGCACTTTACCCTGTATATTCCTGTAAATATAGAAATTAGTGGTATCCCCATCCACAGTGGCGGGGAGAGCCAGAATCACCTCACTGAGTCCGCCCTGATCCACCCGCTGGAAAAGGCTGTCCAGATTCAGTTGCTGAGGGCCGATGCCGTCCATGGGGGCGAGCACTCCCCCCAGCACATGATACACACCGCTGTACTGGTTGGTACTTTCAATGGCCACCACATCGCGTATATCACGCACCACACAGACAATCTGCTTATTACGTTTGGGGTTGGCGCAAATATCGCAAATCTCCGTATCCGACAGGTTGTGGCATTCCTTGCAGTAGCACACCTTCTCCTTCAAAGCAGTGATAGCACTGGTGAGTTGGGCCACATCTCTGGAATCCGTCTTCAGCAAGTGCAGGGCCAGTCGCAGCGCGGTCCGCTTGCCTATGCCGGGCAACTTGGAAATCTCCACTATAGCATCATCCAGCTGTTTTGAAAAACCGATCTCCATACTATGGTTTTATAAGTGACTATCCTTCATTTGCAAAAACATGTTCAATCATCCTCCCCTCTTGCAGCAGCCCTTCTCTGATCTTTTTCCTTGATACTGTCACGTTTGTCATACATTTTCTTGCCTCGGGCGATGGCGATATCCAGTTTGGCATAGCCGTTCTCATTGATCCACATCCTGACAGGGATGATGCTGACCCCTCGCTCGTTCAACTTGGAAGCTATTTTCTTCAATTCCTTTCGGTTAAGAAGAAGTTTCCGGTCTCTTTTCGGCTGATGGTTGTTGTAGCTTCCGGCGGCATACTCGCTGATATGGACATTGTGCACCCAGAGCTCGTTGTTGATGAAAGAGCAGTAGGAATCCGTCAAGTTCACTTTGCCGGCACGGATGGATTTGATTTCAGTGCCGGTAAGCACAATGCCAGCAGTATAAGTCGCATGGAGGTAGTACTCAAATTCGGCTTTCCTGTTTTTGATATTGACGTTGGCGGAGGTTCTTTTACCCATAGTAAAAAAAATTAGTAGGGCAAACCCATATCTTGATTCACATCCATTCCCTGGGCATCCTCATTAATACTGGAGTCGAAGGTGACGAAGCCGCTGTTGGCGGAGACGTTGGGCGACAGACCGCCGGTTTCCGAAATGGAGATTGAGCCATCTGTATATTCGCTGTCATCATCGATGAATTTGGTGAATCTGCTGAGGAATTTCACGCGGGCGGTGCCACCGGAACCATGGCGGTTCTTGGCGATGATCACCTCTGCCATATCCTTGGTGGGTTTGCCATCGTCAAAAGTTTCGAACTTGTAGTATTCGGGACGATAGATGAACAGCACTTGGTCAGCATCCTGCTCGATAGAGCCGGATTCACGCAGGTCGGAGAGCACGGGCCGGTGGTCACCCGTACGCTGGTCCACTGCACGAGAGAGCTGTGACAGTGCAATCACGGGCACATTGAGATCCTTGGCCAGCATTTTCAGTGACCGGGAGATCTGGCTGATTTCCTGCACACGGTTTGTATCGCGGTGATTGTCATCGCTGTTGGCCTGCATCAACTGGAGGTAGTCAATGATAATCAGGTTGATATCGTAACGGTGTTTGAGGCGGCGGCACTTGGCACGCAGATCAAAAATGGAAAGGCCGGGGGTATCGTCAATGATCAGCTTGTTGGTATTCAACGGCTGGATTCTGTCCATCAGCTGGGCCCACTCCGACTCGTCCAACTTGCCTTTGGATATTTTGGAGGCATCAATCCCCGACTCAATGGCGAACAACCTGTGTGCCAGCTGGGTAGCTGACATTTCCAAAGAGAAGAGTGCAACACTTTTGCCGGCGCTGATGGCTGCATTACGTGCAACTGTCAGCACAAAAGAGGTTTTACCCATTGCAGGACGGGCGGCCAAAATGATCAGGTCTGAATTCTGCCATCCCCCGATCATCTCGTCAATGGAACGGATGCCCGTCGGTACTCCGTTGAACTTGTCCTCCGAATTTTGTATCTCCACAATCTCATCGATGGATTTCTTCACCACCGCCACAAGCTCTTTGCTTTCACGGCTGAAATTGCTCTCCACGATGTTGAAGAGCTCTGTCTCAGCCTTGTCCAGCACTGTCATCACATCCTTGGGTTCCGCAAAAGCGTCCTTGGTGATGTCCCCGCACACCTTGATCAACTGGCGGAGCACATAACGTTCCATCACAATGCGGGCGTGGTACTCCACATTGGCGGCGGAGGTCACCCCATTGGTGAGGGAGGCCACATAGGCGGCGCCGCCCACAAACTCCAGCTTGTTCTCTGCACGCAACTGGTCCACCACAGTCAGAAGGTCCACCGGCTCGTCTTTGGTGGCCAATTGGAATATGGCCGCGTAGATATGCTGGTGTTTCTCATTGTAAAACATCTCGGGCCGCAATGTGTTGGCCACATTGTCAATCGCTCCCCCATCAATCATCAACGCCCCAAGCACAGCCTTCTCAAAAGGGAGGGCCTGTGGAATCACCTTGCCCGTGTTCCCCAACGCAGACTGCAACGTATTATATGAATAGCGCTGTTCTGTTCTTCTTTCTGTTGTTTGTTCGTTTGGCATAAATATTTAACTTTTGATTTTCAGACAGTTGAAAAAACAACCGTCAGCTTTTTTGCAGGCGACAAAGGTACATGATTTTTCACAACGCGGGGGCGTTGTTCATAAATTTTGTCCAGCAGGCCGGAAAAGAGCCGTTTCCACTGACAGGATGGAAGTTGGGCGGCTAAAAGCCGAAAATCTCCTCCAAAGTCAGGGGATGTACCGGTCCGAACTGCTCCAGCTGCTTCAAATCCACATCTTTTTCTCGCACCAGTATCATATAAGACTTCGGCTGACCTGCCACAAATTTACGGTTAAATGCTTTCACATCCTCCAGCGTCAGCTGCTGCATCTTCCCGTAAATATCAATCCGACGGTCATAGTCAAAACCCAAATCCTTGTTTTCCAGGTAGCAGCTCAGAATCCGGCCCTTGGTGTAACGGCTGGTGGCAATGTTGGACAGCGCATTCTCTTTGGCCAATTCAAAAGCCGATTCCGACACGGGCATGTCGTTGAACAATTCGTCAAAGGCCGCCCACGCATCAATCACCTTGTCGTTCTGTGTACCGATAAATGAATAATTGTACATGTTCTCGTCCGCTCTGGCCGGAAGGATAAAAGAAGACTTGGCAGTATAGGCCAAGGAGCGTTTCTCGCGAAGTTCCTGAAAGACGATGGCATTCATTCCCCCACCGAAATAGCTGTTGTACAATCTCACGATCGGCATCAGTGACGGGTCAAATACCGGGGCACAGCTATAGGTTACTTGACGGGCCTGTTTTGCATTATATGGCACAAAAAACACTTGGTTTTCCATTGTTTCAGCACGATTGAAAACTATATGTGGCAATGGGCAGGCCCACCTCTGCCGGAGCACGCCCGTTTTTTTCATTGCAGCAACCACCTTGCCCATTGACAACGGCCCATAATAGCTGATGATCGGGGCCTGGCAGGGAATGTTATGGAGCAAATCCACCAACTCATCGGCAGACAACCCCTCCAACTGGGAAGGCTTGAGCGAGTACTCCACCAACCGGGGACCGTACTCCACATACACCCGCAAGGCATCCAGTACCTTGTCCTGGCTGCTCTTGGCATCGCGCATGTTCTTGATTTGCGTGGACACCATGCTCTTCAATGCCGCCTCATCCGGCACGGCCTTATTTAGCAACTGCATCACCAAATCCACCGCAGGGATGAAGTTCTCGCTGAGACCGGAAACAGCAACCCGGGTTTGGTAGTCCTCACAGCGGATGCTGAATGAACATCCCAGTTCATAGAGTTTACGGCTAATCTCATCCGCCGTGTAGTCACTTGTACCCAAATAGTTAAGATAAGCCGCTGCTACCGGAAGCCGGTTGTCGTACATTTCCCCTACGGGATAGATGAGTGTGACACTGAAGGTTTCGTTTTCCACATTCTTCACGTGCAATATCTGAGCCTCCCCCATCTCCTTTTTCTGCATATCTTTCTTGAAATCAACAAAAACAGGCTCAATGGAGGGCACCTTCGTCTCGCTCATCTGCTTGGCAAAAGCAGACTCTTCATCCCGATTGATCTGAATGGGAGTGATGGGGGGCTTCACCACTGGGGTGGTTTCTTCCGGCACGCCCTTCCGCTTGTAAACCACCACATAATCCTGCTTGAAGTACCTATTGACAAAATCCACCAGATTTGCCTTGGTGATATTCTGATAGATGGACATCTCTTGACACACTTGGCTCCAAGGGATTTCATTGTTGAAGGCATTCAGCATCTTGGAGGCTCGTGACGATGCACTCTCCAGCTGGCGCATCTCCTGCAAACGAATATTGTTGAGGGAGGCGGTCATCAATCCATCGTCAAATTGGCCGGTGCGCACCAGTTCCAGCTGTTCCAGCAAAATCTGCTCCACCTCTTCCAACGTCTGCCCCTCTTTGGGCTTTCCGCTCAAAACGAAGGAAGAATTGTCGCACAGCACATACGGATAGGCAGAGGCCGAAGCAGCCAGTTGTTTCTTGTTGACATTCAAATCAATAAGACCACATTTTCCATTATTCATCACATAATCCAACATACGGAGCATATAGATGTCTGTGGTGTTGGCGGGACGTCCGATGCGGAAGGCGATGTTCACAAATTCCGCCTCCTGGCCCACCACCTCGCGCCGGATCACCCCGTTGTGGAGCGGCTGTTGTTCTTCCGCGGCGACCTGCACTTGCGCGGGCAGTGCGCGGGGCTGCAGCCCACCGAAGTGTTTTTCCAGGATGTCCACAGCCTCATCCGGATCAAAATCCCCGGCGAGGATGACCGCCATGTTGTTGGGTACATAATAAGTGTGGATGAAATTCTTGATATTGGTGATGGAGGGGTTTTTCAAATGCTCTGCATGACCCAGGGTGGTCTGCAGGCCATACGGATGTGCCGGGTAGAGGGCCGAAAGCATCACCTCACTGGCCTTGCGGCTGTCGCTGGTGAGCGAGCGGTTTTTCTCTTCATAAACAGTCTCCAACTCGGTATGGAACAGTCTGATGACCGGGTCGCTGAAACGCTCGCCCTGAATCCGGGCCCAGGTTTCCAACTGGTTGGAAGGGATATTCTCAATATAGACCGTATTGTCGTTGGAAGTCCACGCATTGGTGCCGGAGGAGCCGATCATACGCATCAACTTTACATATTCGTTGGGTACGGCATAGCCGCTGGCCTGATATGAAAGACTGTCAATCACATGGTATATGGCCGCCCGATCGCCCTGATCCGTGGTGGCGCGGTAAAGCTCAAACTGCCGTTCAATCTCATCCAGCAGGGGTTTCTCCCTTTCCCAGTCCAGCGTGCCGATCCGGGAAGTACCCTTGAACATCAGGTGTTCCAGATAGTGTGCCAGTCCCGTGGTTTCCGCAGGGTCATTCTTGCTTCCCACATGAACGGCCACATACGTCTGTATTCTTGGAACATCTTTATACACAGACATATAAACCATCATCCCATTGGAAAGTGTACACATTTTCACCTGCATCGGGTCATCCGGAACCGTCTCAAAACGGTGTGTTTGCGCCGACAAAAAGAGCACTCCAAACGACAGCACAAAGAAAAGAACAGCAGTAAATTTTCTCATTTTCAAAAATTTAGTCAACATCAAAAAAACAAAAGGAAATTGATCCCATTAATATTGTATCGCAAAACCCTTCAAACTTTGCCAGCAAAGGTTGGCATAAATTGAAAAGAGCGCGGCGGCAAAGGTACACAATAAAATCGGTTACAGGGCATCCTCGCAGGAATTTTCTCGGCTATTTTTCATTTTATTTGAAATTGGGATGCGGGCAAGCGTATTTCCTTCACACGCGGTCAACGGGCTGTTTTCCACCCCCAGCACTTTTCCATAGAGTGTATTGTCACTCCAGTTTGCCTCTATACTGTCGATAAAACCGTTGTAATATTGAATTTCCGGTTCTTCATTGTAAAATTCCCTTAATGGGAACACATTAAAAAGCAGACTGTAAAGATATGCAAATAAAATCCATTTCCGATGGGCATTAAAATATCATATTGATCCACAATAAAATAAAAGTTTCATTTTTTGATAGAAAAGTGGTTTGATTTTGATGACAAAACCACAAACCTGTTAAAATATGCTGTTTTTTTTAATTAACGACTTGAGTTGTGAGAAAGGGAATTTTCGGAGAAATTTGGAGGAGGGTTCCGCCGCTCGTTTCGCTCGCTGCGGAATGGCTAAAAAAAGTTTTCAACAAAATACCAACAGCTAAAAACGGCCAGTTCAGTGCTGTTTTTGCTTGAAAAGCGACCAGATAACGGCCGAAACACGCATTTTTTCATCCCCGGTTTGTGGGCCATTGTACCCCTTTGAAAGTGGAGTGGAGATGTAGTATCTTTGCAGAAGAACTTTTTACTAACCTA
>JAFZWE010000023.1 GCA_017617445.1 Bacteroidales bacterium | reverse complement strand
GGCGATGTGACTGATTGCGTGAAGACTGAGATCGCCGATGGCAGCTCAGAACTCAACCACGCCATTGACACCGTGATTGCCAACAACATCCACGACAGCTTGGTTCCTTACACCATCAAGAACTGTGGCGATGTGACCGATTGTGTGAAGACTGAGATTGCCGACGGCAGCTCAGAACTCAACCACGCCATTGACACCGTGATTGCCAACAACATCCACGACAGCTTGGTTCCCTACACTATCAAGAACTGTGCTGATGTGGTCAGTTGCGTGGACGATGCCATTGGTGATGGTAGCTCCACTACCAACAACGCTATTGACACCATTATCAACAACCACCTCGCTGAGTACACTATCAAGAACTGTGCAGATGTCATGGCCTGTCCCGATATCATAACCATGCGTGACAGCATTCAGACCAACCACACTCAAATTGAAAATTTGGAAACGCGCGTAAACACTTTCAACACGCATGTTTGTGACTCTATTAAGGATTGTGTGGGCACTCAAATCCACGACAGCCTCGTGAACCACCCCGTCTATAATTCCACCATCACCTTCCATCAGGAGGGTGAGACCGACCAATCCATTACTTTGAACCAGAGCACTAACCAGACCATCAACATCGTCACCTTCTCACAGAAGAGCGACAGATTCACCGCCACCGCAGGCCAGACTGACTTCGCACTGACCATTCCTACTGGAAAAACTCTGGATGCTACCAACCACCTCGTGCAGATGTACATCAACGGTGTGTATGTGGGCGACAACATGGACGGTGTGGTGAAGGTTACCGGAACCACCGCTCAGTACCAAGCAGCCAACAACGGCAACTACACCCTCGCAGCCAACGACCGTATCAACTTCGTGTTTTGGGTGAAATAATCCTGATTGAACGATTTACAGAGGGGGCTCATTCCCCCTCTGGCAACTTTAAATATTTTTGTTTGATTTAGAATATCAACAATGAGAAAATTAAATAAAATCAAAATAGTAATCGCCGCGTTGTTCGTCGGTCTCCTCGGTTTCTCCTCGCTCACATCCTTTGCACAGAATGTGAAAGGTGTGACCGATCAGGGTGAATCGACCCAAAAAACTGGCGGCTCTTACGTGAACGAGAACGGCAAGTTCGTCTGCTGGCCGCGTGTGACCTCTAACGGACAGCTGCTGACCTACGCCCCCATCGCGGATACCGAGGATGCGGACAATGTCGCCGCTACCACCGCCACCTTGCACGGAGACATCCTGCACGACGGTTGGTGCAACGGCATTACCCAGCAGGGTTTCCAGTATAGCACCACTTCAGATTTCTCATCGGATGTGAATACAGTGATTGTTTCACCGCAACCCACCTACGTGCCGTGCAATAACTACCCGACCTGTACCTGCAACGATAATAAGTACAGCAAGGAGGTTTCCGGGCTGATCCCCGGCACCACCTATTACTTCCGTGCATACGCCACCAATGACTGCGGCACGGGCTACGGCGACACGCTGACCTTCACCACTCCGGGCGCTGTTTTCACCGTGAGCGTGACCCCCGATGATGCCGTGATGTTCTGCCCCGGCGCCACCGGCAGCCAGAACGTAACCTACACGGTGAGCTACTCGCCGGCCACTATCCCGTCGCCCACCTTCCAGTGGTACTTTGACAACGTGGCCGTCTCCGGCGAGACTGGCACCACCTACACGCGCACCTACACCAACAGCGTTGACGACCACACCGTGAAATGCGAGGTCACCTCCTCCGGTGTCACCCGCGACGCTTACGTGACCATACACGTTGACAACTACACGGTGGCCTCCCTATCCATCACGGGCGATGCCTCCATCTGTGCAGGTAGCACTGGCAACCTGACCGCTACCACCGGATTCAATAGTTATGCATGGAGCTCCAACGTGGCTTCATCCAGCACTAACACGGCCACTTATACCGTTGCAGATACCTACACGGTAACAGCTACCGACAATCATAGTTGTACTACTACCGCCAGCAAGACTGTGACGGTGAACAACCCGGCCATTGCAGGTACATTGTCTGTTTCCGACCAGACCATTTGCGCAGGCAGCAATGCCACCCTGACCTCCACCTTCTCCGGTAGTGCCGGCGGCACCATCACTTATCAGTGGTACCAGGGAACGGGTGCTGGTAAAACCATCCTGAGTGGACAGACTGGCAGCTCACTTACACTCACAACTCCCTCCACGGGCGGCAGCTATACGGTGGTGATGACTTCAACGCTGAATGGATGTACCGATACGAAAGAAGCTTCCGGCACACTGACCATCAACAACCCGTTGGCTGCAGTGAATTCTATAACAGCTTCTCCCGCTTCTCCTTTGTGCGTGGGTGAAAGCACCACTCTTACCGCAAATTTGGGAACCACCAATGGAACACTCACTTACCAGTGGAGTGAGGGCGGTTCTGGTATTATAGGTGCAAACAACACTACCTATATTACGGGGGCGTTGTCATCAAATAAAACTTATACCTTCAGAGTAGTTGCCACGGTGGGTTCGTGTACCAAATATGCTGATAAAAGCATTAATATTACTGTAACCGCTCCTTCTGCCACCACCAATGCTGTGGCTTCTCATACTTGTGTTACGGCAACTCTGAGTGGTAGCAACAATGGTTGCGGCACCACACGCGGTTTTGTGTACGGCACCAGCAGCAATCCTACGGTGGGCGCATCTGGCTCAACCAATGTACCTGTTGCCAGTGGTACGGGCGCTTTCCCCTCCACCACCATCTCCGGCCTCACACCGAACACCCAGTATCATGTGAGAGCATACGTGTTGGTGGGTTCAACCTATTACTATGGTACCGACAAGGACTTCACTACTGATCCGATTAACCTCACGATGAACTGTCAAGACGCCAACATCAACCTGTGTCAACTTCCCCATCAGGTTGTTGTTACCATGACAGCTGATCCCAATTGTGATGATGCTAACATCACCAGCTATACATGGAGTTTGAGTCCAGGTGCTCCTACAGCCACCTACACACAATCTTCTGATGGCAAAACCATCACGGTGACGGTGACCTCAGACGCAGCCGTCAGTGTGAGTGCTACTTGTACACTGCATCATGTCAGCGGTTATACCAACAGCAAGACAGACTATTCAATCATTGGGGTTGAGGGCGAACAGCCAGATATCTGTATTTGCGAAGATGCGTTTGGCGGACGAGTTGAGTTGACGGGATGGGCAGGTATGTCTCGAATTGACTGGTATGCTGGAGCCAACGCAGATCCTAACACTGATTCTCCTATTGCTTCGTATAAGGATGGATTAATTACTGCAGCTGATCCTGCGTATCCAAATCATTTTGTGACTTCAGAAGGCTATTATACAGTTGTATGTACATCTGATCTTGGTTGCAAAAATTCCCGTACTGTAGCATTGGGCTTCCCCTACGACCGTTGTGCTTCTTTAGGAACAACAGGATCGACAACAGAAACGATTAGTGGAGGAGGGGTCAAGGAAATCACCGACGCACGTACTGCCAATGGAAATAGTTCTACCACATATCGTGTGGTACAAATCGGTAGCCAGTGCTGGATGGCTGAAAACCTCCGCTATATACAGGCTGAGGATGGACATAGTAGTGCTTACTCACAAAATGATTTGATTAACAACAGTATCTATGATTACCGCATGTATTTCACTTGGCCATCCTCTAAAACGCTTTCCAATAATGAAACATGGAGCGCAGCTAAATTAACTGCACGATATGGTTACCTGTACACATGGATTGGTGTAATGGACGCGCCTGCCACCATGGCTACGCGTAGTACAATGTACCCCTATCAGCAGATAGATTTCCACGTACAGGGTATTTGTCCTGACGGATGGCATGTACCCACCGATGGTGAGTGGTTCCAGTTAGAGAAGGAGATGGGTGTAACGCAGGCTGACAGTGCGGTCGTAATTACCTCTATGCGTCATGAGAATGACATTGAAGGTACGGTACATGATATTCTTCGCCAGGGAGCCTCCCGTGGTGATGATGTCAATGCTGGTACGATGGCTGCTTCTGGATGTGAATGGTATCAGAATCATTCAAGTGACTGTCCGGAAGACTATTGTAATTTCAATCGTAATACAACTGGATTCAGTGCTATGCCGGCAGGTGTGTTCGTTCCGCAATATGCAGATCGTGACGCTTGTTACCAGATCCTTGGTGAGTTCGGTACCTACTGGTCAGCCAGCCAGGCACTCAGTGCCCATGCAGGTCACGATGACTTCTCAGATGCCGCATACGTACATCAGTTAAAGGCAAGCCAAGGCGGTTGGGGCCGTTATCGTGCTGATAAGCACAATGGTCTGTCCGTGCGTTGCGTGCGTGACATGGTGAGAACTACAGCACCCACATCTGTTACCCACGGCTCTGCTACCGTAGGCGGCCAAGTATTGGAGAATGGTGGTTATCCGATTACTGAATATGGTATTTGCTGGAGTAATACAGGCTCTCCGAGCATTTCTGGCAGCCATCGCGCACTTGGTTCTGGTGTAAATTCTTTCACCACTACCCTTACTTCTTCAGACATTCCCTCTGGAGAATATCAATATTGTGCATACGCCATTAATGCAAAGGGTGTTTACTACGGATTGACACAAACCGTTCAACTTCCGAGTCTCCCCGCCGTTGTTACTGGTAAAACGAGTGACATTGACGCTGCCAATTCCACCATCACATTACATGGAGAAGTTACATCAAACGGTGGTTATCCAAGCGCTACCCGCGGTATTTGCTGGAGTACGAATTCAACGCCCACTATTTCTGACAATGTTGTTGCTGATGGTACCGGAACAGGAGCTTATAGCGTGACCATCACTTCGGGTTTGAACAGCTCAACCACCTATTATTACCGTGCTTACGCCACCAATCCGGAAGGTACAGCATACGGTGAGGTGAAATCGTTCGTCTTGGATCCGTGTGCAGGTATTGATAAAGTCAATTATGACGGTTTCGATTATTACACCACAGTCATCGGCACACAATGCTGGATGCGTGCCAATATTCTTGCTGATAATTACGCTGATGGTGTCGCAGTGCCAAGAGGATGTGGAGCCAATGGTAGTAATGCTGCTTTCCAATATTCGGATGTTGATGCTTTCTATTATGAGCCATATCCTATCGCTTCACCGCCCTCCAATTACGCAGATTTCATTACGACGCGTGGTAGATTGTATAACTGGCAGGCTGCTACTCGTGGACAGATTTATACCGGCACACCTGTACAGGGTATCTGTCCGGATGGCTGGCATATACCTACAGTGTCAGAGTACGTTTTAATGTTGAATAATGCCATTACACCACAATTGGGGGTGACAGATAGTCCTTGGGCATTCTTTGTCTGCAAAAATAATTCTTGGGATGATGCAAATGGCGCACCCGCAGGCTCTCCTGCTTGGGGTGCTATGGCTCCCGATAATACGCGGGCCAGAACGAATTTTGATGCCTATCCGACAGGTATAATTCGTCCTGCCTATGCAGTAGTAGATGGACATGCTGTTGCACAATATACGGTTCCAGAAGCACAATGGTTGACAGCAAACTTCTGGTGTGCAGATGCTAACGTGTACCCATATTTCTGTGCATTAATTAGTCATGTAGGATTACACAATACTCCATACGGATTGTTAGGTATGTCTTTCAGCGGTGGAACAAGTACAGATAATTATAATAACTTTGGTTTCTCTGTCCGTTGTGTGAAAGACTAAACCATTATTCATATTGAAGACCAACTCCCGGTATCGGTAAGATGCCGGGAGTTTTTTTTCTCATTTCCCCAAAAAGTAGCGTGCCTCTGGCACGCAGGTACACACGGTACGTGAGACTCCCATTCCACCCTCCTCGTGCCAAAGGCACGAAATTCCCGTAACCCTGCACAAGCATAGCGCAGTGCAGGGCGCGGGCTGTGTGCGATGGGAAAAAGCGTGCAGAGTGCACGCTACTGAGAGACACTGGTATGTAGCGTGCCTCTGGCACGCATGTGCGCGGCGAGTGCATCTACCCCGCACCGCACTACGTTTGGTACGGGGTTACGAGGATGGCGTGCCTCCAGCACGCAGGTGCACCGGTACGTGAGACTCCCATTCCACCCTCCTCGTGCCAAAGGCACGAAATTCCCGTAACCCTGCACAAGCATAGCGCAGTGCAGGGCACGGGCTGTGTGCGATGGTACTGCGTGCAGAATGCACGCTACTGAGAGACACTGATAGGTAGCGTGCCTCCTGCACGCAGGTACACCGGCGGACGTCACTACACCCCGCACCGCACTGCGTTTGGTACGGGGTTACGAGGAGGGCGTGCCTCCAGTACGCAGGTACACCGGTATGCGAGACACCCATCCCACCCTCCTCGTGCCAAAGGCACGAAATCCCCGTAACCCTGCACGAAGCGTCGACCTAAAACCAGCGTGCCAAAGGCACGCCATTTTCGTAACTCCGTACAGCTTGCTGTGCGGGGTGGGAAGCCGCGCGAGGGGAAAGAGCGTGCAGAATGCACGCTACAAAACAATAACCTCACCTAATCCTCGTTATCTGTCACATGAGCTACACTACCTCCTACTACCACATTGTCTTCCGCACCTACCGCAGCGAACAGACCATCGCCATTGAGCACGAGCGAGAACTGTATGCCTACATTCATGGCATAGTAAAGAACCTTCAAGGACAGACTTACCGTATCGGCGGTATGCCAGACCATATTCACATGCTTGTTTCTCTGCCCCCTGCCTTGTCACTTTCGGCATTTATGCAGAGAGTGAAAACCGACAGCAGCAAATGGCTCAAAATGAACCCTTCCTTTCCTGCTTTCCGAGGCTGGGCAATTGGTTATGCGGCTTTCAGCTACGGCCTCAAAGACAGGGATATGATTATCGGTTACATTATGCGACAGAAGGAACATCACAAACGGAAATCCTTTGAAGAAGAATATCGTGCCTTTCTTGAGGAGAACGGGATTGCCATTGATGAACGGTACTTCTTGAGGGATGATTAGTAGCGTGCCTTTGGCACGCAGGTTGCACCGGCGGACGTCACTACACCCCGCACCGCACTGCGTTTGGTACGGGGTTACGAGGATGGCGTGCCTCCGGCACGATAGCAATTTATTGCATCAGTGTTATTGCTAGTTACTCATCCATGGTTTCAAAAGTATTCACCATATCCAGCTGCAGTGCGTCGCAGTCGAAACAATAGGCAGGTGGAATAGCGTGAAGACTGCCTTTAGCTTTGTTTTTGCGGGGCGACTGGCAGCCGGAACTGGTGCGTCTCCAAGGTGCTAAGGTCAATGGTGAAAAGTATGTCCTTCAATACTTTCCCGCAGCCGGTGATGATTTTTACGGCTTCATTCACTTGCAAGGAGGCCATCACAGACGGAAGTACGCCCAGTACTCCTTTGTGCGTATTGCCGAGGGCCACCAATTCTTTCTCATTGGGATAAAGCAACCGATAATGGGAACATGGCGGTTTGTAGTTGAACACGGCCAGCTGTCCTTGGGTATCGCCGATGGAGGCGTAGATAAAGGGTTTGCCCAGAGCCACACAGGTGTCGTTGATAAGATAACGCGTGGCATAGTTGTCGGTGCAGTCCAGTACAAGGTCATAGCCGGCAATGATTTCCCGGGCATTTTCCGAAGTCAGAAAACAGGGGTAAGGTACCAGCGTTACATCACTGTTCAGGCGGCGCAACGAGCGAACAGCAAGTTCTAATTTGGATTGCCCTATTTCATCCTCACGGTATAACACTTGCCGCTGTAAATTGTGCAGGGCTACCGTGTCTTTTTCTACCAGTCCGATGGTGCCTACACCCGCCGCAGTGAGATAGAGGGAGGATACACTGCCTAATCCGCCTACTCCAATAACTAATACTTTTGAATCCAGCAGTTTTTTCTGTCCTTCAGTTCCAAAATTCGGAAGGATGATCTGTCGCTGGTATCGCTCTGATTTTTTTTCAGACCACATGATGATAAGTGATTAAGCGGCTGCAAAAGTACTAAAAAACTCGCAGACCCATGTAAAATGAAAAGATGTTGTCTTCTCTGGTTTGTGATAGGGAAAAAACGTATTTTTGCCGCTGTATCAAATCCATATCCTAATGAAAGAGAAACTTCGTATTTGTGTGATACAGCATGAGATCCATTGGAATGATGTGCCCAATAACCTTTCAACGTTGGAAAAGATGCTATCCGGAGTCACGTCAGCTGACCTGATTGTACTGCCTGAAATGTTCACTACCGGCTTCGTGGCGGATGTGCTCCCGCCGGAGGAGGAAAACTTCCGCATATTGGACTGGATGCAGCGGATTTCCGTCTGCAAAGGCGCGGCATTGATGGGAAGTGTGGCAGTAATGGAAAAAGGAGCCCGTTACAACAGGATGTTTTTCATCCCCCCGGACGGTGAGATTCTGTATTATGACAAACGCCATCTGTTCTGCCAGAGCATGGAGCCGGAACTTTTCCAAAAAGGGTCGGCGCTCCCCATATTCTATTATGCCGGATGGAAAATCTGTCCGCAAATTTGCTATGATTTGCGTTTCCCGGTGTGGAGCCGCAACCGGTATGAGGGAGAGGAGTACAAGTATGATTTGTTGGTTTACGTGGCCAACTGGCCGGAGGCGAGGTCGTCGGCGTGGAATACCCTGCTGTCGGCCAGGGCATTGGAAAACCAATGTTATGTGGTGGGCTGCAACTGTGTGGGAGTGGACACACTAGGCCACCGCTATTCCGGAGAATCTCAAATCGTGGGGCCTACCGGACGAGTGATGGAACGCGCCGCCGCTTCATCTGCACAACTGCTCTGCACCGAGCTTTCTCTCCCTAAACTGACGGGATTCCGCCACGCTTTTCCGGTGGCTCAAGACTGGGACAATGAATTTCCCCACTAAACCAAAATCGTATGCGCTTTCCACCTCATTAAAGTGGGTGGTTACATTGGAATAACTAAAAAAAATGTATCTTTGTCGGCTCAAAAAAAAGAGAAAAATATAGGTTCATTTTATTTATAAATAATTAAAAAACAAAAAATTATGGCATTTAATTTGAGAAACAGAAACTTCTTGAAATTGTTGGATTTTACCCCTCGCGAAATCCAGTATCTGCTTGACTTGGCGGCTGACTTGAAAAAGGCCAAATACAATGGCACGGAACAGCCCCGCATGAAAGGCAAGAACATCGCTTTGATTTTCGAGAAGACCTCCACCCGTACACGTTGTGCTTTTGAGGTGGCCGCATACGACCAGGGTGCCCATGTCACCTACCTCGGACCCTCCGGCTCCCAGATTGGCATCAAGGAATCCATGGCGGACACCGCCCGCGTGCTCGGACGCATGTTCGACGGTATTGAATATCGCGGTTTCACCCAAGCCACTGTTGAGGAACTGGCCAAACACGCCGGCGTACCCGTATGGAACGGCCTCACCAACGAATTCCACCCCACTCAGATTCTGGCCGACTTCCTCACCATGCGTGAACACAGCGACAAACCCCTCAACCAAGTTACTTACGCTTACCTCGGCGATGCCCGCTTCAACATGGGCAATTCCCTGATGGTCGGCGGTGCCAAGATGGGCATGGACGTGCGTATCGTGGCTCCCAAAAAACTCCAACCCAGCAAGGAACTTATTGACACCTGCAAGAAAATCGCTAAAGAAACCGGCGCCAAGATTACGGTCACCGACGATGTGAAGAAGGGCGTGAAAGGCTGCGACTTCCTCTATACTGACGTTTGGGTCTCCATGGGTGAACCCGCAGAGGTTTGGAAAGAGCGTATCAACCTGCTGAAACCCTACCAGGTGAACAAAGAGATGATGGCCATGACCGGCAACCCCAAATGCAAGTTCATGCACTGCCTGCCGGCATACCACAACCTGGAAACCCAGGTGGGCCGCGATGTCCACAAACAGTTCGGCTTGGACGGCATTGAAGTGACCGAGGATGTCTTCGAATCAGAAGCTTCCATCGTTTTCGACGAAGCCGAAAACCGTATGCATACCATCAAAGCTGTGATGGTAGCCACTCTGGGCGACTAATTACGCATTGAGTTGACGGGGAGGGCCCGATCCCGCCCCGTCATTATTTTTTAAACAATTTATTTATGAGAAAAATCGCAGTATTCCTATTCGCCTTGTTCCTCAGAGGCTGTGTGGGTGAAGTTTACGCCCAGCAGAGCGCTGCCGATGCCGTTTGCGGTTATTATTTTGTGAAGGATCCCTTCTCCAAAGAGGGGAGCCAGGTGAAAATCTATAAGGCCAAGGATGGTACATACGAAGGGGTGGTGTGCTGGGTGGAAAATCCGGCTAAAAAGCCCTATCTGGGATACAAGTTCCTCAAAGGTTTTACCTATAATTCTTCCGAACAGGAGTGGCAGAACGGTAGTATCCATCATCCTGGCACAGGGAAAACCTATAAGAGCTATATCAAACTCAATGGAACAGACCAGATTAAGGTGCGTGGATACGTCGGTTTTTCCGCCTTGGGAATGACCATGAACTGGAAGCGTGAATCAAAACAGCGCAAACAGGAGGAATGATATTCTTTTTTTTCTTTAACAAAAAAGCTGTGATGAAAACCACAGCTTTTTTGTTATTCTCCAACTCACAGCTTGTTTCTCTTGAATATTTTCAAAATGGCTTATACCACACGATGAACAACGCCCACGTGGCCGGCGAAATCTACTCGCGCATCAACAATGTGATTGAGAAAGAGCTGAGGTAAGGGGGACAAAAAAATTCCTGACACCTACAAGTGATTGCATTACGAAGAGCAGGCGATTCCATGGTCCTGACGGTCCGCGGAATGGTGAAGGAAACGATGTACGAAATGGCTATGGGGTAGGACTAAAAACCCACCCCAGCTTTTAACATTATCATATTAATACCTAATTTTTGACAATAAATCCTTGAATTGCTGGGATTCACTGCTTTATAGACTCGCGATGTCTCTTTAGTGTCACATTTAATACTACTCTTTATGGCTCCCAAATAATAAAGTCCCAAAATCCACCTTTCTCCAAAAATAAACGAAATATTTCCTTGATACGCAAAATGAAAAGCAGGGACATAAACATACTTCAACTTCTCTGCAGAATAATAATCTATTCGTGTATTAGTCTGTGACTGATATTCAGAACAGACAAAAGTACCTGATAAATTATTTCTATATGTTGTTGGAGTAATAAAATCGCAGTCCACACCCATATCGGCTTCTACAGATATCCCCAAACCTTTCCCTAACATATATGTGAAATCAACCCCCAATAAGACAGGTGTATTTATATATTTTGAACGAGAGTTTAACCGGTAGTCGTAGGCATTTACACCTAATTCATAGTTTGATGAAGCATTGAAATCCGCAATGAGAGCCTCTTGGGCTGTAAAGGCTGATTCCTTGATGTCATCATAAATAAATTCTCCACCGATTGTAATGCCAATATGTTTAGAAACAGGGATTCGCCCCTTTAGTCCAAAATTGAAACCAACTTGTGCTCCACCATAATTATCTACATCACCCCACATAGGAGTGACATAGCCATTATTCATCATTTTTGCAAATCTTCCTATCGGGAATGAAGCGCCTGCATAAATGAAAAAACGCTTTACATCGGTGTATTTGCGTTGAACAGGTTTCGCAGCCGCTTTTTCTTGCAAAAGGCTTGTCTGTGGAATCGACACAGTACTTTCTTGATTAGAAACATCATTCTGTTTGGATTGAGTAACAGATTGAAAGACATCGCTTGTCCCATTCTGATATTGGATACTGACAACTTCTAATTTACTTATTGTATAAATAGGTCCATCTTGATAATCGAACTTTTTGTATTTGATGGTGGATTCGTTAATCTCAAGAACCTTTGCCTTAATTTCGGTTGACGATGTTGTCTTAATGATATCCTGCCCATAAGAAAAAGTGCAGAATACAAAAAGAATAATTAAAGAACAAAACTTTTTCATACTGAAATAAATTTTAAATCACCCCTAAAATTTTAATACCACACTCAGTCTATTGGGTGCAGCCGACAAGGACAATGTCTTATTGCCCTGATAGCTCGACAAGGGACGATTGTTAAAACCTTCAACAATCTTATCATTTTTTTTAGGTAATTTTATAACCATCATTACTCCACTGAAACACAATGCGCCACCAATGCTCATTCCTATTATAGCTTCCTTGACGTAAGGATAAACGTATTTGTAATAATCGCCATATATCTGTTCCTTTTCTGTGATAATACCCAACAACACACCGGCCATCAAGACAGGAGCACCTACACCTATAAAAACAGCTCCAACAGTTGTCCACGCTGCATTATTACGCAATTTCCTATATGTCTCCTCACCAAGTATTTGTTTTGACTGCTCCACAGTTGCAGCTTTATCGTTTATCATTAAAAAAGATTTTGCTTTACCATTATACCAGTAGTGAGGCATATTTGAAGATGGTTGCTCAGAAGAGACAATACTCTCTTCAGGCACAGCATAATCGGCATACGATTCCTTGTCCCCATTTGCATATTTAACCATAAAAACTTCTGACTTATTAATCACGTAAGTTGGCCCCTCTTGATTATTCCAGTTTTTGTACTTTATTTCTGTAAGCCCCACCTCTAAAACTTTAGCCTGGATTTCATCTGTGTTTTTCTTCACAATAATATCTTGGCCGACACATAAAATTGAATGCAACATCAATAATATAAGAAATACTATCTTTTTCATCTTGATAAATAATGAATAATTAACCATTCATCCCCTTAAAGCTATGGCGGAATGAATAACCATAGTGCCAACCAAGAAAAAACTCTCACTCGCACACAAAAAAAGCGTGGCACTTTGTCGCCTTCATTGGAACCTTTGAGGTCTTCGACTACCTAAATCTCCCAATTACAACGAGTAAAGCCCACGCCTGTTGGCGGGAGCACCGTTGCCTTACTCTGGGAGATTTTCTGAAAGTGTCGAAGTTTCAAAGGTTCCAGTGTATAAGCTATTTCGCTTTTCCCTATTCTATGATGTGCGTACAACTACTACGCGGTTTATCTCATAGGCATTCGGTTTGGTTACTACTTAATGATATTTTCAATTTTCAGTTCTCA
Source organism: Bacteroidales bacterium (assembly GCA_017617445.1). GTDB lineage: Bacteria > Bacteroidota > Bacteroidia > Bacteroidales > WCHB1-69 > UBA1756. The sequence goes on along the minus strand of JAFZWE010000023.1, from coordinate 9,044 downwards.
GTTCTCAATTTTTACAATGTGGTAGTTTTTCTTGCCCTTCTGCAAGAGAATGTACTTCCCGTTGATGAGGCAGTCGCCGTTGGCGACAAACTGGTCGTTGACTTTGTTCTTGTTGACCGAGATGCCGTTGCCTTTCAGCTCGCGGCGGGCTTCACCCTTGCTGGCGAGCATTTGCGTGTGGTCGCTGAGCAGGTCCACAATGCTGATGCCGGCGTTGAGGGTTTCGCGCGGGATGGTGGTCTGCGGCACGCCGTCGAAGATGGAAAGGAACATCTCTTCCGGCAGGGCGGCCAAGCTCTCGGCGGTACCCTTGCCGAACAGGATTTCCGATGCGCTCACCGATGCGTTGTAGTCGGCTTCGGAGTGTACGCGGATGGTAAGGTCTTTCGCCAGCGCCTTCTGCAGCACACGGAGGTGCGGTGCGGCCTCGTGCTCTTGCTCCATTGCCTCAATCTCCTCCTTGCTGAAGAGGGTGAAGATGCGGATGTACTTCTTGCTGTCCTCGTCGCTGCAGTTGAGCCAGAACTGATAGAAGTCGTACGGGGAGGTCTTGGCGGGGTCGAGCCAGATGTTGCCCTTTTCGGTCTTGCCAAACTTGCCGCCGTCGGCCTTGGTGATGAGCGGGCAGGTAAGGGCGAAGGCCTCGCCGTTGGTCTTGCGGCGTATCAGCTCGGTACCGGTGGTGATGTTGCCCCACTGGTCGGAGCCGCCCATCTGCAGCTTGCAGTTGTAGTTCTGGTTCAGGAACATGAAGTCATAGCCCTGCACCAGCTGGTATGAGAACTCGGTGAACGACATGCCGTCGCCTTCGCCGTTGAAACGTTTCTTCACCGAATCCTTGGCCATCATGTAGTTCACGGTGATGTGCTTGCCAATGTCGCGGATGAATTCGAGAAACGAGAACTTGCTCATCCAGTCGTAGTTGTTGACGAGGATGGCGGCGTTGGGCTCCTTGCTATCGAAGTCGAGGAATTTTGCCAATTGTTGTTTGATGCACTCTTGGTTGTGGCGGAGGGTGGCCTCATCGAGCAAGTTGCGTTCCTGCGACTTACCGGAGGGGTCGCCGATCATGCCGGTAGCACCGCCGAGCAGTACGATGGGCCGGTGGCCGCACTCCTGCAGGTGCTTCAACATCATCACACCTACGAGGTGTCCGATATGAAGAGAGTCGGCTGTCGGGTCGATACCGACGTATGCCGTTGTCATTTCTTTTTGCAGTTGTTCTTCTGTGCCGGGCATCATATCGTGAATCATGCCACGCCATTTCAGTTCCTCAATAAAGTTCATTTTTATATTTTTTTGATTTTTAATTATTTAAAAATAAAAACGGGGCTCAGCTCCCAGTGTGGAAAAGAGGTGCAAATTTACATTAAATCTGCTTTGTTTTGCAGCCTGTCCGAGCGTTTTTATGGGTTTGTGAATGTGCTTTATCTGTTTTATTGCATGACAATCTTTGTGCTGACATTGCCGGTGCGTACGATGTACACTCCGGCTGGCAGGTGCAGAGACAGCGTAATGCGGTTGATACCGGGGGTACAGTAAGTCATTTGGGTGTGCAGAAGATGTCCAGCGAGGTCATAAATGTGGATGAACGTGGTGCCGGCCATTTGAGCTTCCACCTGCACATGGAAAACTCCGGTAGTGGGATTGGGAAAACAGCCCAAATAGGAAATTTGTTCCGGTATTTTGGGAAAGGCTTCCTCAATTTCGCGCAGTGCATATTCCACCCTTTTTTGCAGGAAAAGTTCAATTTTATCCATGGATTGTTGCCAATGGTTTCGGTCAACGGGGTGTCCGAAACGCTGGCATTGGCGGTCAATTTCCGGTGAGAGCATGTCGTAAATTTCCTGCCAGTAGGGGAGGGTTTGATTATAATTCAGAGAATAGTTGCAGATCCAGTTGAACCGGTTGACGAACTTTTTTTGGAAATCGCTGTTTTCTAATAATTTGCGAAACAGCAGTGTGGCTTCTGCAGAGGAGGGCCAGGTCTCTTCTCCGGAATAAACAGCATTGTCGTAGGCATCCCAGTCGTAGTGATATAGGGCGGCATCTCCGTCAAAAAAAATCCATCTCCATCTGCCGTTCCGATATTGCCAGCATTTCATGTTGTTGGCTGGCCAATCTTGATTGCAGATGAATATTTCATATATTTGATAATCAATAAATTCGTCAATGTCAATTTTGCTTTTGATGGCTTGATAGGTGGAGTCCTCTGATAAATCGGCTTCCTGTATTTGTGACATGAGTGCCATAAAGTTCGCATTGCTTCCGTTGTCGGGTTCGCCTTGCCAATTGATAATCAGATTGTAGTCCTCGTCATCGTGGCCGTTGTGCGTTTCCAAAAAGCGTTCATCTGTTTTTTCCTGAATGAAATAGATGCCCCAGTATTCTCCGTTCAGGTAGAGCACGGCGGGGCGGGAGTCTGGTGCATCCAGATGAAGTTTCAGTGCCAGTTTGGAGGTGATGTGATTTTGAGCCCCTCCCTCTTCCCAAGGACATCGGAAAGGTTTGAAAACGAGTCGTTTGTATTTTGTGTAGGGTAAATCCTGAAAGACTTTGCAAGAAAAGTTCTTGGCTCCATACTCCTCGCGGGCGAAAATTTTCAACCCTTTTTGCGGGTATTCTCGGGAGCTTCCGCCGTGAGTGCGCAGTCCGGCATTCTGGTTGAAACCACCTCCTTCCGGGAGCAACAGTTCCACATGGACCACTCGTTCCCACTCTCTCCCTCTTTGGAAGTAGTTTCCTGAACGGTGTTCGTTGTTGATGTCAAACCATACGCCGGGCACCATGATGCCGGTATCAAAGTCAAACAGGTCGGCAGAATCGGCACAAATGGAGACGACTGGCAGGCCGTGGGTGTCCCCGTCAAGGTTGTTCGCCATATAGGTGTGTGTGGTGATGTCGCCGACACGCTGTCCGGTACTGTCAAAAGCAGCGGCACGCAGCACCACGGTTTTGCGCACCTCTGTGGGTGGAATGAAGATATAGCATTCGGGAGAGATGACCATGCGGTAGATGTCAGCCGTCGGGAAAAACTCCTCGCTCAAGGGGAGCGGGGCGGTGTACAGATGGTCGGAAGTGTCGGGTGTTTGGCCGTTGGTATTGTAAAAAATGCGCGTCCCTTCCATGTCGCAGGACATGGTGACGGTGGGAGCTTGGCTGAAAAAACCGCCGTCAGGGGAGAAACGTACGGTTTGGCCCCAGCTGGTCAGGGATAAAACCATCCATGCAATTACAGAAATCCAATGGCGCATTTTTATTCAATTATTGGCTACAAATCTTAAATTTTCCGCCGCAAAAATACATTTTTTTACTGACGTATTGTCAGTTTTGGTTTTTGGCAGAATTGTTGCATTATTCTGCTGGCCGTATCCATGATACGGAGGCTTTTTTATTGTTAAGTAATTAAAAATAAATATATTATGACAGAAGAAGAAATCAAACAAGAAAATTTGCAGAATGCGAATGCCGCTGAAAAGGAGTCGCAGGCTGACAATCTGTCAACTTCGGAGGCGGAAATGGCAACTGCTCCGGAAAATTTGACGGAAGATGACATTTCACAGAAGAATACGGAAGAAAAAGAGGAAAAAAAGTCTTTTTTTAACAGAAAAAACAAGAAGGAAGAGCAGCTGAAAAAGCAAATTGAGGAGCTGGAACTGCAGAAAAAAGAGTTGAACGACAAGTTTTTGCGTCTTTATTCTGATTTTGACAATTATAAGAAACGCACCAACAAGGAGAAACTTGAACTCATTGGCACTGCTTCGGAAAAGGTGGTGGTGAGTCTGCTTCCGATTGTGGACGATTTTGAAAGAGCCATCAAAGCCAATGAAAATCTGGATGACATTCAGGTGATGAAGGATGGTTTTAGTTTGATTTACAATAAATTATTGAAATTATTGGACCATTTAGACGTGAAGGAGATTCCTGCTAAAGGTGCGGAATTCAACACGGATTACCACGAAGCTGTAACCCATTTCCCCGCTCCCACGGAAGAGGAGAAGGGCAAGGTAATTGATGTGACCGAAAAGGGGTACACCATGAAGGAGAAGGTGATTCGGTATGCTAAAGTGGTTGTGGGCCAATAATTTGAAATGATACAAATGGTCATTTTTGAGAGTTAAAATTTTGAATGATGGCAAAAAGAGATTTTTATGAAGTTCTTGGGGTCAGCAAAACGGCCACTGCGGACGAGATAAAAAAGGCGTATCGCAAGAAGGCGATGCAATATCATCCGGACCGGAATCCAGGGGACAAGGAGGCGGAGGAGAAGTTCAAGGAGGCGGCAGAGGCGTATGATGTACTGAGCAATCCTGACAAGAAAGCCCGTTATGACCAGTTCGGTCATGAGGGTCTTCGGGGCACATCCAGCGGTTTTGATCCGAACGACTTGGGCTCAATCTTCAGTCACTTTGGAGATCTTTTTGGAGATCTGTTTTCTGGGGGTGGCGGAGGTTTCGGCAGCTTTGGCGGTTTTGGTGGTTTTGGCGGTGGCCAGGCGCAAAAAGCTGTGCGGCGGGGCGGAGACTTGCGTGTGCCGGTCAAGCTCACCTTGGAGGAGATTGCGACGGGATGCACCAAAAAATTGAAAATCCCCAAGCAGGTGCCGTGCCAGAAATGCGGCGGTACCGGTGCACATGATCCCCAATCCATTGTCACCTGTCCTACCTGCCATGGCAGCGGGCATGTGGTACATCAGCAGCGCAGCATGTTCGGCGTCATCCAGCAGGTGGGCGTCTGTTCCGCGTGCGAGGGGACAGGACAGGTAATCAAGGACAAATGTCCTGACTGCCGGGGCAAGGGTACGGTGCGAGGCGAAGAGGTGGTGGAAATCAACATCCCTGCTGGTGTAGCCGATGGAATGCAGATCCGTGAGCGCGGCAAGGGCAATGCGGCCCCCAAGGGCGGTATCCCCGGTGATTTGATTATCGCTATCAGTGAGGAGGAACACCCCGTCTTTGAAAGGGAGGGGAATAATTTGTACCTCAATTACTATATCTCTTTTCCGCAAGCGGCGCTGGGCGCGGAGGTGGAAATCCCGTTGCTGCATGGAAGAGCCAAGGTCAAGCTGCCGGCGGGAACCCAAAGTGGAAAAGTGCTCCGCCTGCAGGGCAAAGGACTCCCGGAAATCCACCATCGTGCCGTTGGCGACCTGATTGTCAATGTGGTGGTCTGGACCCCCACCCGCCTGTCCAAGGAAGAGAAGGAACAAATTGAAAAACTGGCGCAGTCAGACAACTTCACTCCGCAGCCGGACAAAAAAGCCAGGAGTTTCTTCACCCGTGTTCGTCAGTTTTTTGAAGACAAGTGAGCAGGGGAGGGAAGGCAAGTGAATGAATTGTGAAAACAGGCTGGGGACGGTGACGTTCTCAGCTTTTTTCTTCATTGGTGAAGATCTTCTCGCAAGCGCGTTCCGCAGCAATCTGTTCCGCTTTTTTGACGGTGTACTCCAAGCCTTCTGACATCACTTCGCCGTTGATGAGCAGTCTGGCCTTGTACAGACGGGAGGAACGTTTCTGCTCTGCCACCACATGGTCAAAGGTGACTTTCTTGTGATTCCGCTGGGCCCAGTTGAGAATCTTGCTCTTGAAATTGGACTCTTCCATCACCACTTCATCCAGATTGTAGTAGGTGGCGAAGATGCGTTTGAGCACAATCTGTTTGGTTTTTTCATAGCCGCGGTCAAGGAAAAGAGCGCCCACTAAAGCTTCAAAGGCATCTCCTCCGGCAGATTTGGCATGGGCGTTGGGATTGATGGTGATCAGGTCAAGCAGGTGTAGTTTGAAGGCCAGCTGACCCAGGCGTTCGCGGCTCACCAGTTTTGAGCGCATCTCTGTCAATTCCCCTTCTGGTTTGAGGGGATATTTTTTGAAAAGGAATTCCGCCATGATGGCATCCAAAATGGCGTCCCCCAGATACTCTAATCGTTCGTTGTTGATGCAATGCCCATCCACCTTTTCTCCGGAGGCGGAGCGGTGAACCAGTGCCGTGCAATACACCTCCAGGTTTCGCGGTCGGATACCAAGGATGTTTTTCAAAAAAGTGGCAACTTTTTTATCGTGCTTGTCCGGTGTGGAGAGGAGCCCTAACATCAGATTTTTTTGAGAAGTATGGATGCATTGTGGCCGCCGAAACCGAATGAGTTGCAGATGGCGTAATGGATGTCGCGTTCCACAACACCTTCGGAGCAAAAGTTCCAATTCGGGAGTTCGGGGTCTTTTTCAATCAGGTTGATGGTGGGATGGATGATTCCGTCTTCAAGGGCAATGATGGTGGCGATGCTTTCCACTGCGCCTGCCGCGCCGAGCAGATGCCCGATCATGGACTTGGTGGAGTTGAGCAGCAACTGGTCGGCATGGCTTCCGAAAAGGCTTTGGATCGCCAGACATTCGGACAGGTCTCCCAGCGGGGTGGAGGTGCCGTGTGTGTTGATATAACCTATTTCCGAAGGTGAAATATGGGCTTCGCGCAAAGCCATGCTCATAGCGGTTTGGGCTCCGTGGCCGTCTGCATGAGGGCTGGTCACATGGAATGCGTCAGAGGAAATGCCGATACTCATGATTTCTGCGTAAATCTTGGCCCCTCGAGCTTTGGCGTGTTCATACTCTTCCAATACCAGAATGCCGGCGCCTTCGCCCATCACAAAACCGTCGCGCCCCACGGAAAAGGGCCGTGACGCGGTATGGTAGTCGTCATTCCGGGTGGAAAGGGCTCGCATGGCATTGAAGCCGCCAATCCCCACCGGCGCGATGGCAGCCTCTGCCCCCCCTGCCAAAATTACATCCGCTTGGCCCTGTCGGATATAATGACAGGCATCCAGCATGGCAATGGCAGAAGAAGAACAGGCCGCCGATGTGACATACGACGGTCCCTGCAAATGATAACGAATGGACAATTGCCCCGCCACCATGTTGCTTAACGCTTTGAGAATGAAAAATGGGCTGAACCGGGGCTTCATGCCGTCCTGTACGAAATCAATCAAATCGTAAGCTGCTGTGGTCACCCCGCCAATGCCGGTGCCGACAATCACCCCAGCCCTTTCGGGTTGGAGTGGGTAATCGTTCAATCCTGAATCTGCAAAAGCCTCCTCCGCTGCCGCAATGGCATAATGCGTACAATGATCCATCTTGTTCGCATCTTTCGGGGAGATGTATCGGGTAATGTCAAACCCTTTCAATTCACAAGCGAACTTTGTCCTGTATTCAGAGGCATCAAAATGGGTGATGAGATTCACCCCATTGGTGCCCGCTAACAACGCACGCTTGAAATCAACACAACAATTCCCAATCGGTGTCAATGCCCCGACACCGGTTATGACTACTCGTCTTGATTCCATCCGAGAGGGGAAATACTATTTTTTGTGTTCTTCAATATATTTGATAACGTCACCAACTGTTTGGATGGATTCGGAATCTTCTTCAGGAATTGAAACGCCAAATCTTTTTTCAAATTCCATGATCAGTTCAACAGTGTCCAATGAATCAGCGCCCAAGTCCGCTGTGAAACTTTTATCTAATGTGATTTCTTCTTTATCAATGCTTAATTTTTCTGCGATAATGTCCTTTACTTCATTAATCAATTCTTCCATAACAGTATGTTTTTAAAATTAGCGTGCAAAAATACTACTTTTTTTTGATAACGTATCAGTTTCATCCCTTTTTTTAAGGAAATGAATAATATATCATTGATTGATAATATTTTATATAAAATAAAAGTGGGCTGATGCAATCAGCCCACCAGATAAGATGTTATGGTTCTTTTTAGTCTCTCAAAATGGTAAGAGTGCCGTGATAATCAACGGCTTTGGTGTATCCTTCATAGTGGAAGGTGTAGAAATAGACGCCGTCGGAGAGGTTCTCGGCATTGAAGCCCTCGCCGGGATTATAGAGCTGTTCATCCTTGATATAGGTCTGGTAATTCTCCTTTTCGTACACCTTCTTGCCCCATCGGTTGTAGATGCTGAGCCGGTTGGGCAGGATGGGGTTCATGTTCTTGATGGCGAACACATCGTTGACATTGTCGCCATTGGGGGTCATGACATTGGGGAAGATGAGGTCGGCCTCGATATAGACCACGTGGCTGACTTCGCTGGAGCACCCCTGCTGGGTTTCCACGGAGAGGTGGACGGTAAACTCGCCCCAGGTGTCGTAGGTGTGCTGGCCGTTGGTCTCGTGTGTCTCGTCGCTGTTGTCGCCGTAGTTCCAGGTCCAGGTCACCACGTCGTTGGCGTTGAAGACGGAGGTGTCGGTGATGTTGATGAAGGTGATGTTGCCGCCCTCGCCGAGGTTGGTTCTCTCAGGATTGGAGAGGAAGTCGGAGATGGGCTGCGGGAAGACGGTGAGGTAGTCGGTTTTGATGATGGTGTCGCCGCATCCGTCGGGGGTGTGGACGATGAGCTGGATGCTGTATTGGCCGGCATCCGGGATGGTGAAGGTGGGATGCGGCAGCCCGGAGGTGAGATAGACATTGTTATCCGAGTCAAAGACGGTCCATTCGTACTGGAGTTCTATCTCGGGGTGCGGGCCGTCGGTGTAGGTGGTGAGGTCGGTGAGGGTGGTGTTCAGCGGGGAGCAGTTCTCCAAGAGGTCGGCATTGAAGTCGGCGACGGGCTGCGGGTTGATGACCACATGCACACTGTCATCGACGCTGCACTCAAGGGAGCGGTCGTCATTGAAGGTGGAGATGGTCAGGAGGTAGGTGCCGCCCTGGTCAGTGGTGACGGTCGGGGTGGTGGCGCCGTTGCTCCAGGTGTAGTCCAGCAGGGAGTGGCTCGGGTCGTTGGAGTCGTCATAGACGAAGTTCGGGTCCAACAGGGCGGTCTCGCCCACGCAGATGTTCTGGTCGGTGAGGTGGATTTCGGGTTGCTGGACGACCTTCAGGGGCATGTCATGGTCATACATGCAGCCGAACTCGTCCACCAAGGTGAAGGTGTAGATATAGTTGCCGGGCTGGTCGGTGATGATGGCCGCGGTGGAGTCGGAGGTGGGCTGGATGTTGCCGCCGGCCCAGTTGATATGGTCGATGTCCACGTTGTAGGTCCAGTCCTG
>JAFZWE010000017.1 GCA_017617445.1 Bacteroidales bacterium | reverse complement strand
TTTCCAATGTGCATCCCTGTTCCATATTTGATACGGATGCAAAGATGCAAATTTCAAATCACGGACAATATATTTCAACTCTAAATAATTGTGCATAAGGTTTATATGAATAATTTTAAGAAAAATTAAGAGACACTAGTGTTTTAATAATTGTTCGCTTCATAAAAAAATGTATTTTTGCACCATCATAATCCCATAAAAAATGACACCCTCCCGCTTCAAATCCCTGTTATTGGCTCTTTTGCTTCTGCTGCTCTTGTCTCCGGCGGCAGCGCAAAGGGATGTGCGGCTGCTGGTGTGGCAGGACTCGCTTTTCGGACTGATTGACGGCCGCGGCCAAACGGTGCTTCCCTGCGAGTACGAAGACCTGACCCCTTACAACCAATACCGCGAAGGCTACATCGTGGCCAAACGCGACGGTCTGTGGGGCATTCTCGACTGGAACGGGCAGCCGCTGGTGCCGTTCCGCTACACCGCAGAACCCGAGCCTATCCCCTATATCGATGCAACCGGTCTTTTCCTCATCCCCAACAAAGACAATGGCGGCGTGGTGAATGCCAAGGGTGACACGGTGATCCCTTTCCGGGATTTTAATATTGTGTCATTCGAATTTAGTGAATTCAACCGCAGCTATTACTATGGCAAAGCACTACAAGCGCCTTTGCTTATCACCTTCCGGTGCGAGCCACTCGGCGACACGCTGCCCGACGGACGTTCCCACTGCCAATACCGATGGGGGTGTATGGATTTGAAAGGGAATGAGGTGCTTCCGATCATTTACCGTGAAATTGATTTTGAACACAGTACCATCATCGTTGAAGATACCAATGGCAGGTATGGGGTGATGGACTATTCCGCCCGATGGATTTGTCCGCTCACCTCGCAATACAAGTACTATGGCCAAAGCACCTACGTGGTGATGATGGACCAGCAATCGAAGTTGACGGGATTGATGAAATCTGACGGTACTGTGCTGCTGCCAGTGCAGTACAAATTCATCTCTTTGGATTACGCCTGCGCTTTCTTGAAAGACACTTCGGACCTTTGGGCCTTGACCGATGAGCACTTCCGTGTGCTCACTCCCCACTGTTACAAGGAATTGACCACCCTGGGCGAAAGACCTTTGTACTTGGGGGTCCGTCCCGACGGAACGTACGATGTGCTTGAAACTTCGGGACATGTCATACAGAGTTTTGGCGCAGACTGCGATCCATACGATTATCCGCTCGTATATCAGGATGGAGAGTGGCGGTTAGTCCAATTGTCAGGGAATGGTGACAGTTTGACTGCGGAGTTTCTTCCGCAGCGCTATAAGGAGGCCCGTCAGCATTATTCGTTCTTCAGCGTGGCCACCGACTCGCTGCACTGGGGCGTTGTGGACAAGGATGGGCAGGTGGTGGTGCCGTTCCGCTACACTGAAATTGCGATCAGCCACATTGGCCTTATCTATGCCCGCCGCCCGTCGGGAAAGGTCGATGTTCTCAGTTTCAAGGGCGGAAGGAAAATCCTCTCTTGTTGGGGTGTTACGGGAGAATTGCCCCCTCTTTTCATCGCCAACAAGCAGGGAAAGTGGGCGGCTCATGACGGTCGTCGCGTAACGCGCTATTATGAAGGTCTGTCATTCGCGGGTACTTCGAACGACATGGATTACTGGGCGGTTTGGGACAAGCACGACAAGATGGGCTATGTGGACGGGAACGGCCGCATGATTTACCGCTGTTCGCTCGAAACCGAGCCCGACTTTGAATTTGCCAGACCATACTACGGGTTCTTCCTGCCCCCGCGCGAAACATGGGGCGAGGCCAGGCTTTATTATGATCGCAAAAATTGACGGCAGTCAGGATGAAATTTGGGGGAGGAGAACTTCCCTTGCAGTTTAGTATCGTTCCACAAAATTCTTCACCAACTTGAAAATCGGCTCGTAGGCGTCAATGAGGAAATTCTCGTAGGTGTCGAAGGTGGTGTGATAGTACTTGAAGGCATCGCCCTCCTCGTTCTCGAAGAGGATGCAGGGCACGTGGCGCACCGCAAAGGGATAGTGGTCGCTGTTGCCGGCCAACTCCCCGCGGTTCAGTCCCTTGAAGAGGCTTTTTTCCTTGTTGATTTTCTCCATCAGGTCGTAGCCGCGCAGTCCCTCGTCGCTCACCTCGCAGTACTGCACCGGGTTGTTGTCGCCAATCATGTCGATGTTGAACAGGTACTTGATCTGCGCCAGCGGCACGACGGGATGCTCCACATAATACTCAGAGCCACGCAGGTTGGCATCCTCGCCCGAGAAGGAGATAAAGTACATGTCGTACTCGGGACGGTTCTGTGCGTAGTAGGTCGCCAGTGTCACGATGGCGGCGGTGCCGGAGGCGTTGTCGTTGGCGCCTGCATAATAGACATTCTTGCCGAGGTTGCCCAGATGGTCGTAGTGCGCCGTGAAGACATAGCAGCTGTCGTGCCGCTTGCCTTCCACCTTGGCGATGACGTTGAAAAGCTTGACATTTTCCATCATTTTATTGTCAATGTCAACGGTGATGCTTTGGGCATCTTTCGGGAAGTCGGAAGTGGCCCAGATGACGGGCTTGCCGAAGACCCGCTCGCCGTATGCCTTGTAGAACTTCAGCAGCGGCTCCCACGTCTGTATGATTCCCGCATTGGTGCAGCTCGTGCCGCCCCACAGCCGTTGGAAAACCTGATAGTGTTTGTAGGAGAAGAAGAAGTCGCACACCACGAAACAGTCTTTGTATTCCGGCTTCGCCAAGTCGGCGAACATCTTTTCAGCATCGAAATTGTTGGTGTCAACGTAATAGAGCTTGTAGGTGCCGTGCACGCCCGGGGAGTACTCACGCATGGAGAAATCCACGCCCGGTGTCAGCGCACGTCCGTCCACCGACAGCTCCATCTTGCCGGGAAATGTGTTGATATTGATAGTGAAAGGCTGGCAGACCACCTCATCCACACCGGCTTTTTTATACTCATTTTTCAGGTATTTGCCCGCCTTGTTGGCACCGCCTTTAGCATAGCCGCGCCCTTGGTATTTCTCAGAAGTCAGTTCCTTGACAATCTGCTTGTAATGAGTTAAATCCTGTGCCTGTAGAGGGGAGAGCAATCCCACTTCTGCAAAGAACAATACCAATAAAACAATAGTCAGTTTTTTCATCATTTTATAAAATTTAATGATAATGCAAAAATCAATCCTTGCGAGGTTCTGTATGCAGGGTGATATGGGTATCTGCTCCGAACCTCTCTTTGAGTGCTCGCTCAATATCGGTGGCACGCTCATGCACGGTCTTGAGGGGCAGGTTGCCATCCATGCGGATATGTGCCTCAATGGCGATACGGTTGCCGATACGCCGGGTACGAAGGTTATGGGGTTCCGTCACATCTGGGAAAGAGGAAAGGATGCCCTCAATTTCACGCACGGTATTTTCCGGCAAAGAGCATTCCGTAAGTTCACCCACGCTATTGCGCAGCAAGTCATAAGCCACTTTCACCAGCATGGCGCCCACCACGATGGAGGCCAGCGGATCAAGCACTGTCCAACGGTCGCCGAGCAGGATGGCACCGCCAATACCGACGGCTGCGCCGATAGAGGATAGGGCATCGCTACGATGGTGCCAGGCATTGGCCACCAACGCGGGAGAATCCAGTCCCCTACCCTTCCGCACTGTATAGTGGTACAGCAGCTCCTTCACGAGAATGGAGATCAAAGCCGCCCACAAAGCCACCTTGCCGGGGGCTTCCAGCTGCTCGCCATTAAGCCAGTCGGCGAATTTCACAGCACCCGAAACAATGATACCCGTGGCTGCGGCTACCAAGGAGAGACCGATAAAAAAGCTGGCCAGCGTCTCAAACTTACCGTGTCCGTAATCGTGCGACTTGTCCTGCGGTTTCGCACTGATATTGACAAATACCAGCACCATCATGTCCGTGAGGAAATCCGACAGCGAGTGCACGGCGTCGGCTGTCATCGCCGCGCTGTGCCCAATGGCACCGGCAATGAACTTGAAGGTCAGCAGTGCAATATTGCCCGCCGTGCCCAACAAAGTAACCTTTGAAATCTCCTTTTCCCTTGACAGCCCAGCCATTTTTTCATACAATTATAATATCAGCGGGTCATCCACGTAGACAGAATCCTCCACACTCACATCTGATTCACTATTGTATAGCATTTTCAGATATAAGGAAAATGTAAACGGATCAAAACACACCACCAATACCAAAGAACCATTACCGGACATAACGCAGAAGCCGAAATCATCCCCTTCCAAGGTATAGAGCACAGGAGAGTCCCCCTGATCATGTTTCACCCGCTGGGTATGATAAAGGCTCTCCAATTTTGACATGACGGCGTCAGCAACATCCTCACACCGACTGGCAGCCCTGTTTTTCAAGAAAAAATTGTATTCCACCGACTCCAAGTGAGACTCGGGATTATATTCATAAGAATGCGTATAATCATTCCATTGTGACGCGGATTCCACGAAGGAAAACTTCACACTGGCCAGTGTGATATCCCTGGTCATCGGAAAACCTTCATCAAAATAAGCAGAGAAACCGAACAGTTTTTCGGAAAGGTCGTCTTTGTAACGGGGATGGCAGCCCACATCGACCACAGTGGCATCTGCGGGGAGTCCGTCCACCGCAGAAGAGGTGAAATTCTTGAAAAAAGTGTTTACAAATTCATCCACGCCATACAGATCGCTTTCCACCGACCAGGTACCGATCGCAACCGGCATCATAATCCTATCATATTGGGGATGGACAATATAATCCCCTTTCCTATCAATCAGACCGAATTTGTCATCCTTTTGCACAATGGCAATACCATCCACAAAAATGGAGACCGCATCAAACTGCAGGGGAATGACAAAGCTCCCTTTTTTGTCAATATAGCCATATCTGTCATCAATACCTACAGCAGCCAACTTCTCTCCATAAGCAAAAACGGAAGCCCTGTCATACTGCGGAGCAATAGTGAGCCTCCCTTTTTTGTCCACATATCCCATTTGATCGTTTTGATACACCATGGCCATACCGCCGTAAAACGCACTCGTGGCCTCAAACTGCGGAGGGATAATCATCCGGCCCTTTTTGTCGATGAAACCCCAGCGGTCTTCCACCATCACAGAAGCCAGTCCCTCACGGAAACCGTATGCACTGTCAAACTGATACCCAATCGTTATTTTCCCTTTCTTGTCAATAAAGCCGCATTTCCCATCCTCTTCAACCACAACCGCCAAACCCTCTGCAAAATAGCTGTTAGCAAAGAAAGCAGGAGCGATTACCTCATTTCCCTTTTTGTCCACATACCCCCAAAGGAACTTGCCCTCATCATCTAAGACACAAAACTGTGCCAACCCCTCATGAAACACACACACTCTTTCGGCCTTCGGGAGCTCAAACACCTTCTCCCCCTTGAGATTGATGCACTGCGGCGCGCCATTCTCCAGCACAACAAAGGCAAGATCCTCGTTGAAACTGGTACCATCTTTGTAGATGGCACCAATCACCATCTTTCCTTTCTTGTCAATGTATCCCACTTTTCCTTCCTTATCCACCACACGCGCCAAGCCACAGGAGAAATACTCGCACGCCGCAAACTGAGGCTGAATCACCATCTCCCCCTTATCATTAATATATCCCCACTTTTCATCCACCTGCACGGGAATGAGAGAGACATCCGGTTTGTCAGGCTCCCCGCGATGCAACAGGAAGAAAAGCACTCCGCCCAAAATCAGCAACACCCCTGCCAAAGAGCCCAGAATAATCCACAGTTTTTTTCTGGATTTCTTCTTTTGGGGAATCGCCGGCGGGACATTAGAAGTTTGCGGAATATCAGGAATTTTGGGTGGCTGCACGCCTGCATTCGTTATCATTTGTTCTTCCATTTCAAAAAAAATTAATTATTTATAAATCAGGATATTGTATAAGGAATTATCATTTTAAATCAAACTCATACAGCAACACGCCGCTCACGGCCCAGTGGCTGAAGCTGCCGCCCAGCGGCTTGCCTTGCGGGATGGCAACAGTGATGGTGTGCGTGCCGGGTTCCAGATGGCTGAGGTCGAAATAGACCGGCTGCGTGGCGGTGCCGGGGCACCAGCCGCTGCGGGAGTAGTCGCTGCTCGACATGCCGTTCCAAAAGTTGCCGCTCACGGGATTGAACCGACGGTAGCAGCCGCAGTCCTCACGCCACGGAGTATATATAAAGGTAGGCTTTCCGTCAATCAGGATGGTATTGGGCTTGGGCGTGAACTCGTCGCCGCCGTCCCAGCCACCGTGACCCGTGCTGATGTAGCGCAAACGGATCTTTTTCTCTTTCCCCACCACAAAAAATGTAGTCTTCAGACTGTCAGTGGCGAAAAGTTTGCCGTAGTTCTGCCCCGCCATCTCCAACACATTGCAGGTGTTGAATAGAGATACGACATACTTGTCAGGCATGGGACTCTCCTCCCACTTTTCGCTGCCTGGGTACGACTTGATGTCGATCGTCACCTTGTGGCCACCGCCGTCGTAGTTGCCAATCCATACGCCGATCCACACATCGCCCTGCAGCTCCGACGACAGGTCGGTCACCTCCTGCTTGTAGTAGGTCTCATCAGCCCATTCCAGCCCGTCAATCTGCACGCGGTCGTTGAAATGCCCCACACCGAAGGGGGTGAAAAAGCGCATCAGCTCCACGGGAGGACTATACACGGAAGATGAGATCTGATACTCATCCAAAGGGCTAACATCCTCTATAAAGCCCTGATACCGCTGACCGTCTTTCCCAACGAATACAGGCAGGGAGTCGGGATGATTGTTGATGCCGTCGAAGAAGTTAGGCACAAGGTCGATGCCTGCTCCCGGGATGACGAACACGCTGCCAGTGCGGTCGTAGGCATCGCCGTTGCTGCGCTGATGCAGCTCAATGAAGGTCTGATAATGATCGGGCAGTTGGGGCAGTCGTACCCGTTTCAGCGCGAGAGTGCCGCCAGCGAAGTGCAGCACACTATCGAACGGCATATTCTCCCGATAGTCGCCCTCCACATGGTCGTTTTTCTGCCCCCAGCTCAGCTGAACATCGTCGAAGATGCGGGTAGTGATGACGAGCTTCTGCTTTTTGAGGTTGGAAAGCTCGCGGCCGGTCACGCGCTGGCAATGGGCATAGCCATCGCGGAAAGGCGCCTTGCCCGCCTGTTTCCACCACTCATTTTGAGCTAACTTCAAATAGGTCTGATTATTGCGTTTGAAACAAACCACCAAACCCTTAAAGCGGCCATAATAGGGCAGCGGGTTGATGTCGTACGGAAAATCCTGCACGAAAAACTCCAGCGTGTTGCTGTTGATGTGACAGGTATAGCGGGTGAGGCCGTCCACGCGGGCGGTGTCGTAGGCGATGTCGGTGCGGCTGAACGGAGAGACCACCTCGTAGCACTCCGACGGCTCTTCTCCCATGAATTTCGCCAACTGATAGGTGCTGTCCAGCGTAAGATTGACGATGGTGACCTCACGGGCATAGCCGGGCACGGGAGATTCATTGCTTTCATTCGCAGCAATCTGATACTCATTATGATACAAAGCCACCCACAATTGTGAAGTATCGATGGTTTCGCCATAATCATACACTTCATACAGAAAATGGTTGGCATTTTTAACGATTTTCACAGGCTGTATTTGGGCAAAAACCGTAACAGTCATCAACAGAATCAGCAAACAAAGGAGGGATTTTCTCACAATAGGGCACCAATTATTTCTGCCGCAAAAGTAACTAAAAAAAAGATATGAAAACAGATTTTCCGTACTTTTGCCGCACAAAATCAAAAACATGAAAAAACAAGATTGGATTCTCATTATCAGTGTGATTGTTGTACTCACACCATTTTTCATTCCTGCCACAGGCTTTTTTGACTGGTTTAACGCTTCCACCACGGCGCATCCCTTCATCATGGCGTTTTTCAAATTTGCCATTCTAGCCACGCTGGGAGAGATGTTGGCGCTGCGCATCCGCAAAGGAATTTATAATGAAAAGGGATTTGGTATTTTGCCGCGCATGATTGTATGGGGCTTTCTCGGGATCTGCATCACGATGGCCATGATGATTTTCAAAACCGGCACTCCGGCATTTATGGCCAAAGTGGCTGGCTGCGAATACAGCACCCTGATGGGGATATTCTCTGCCGAGAGTCTCACCTGGGGGAAGGTAGGCATCGCTTTTTGTGTAAGTGTGGCCATGAACACCATCTTTGCCCCTGTTATGATGACCTTTCACAAATGCACCGACATTCACATCACGCAGACGGGTGGCACGGTGGCCGGGCTTCTGAAACCCATGCCCATGAAGAAAATCATCAGCAGCATCAATTGGGAAGTGCAGTGGGGTGTGGTTTTCAAAAAGACCATTCCATTGTTCTGGTATCCGGCGCACACCATCACCTTCATTCTTCCTCCCACCCTGCAAGTGCTGTTCGCTGCCCTGCTTGGGGTTGCACTAGGCCTCATCTTGGCCCTTACTGCCAAGTAGGATGAAGCAAAAAAAATTATCAGAAAACACAAAGCGCACCGCAGGACCATGCGGTCAACAAAAAAAGGCCTGCTGACTTTTATTGTCCAGCAGGCCTTCTTGTTATTTCAGTATCAGCTTCTTTCGCAGCACGTCACCTTGTTGCAGTCGCATCCTAACCACATAGGTGCCGGGGGCCTCGCCCGTTAGGTCAAGCTCGGCAATGCGGTCTCCAACAGTGATTCTCCTCACGCATCTGCCCATCAAATCAAACACCTCAACCTCAGAGATCACCTCCTGTTCAGCTTTCAGCGTGAAACGCCCGGCGGTCGGGTTAGGATACATGACAATCTGATGAACGATCCTTTCCGCAACATTAATCCCTGACGTATCGTTCACTTCCACCTCATGACATTCTGTATTGCTGCATCCCACCACATTGGTCACAGTCACACAGTAAGTCGTAGTAGAATCTGGGTGGATGGTAATATCTCGGGTGGTGCTGCCATCGCTCCACAGGAAAGTACAATTGCTGGCCGTGGCCACCAATACGGTGGTGTCCCCCAAATAGATAGATGAAGGACCATTGATGAAGACAGAGGGCTGGGGTTGCACAAAAAGGGTCAGGGTCACCACACTGTCGCAGCCTGCGGTGCTGGTGCGATGGAAGGTAAAGCTGCCTGAAAGTGTTCCTTCGTCAAAAATGGTGTCCCTCCACGTAAACGGGAAGTCATTGGCGCACACGTTCACAGCCACTCGTTCATCATAACTGGGATTCACAGTGAGGTGCAACGTCAGTATGCTGTCACATCCTGCCATGGTATAGAACGGGAAGACCCGATCCTGAGAAGTCGTACCTATCGGGATCATCCATGAACCTGCTGCGTAGTAATAGGGCAAGTCATTGGAACAGAGCACAAGCTCGTCTTCCATTTCATATTCAGGATTCACCACCAAGTCAACAATGACATTGCTGTCGCAGCCCGACTGGTTCAAATAGTGGAAGAAATAACTGCCGGAGACCGTGCCTTCCTCGAAAGTGGTGTCCACATAATGAGAATGGAAGGGCAAGTCATTGATGCACACCGTCTCCGTATGTCTTTGCACAGAGGTCGGAAGAATACTCAGCATCAGATTGACGATGCTATCGCAACCAAAGACAGTTTGGCGGCGGAAAGTAATGATAGCGCTGACGGCATCCACACCGAAGGTAGTATCTCTCCAAGTGTACGGCAGGTCGCTTTGGCACACCGACAATGCCTCATACTGCTGGTACACCGGATGCACCTCCACATGGAGTGTGACGATGCTATCGCAGCCATGTATACTTGAACGTTGGAAGACATAATCGCCGCTTCGGGTACCTTGGAAGAAGGTGGTGTCTCTCCAGAAGAACGGGAAGTCATCTTCACAAACATCCACATATTCATACTGATCATAGCTCGGATGCACGATCAATGCCAAGGAGGTCAGACTGTCGCATCCATATTGCGAGGAACGGGTAAACTGGTAAACACCGCTTTGGCTACCCACTTCAAAGACCGTATCACGCCAGGTGTACGGAAGGTCGTTGGCGCAGATGATTTCCGAAACCATGCCCTCATAGCGGGGATGCACAGTCAGGCGGATAGTAACCACACTGTCACAGCCCTGACTGGAGGGGTAATGGATGACATACTCGCCCGAGCGGGTGCCCACGGGGAAAATGGTATCCGGCGTCACATACGGGAATTCATCCTCGCAAATCTCCACCTCCTTGAGTTCAGTTTGACTCGGCATCACCGTCAAGAAAAGGGCAACCACGCTGTCACAGCCAGAGGCATTGCGACGGGCAAATGTATATTCACCACTCTGGGTACCCTCAGCGAACACGGTGTCACGCCATACAAACGGAAGGTCATTGGCACACACGGCGACCTCTTCCTGTTCCATGGAAATCGAATGAACTGTCAGCTGCAACACGGAAACACTTTCGCAGCCGAACGGGGTCACATCCCTGTGCGTATAGATTCCCGACTGGGTCCCCGACTGGAAGACAGTGTCCAGCCATGTGTATGGAAAATCATTTTCGCACAATTCTACAGTTGCCTCAGAATAGGCGGCAGGATGTACTGTCAGTTTCAGAATCACCACACTGTCACAGCCCATCCGGGATTGTCTTTCAAACAGATAAGTTCCTCCCGTGCAACCTTGTTCAAACAAAGTGTCCCTCCACACATACGGGAGGTCATTTTCACAAATGGACAATTCCACCGTCTCGCGGCTGGTGGGGTTGACCGTGATGCGCAAAGTAACGATGCTGTCGCAGCCATAAATACTGCGTTCATCATAGATTATAGTGCCTGAGGTCGTGCCACGCGGAATCACATGTCCGCGCCACTCCACCGGGAGCTCATTTTCGCAAACCACCAAGGATTCTGTAGAGCCATACGCCTGGTGTACATTGAGGGTAAGATGAACGACACTGTCACAGCCTTTGCTTGTAACCCTTTGGAAATGGAAATCTCCGCTGCGGGTATTCAGCAAAAACACTGTGTCACGCCAGCGGTACGGCAGGTCACCCTTGCAAATGTCGAGGGTCTCATATTGCTCATAGGTGCGGTTCACCGTAAGGTAGAGCACCGTGATGCTGTCGCAACCCGACCGGGTGGTTTTGGCAAATGTATAAACTCCTGACTCTGTTCCATCCAGGAAAATGCTGTCACAAAGTCTCATGGGGAAATCCGAATCACACACATTCCGGCTGACCTCTTGATAATAGGTGGGGTAGATATTCAAGTGCAGGACGCTCGTTTGCACACAATTGCCAGCTCCATACCTGTAAAAAGAGTAGGTACCGCTCTGCGAACCCACACGGAACACCGTATCTTGATACACATACGGAAGTTCATCAATGCAAAGATCAACCGTTTCTTCCTGATATTCTTCTTCATAAATGTTCAAAGTCAGTCTGACGGTGCTGTCGCAACCGAAGGCCGTATGAAGATGATATTCCACCACACCACTCTGAGCATCAGCAGCAAAGACCGTATCTCTCCAAGCAAACGGAAGCTCGCTTCGGCACAGATCCAAAGCAATCTCTTCCTCATAAGACGGATGGACAATCAGCACCAGGCTCACGACACTGTCGCACCCGTTCACAGTCTGGCGGTGAAACGTGAACACTCCCGACTGTGTTCCCACTGCAAAAGTAGTATCTCTCCAGCGATAGGGCAGTTCCTCTTGACAAATCTGACTGATTTCTGTCGGGTAGTAATTCGGATAGACCGTCAAATGCAGTGTCACCAAGCTGTCACAGCCATATTCCGAGTGGCGGACAAAAACATATTCGCCAGATTCCGTCCCCATGTCAAAAACCGTATCTCGCCAAGTATATGGAAGTGCCTGCTGGCAAATGGTATCATATTCCACATGTTCAAAAGCGGGATAGACCTCCAGGTGGAGATAGATGATGCTGTCACAATGGTTTACCGAGGAACGTTCAATCACCGTATCCATGGTGGTGGAACCCACATCAAAATGCACGTCTCTCCACTGGACGGGCAGGTCATTCTGGCAGACGTTCACAGTTTCATACTGGTTATAAGAGTGATACAATGTCAAATCCAAAGCGATGATGCTATCGCAGAAATAGGCTGCCGCCTGGGGAAGGGTATCCACGTAAAAACCGCTCTCAGTAATTGTGCGACCTTGCCATACGAAGGAGTCACAATCCACCACCACAGCGGTATCCCCAATCACTGAACAATACGGGGTGAAATTCACCGGACCGACGGCAGGGCTGGGATTCAACGGATCGCACATGGCACGTACATACACGTCATAGCTCTGTCCGCCCGTCAAGCCAGTCAGTCTGAGGGAAGTGTCAAGGGCATCCACCACCCTACCGTTACCAAGGGCGAAACCTTCCGGGCCGTATTCCACCTGCCAGGCATTCTCATCTGCCCCCCTGGTCCAGGTGACCAAAGCCTCTCTCATCATCACATCCGACACCTGCACATTGCTGACAGGCGCACAGGGAAGAAACTCCACTGCGATATTGTCAATTGAACAGCTGGACCACCAATCGGTAGTGGTTTCACGCTTCCACAAGAAAGCAAGCCGCGAGCCTGCAGGTATTCCACTGTGATACAATGAGTACTCATGATCCGTGAGGGCAGTGGTATTGGAAAAGGATTGCAGCACCACAAATGTGCTTTCATCCAAAATATTGGTAAAATACCCCAAATAAAGCATACCCATATTGATACTGGTGTACTGCATGGCCGAGCTGAAGGAGATTTTTGTGCCGTTCAAATCAGAGGCGAACCAAGGCAGGATGGCATAATTCCTGTTGCCGTAAGCCGGGGTGACATTTGATTGGATCAACAGCCCCTGGTTAGAGGAGAGGTTATAGGTGCTGACATGCGGACGGAACTTCTCGTAATTCGTCGCTGAAGGATCCCCGATGGAATAATGTCCCCAGCAGGAGGGCATCACGCCGACTTCATTGTAGGCTGCCGAAGTGTAAGATTCAAAATTTTCATAGTACGGAAGAGTTATCGCCTGACACGGGGTGGCCGCACTGTAACGGGCAGACCAGGGCGTAGCGGTACCGCTGTTGCATATCCCCTTCACATAAAAATCATACACCGTGGAAGAGGCCAATTCTTCCGCCACAAAGGAAGTGGAATAAACCAGTCTCTGGGTGCCATTACCTGAGGTAAAACCGGAGGGACCATATTCAATGAACCACATTTGCTCATTCCAACCTTTCTCCCACTCCACCAGCAATGAGGTGTTGGATAACACCGACACATTCCGAATGACCGGGGAAAGACACAAATCCAGAGAATCCAAAGAGACGCTGTCAATGGCACAGCTCGCGCAAGTGTCTATGTTCGTCCAGCGGAAAGCCAGTTGAGCGCCTGAAGGGAAACTGTACCCGCGCAGGCTGAAGCTATGCGACACCGACAACATGGAGGAGGCGACCTGCTCCAACACCACATACTGCACTATGTCATTCTCCACAGTGACATATCCCAACGCAAGCCTTCCAAGGGTGTCGTTTTCCAT
This sequence comes from Bacteroidales bacterium, assembly GCA_017617445.1. Taxonomy (GTDB): domain Bacteria; phylum Bacteroidota; class Bacteroidia; order Bacteroidales; family WCHB1-69; genus UBA1756. The sequence continues at coordinate 8,768 of JAFZWE010000017.1, read as the reverse complement.
CCGTGTAACAAAAGACAACTGCAAATCGGTCAGCGTGTTTGCCACCTGCGGAAGGGCAACGTATACCGTTGTTCCGCAAGCGGTGGTGTCGCCTGCCGACAGCAGCAGAGCCTTGCCCACCGGAGCAAAATTTGCCGAAACCCGCGGAGCGCGTGTGGAATCCGTACCGTAATAATAACTTTGCCAACAGGCTGGCATAGTATTCGAAACCTCATCATCAAAATCATACAAAACAGGAACCGACACAGGTGTACATACCGTAGTATCCTCTTCATCCAGGCCCATTGCAGAAAGATCCGCTGGAAGAATCAGACAAACAAAGGCCGCAAAAAACAGCACCTTATTCAAAAACCGAATGACACGGGGGAAAGACTCCAACTTATCCATAATTTACAATATTAAGATTATCAATAGTTTAAAAATACCTTTTGGATCACAACACACATCAGACAGCACTTCCTCCAATTTTCCAAAAAAGCGGGCAAAAATACGTAATTTTACATATATAAGTAGTAAAAAAAACTAAAAATTCACCGCGGGATGTTCATTAAAAAACAGTAATTTTGCAGCTTTAAAAAACAAGATTCATGATACAGCTCCAATTCCATTCCGACAGCGCGTCAAGATTCATTCCCGCTGACCTTTTTGAACAATCCGAAAAACAAATCCAAACCGCATACCAGCAGCTGGTCCGGCAGACTGGCGCCGGGAACGACTTCCTGGGCTGGCTGGACCTTCCGGAAGCGCAATCCGCAGATGAACTTTCCCGTATCTGCCAAGTAGCCGACCGCTTGGCACGCCTTTCTGAGGTGGTGGTCGTCATCGGTATCGGTGGCTCTTATCTGGGGGCACGAGCCGTCATTGAAGCCCTGCAAGGACCGTTTCATCCGTTCATGAACGACACACGGCATCCCCAGGTTCTTTTTGCCGGAAACAACATTAGCGAAGACTATCTATTTGATTTACAACAAATTTTAAATAAAAAAGACTACTCCATCGTGGTCATTTCCAAATCCGGCACCACCACAGAGCCGGCCATTGCCTTCCGTATTTTCAAAGAGCACTGCGAAAAGAAATACGGGAAAGCGGAGGCCCGCGAACGCATCGTTGCCATCACTGACCGAAGCCGCGGCGCACTGAAACAACTGGCCGACCAGGAAGGTTATGATACCTTTGTCATTCCCGACAATGTCGGCGGACGTTATTCAGTACTCACACCTGTGGGCCTGTTGCCCATTGCCATTGCCGGATTAGACATCCATCGTCTTTTGGACGGCGCACGGCAAATGCGTGCCTGTCTCACCACCAAAGACGACACCACAGAGAATCCGGCCATGCAGTACGCTGTCATCCGTAATTTTCTGTACCACAACGGAAAAAAAGTTGAACTGATGGTCTCTTACGATCCCAGTCTCTTCTATTTCATTGAATGGTACAAGCAGTTGTTCGGCGAGAGCGAAGGCAAAGAAAACCGCGGAATTTTCCCTGCCGGCTGCATCTTCTCCACAGACCTTCACTCCCTGGGGCAATATGTGCAAGAGGGGGAACGCATTCTCTTTGAGACCGTGATCTCCGTGAACCAGTCGCATCATACCTTAGCCATTCCTTACGACGAGCAAAACACGGACGGTCTGAACTATCTTCAAAAAAGAAAAATCCACGATATCAATCTGATAGCAGAAGAAGGAACCCGCATGGCCCATGTGGATGGCGGCGTACCCAACCTGCGCATCACCATACCTGAAATATCGGAAAACTCGCTCGGGGAAATGATCTACTTCTTTGAGTTCACCTGCGCGTTGGGAGGTTACCTTCTGAACATCAATCCGTTTGACCAACCAGGAGTGGAGGCCTACAAACGCAACATGTTCAAACTATTGGGCAAATAGGTTCAGTTTTCTTCTTCCGGGAAGAAAGAATCCACAAATTCGCGGCGGTCAAACACCTGAAGTTGATCGATTTTCTCCCCTACCCCAATATACTTGACAGGGATTTGGAACTGGTCGGAAATGCCGATGACGACTCCGCCCTTGGCAGTTCCATCCAATTTTGTAATTGCCAGCGCATTCACTTCTGTAGCAGCGGTAAATTGCCGTGCCTGCTCAATAGCGTTCTGTCCGGTGGACCCGTCCAACACCAGCAACACTTCATCCGGAGTGTCAGGGAGGAGTTTGCTGGTCACATTCTTGATTTTGGTGAGTTCCCTCATCAGGTTGGCCTTGTTGTGCAGACGGCCGGCGGTGTCAATGATGACGATGTCGCAATTTTTTGCAATGGCAGATTTGACGGTATCGTATGCCACTGCTGCCGGGTCAGCTCCCATGTTCTGCACCACGATGGGCACATCGGCACGCTGGGCCCACACCTCCAGCTGGTCAACAGCGGCAGCGCGGAACGTGTCAGCCGCCCCCAGCATCACGGAATATCCCTTCTTTTTGAATTGATAAGCCAGTTTGCCAATCGTGGTCGTCTTGCCGGCTCCATTCACACCCACCACCATCATCACATAAGGTCTTCCCAGCTTCGGAATCTCAAAATCTGAAAGTTCCTCCCTATTGTTCTCCATCAGCAGTCCGCTGATCTCCTCGCGGAGAATGGCATTCAACTGACCGGTACCCAAGTACTTATCCCGTGAAACACGATTTTCAATCCGTTCTATGATTTTCAAAGTGGTCTCCACTCCGACATCAGAAGTGACGAGCACCTCTTCCAAATGGTCAAGCACCTCGTCGTCCACCTTGGACTTGCCCATCACAGTCTTCGCCAACTTGGCGAAAAAACTCTCCTTGGACTTCTCCAATCCCTTGTTCAACTCTTCTTTCTTCTCTTTGGAAAAAATAGAAAAAAATCCCATAGTGACACTGTTTAAAAAATTGCGGCAAAGATACTACATTTTACGAATTTTCCACACACATTTTCAAACCAAAGTTACCATAAATTTACTTATTTTTGCACTTTCAAAATCCGAGAAGATTTTTTACGTAAAAACCAATGACAACAGAAGAGAAAAAACAGATTATTGCGTTAGTCAAGCGAGAGGTAGTGCCTGCCATCGGGTGCACCGAGCCCATGGCGGTGGCCCTGGCGGTGGCCAAATCCACCGAGATTCTCGGCGGAATTCCCAAACAGATTGAAGTGACGCTCAGTGCCAACATGCTGAAAAACGCCATGGGGGTGGGCATTCCCGGGACCGGCATGGTGGGTCTTCCCATCGCCATTGCACTCGGTGCCCTTGACGGCAAGTCTGAATACCAGCTGGAGGTACTCAAGGACATCACCGCAGAATCCGTGGAACGGGCTCGCGAATACATTGCACAGCAGCGCATTCGTATCAGTCAGAAGAAAGACACAGCCGAAAAATTGTATATTGAGGTGCGCTGCCACAACGGGGAAGACCAAGTGACGGTGATCATCAGCGGCACGCACACCCATTTCAGCCATATTTCCAAAAACGGGTGCGTACTGTGGGAGGACAATTGGCAAGAGGGAGAGGCGTCGGAAGAGGAGATCCGGCTCACCATGTCCCTGGTACACGAGTTTGCCACGCAGGCTCCGTTGGATGAAATCCGTTTCATTTTGGAGACGGCGGAGCTGAACAAGAAAGCGGCGGAGATGTCGCTGATGGCCAACTATGGGCATGCCTTGGGGCGCACGATTTTTCTCCAGCCGAGAGAGCAGTTCTTTGGCAACGGGATATACTCCAAGATTCTCGCATACACTTCCGCCGCCTGTGATGCGCGCATGGCAGGGGTGAAAGTGCCGGTCATGAGCAACTCCGGGAGCGGCAACCAAGGAATTGCGGCCACGCTGCCTGTGTGGGTATATGCCAAGGAACGCTTGAAAAGCGAGGAGGATCTGGTGCGTGCGCTGATGCTGAGCCACCTGACTGTCATCTATATCAAACAGAGTTTCGGTCGTCTCTCCCCGTTGTGCGGCTGCGTGGTGGCGGCCACCGGCTCCGCCTGCGGCATCACCCACCTGATGGGAGGCAACTACCAACAGGTCATCTATGCCGTCAAAAACATGATTGCCAACATCACCGGCATGATCTGCGACGGCGCCAAACCCAGTTGCTCACTGAAAGTGGCCACCGGCGTATCCACTGCCGTTTTGTCCGCCATGCTCGCAATGGAGGACAAAACTGTCAGCTCCGTGGAGGGAATCATTGACGACGACATTGAGAAGTGCGTGCGCAACCTCGCCAACATTGGGTTACAAGGCATGGCAGCCACCGACCATCTTGTGTTAGACATCATGACAAGAAAATAAACACATTTCGCTAAAAATAGTATTGCACGGGAGTGAAATCTTTTTAAATTTGCACCCGATTTTAACGTCATCGTAAGACATTGTCACATGTACATTTACGACACAAGTACGATTTTCCCAAAACATTAGTTATATGGAATTACTTCCAATTTTAAAGCTTTTAGGCTGCCTTGCCCTTTTGATGTACGGTATGAAAACCATGAGCGAGGCGCTTCAAAAGCTCACAGGTGGTGGTTTGCGCAAAGTATTGGGCACCATGACCACCAACCGCGTCACTGGTATTTTCACTGGCACGCTGGTTACCACGGCCGTTCAATCCTCCACTGCAACCACCGTGTTGACTGTCAGTTTTGTCAATGCGGGAATGCTCACCCTGGCACAGGCCATCTCTGTCATCATGGGGGCCAACATCGGCACTACCGTCACCGCCTGGATCATCGCCCTGTTCGGATTCAGCATTCCCATGAGCTCCATTGTCTTCCCGCTATTCGCGTTAGGCATCATCCTCAGCTACATGAAAAACGGGAGTTCCAAGTCCTTTGGTGAGTTCATTTTCGGTTTTGCCTTCCTCTTCCTCGGCATTGTCACACTGCGTGAAAATGCCATTGAAATGGATCTCCCACACAATGAGACAGTCATGAACTTCTTTGTTTCCTGCCGAAGTCTGGGCTTCTTATCCTATGTCATTTTCCTGCTGTTGGGTGGCATTTTGACCATGTGCGTGCAGTCTTCCGTAGCCATCATGGCCATCACCATGATACTGTGCTCCACCGGCGTGGCCGACATCTACCAGGGCATTGCGCTGGTGCTGGGCGAAAATATCGGTACCACCATCACCTCCAACATTGTGGCACTGAATGCGAATCCATCTGCCCGAAGAGCAGCACTTTTCCACTTGATATTCAACCTGTTCGGAGTTTGCTGGGTACTACTCATCTTCCGTCCCTTCATCTCGCTGGTCTGCACTTCCGTAGGCTTTGATCCCAAAGCTGACATCACCTTGAGCGACGATGCCTCCACACGCATCAACTATGCTTTATGTGCATTTCATACCGCATTCAACACCTGCAATGTGCTGATATTGGTGTGGTTCATTCCATTCTTAGAAAAACTGGTATGTAAAATCATCAAGGGGCATGGTAAAGATGAGGATGAGGAGATGCGGCTCAAATTCATCAGCGGAGGTCTGCTGTCCACCGGTGAGCTCTCCCTGTTGGAAGCCCGCAAAGAGATCAACCATTTCGCGATGCGCGCACACCGCATGTTCGGATTCGTGCCCCAGTTGCTGAAGATTGAAAAGGATGACGACTTTGCCAAACTCTATGCCCGCATTGAAAAATACGAAGGAATCAGCGACAACATGGAAGTGGAAATCGCCAGCTATCTCAACCGCGTTTCGGAAGGGAAATTGAGCCCAGAAAGTAAAATGCAAATACGCTGTATGTTGAGAGAGATTTCTGAAATTGAAAGCATTTGCGACAGCTGTTTTAACATGAGCCGTGTCATTAACCGGAAGCACCGCTCCAAAGAAAACTTCACCCAAGAACAGTTGGAAAACATCCAGCACATGTGGAAACTTTGCGACGATGCGTTAACCCAAATGGAAAAGATCCTCGGAGATTCCAACCACACGGTTGACCCCCGCGAATCGCTCAACATTGAAAACGAAATCAATGCCTACCGCACCCAGCTGAAAGAGAAAAACGTGAGCGACATCAACGACCACAAGTACGACTACCAGACCGGAGTCAACTACATGGACATCATCGGAGACAGCGAAAAACTGGGGGACTATGCCATCAACGTGGTAGAGGCGCACACCCAAATCAAGCTGACCAGTTGATAATCAGTTTAAAACTGGTAGAAAAAGCTGAATGCAAGCTCGCTACTGAATTGTTTCTTTGTCAAGTAGCGCATGGAGTGATTCCCATCGTTCACCCGTACCGGCACAATGGAATTGACATAGCGCAAGCTCAATCCGTAGTGTTCCTTGAACAGATATGAGACTCCTCCCATCAAAGCGATTTCATAAAAACGGAACGGCATCCGGCCCGGCATCACGCCATTGGCATCTTTCTCCACCCCATGCAGCAGCACGCTGAACACAGGTCCGAATTCCACCTCCAATCCCTTCACGATTCTGTACTTTGCCAGAAAAGGCACCTCCATATAATATAAGGTAAGCACATACTTCTGGCCGATATTGCCATTCTTATCCGCCTTGAGGAATGCGCTGCTCCCCTTCATCACAAAATTGATTTCCAGTTGGATGGCCCAGTGTTCATTTTGCACAAAACGCCAATTGACAAATCCTCCGGCGTATGCCCCCAGTTTATGGAAGCCTCCCAGCTCATCGCCAGACATCTGCGTGGTGGTTAAGCCGACACGGAGCCCGCCACGGAAATTCTGTGCGGACAAATCCTCAAAGGCACATAGGCAAAGCAAAATCAAAATAAAATATCTCAGTTTCATTTTCATAAAAATCAAGCACATCCATTCTGGTCATTTGCCCAGTTCTATTTCAAGTGCCACTCCGGAAGGCTCCCGGTCCGCAACCGACAGCTCGGTGGTTTTCTCCAGTTTTCCATCCACATAATAATCCACCATATAGAAACCCGGTTGCAGGATAAAGGTGAACTTCCCGTCATGCAGGTCTGGGCGATAGATTCCAACCACCTGTTTGCTCCCGGCATCGCGAATTTCCACACGGTAACGCGAAAGTTCTCCCATCAGCGTTGTGGAATCCACGCCGGCCACACTGCCACGAATCACGGTATATGGGGCGGGCACATCATGAAACGTCACCTTGTAGATGTCCAGATCGCCCATGCTGTTGGCACGAAAGTCTGCAACATACGCATATCTTCCCGATTGGGTGACAGAAATACTTCTGTTGTCATCCGGCGTGTTGATGGGGAAAGAAAGGTTTTCCGGAATGGAGAAGAACTGTTCCGTCTCTTCCCATGAAGAGCGAAAGATATCGTAGCCTCCCATGCTGTTGTGGCCTTTTGAACAGAAATAGAAAGTTGTCCCGTCGGGGGCGATGTAGGGGTTGTTATCATCGTACTCGGTATTGATATTGGCTCCGGCATTTTTGGGATTGCTCCACTCACCATTGGGCAATTTGCGGGAATAATAGATATCCATCCCGCCATAGCCTCCGGGGCGGTTGGAGGAGAAAAAGAGCCAGTTTCCATCGGGAGAGAGCATGGCGGCCTCTTCAGCAGCATTGCTATTGACCGTCAGGCTCAGCATTTCCGGCCGAGTAAACTGCTTTTTCTCCTTTTGGGACAGGAAGAGATCGTCAAATCCCTTGTCGTTATTGAAATAAAGCAGAAGTGTGGAACCATCGGCGGAAAGGCCAACAATTTCATCAATCAACGCGCTATTGACTGGGCTCTGCAGCTTTTTGGACTTGCCCCATTGCCCATTCGTCCATTCTGCGACATACACATCCGACATTTTATAACCGTCATAATCCAGTTGTGTGCCGCTGTTCTGCTGGTTTTGGGAATTGAAATAGAGTTCTGTTTCGTCTGCATTGATATATGCATTATAGTCGGGACAATCCGTATTGACGGCTCCTCCCAAATTCTCCAGGGTCACATTGCTTCCCATCCCGATCAACAGTTTGGCATTCTCGCACATGGCGATGTAACGTTCCGGAGGCAGGTCGTTTTTATCCAGTTTGAGACCTTTGCTGATAAATGTCCGGAAAGACTCTTCGGCCTCGTCAAAGCGATAGCAACGCATCAGGGCTTTTCCAAGATAGAACGGGATATAGGGATCCGCCTTCGGGTTTTTCTGGGCGCGGCGGAAATGGAGCACCGCCTTGGCAGGGTCGATATTGGAATTGAGATAGGCGTAACCGGCGAAGAGATTGTATTCATAATGGAGCGAGTCCACACGGAGAAGTTCATCAAAATGGCGAACTGCCTCGTGCATATTACCGGAAAAATACACCTCCTTGGCCGTCGCCTCGTCAGTGAACAGAGCGCCGTTGCTCTGAGCTGAAACCTGGTATGGAAACATGGCAGCGACCATCAAAAAAGCGGCGAAAGTGAAACTGTGCGGAAACTTCATCTTGCAAAATCATTATGAAACATCGTACTTGGAAACGGTTTTCCAAGGCGCAAAATTACACAATATTTTGCATTCTGGAACGATTTTTGAAGCATAATGTCATGAAAATGGAATGAACCAGAGATGTAATGATACAACGCGAATCAATAATGTACAATGAATAAATACATCAGTGAAGGACGAACGACAACAATACAAACGAAATAAAAACATCAACAATTTGTCAACGGGTTTCACTGACAGAAACAGTCGGTTTCCCGCTGTTTTCCGATGAGAAACTGCCACTTTTCGCAAAAAACCTTCCACTTTTACAACTATTTGTATTTCATATTATTGCATGATGTTTTACTTTCGGATTTGATGTATCTTTGCCGCACAATTTCTAATTCAATCTAACTATTATGAAAGCTGAATTA
>JAFZWE010000022.1 GCA_017617445.1 Bacteroidales bacterium | reverse complement strand
GGTGATGACGGCCATGTTCTTGCCTTTCACCTCGGGGTGCATGAAGATGGCGCACACGGTGGTGAGTTCCTGGCGGTTGTGGCAGCGCACGATACCGGCCTTGCGGAAGAGGGCATCGACGGCGGCGTCGTTGGTGGCGAGGGCGCCGGTATGGGACGAGGCGGCGCGGCTGCCGGCGGCGGAACCGCCCGACTTGATGGCCGCAATCTTGCATCCCTTGTTGATGAGCGAGCGGGAGTGCTTCAGCAGCTTCTGCGGGTCACCGATTTTTTCCATATAAAGCATGATGACGCGGGAGGATTTCTCCGGGTCGAAGGTGGTGTCGAGGTGTTCGAGCACGTCCTCGATACCCATCTGGGCGGAGTTGCCGACAGCCCATACACTGTTGAAAGTGAGGCCGTTGGAGATGCCGTACTCCTTGATGAAGACGGCGGTGGCGCCCGATCCGGTCACGAAATCCACGCCGTGCGGGTCGAGGGTCGGGATGGGGGTGTCGAAAGCACCGCAGTAGTTGGTGTTGAGGAAGCCCGTGCAGTTGGGACCGATAAGGCTGCCGCCCACACTGTTGATGGTGTCGGTGATGTGCTTCTCGTACTCTGCACCCTGTTGGCTCTCTTCGCCAAAGCCGGCGGAAACGATGATGAAACCGCGGGTGTTTTTCTCCTTTGCCAGAATGTCAACGGTGGCAGGACAGTACTTGGCAGCGATGGCGAGGATGGCGCAATCCACCTCGGGAAGGTCCTCTACTTTGGCATAGCAGTGAATACCCTGGACTTCTGATTCCTTTGGGTTGACAGCGTATATTTTTCCCTTAAATGGGCTGGATAATAAGTTTTTAATGAGTTTTCCACCAGGTTTGTGGACATCATTGGAAGCACCGACGATGACGATGCTTTGAGGATTTAATAATTTAGGATTGATCATATTGATGGATGGTTATTTGTGATTTCTCAAACAGGCGGCAAATTTACGATTAAAAATCCAATTGGGGAGTATTCTTTTTTTCTATTTTTGCCGCTGTTTGTCTGAAAAATCAAAATGCAGAAGATGTCTTTGTTGAAAATTGTCAATAAAAGGTCAAAATTTTCTTTGAAAATTCCTCATAAAATATTGATAAACAACAACTATATTGGCGTGATGCCGGAGTCGCAGGTTCAGATACAGATGCCGGAGGGCACCTATTCCATTACCATACAAAGCATGATTCCTTTTTTTTCGGCGAGTCGAATGGTGGAGGTGCGTTCCGGCCAGACGGCTGTGTTGTCTTTCAGTGACCGCGAGAAATGGTGGGATATACTTTTTGTGCCCGATCTGTTGTTATGGTTTGCCGATTTTTTCTTCACTCTTCCTGAACCTTGGGGGCTGGTGTACAAAATTTTCACCAACGGATATTTTATCCTATGGTTGCTTTATGAATTCTTGATCCGAAAGAAGTATTATACGTTGGAGGTGGCCTATTTCCCGGAGGAGACGGGAGTTTAGAACTCCACGGCCAGTTTCAGATTGATCAATCTGGGAGAGAGGTAGTTGGGTACTGCCGACATGATGTTGTTGATGTCTTTGATCCACATGTAGGAGGAGACATTGTTGATGCCCAGTATGTTGTAAACCTCCAAAAAGAGTCCTGCGTTTTTGATGGCGCGCAGGAATCCGCTTTTGTGTTTCATCCGGTCGCGGGTTTCTTCCAGGAACATGTAGGAGAAGCCCACGTCCACGCGGCGATACCAGGGGGTGGTGAGGGTTTGCTGATAGCGTTGTGCGTTGGGGGCGCCAAAGGGCAAACCACTGGCAAACACTAGGTTGAGGTGAACGCGCAGGGGGGTGAAGAAGGGAACGTGGTCTTGGAAGAAGACGTTGATGGCGAAGCGTTGGTCGGTGGGGCGGCGGATATAGCCGGGTTCCACATAGTTGCCGTCAGCGTCGTAGTAATAGTCGTGGAGCAGGTCTTCCGCCGTTTTCATCAGGGAAAGGGAGATCCAGGATTCAATGCCGCGGATGAATTCGCCGCTCAGTTTGATGTCAAAGCCGGTGGCATAGCCTTTGGCGTCGTTCTCCCCGGAGTAGATGATCTGCACATTGTCGATTTTGTAGGAGATCAAGTCGGTCATGTATTTGTAGTAGGCCTCCATGGAGAGGTGGAACGGGCGGTTCCAGATGCGCAGGTCGTAGTCGCCGGAGAGGGCCACCTGGTAGGAGTGTTGCGACTTGATATGTTCGTTCAGGGTGCCGTCGGGGCGGCGCATCTCGCGGTAGAACGGCGGCTGGTAGTAGCTGCCGGCCTTGAGGCGGAACACCCACTGCTGTTTCCAGTCCGGCGTGTAGGAGAGAATGAAGCGCGGCGACACGTTGAATTCGCGGTTGAAACTCCAGAAATGTGCTCGCAGTCCGCTGACCAACATGAACTGTTGTTTCTCGTCAATCATCCATGAGGATTGGACAAAGCCACTCATTCTTAATGTGTTGAGCTGGTTGACGGTGGAGAAATAGTTGCCGAAGTCCAGGATGCGGGAGGGATCGTCGTAGGGCACTTCCACGCCGGGGACGGTGGCTGGCTGCGGGATGACATACCCGCTGGAGTCGGTCAGTTTCCATTCCTTGATATAGTCTCGGATGATCTCATTCTGTGCTTTGATGCTCCATTCCACCTTGTTGGAGGGGAAGGAGTGTATGCCGCGGAGGTCGGCAGCGGTCACCATGGCGGTGAGGCGGTTGCGGGCGTGTTCCAGGAAGGTACCGTAACCGCGGATGCTGGTCTCTTGCACAATGTTGTTGTCATCGCTGCCCATGTCCGCTTGTATGTCGCTGAGCCAATACTGGCTTTGCAGGTCGTAGGTCTCGGTCTCTTTGGCATAGTAGGAGGAAAGGATCAGCTTGTAGAGGTCCCGCTCGTTGGGCTGGAATTTCAGTGTCAGCCCGCCCAGATAGTTCTCATACTGGTCCACCTCCTGGCCATCGTAGTAGATGGTGATCTGTTGCGACTGTTCCAATGTCCCGTAGCGGGTGGTGCGGTCCTCCGGAATGAACTTGTATTTGTTGCGTGCGAGGTTCCCCAGCAGCTCCAGGCTCCACTTTGGCGCGAGTTTCCAAGTCAGGAAAAACTGGGTGTCAAAGAAGTTGGGCTTATAGGTACCCTTGGTTTCCATGGATTTGAGGATGTAGCTGTTGGTTTTGTAGCGCACCCCGATCAGGAAGGTGAAGGCATCTTTCACTTTGCCTCCGGCATATACAGAGCCTCCCAGCAGGCTGGCGCTGAACCCTCCGCTGTAGGTAGTGGGGTGCTTGTACTCCACATCCAGTACGGAGGACATCTTGTCGCCGTACTTGGCCTCAAATCCGCCGGCGGAGAATTTCACGCTTTGCGTCAGGTCCAGGTTGACAAAGCTGAGCCCTTCCTGCTGCGCACTGCGGATAAGGAAGGGTCTGTAAATCTGTATGTCATTGACAAACACAAGGTTTTCGTCGTAATTTCCGCCGCGCACGCTGTACTGGTTGCTCAGTTCGTTGGTGGAACTGGTGCCGGGCATGGATTTGATGAGCGACTCCACTCCTCCGTTGGGGGTGGGCATGGTGAAGGAGGTCTTGGGGTCAATGCGGGTGTAGGAGTCGTTGTAATGGTCGGTGATCTGTACTCCGTCCAGCAGGCTGCCTTCCGGGGTGAGCGCCACCTCCAGGGCGGTGTCCTGCCGGGCCTTGAGGGTCACTGTGAGAATGGTGTCCTTGTAGGAAGGATGCTGCACATACACCTCGGTGGGTCGTCCGGAGGGGAGGGAGAGCCTGAATTTCCCATCCGCGGAGGTGATGTCCGAAGTGCCGTTGGCCCCGCTGGTGACAAGTACATTGTCCAACGGGTTGCCATACAGGTCTGTGATGGTGCCCCGCAAGGTGCCCCCATGCTGACCATAGACCGCCATCCCTCCGCAAAAAACAATTATGAAAAATATTATCTTTTTCAAAATCAGTTTGTTGTGAAAAATTCTAAAAAAACCTTACACAAAACTGCAATTGTCTGTTTTTATTGCATGGGAATAAAAAAAAACTGCCGCCTTGAGGGCGACAGTCCTTTCATAAAATCCCAAACAAAAATTTTATAAAACCCCTTTTTTATCTGCTTCTAAAATGCTATTCCAAACGCCGTTTTTGCTGATGGTGCGAATGGCTTTAGCGGAAACCTTCAAAATTACCCATTCGTTCAACTCGGGAACGAAGAATTTCTTCGTGTGGAGGTTGGGTTTGAAGATTCTTTTGGTTTTGATATTGGAGTGGGATACGTTGTTCCCAACCATTGCTTTCTTTCCTGTAATTTGACAAACTCGTGACATCTCTCTATGCTTTTTTTCTGTTTCAATTGGGCTGCAAAAATACTCTTTTTTTTTAACGTGACAATTGCTTTTTCATATTTTCTGAAAATATTTTTTAAATAATTCTATATCAGAATAATATGTTAGTTTTTGATTCTGTTCTTCTCCTTCCACCATTTTGATTTTTGTCTGGGGTAAATAGTGTAAAATTACGCTGCAATCATCAGTGAAACAGATGTTTGAATCATTAATAGCCTGTAAAAACGCGTTTCTCAGCAGGGAGAGGCGGAAAGCCTGTGGGGTTTGCACATTTCGGAATTTTTTCCGCTCGGGCACGCTTTTTATGTATTCGCCGGATGCCTCAATGAGGGTGTCGCGCAGGGGGACGACCGGCGCTGCCGCTTCCGCCTCCCGCAATGCCTCCAGCAGCCGGTCAATGAGGGCGTGACTGACCATCGGGCGGGCAGCATCGTGGATCAGCAGATGGCCCTCTAAGCCGTCACAGGCGCGCACCGCCGCGTAGGAGGAGAGATGCCGCTCCTGCCCGCCCGGCACGGTGACGTCCCATTTTTCATACGCCCCCGACTTCCGGATGCGTTCCGTCTGCTCCATGTATTCCGGATGCGACACCACCAGCACCCGGTGAATGTCCGGATGGCTTTCAAACACATCCAGCGTGCGCTCCAGCACGGTCTTGCCGCACAAATCTATGAACTGCTTGGGCATGTCTGCCGTCATGCGACTGCCTGTGCCTCCTGCCAGTATTCCTGCAATGTTCATCTTTGTTTTTTTTAGGGGTGCAAAAATATGCTTTTTTATGAATGTTTTGATGTATTTTTGCGCCATGATTTCATCCTTGATTCATTTTCAACAAGTCACCCGCTCCACCAACCGCGATATGGAGGAGTGGGTGCGTGCCAATGGGCAGAGCGATCGTGCTTTGCCTGAACTCTATACCCTTGCCGCAGGTTTCCAGGAGGCGGGGAGGGGACAGGGTTCCAACCGCTGGTGCAGTGAGGCGGGCCAGAATCTTTTGGCCTCTTTCTATTTCCGTCCTCCGCTCTTGGCCGCCCGGCAGTTCTGTTTCAACCAGTTCTTCACTCTCGCTGTGCGGCGCCTCCTTCTGGCATATCTCCCGGAAGTGCAGGTCAAATGGCCGAATGACATTTATGTGGGGGATAAAAAGCTGGCGGGTATTCTGATAGAACATGCCGTGCAAGGGGAAAAACTACGATACACAATTGCAGGAATCGGGCTGAATGTCAACCAGCAGGATTTCCCTTCGGATTTGCCCAATCCTGTTTCCCTCCGACAACTGCTGGGCCACCCTCTGGAAGTGGATGAACTTTTACAGCAGCTTCATACAACGCTCACAGAGGATTACGCCCAATTCAAGTCCACTCCTCCCGATGTTTTGCAGCAGAACTACCTTTCCGCTCTCTATAGAAAAGATTGCTATTTTTTGTATAATATTGAGAATAAAATTGTTACTGCAAAAATTACTGGGGTGGACGAGTTCGGGAGGCTTCTCCTTTTGGCCCATGACGGTACCCCTTACTGTTGTGGGATGAAAGAGGTGAAATATATTTTATAAATTATTGTATATGCTGTTTGCGTGTTGGGAATTTGGTGTAAATTTGCACCCCCGTTTCCGATGGCGGAATTGGAATTTTTTTAAATTGTAAAATATTAATAATAAATAAAATATGAAACGTACAAAGATCATTGATGCCATCAAACATTACGAAGAAATCGGTCTGGGCACGCCCATTAGCGTGAAAGGGTGGGTTCGCACCAAGCGCGGGAACAACGCCGTTGCATTCATCGCCCTCAATGACGGTTCCATCGTCCATAATTTGCAGATTGTGGCGGATTTGTCCAAGTTTGATGAGGAGTTGATGAAAAAAATTACCACGGGGGCTTGCCTGCATGTCACAGGACCCCTTGTGGAATCGCAGGGAAAAGGACAGGTGGTTGAGGTTCAGGCGGAAACGATTGAAATTTATGGCACCGCCGATCCGGAAAGCTATCCGTTGCAGAAGAAGGGCCACAGTGTGGAATTCTTGCGTGAGATCGGTCATCTTCGTCCACGCACCAACTTTTTCGGCTGCGTGCTCCGTCTGCGCCATGCCATGGCATTTGCCATCCATCAGTATTTCAACAATAAAGGGTATTTCTATTTGAATACCCCTCTGATTACCGGTTCCGATGCGGAAGGTGCCGGCGAAATGTTCAGCGTCACCACACTGGATTTGAATAATGTCCCCAAGACCCCCGAGGGTAAGGTGGACTATTCCAAGGACTTTTTCGGCAAGTCGGTCAGCCTTACCGTTTCCGGTCAGCTGGAAGGTGAGCTGGGGGCCCTCGCCCTCGGTGGCATCTATACCTTCGGCCCCACTTTCCGCGCTGAAAACAGCAACACCCCGCGCCACCTCGCCGAGTTCTGGATGATTGAACCCGAGGTCGCTTTCAACGACATCCACGACAATATGGATCTGGCGGAAGATTTTATTAAGTCGCTGGTCCGCTATGCCCTTGAAAACAATATGGATGACCTCCAGTTCTTGAACGATATGTTTGACAAGGAACTCATTGAAAGAATGAAGTTTGTTGTGGAAAATGACTTCATCCGTCTGGGTTATACCGAAGCCATTGATATTTTGCTGAAGGCCGACAAGAAGTTTGAGTTCCCCGTAAAATGGGGCATCGACCTGCAGTCGGAGCATGAGCGCTATCTGGTGGAGAATTATTTCAAGAAACCGGTGATTTTGACAGATTATCCCAAGGAAATCAAGGCGTTCTACATGAAGATGAACGAGGATGGTAAAACCGTGCGCGCCATGGATGTGCTTTTCCCGAAAATCGGTGAGATCATCGGCGGCTCGGAGCGTGAGGAGGATTATGAGAAACTCAAACAGCGTGTGGCAGAGCTGCATATCCCCGAAAAGGATGTGTGGTGGTATCTGGAAACCCGCAAATTTGGCTCCGCCCCGCATTCCGGCTTTGGCCTCGGTTTTGAACGCTTGCTCCTCTTCGTCACGGGTATGTCCAATATCCGCGATGTGATTCCGTTCCCCAGAACTCCTCAAAATGCTGAATTTTAGTTGTTTGATAAAAAAACAGCATCTTGCGACCTTAAATTACAGAAAGTATGCAGTTAGTAACCACCATCGAGGAATTGAAAAATGCCATGGCGCAGATTCATGCGGCTGGCGGATCTGTTGGTTTTGTCCCCACTATGGGCGCCCTGCACGAAGGGCATCTGTCACTGCTGAAACGCTCCCGGAACGAGAACAAGTTCAGCGTCTGCTCCATTTTCGTCAATCCGACGCAATTCAACAATCAGGAGGATTTGGTCAAATATCCGCGCACGCTGGAGGCAGATTTGCAACTGATTGAGAACTATGTGGATGTGGTTTTTGCGCCTTCGGCAGAGGAGGTTTATCGCGAACCTGCCACCGAACAATATGATTTTGGGGATTTGGAGAAGGTGATGGAAGGACCGTCGCGTCCCGGCCATTTCAATGGCGTGGGCATCATTGTGCGCCGCCTGCTCGACTGGGTGCAGCCCGACCGCGCCTATTTCGGTGAAAAGGATTTCCAGCAGATCGCCATCGTGAAGAGCCTGGTGCACCAGTGCCATATTCAGTCGGAGATTGTGCCGTGTCCGATTGTACGCGAGCCGAGCGGACTGGCCCTCAGTTCACGCAACAAGCGCCTCTCCGAAGACGAGCGCGCCAAGGCCGCCAACATCTACCGTATCCTTCGTGAATCCACAGAGCTGAATACCACCCGCGTGGAGGATATCCAAGCGTTTGTGGCAAAGGAAATCGCCAAGGTTGACATCCTTAAGCTGGAGTATTACGCCATCGTTGACGGAGAAACCTTGCAACCCATCCGCGACCTCCGAGACGCCGATTCCGTGGTGGGATGTATCGCGGTTTATGCGGGCGAGGTCAGATTGATTGACAATATTAGATATAAATAATGGCAGGTAATGCCTTAAATTCATAAAAATGCAGATAGAAGTTTTAAAATCCAAAATCCATCAGGTCGCTGTCACAGAAGCCAATTTGAACTATGTTGGTAGCATCACCATTGATGAGGCGATGATGGAAGCCGCTAATCTGATTGAAAATGAAAAAGTTCAGGTGTTGGATATGAACAACGGCGAACGTTTTGAGACATACGTCATCAAGGGGAAGAAGAATTCGGGCGTCATCTGCCTGAACGGTCCTGCCGCGCGGAAAGTGCTTGTCGGCGACATTGTCGTCATCATCTCCTACGCCACCATGGATTTTGAAGAGGCCAAGACGTTCAAACCTACGGTCGTTTTCCCTAAAAACAACCGCGTTGGGTGTTGAGTGTTTTCTTAGAAAATAATTGTTTGTTGTACACTGTAATTTTTTAATTGTAAAACCATGCATAGATTAGTACTGATTCGCCATGGCGAAAGCGAATGGAACAAGGCCAACCTGTTTACCGGGTGGACCGATGTGGATTTGTCTGAAAAAGGGCTGCAGGAAGCGGCCGAGGCGGGCGCTGCGCTGAAAGAGGCCGGCTTCTGCTTTGAGTATGCCTACACCTCCTTCCTGAAACGTGCCATCAAAACCCTGAATATCGTTCTGGAAAAAATGGACCAGCTGTGGATCCCCGTGGAGAAGAGCTGGCGGCTGAACGAAAAGCACTATGGTGCCCTGCAGGGTTTCAACAAGGCCGAGATGACCGAAAAATACGGTCCCGAGAAAATCAAGATGTGGCGCCGCAGCTATGATATCCGTCCCGAGAGCCTGAGCGACGACGATGAACGCAACCCCGCCCTGGACCCGCGCTACAAGAATATTGACGACCCGATGGCCAAGCCCCATACCGAGGCCCTGTGCGACACCATCGCACGCATCGTGCCTTATTGGGAAAATGTGATTCTCCCCAAAGTCCGGGAGTCCAATGACGTCATCATCGCCGCCCACGGCAACAGCCTCCGCGGTATCATCAAAGTGTTGAAAAACATCTCCGATGAGGATATTATCGGCCTCAACCTGCCGACCGGTATTCCATATATCTTTGAGTTTGATGATAATATGAAACTCCAGAAAGACTATTTCCTCGCGGATGAGGAGACAGTGAAAAAGCTGATGGATGCTGTCGCCAACCAGGGGAACAAGAAATAGCATAAGTTTTTTTTATGGCTGAAAACAAAGAAAGCGGGACATTGTCCCGCTTTCTTTGATAAACAACCAATTAAATTGCTAAATGCTAAAATTTTCTGTATGGCTTCAAGAGAATTTCCCTTAACAATTACGGCTGCAAAAATACATTGACAGCAAAAAGCCTGCAATCCCCCAAAATGGGGATTGTAAGCCGTGGAATAACATTCTTTATGGGATGTGAAGAGTTGTAAACTTTGTAATAATCTGGTTTACAACTTTTTTATTGGATGAAAAGAGGTTATTGTTATTTCCTCTTCAGTCTGTCAATGATTTCATTGATGGGCAGTTTCTCCTGTTCGCCGTTCTCCATGTTCTTCAGGGTGAACACTTTGTCTTTGATTTCCTCTTCACCGGCCATGATGACAAACGGGATTCCTTTGTTGTTGGCGAAGGTCATCTGTTTGCCGATTTTGGCTTTGTCGGGGAAGATTTCGGCAATGATGCCCGCGTCTCTCAGTTGTTGCAGGGCTTCCAGGGCATAGCGCTCTTCCATTTCCCCGAAATTGAGGAACAGGGCTTGGACGGGATTCTCCAGGGATTTCGGGAAGAGTTGTAACTCATTGAGCACGTCGTAGATGCGTTCGGCACCGTAGGAAATGCCCACCCCCGATACGTTTTTCAGTCCGAAGATGCCGGTAAGGTTGTCGTACCGACCTCCGCCGGAGATGCTGCCGATGCTCACGTCGAGGGCTTTTACTTCAAAGATGGCTCCTGTGTAGTAGTTGAGGCCGCGGGCCAGCGTGATGTCCAGTTCAATGGGGGTCTGTATTTTCAGCAGTTCGGCGTATTCCAGCATTTTTCTCAATTCTTCCACTCCCTTGGTGCCGGTCTCGCTCTCTTGGAAAATGCTGGCCAAACGCTCCAGTTTTTCGGCATTGGTGCCGCCGAAATCAAAGAACGGCTGCAGTTTTTCAATGGCTTCGCAGCTGAGTCCGCGCTCCTGCAGTTCGGCACAGACGTTCTCCTTGCCGATCTTGTCCAGCTTGTCAATCGCTGTGCAGATGTCGGTGATTTTGTCCGATTCACAGAGTACGTCAGCAATGCCGGAGAGGATCTTGCGGTTGTTGACCTTGATGACCACGGCGATGCCGAACTTCTGGAAGATTTCGGAGGTAATCTGCATCAGTTCCGCCTCATTGAGGAGGGAGTTGGTGCCGATAACATCCGCATCGCACTGGTAGAACTCGCGGTAGCGTCCTTTCTGGGGACGGTCGGCGCGCCATACGGGCTGCATCTGGTAGCGTTTGAAAGGGAAAAAGATCTCGTTCTGGTGCTGGACCACATAGCGTGCAAAGGGCACGGTCAGGTCGTAGCGGAGCCCTTTTTCACAAATCTGGGCAGCCAGCCGGGTGGAGGAGGGTTCGGTCATGTCCACATGCTGGGTGAAGTCGCCGGAGTTGAGGATCTTGAATAGCAGACGGTCGCCCTCTTCACCGTATTTGCCCATCAGTGTGGAGAGGTTCTCCATGGATGGGGTCTCTATGGGAAGGTAGGCGTGTCGCTCGAAGACGGAACGGATGGTCTGGAAAATATAGTTGCGACGCATCATCTCAATAGGGGAGAAGTCGCGGGTGCCTTTGGGAATGGAGGGTTTGATCATAAAAGATAATCCTTTAAAGTGTTATAATGGCCTGGACTTTCAATGCCAAGCAGGGTTGCTTTTGAGGCGGCAAAGGTACAAAACAATGTGCAATGGACAACGTCCGCCGTGAATTTTCAATCAACATTTTTGAAGATAATGCGTCTCTCAATTGTAGATTGCTGATTTTATCGTATCTTTGCCAGCTAAAACCGATTTGGACAATGAAGAGGATTTTCTTCGTTATATTGTTGTGTTTCTGTATGGTAGGAACTCTTCTTGCGCAGAAGAAATCCTATCGTATCACATTCAAGTGGTACCAAGGGAACGCTTCGTGTGAGGGGGAGATGGCGTATCTCACCGGTTTCTTTGGCGACGAGCGGCAGGTTTACGACAGTGCCGTCGTGCGGAAAGGTATCTCCGTGTTCAAGGGCAGGAATCTGCCGGACGGTCTTTACGAAGTGTCAGTGGCCGGCATGGAACCCCATTCCCTTGTCATCTCCGAGAGCCGACAGTTCACCTACTGGACGGATGGTGTGTCGCACATCGAGGGCTCATCCGAAAACCTCGCCTACCAGCTGGCGCATTTCAGCATCAACACCACCGATGGCTATATCCCTGAGCCCGTTGTTTTTGAGACCCACAGCGAAGGTCATGATTTGGTGTACAAGTATCTACTTCTGGAATATCTTGGTTTGGAACAATGCCCCTACCCCGATGCCCGGCTGCTCCGCCATCCTCTTTTCAACCAACTTATTTCCAGTAAATTACAATCCGAAAAAATCGCTGTCATCGACTCTGTTTTCGACCGTTACGGAATGGATACGGAGATAGGACAATACTATATGGCGCGGGTGCTCAAATACTACAACATGGACAACCAGCCGCTCTATGACGAGATTTTGGTGCATCTGTAT
Source organism: Bacteroidales bacterium (assembly GCA_017617445.1). Lineage (GTDB taxonomy): Bacteria > Bacteroidota > Bacteroidia > Bacteroidales > WCHB1-69 > UBA1756. The sequence goes on along the minus strand of JAFZWE010000022.1, from coordinate 6,548 downwards.
GACAAGTATTATGTGCCCAGCGGGCTCCAGCTGCTCTCTGATACCTACGAGCGGGTGCTGAAACGAAGCATTGAGAGAAAGCGTCGCGTGCTGCCGGGCGTGGTCGTCCCTCCATTGGAAGCTTTGAATACGGATGGGAAAAAGGAGAGCACAGAAGATATATCCCATGCCTACACCGTGCTGTGGTTCTGGGACCCCGATTGTGAAGACTGTCAGGTGGAAACACCTGCATTGTATGAATATTACCAGGAGAAGGCAGATGTGTACGATTTTGAGGTGTTTGCATTTTCCATCACCCAAGATGTCAACCGGTGGAAACAGATGGTGGCGGAATGGGGCCTCTCTTGGATCAACACTTGCGATGGTTTGGGAGGTGTGAATATGGATATTGTGGACTATTTCAGTCTGGTCACCACTCCGGCGTCCCTGCTGTTGGATAGCGAAAATAAAATAATCCTGCGTAATTTTACGTTGGAGGAACTGGATGAATTTTTACGGAAACATTATTTGGAATAAAATACTGTAAAATGAAAAAATCATTGATGCTATGGGTGCTTTCCGCGGTCTTGCTTCTGCCTGGCGGATTGTATGCACAAAAGAAATCTGCCAAATCACAAGCCCCGCTCGGACATAATTTTGTGTTCAACATTCCCCATGCCAAAGATAGTATCGTCTATCTCGCCGTATATTATCGCGACAAGTTGATTCTCAAGGATTCAGCTCGCATGACCCCGACCTCCAAGGGTCCGCAATATGTGTTCCGCGGCGAGAAAGAGTACCAAGGGGGACTGTATAAATTGGTCAGCCAGAAACATTATCCCTACATGGATTTTGTAGTGGACGGCCCCCAGAGTTTTGTGGTCACGTGCGACACCACCGGGCAGGTGGAGGGAGTCTCCATGACCGGCTCCCCACAGAATGATGTGCTGCTGGAATTCCAGCGGAAATCTTCCGTGGCAGGAAAGCAGATGTCCGAGTACCGTAAATCCTTAGATGAAGCTAAGAAAGTTGACAATCAAGCGGATATTGACAAATATACCCGTCTGATGGAAGAACTCAATCAGGAAATGGAGGACTTTATCCATGGAATTATTGAGAGCCATCCCGACTATCTTTTTGCAAAAATGCAGCGCAGCTACCAGCAGATCCAAGTGCCGGACCCGCCCACCAGGCCCGACGGAACCATAGACTCTACCTTCCAACTGCGCTATTTCCTCACCCACTACTGGGATAATGTGGACCTCGGCGACAGCCGCCTGATTTTCACCCCGCTGCTTGACCCCAGGGTGAAAGAGTATTTCAATAAATATTTGCAATACCAGGAACCTGACACCATCTGCAAATATATAGATATGGTGCTTGAAAAAACGGCATCGGATACCCTGATGTACCACTATTTTATTGATTGGCTTTCTTATAATTATGAAACCAGCAAGCTGCTCGGTCATGACGGCGTGTTTGTCCATATCGTAAAGAACAACCACCTTCAGGGCAAGTGTACGTGGATCGACGAGGACCTGCTCCGGAAATATTCCAAACGCGTCAAGCACTTGGAACCCATCCTCATTGGCAAGCAGTCGGTGGAGATGATTATTCCGGATACCACACTGACGGATGATTTCAACAAGTGGATCTCCTCCTACCACCCGTACGGGGAAAAGACCAAACCCTACACGATTCTGTGGTTCTATGATCCGGATTGTCCCACCTGCAAGAAGGAATCCCAGAAACTGCGCGCTGTTTACGACTCCCTGGAACATCTTGGGAAACGCAATTTTGACGTGTATGCCGTGGCCAACGACGCCGACATTGCCCGCTGGAAGAAGTATGTGCGCGAAAACAACTATCCATGGGTCAATGTGGGTGGTAACAAGGGAAATGTGGATTACCTGGACGCCTATAACATCTATGAAAGCGGAAATCCCTCCATGTTCATCATCAATGAGAAGAAGGAGATTATTCTGAACCGGCGCATTGAGATGAACTCCATTCCGGAATTTCTGGAACAGTATGAAAAACGGAAAAAATAATTCATCTGGCAGCGATAATGGCAGCCGGATTTTGATCACTAAAAAATAAATGATATGCAATTAGGAAACCAAAACATTGAAATGGATGGCGACGGCTTCATGCTGGAACCACAACTCTGGAACCGCGACTTGGCCGCTTTGATTGCCAAGGAGGATGGTATTGAAAACTTGACCGAAGATCACTGGAAGGTGATTGAAATCATCCGGAACAACTATGAGGAAAAGGGGATGGCCCCCATGGTGCGTGTCATCTGCAAGGAAACCGGGCTCAAACTGAAACAGATTTATGAGCTTTTCCCGCTGGGTCCCGCCCGTGGCGCCTGTCGTGTGGCCGGTCTGCCCAAACCTGACGGATGCGTGTAATAGTGAATATGTCGGCGTGCGATTCCCCTTCTATGTGGAAGGGGTGGCCGTCGGCCAGGGTAGTAGAAAAAACATACCCCTAGTTTATTTTTCAAATTTCTATACAACTACCGCACTTCGTGCACCTCTTCTTAAAAAAGAAGGGGGACAATTTAAACCTTTCAATCTTAATGCCTGAAGTATGAGCATTTTACAAATCATATCATTAATCGCCCTGGCTTTCTGTCTTGTGATGATGCTGACGCATTTTGTGCGGATTGTCCGGTTGGGCAAACCAAAGGATTTCTCCATTCCCAGCGGGAATGTCACCCAAGGAGTGGTCTATTCCAACACTGTGGCCATGATGCCGACCAACAAGGAGTCTGCGTACATGCACCTTCCTACCTATGCGGGGGGCATCATTTTCCATTTGGGGATTTTTCTCTCCTTCCTGCTCTATATTCTGTCGCTTTTTGGGGTGAATGATTTTTATCCCGAATGGCTCAACATTGTGCTGGGACTGTGTGTGTCAGTATCCGCTTTGTGTGGAGTACTGCTTTTGATTAAGAGATTGATAAACAAGAATTTGAATAGTCTTGCCAATCCGGATGACTATCTCTCCAATCTGTTTACTACCCTGTTCCAATGCGGCACGGCACTCTTCCTGCTGACGGCTGGGGAAAACGGGACGATATCGGCGGTTTACTATATTCTTTGCACGCTATTGTTCATCTATATGCCTTGGGGTAAGCTGAAACATTTGGTGTACTATTTTTCAGCCCGCTACCATTTGGGTTTCTTCTATGGCTGGAGAAATGTGTGGCCTCCCCAGAAAGAGGTGAAATAACTGCAAAACCACCTGTCATGAATCTTAAAGGGAGAAGAATCAGCACGAATGTGGATGACCGCCGTGGCAAGAAGGCGGGGCTTGGCATCGGTATCGGCGGTGCCATCATCGTCGCCATTATCGCCCTGTTTATGGGCAAGGACCCGTCGTCGGCCTTGCAGAATATCAACCTTGGCGGTGGCACAGAAACTGCCTACACGCCCACGGCGGAAGAGGAGGAGTTGGCTACGTTTGCCAAGCAGATACTGGCGGGCACCGAGGACGTGTGGAGCGCCGAGTTCAAGAAGATGGGCAAAACCTACGTCCCGCCGAAACTGGTGCTCTTCTCTAACGCCGTACAATCGGGCTGCGGAGGTGCAAGTTCCTCCACCGGACCGTTCTATTGTTCGGCAGACCAGAGCGTCTATATCGACCTCTCCTTTTTCAGCAATATGCAGAAGCAGTTCGGCAGTGCCGGCGACTTCGCCTATGCCTACGTCATCGCCCACGAGGTGGGGCACCATGTCCAGTACCTTTTGGGCACATTGCAAGAGGCGCACAACCAGATGAGCCGCCTCAGCGAAACCGAAAGCAACAAGATCAGTGTCCGTCTGGAGCTGCAGGCCGACTTCTATGCCGGTGTGTGGGCGCATCAGGACAACAAGATGTTCAACTCCCTGGAGGACGGCGACATTGAGGAGGGACTTGCCATCGCCTCGCGCATCGGTGACGACTACCTCCAAAAGAGGGCCAAGGGTTACACCGTGCCTGAAAACTTTAACCATGGCACTTCCGAACAACGCGCCCGATGGCTGAAGAAAGGCATTAGCACCGGCGATGTCAAACAGGGTGACACCTTCTCACCGGCGTACAACAAGCTGTAAGGCGCTACCATTGATTGCGGGGTGACATTTGTGAAGCGCATCCTGTAAAGACGCGATTCATCGTGTCTCCATAAATTGGCATATACGTAACCTATTGTAGATTCGATTATGCGGGGATGCGAAATGGAGATTTTTTAGTCCAAAATTTTGTTTTGTTAAGACTACCATTGCATTAAAAAAACTTGTAAGTTTGCATTCGTCTTTATTTTATATAATTTATTGATTATAAACATAATAACAAATTAAAATATTTTATTTCAATGGAAAGAGACACCAAAATTTTTGATTTGATCCAACAGGAACGCAATCGTCAGACCAAGGGTATTGAGCTGATTGCTTCTGAAAACTTTGTTAGTGACCAGGTGATGGAAGCCATGGGCAGTGTGATGACCAACAAGTATGCCGAAGGTTATCCGGGCAAACGCTACTACGGTGGTTGCCAGATTGTTGACCAGAGCGAGACCATCGCCATTGAGCGTGCCAAACAGCTCTACGGCGCTTGCTGGGCCAACGTGCAGCCCCACAGCGGTGCACAGGCCAACATGGCCGTTTTCATGGCTTGCCTCAACGCCGGCGACACTTTCATGGGAATGAACCTCAACCACGGCGGTCACCTCAGTCATGGTAGCGCGGTAAACTTCTCTGGCATCATGTTCAACGTGGTGGACTACAGTGTAGAAGAGGAGACTGGCATGATTGACTATGACAAGATGGAAGCCCGCGCCCTTGAAACCCGCCCGAAACTTATCATCGGTGGCGCCTCCGCCTACAGTCGCGACTGGGACTGGGCGCGCATGCGTCAGATTGCCGACAAGATCGGAGCCATCCTCATGGGTGATATCAGCCACCCCAGCGGACTCATCGCCAAGGGTTATTTGAACAATGCTGTCAAATATTGCCACATTGTGACCACCACCACCCACAAGACCCTCCGCGGTCCCCGTGGCGGCCTCATCCTGATGGGCGAAGATTTTGACAACCCGTGGGGCAAGACCACCCCGAAGGGCGAAATCAAGAAGATGAGTGCACTGCTCGACAGTGCCGTCTTCCCGGGCGTACAGGGTGGCCCGCTGGAACATGTCATCGCCGCTAAGGCTGTCGCCCTCGGCGAAGCCCTCACCGACAGCTATGACCAGTATATCCAGCAGGTGATGAAGAACGCCAAAACCATGTGCGCTGCTTTCGTCAACAAAGGCTACAAAGTCATCAGCAACGGCACCGACAACCATCTTATGCTTATCGACCTCCGCACCAAGTTCCCCGAACTCACCGGTAAGGAAGCCGAGAACGCTCTTGTGGCCGCCGACATCACTGTCAACAAGAACATGGTTCCGTTCGACAGCCGCAGCCCGTTCAAGACCAGCGGTTTGCGTATCGGTACGCCTGCCATCACCACTCGCGGACTCAAAGAGAACGAGATGGGTGTGATTGTGGACATGATTGACGCTGTGCTCAGCGATCCTACCAACGAAGGTCTCATCGCCAAGACCCGCGGTCAGGTGAACGAGATGATGCAGAATCGTCCGTTATTCGCTTGGTAATCTGTTTGTTCTATATAAAAAAGAGCGGCTGATACGCCGCTCTTTTTTTATATTGGTTTGTATGAAAAAAAACGCTATTTTTGCAGCGTTTTATGGAAAGTGGGAGTCATTTATTGTGTAGTAGTCACTAATTATCATTAAAATGAAAAAAATAGTATTCCTTTTGTTCTTTTGTGTTTTGTTTGGCAATGCCATTTTCGCACAAACCTACAACATGGGCGGATCCCAGACGGACATCACCACGTGCAGCGGCACCGTCTATGATATCGGCGGCAGCACCGGTGGCTACGGCGCCGGACGCAACGACTGGCTGACCATCCACCCCAACAGCGGCGTGGTCACCATCCGCTTCATGGCCATGGACATCGCAGAAACCGACACACTGTACATCTATAACGGAACGGACCCCAACAATGACTCCATTCCGTTGATGATCGGTTCCGCAGCTTCCAACTGGGTGAACAACGGTAACCAAATCCAGCTGGGCGACCAAGAGGCCTCCGCCACTATCCAAAACCCCACTGGTGCACTGACCCTGCACTTCGTCTCCGCAGCCAACTCTGTCGGCGGTGACGGATTTGAACTGCTCATCACCTGCTCCGAACCGTGCCAGCGTATCCACGCCAACATCGACTTCGCCAACAGCGTGCCCACCCCACATTTTGACACAGAACTTAACGACGGCTACTACTATATCGACTTCTGTCCGGGCGACACCATCCACCTTGTCTGCTACGGTACCTATCCTGACAACGACTTCAGCTACCATCAGGACGATGCCACTACCACCTTCAACTGGAGCACCGGCCAGAGCGGCCTGGGGATGACCAGCATCAGCAACGTGTTTCCTGAAGGGCAGGGCTACGACCTCACCCTTACCTTGTCGGACGTGCACAACGGTGTGGTCTGCCCGGCCCAGACCCCG
>JAFZWE010000015.1 GCA_017617445.1 Bacteroidales bacterium | reverse complement strand
CTGAATGTCATACGGGCCAAACTGGTCAGCCGGATGTTCGCCGTCATTCAAAGGGATGAAAAATACTCTCGTGACTATGTGAGAAATGGAAATGAAAAAAATCTCTCAATTACGCTTGCGTAATTCATAAGAATAAATACAAAAATCAAAGCAAATACCGCCAAATTCCATAAAACTGCATCACAATTCCAATCAACACAAAAACATGGAAGACGGAATGCCTGTACGGTTTCTTTTTTCCTATCAGGTAAAGCACTGCGCCAATGGTAAATGCCACTCCTCCCCCGATAATCCACAAGAAACCCTGCCATGTCATGGCCAGTACTGTGTCACGCAGGCTGATGATCACGCACCAGCCCATACCCAGATAGCAAGCCATGGAAAATTTGGAGTATTTTTTCAAATCAATGGCGTTCAAGGTGGCCCCAACAACGGCCAATCCCCACTCCACACCGAAAATAGACCATCCCATAGCAGGATTCACCTGATTGATACCCAGCAGGGTGATAGGGGTATAGGTGCCGGCAATCGTGAAAAAGATATCGCAATGGTCCACCACGCGCATTACCTGTTTGGGCATTCCCTTGGGCAAGCCGTGATAGATACTGGAAGACAGAAAAGTAATCAGCACCGCAGTCACATAAATGATACTGCACTCCAAGGCCAAGCGCGAGCCACTTTCCAATGAGGCCCGCACTGCCATCCACATCATGACAATGGCACACCCCACCCCCACAAGATGAGTGGACATATTCCACAACTCTTCCGTACGCGTGTAGTCCGGGAAGGGGCGTTCCCGCAAAGGTGTTCTTGCTGTTTTTCTCATTTTTCAAATCAAATCATTACACAATCGTCCCGAGGCTTGCAACGTAAAAATTTACTTCAATAAAAAGATGACAGGAATGGTGTAATACGAGCGACACTTCCGCCCATTGTCATCGGCAGGCTTCCATCTCGGCATGGCTTTCACCACCCGGATGGCCTCTTCGTCAAGCGCCTCGCAGACACCGCGCTGCACGGTTATATTGGAGATGGTGCCATCTTTCTCCACCACAAATTCAATCATCACCACGCCTTGCTGTCCCTGTTCTATAGCTTCTTGCGGATACTGGCAGTTCGTGACAAGATATTCCTGTAATGCAGCCATCCCGCCGGGAAATTCAGCAAGGGATGCAGGGATGCGGGTGACGGGCTCCTCTTCTTCAACTTCTACTATTTCATCCATAAAATATTCTTTCATTTCCGGCTCAACTATTATTTCTTCCGGATCATTCGAAAATACTAACTCTTCCACAGTGAACCAAAGTACTTTCTGCGTGCGTTTGTCTATGAGCCTTGTTGTCCATGTTACTGAGCTCATTGTTGAATCTTCATTGTTTTCAGCCTCCACCTGATATATGGGATTGTCTTTAGCAACCTTCACATCATAAATGCCGGTCTCCCCTCCATCACCAAATGCGCTTTCATCAATGAATGTGATAGATTTGGGAATGGTGACGGTCTGCAGTACTCCATAATTGCCAACAAATGTCCGTTTCCCGATGGTAGTAACAAGATAACTCCTCCCTTTGTAGGTGACTTTCTCCGGGATGACCAAGTCTCCAGGATAGTCATCGTCAGGATAGTCTTCCATCACAATTTCCACCAATGCCACCGTTTTCTGGTCGGCTTGGATTTGATACCTGAGCTCTTGCCCGGTACTGCACTTTTGGACGAAGGTCTGGGCCTGTATTCCTGTAGCGACAATGGCCAGCAAAAAGAAGATAAGAAGAAGTTTTTTCATGGTGAAATCAAGTTATATTACATCATTATTAAAAAAAAATTACTCTATTGCAAATGTGATGGGCAGCTGGAAATAGGAGCGGCTCGGCTGGCCATTGTTTTCCCCGGGCTTCCATTTCGGCATGGCTTTTACCACCCGGATGGCCTCTTCGTCAAGAGCCTCACAGACACCGCGCAGCACAGTTATATTGGAGATGGTGCCATCTTTCTCCACCACAAATTCAAGCAGCACCACACCTTGTTGTCCGTTTTCTCGAGCTTTTTGCGGATAGTGACAGTTTGCCGCAAGAAATTCCTGTAATGCAGACATTCCGCCAGGAAACTCAGCCCTTATCTGCGGGAAACGCGCATCTCCCACTATTGTTTCTTCATCTGCGGATGTTTCATCATCTGCAAATCCAAGCACTAAGTCCTTACAATTGACACTATCCGGCGGATTCACGTTTTGGGCCGAAGCAGCTGTCATGCCGGAAAGAGCCAGCCCCATCGCCACTCCGACGATGGCCACTTTCTGGGAAAGACTCTGCCGGTGTGAGAGTGCCTGTTCCAGCTGCCGCACCTCCGCTTCGCAACGGGGACACGTGCCGGGGCATTCCCCCTCGAAAGTACAGTCGGGAATCTCCAAGTCAATGCCATTGGCTGCCGCCACCTCGCGCCGCACCGACTTCAAATACGAACAAATTTGTTTTCCTTTCATGGCCAATTGTAAATGAAACATTTATAATATCAGCGGCAAAAGTACATAATATTTATGAACATTGACCGCCTCCATCAAAAACTTTTTACCATAATGAGAAACTGGGGGAGCTGAAAACATGAACGGCGCGGCTGCCTTTCGTTTTTGTGCTCCCCCTGTCAGATATGGATTGGGATCACCGGTCTGTCATTCCTGCTACACAGACATGGCCAGACGAAAGCCCAAACCGGGAACTCCTGAATCTTGAGGGTAATGGTTGCGGCTGGAGACCGTACACAAAACACTCGCCAGCTCAGCATTGCCATAACATCCCCCGCGTGTCACACGGGCAGATCCGCTCTCAGGACCTTTGGGGTTGGTCTGTGTTTCTCCACTGAATTCACCATAATAGTCATTGACCCATTGCCAAACACATCCGTTCATATCATACAATCCCAGCTCATTAGGAATGAAATGCTTCACTTCACACTTCTCTCCCGTCATGATTTTTCCAACATCATTGGTTCCACTATACCTGTCATAGATATGGGAACGACTGCGTTTTCCGCCACCATATGCCGCAAACTCCCATTCTGCTTCTGTGGGAAGACGGAAGGTTCCACCAGACAGTTCGTTCAATTTTTTTACAAACGTTTGACAATTGTTCCATGAGACCATTTCCACAGGCATGTTGTCGTTGCTATAGTATGGTGCCGGTTCGCCCATCACGGCCTTCCAAAGTCCCTGTGTCACCACTGTCTCGCCGATATAAAAGCTGTCCACAATCACATGGTGAACCGGACTTGATAAAGAACTGCGGTAGGAACCCATTTCAAAAGCGCCGCCATCAACAAACATCATCTTGAAAGAAATACCATTCACAGTATAATTCTTGCTCTTCAAAATGTTTCTGATTCTAAGAAAAAATGTATTCATAACTCATTTATTTTTAGTTTGTTTTACGATTTAATATTTATAGCACATAACTAAAACTTGATTTCTTTTTCATGTACTAAAAGCCGTTACAATTTTTTTCAAAAACACAAACATCAATATGTTGTGTATCAACATCTATTCACCTGATTTAATCTCTTCAAGAAATAACTGTATGATTGAATCTATTCCCTCTTCAGTTTCTGTAATTTCGAATATAAGTTCGTATGATTCTTTATCATTATCCTCCTCACACTGACGTCTGAAAACATTTCTCAGAATTTTTCTTTTTGTATTGAGATCCTGTTCCTTAAGGCGCTCTGTTGCTTGAATACAATACGAGATTATTTCTGAATCAAAACGTTGAACCACCTCTTTATCTGTTGACATAAGCTCTCTTATTTTTGGAGATATTACATCATCGTTTGTGGCCAATGTAGTATAGGCGTAGAGCCTTATTGCATAGATTCCATCCTCCACATTGAGGGTATTCTTCCCATTATATTTGGCTCCGCCGTCAGAGGTGGCATATAGGTGATACACGCCATTAGGAAGGGTAACCCATTGATACTCGCCCGGAGCTAAAGAGACCTTGAAAGGCTTTTGCCCTTTCAGGGAAAAGATAATGCTCCCAGACCCGGGTTTTCCAACATTTCCTAAAAAAATCTGACTGTATCCTTGGCGGTCGTTAAAACCCAATGGAGAACTTTCTTCCATATCATCTTCGTAATCCTTAAACTTTGATAGTTCTATGTCAAGTTGCAGGTTTAGTGCACTATCGCGGTAATAGCCGTCAGGATACTGTTCAACAAAACGCTCGTATGCGGTTACCGTGTTTTGCTGTTGGACATCTCTCCACGCTGGTTCTTCTATCTCTCTAAGTCTATCAATCGCTACTTTCGCCATACTACCATTGCGATACAAGGTATAGTAGTGGCTGTAACTCTTATGAGTTCCTGCTGCCTCAGCTTGTTTCCAAACTTTAATCTCCTCAATCTCTTTTTGGGCAATTTTAGCTTTATCGCTTAAGGGGTATTTATGTATAAAACTTTGGAAACTCTGTATAGTATGGATTCTTTTGGCCGCATCCCAATCTTCTTTGATTGCACGCTTCGCATTGTTGCTTTCAGCCAAGCTCGCAAAGCCAGGATATGGACAGTGACTCACTCCAAACATATTATACACAGCTGTTTCTTCCTCGTCTGATTGACACCTATCCCAACTGCGATATTGTTCCAAACAAAGATATTTTGACTGCAATTCTTCGTTGTAACGTGAGGATGGATACTTTCTTACAAAAGCTTCATATTTTGAATCATCGATTGTCGGGTCATATCTCAAAATCTCATAATCATATTTCTCATCCGTTTTCTTACCTGACATCTTTTTCCTATAAAGGTCGGTGAGAATAGTGCCCAACATCTCATCCTCAAGTATCATTCTCTCTTTTATTTTGTACTCTTTCTTTAAGTCGAATGCAATGAGATTGGTGATATGTACCTTTGACGTAACGTTAAGTCCGTTAGTGTCAACGCCATTTTGGGACAGAATGTTCAAAAGGGACTGCCAGCGGTCTGGTTTCTTTTTGTTAATAGAAACGGTTGATACATTTTCTAAAGTAGACAAAACACTACATTCATACACTGGCGTCTCATTTGAGCATTGTCGCACACCGTTCCCTTTATGTGCCGACAAGTTAAAAATTGTGTCCACAAACAGTGCGGCAAAGATAAGAACTGGTAAAAATTTTGTTTTCATATTTGTATATTTTAATGATTACAATAACTTAACTACATTGAAATGAATCCAATGGTCATCAATTTAAGAACGAAAACAAGTCCTCTGACGAGCATTAGTGTAAGGATGATTTGAAGCCAAAATGGCTTGCTTATTTTGCGCCATCTATTGTGCACATAGGCATCATCTTGGATCTTACTTTCATCCTTCTGATAATTCTGACAGTAGCCCTCACAAGTACATTTCTCGCCTGTTGTGCTGCAAACAATTCCCTTTTGCGAATCAAAATGTCGTGCCATACAAGTTGTACACATATTTACCCCATTCATAACTATTTAATTTTAAGATTGATATTAATTGTTTACTATCTTTGTTTCAACTGAAAAGTTCGTGTAACTGAATCAGCTTCTACTTTATATAGTGATGGGAAAGGGGAAATCTATCATGAGTTCAAAAAAAAACGCTTAAACAATATTGTGCTCCGGGCTTACCGTTCTCGGCTGCTTTTCAATTTACCAGACAATATATAGCGGGCAGCTGTATTCTGGATTTTGCGAAGGCCGCTAAACAAAAGCTGAAAATACAACATGATACAATCATCTTTGATATCACTGAAATTCATTGAGAAAAAAAAGGATTCGTTAACAGTCTCCTGTTCGTCGCGTGTGTGGGAGTGAGTTCGAGAGGGATTATCAATAAGGGAGATACTCAGGATAGCACGAACTGTCTATATTACAATTTTCGCCCAGAACTCCTAGCCCGTAAGACAATGTACCTAAAATGAAGCTCAATATGATAATGAAAAACAACCCTTTCAGCACCGTCTTTACAATCTCCATTAGGGAAACGGGCCATTCTTCAAAGAGAGCCATTATACCTAACAGCGCACCGAGGATAGTGAAGGAAAGGATGTACACCACAATGATAAAAAGATAAAAGTTGGTTTCTAATAAATACTCCATGGTTGTCAATTTTTTGTTACTCATTTAGAAACATTGGGTTAATCAAATTGGCGAAAAGTACTTGTTTTGAGGACATATCAGTAATGTATAGAATCCCTCTCTGGTGACATCAGGTCGGCACCGAATTTCTGCTTTCCCTCCTGTATAAGCTTGTTCGCAACTCTCGATGTCTTCTCTCTTTTGGGTGTCTCCCATGGATCATCTTGAACGATAGATTTGAAATTCATATTATTGATTTTGATGAGGTACACACCTTTGTCAATACGCAAATCGTACAGTTTGGCCTCACCCTTGTCGCTTTCCACCAAAACGCCGCATTCCTCCGGATATTCAGGCCGGATCAATGTCAACCATACGGTTTCGCCCGGTCGCAGCACCACTTGTCCGCCCGTGCCGCCCGTATAGGTGAGGGTGTAGGTGCTTTCTGTGGGGCAGTCGTTGGCGATGCCCACTTGCGCATATTCCATTCCTGAAGGTTCTTTAACCGGAAACAGCACTCTAAAATCCCGTTTAAGGTGGTGGGCCGCTTGGAACACGTCTTGGAGGTGACGGGCGGCGCTGGGGGCGTAGTAGCCGTCGGGGTATTGGCGCAGGAATGCCTCATAGTCTTCGCGGGCATTAGCCGCCACCGCCCGCTGCCAGTCAGGAAGTTCCATATCACACATGGCCATTTGGGCCTGTTCCGTCCACCGTCCTTTCGGATATTTTTGGCAATACGCGGAGTAGGAAGCATACGAGGGGGCTGCCTGCACCTGTTCCCAAACTGTTTCCTCCTCTTTCTGTCTTTGTCTCAGCCCTGCCAACTTGGATTCCGCCTCGTCGGCCTTCTCACAAAAAGGCATCTTGTCATATCCTTCGTAATCGAAAGAGTGCAGACGGCAGTTCTCAGGCACCTCCTCACTCTCATCATACATTTCTCTGCAATACTCATACGAAAACTTGTTGTACAATTCCAGGTATTTCTGGTAATAGGCCTCGTCTTCCTGAGAACAGGCGCTTCGCCATACTGTGGCCAATAAAGTGGCCATAAACTTGTCATAAGCCTCGTGCCAGCGACTTGAATTGGGATAATGCTCCATGTACTCCTTGAAATCCATACAGGAGGTGCTATACTGAATCCTCTCAAAATCCATCACCTCGGAATGGGGCCCGCAATACCGTGCCTTCATAATCTGGCACAGGATGTCACCGACCGTCCGCACATTGACCAGCATGTAATCTTGCACGAGGAATGCAGTGGCAAGTTCATCCTTCAAAGCACCTTGATAGGCCATTCTCGGTTCATCAAAAACCGAAGTGATGACTACCCCATGCCGGCTGAAGAAATCCACCACTTGCTGGTAGAAGGTGGGCCCGGGAGCCCACACCTCTTCATCCCCATATTCTTCCTCTTCCGCAAATGTGGGGGCTTCGGCATCCTCCTGCGCCCAAAGATTGATACTTGCGCTCACAAGGAGAGCGATAAAAAAAACCAGTTGTAAAAATCTATTTCTCATAATAAATTGGTTTAAAATTAATTGAAAATCTATAGTTACCTATTTATACATACATCATTGGGCATTTTTTTAGAAATCACAGGCGATATCCCCAAACAGATTCTGCATTTCCAGAATACCACTGCAATAATTTTTCTTGATATAATTTACCAAGCTATTAGGCAGAAAACCTTTATACAGTCTGGCCATCCTGCCAGCAAACCGATCAACGGTAATGGGAACTGACAAACACTGGTCTTCTTTATGCAAAGGGTAGTACCCATTTTTGATAAAAAAGGAGGGGCTGGCATCAAAGTAATTCCTTTTCTCCGATTGGGGGAATAGCATGTCAAGCCATGTCAATTCCCGGGCACCTATTCCGGCGGTTACATCCACAAGATGTTTCTTGCCATGGATTTCAACAATATTCCACGCATGTCCTCCAATTCCGTCCAATCCGATATTGATGCCGAGGACTATTTTGCATCTCAATCCTGCTTCGGTACACATAAGTTTGTACAAGTGGGAGATATTGCTGCAGATTCCACTTCTTTTTTCAAAAACAGCCACCCCTTTGCCCAGCATTTCTTCGTTCAGATTCCGCATATAGCTGTCGCTGTTGAGAGGATCGTATATGGAGACAGAGTCAGATATCATTTGAATACTGTCCACAAGATCGTGATTATAGTCCACATTTCTCACAATCCATTCATAGATGGCTTGAGCCTTCTCATAGTCGGTGCGGCAGTCCCGGGTAATTTCGGCGACCACAGCCTTGATTTTCCACCGCGTGAAGTCGCTGGACGACTGTGCCGACAAGTTGAACAATGTGCCTGCAAAAAGTGCGGCGATGACGATCAGTTGCAAAAATCTTGTTTTCATAATAATTTGGTTTTTAATTTGTTATAATGTTATTTGATCATTGTTAAAAGAAAGAGCACTATGGCCAGCAGTACCAGGAAGGTGATGCAGATGGCGGCTATCCTATGCCACTGTTGGGGCTTTGCTTTTTGCAGAAACGGGCGGCGGCAATAGCAGAAAGCATTTTGTTTTTTGTAGCCATCTCCCTGCCGGTAAATATCCCGGATCCGCTCCGTGTCCGCTTCATACCGCCGACACTTGATGTCGGGAGAAGGCACCGGCAGGCTGAAATTGCATGTCCTCATGGTTTTCGGACACTTTCCCGTCTCAACCATCTTTTCAACCGCATGGCGGCATACTTCACACCAAAAAATCCCTTCCATAGTTTCTTTAAATTAATATGAGCACGAAATATTCACGAAGAAATCCCTGTACAGATTCATCCTTTTAATGAGCAAATGTTTCAATCTCAGCCTCTTCCATAAAGAGAAGCGATGAGAGGCCGATTTGGTGACCCACCTGGCATACTGCCTGTAGGTCATCGGTGGCTGCACACACTGGTCTTCCAAATGTATCGGAAAATAACCTGCCAGAAACATGGAGAGCGGGTGAACATCAAAGAACCGGTCACTTTGGTTGGCGATGCCTCCCGTAACATCCACCATGTGATCACTCCCGTCCAAACGAACAATATTCCAAACATGTCCATCCAAGCCACCCTCTCCCCAGCTCAAACCAATTACCACCTTACATTCCACTCCGACCATGTTACACAGCTGTTTGTACAGGTGAGCGATATTGCTGCATATTCCCCTTCGTTTTTCAAAGACCGTAGGTCCTGCTGCCAACAGCGCACGGGTCAGGATCCGGATATCATCACCATGTGTCCCATCATAAAGATTGTAGGAAGAAATATATAGCTCCACTTTCATTCGCAAGCCGAAGTCATACTCCACATTTTTCACCATCCAGGAATAGATAGCTTCGCTTTTCTCCCTATCTGTATGGGAATGACGAGTGAGTTCCTGCGTCAAATCCATCATCTGCTGTTGGATTCCAGGAGACGGCACCGACTGCAAATTCAGTCGCTCACACCACCTCAAAAATTGGGTATTCTGATGTAAATTTTCTGTTTCCATGTTTTATAGGGTTTTTAATTGATGATCATCCAATTTAAAATGTGACCAAGACACCCACGAACATAAGACTAAGAATTTTATATATTCCCCAAACAAGAGCAATGGTACCGACAATCTTCAATCCCAGTGGATATTGTCTTTTTTTCCTCTCTATTTGGTGATCCCTGTCATCTCTGATTTTTTTCACATCCTCCTGATATTGCGTACAGGTGTTTTCAAAAGCAGGTTTTGCATGGGTGAGGCCGCACCTGATTCCTCCTTCTTTCAAATTGCATTCCTTGTTCAGACAATTTTTACACAAATCAATTCTACTCATAACTAATTGGTTTTATGTTTATTAATTTTATTTATTCGTTTTTCGTCTTTTCTTCAGTGTCTTACAATAGTGTATAGGGGGCATGATACCGTCATCTATCATTGGCCATGAAAATTTTCGGCATTTCATCCTGATTGGAGTCGGATGGGAGGATCATGTCCGCCGCCATCTTCTCCCACTGCTCCTCATCAGCGGGCGACACAGGGGTTCCATTCACTGTTTCCGCTGTGCCGGCAGCAGACGGGGCAACAGGCGTCTCTTCTGCCCGGACGAGTTTTTCCGCAGGGGCGGCGACATCTACCGGTCCATACTTCTCATCTTTCGTATTCGTGCGCTGCAACAGGATATACAATATGTAAATCCCAAAACAAGCACCGACCAACAGGCCAATCTGAGGAAGCACAAAACTACCTATCGCCATGCCGAGGCCATTACCCAGCAGACAGAGTCCGAAAAAGACGCCGAAACTCCGTCCCGTATCATGGAAGCGCCTTGAAATAAGAGCCAGTGCATTGACAAACAATCCAATATGCAGCACCCACACACTCAAGAACTCCCACAGAGGAAGCCGCCCAAACGAAGGCATGAAGGCATCCAATAACACCCCCAGAAAAATCCAACCGGAGATATTGGCCGCGAATGCCAACCCAAATGGGATGCGGCCCATGCGTCCTTGGAAAGAAAAAAGCCGATGAAATAAATGTCTGTTTTCCATAATATGTATTTTTAAATGAAACAATAAGATGAAAGGGTTATCGTTGTTTTTTTGTGTCGTCGGTTGCCTCCTTTCTCTTTGAGGGCAAACAAAGCAGGATGAAGAGCACTATCATGGGGATTGCACTGAGACAGAGGAGGGGGAAAAATCCCAACCAGTGGAGCGGATACATCAAGAGGAGTATTGCGGAAGCTTTTAGCAGAAGATATATCCAGAAACCCCGTCCGGTATCATGCAGGCGGCGGGAAATCAAAGCCCACTTGTTCACCACAAGCAGCAGAAGGGCGGGCAGCACCAGCCACAGCTGCTCACTGCTCAAGCGAGCCAAATTACTGCCAGCGGAAAATGAAGTCCCTTCCGAAAGTGCCAAAGCCACAGGCACCCATAACATAGCAGACAATGAAAAATTGAAAATCATGGCAGGCCAAAAATCAGCCCGTGACTCGCACCCTGAAAAAGAGAAGAAAAATTGTAAAAAGCTGCGCTCTTTCATAATGTTTTGGTTTGGTTATTGAATATCGTTTTTCCGTTTGTTTTGATGCTGCAAAATTAGAGTGCAACAGCTCCAAAACAGGGTCATTTTCTGATTTCATTGCACAATTTTTGGCAAAAAAACAAGATTCGCTTTTTTTCAAAAACAGTCATTTCCTGACGCAAAAATCAGAAAATCCACTTGCGTTTTTCAAAGTAGATATTGGTAAAATTTTTGAAAAAAATTTTACTTATGGGACTTGGAAATCAAAATATCATCCTATCTTTGCGGGGTCATTAAACCCTTCCATTATGAAAGCAAAACTGTTATTTTACGGGCTTCTCATCGGAAGCGCAATGTTCTTTTGTTCCTGTTCAACACAGCAGGAACCGGAACCTTTTTCCTCTTTTGCCGGACACGAGTTTAACGATTTGCTCAGTTCATTGGACAAAGGAAACGGCGACACGCTCATCCTCGGGACCGAAAACGGGAAACTCATCTTCCACAACACCACCAATGCGGCGAGCCAAATGGCGAATGTGGGGGGTGACAAGGTCTATTTCGCCTATCCCGAGACGCTTCCCGACTCCACAAAGGTGACCTTTGTGGGAATAAGAAACGAGGGGCTCAAAATGTACTGGCAATCGGATTACACCTTCTCCAACCCCAAAATTTTCAGTTATGGAGAAAAAAAAGAAAACTACTCCGTTTACAAAGTGATCAGGTATAAAAATAAATTATTTTGCTCCACCTCCAACGGCTTAGCCGAACTCAATTTGGAAAACATCGGGGATTCATTGAAAATCATCTACCCCAAACTCCCTCAAGAAAACACCGTCCCCAAAGACTATAAGATTGAGGCCATGGTAGCTGCCGGCGACAAGCTCTACCTGGCCCACAAAGACACCCTCATCCAATATAACCCACAAGATGGCACGGATTCCATTGCGAAGAAAAATGGCAAAATCAAAAACCTGCATTGGATTAACCAAGAACTGATGATTGTTTGTGAAGATACCATTTTTTATGATAATAATAGGGGGAAGTACGAAAGTCCACAGAAAGTTCATTCCTGCTTTTTCACCTCTCAAAACCATGGAGGGGATAACGAATTCTTTTATTCCTACCAATACCTGCTGATGGCGGACAACTGTTTTCTGATAGGGAATGGCCTTTCAGAGAAATCACTCTCCCTGCACCGTCTCACTTTGGACAAGGAGCAATACTCCCCTACCGCCCAAATCATACAGAACGAGGGATTCATCTATTTCATCTCTGGTTCCACTCTTTGCAAACTTCCTCTCCATCCCACCAAGGGAAAACATGTCACGGCATTGACCCGCTCCGACCAGACCCTGTATGCCATCAACAACACCAATACGATATACAAACAGGAAAAAGGGGAATGGAAACACATGTCCAATATCAATGGCGACAAAGTACATAATGTATCCACAGCGATTTGGGCAGGAGAATCGCTCTGCATGCTTGCCGACAATGAAATCTATTTCCTTGTGGATAGCAGAATAAAAGTATCGCTAAAGGATATTTACCCCTCTTTCAAAAACGATAAAATCAAAAAAATCTACTACAATCCTTCCAACCAAAAACTGTTCTTCTCGTGGCGCAGTGGCTATGGCTATTGCACTATGAAGGATGGACTTCCCGCAGACACAGCCCATCTCAGGAACAGTGACGGCATCATCTCTGTACAATGCTTTGCCCAACCCAAGAATGACGACAACACCCTCTATATCGGGACCCTGAATGACGGCTGTATCATCAAAGATCTAAAAAAAGACTCCATCAAAGACCAACGCTTCCCCAAACTCACCAATATCATTGACCTGATGTTGACCGACACCTCGTTATTTGTACTCACCCCCGTATACCTCTATCGGGCGCACAAAGACAGTGTCTTCTTTCGCGACAGCGTTGACATCCGCGACCTTCACATTTGCCGAATCCACCCGCTATCACAACAGAAAAACAAGCTGCTGGGGGTTTCACAAATGGGCGGTTTGTACATCTTCTCCCAAGACAGCATGAACAACATGCCCCAAACCCTCTATCCAGACATCATATTCTACCCTGATGCCATTGACGTCCAAGGGAATAAAATTGTCGCCGGTACCAATATCGGACTGGTAGAAATCAATCTGGAAAACGGCAATCTCACCTCCATCCCTCTGACCTACTGGTATGTATGGCTGAAAGAATGGATCATACGCAACCTGCGGGGTTTCATCAAATTCGGCATCCCCGCGGCCATCTCGCTCACCATCTTCATTGTATTCCTCCTCCTTTTGAGTGTGGACAGAAGAAAGAAAATCAAAAAAAGAAATACGGAGATTGAAGCCCTGAAAATTGAAAACGATAAGCTGAACAAACAAAAGCGGACACTGGAAAGAGAAAACAAAAACCTCAATAAAAAGAACGGAACCCTGAAAGTTTACAACAAAAATCTCACTCAACAAAAACAAGAATTGGAAAAGAGCAACACGCAACTGAACCTAACCAACAATGAACTGAAAACCGACAATGAACATCTCAGCCAGAAAAAACAGGAGCTGGAAAAGGACAACAGCACCCTGCTGACCCATAACGGGGAGCTCATGACACAAAACGAGTTCCTGTCAATGCAAAACACCCAGTTGGACAAAAAGAACCGACAGCTGAACACTACGCGCGAAAAGCTGGAAAGCAAAAACGACCTTTTGAAACAAGAGAAAGAAAATCTGAACAAAAAGATTTTGGAATTGAAAAAAGAATTCGCCGCTTCCCATGAACAAGTGAAAAAAGATGTTCTGTTCAACAACAGACAAATGCTTCGTGAGAAATGGGACATCGGCAGCGATCCCCAGCCCAAAATGCTATCTCATTATCAGATTTATGTTGACTACATGTCAAAGAAAAAAGAGATCACGGATGAGATTAACCACTTGGAATTCGATGAAGACAACCAATTCCATAACAATCTTGAGAAACTCACCCAATCCATCCACACGGAGCTGTTCACCCCGCTTCTCAAAATGGATGCCTGTGCCCTGCGCGAATGGGCCATTGATCATGAGGAGGAACTGGTTAATCAAAGTGACGAAAAGTACCTCAAGGTTTTCCGCGAAGAGATGGACAAACTCATCAGTAATCACTTGACCAAATGCATCACTTTTCATACTGGAAACAGGGAAAAGGAAACACATGACATATATTTCAGTCTTTTTGCTGCTTCCCTATTGCGTGTCTGTCCCGAAATGGCTGATGAGGAAAAGAATCTCAGTAGAAAAATGAAAAAGGAAATCAACCAACGGCAAAAAAAGATAGAAGACCTCACCAAGTCCGGATGCCTGTATCATTTGCTGTATGAAAATATGGGAATCATCAGCATCAAGAACTTTGAAAGGAAAAAATCAAACATGAAAACGGAGTTTGAAAAAATCGTAAAAGCGAAAACGACTCCTCTGGCCTACAAATTGGAATTTGAAATCCATAATGAATTCCTGATGGAGGCGCTGAACAAGTGGTTCAAAAGCAAAGACAAATAACCCTGTAAAATTCACTCATTATGAAAAAAATCACATTATTAATCATTATTGTATCCTGCATTTTTATGCAGGGTTGCCGGCCCAAGGAGAGTCACAGCGATCCCGGCAACGCGATTTATTACTGGCGCACCACCTTCACGTTGAACGACTACGAGCGCAGTTTTCTGCAAAAGAACCATATCAACAAGATGTATGTCCGCTTTTTTGATGTGGTCGACACCTGGAGTTATGATGACTGGGACAACGTGCGTCCGGTCGGCACATTGCTCTTTTTGGACTCCGTGCCCCAAGGCATAGAAATTGTTCCAACCGTTTTCATCACCTCTGAAGCCATAGAACAATACAACAATTTCACAGAAAAACTGTATGACCGAATTGCCGCCATGGCTGCCACCAACGGCATATCTTTCAAAGAAATACAGATTGACTGTGACTGGATGGAGAGTGCCCAGGGAAAATACTATGCCTTCATGGAAAAATTCCACCAGCTGCTGAAAGAAAAAGGTCTCCGCCTCTCCACCACCATCCGTCTGGCCCACACCAACTGTCCGCCCCCCTCTGCAGACTACGGCGTGCTGATGTGCTACAACACCTCCCCCATGGAAAACTGGGAAACCACCAATTCCATCCTATCCACAGACGATGTCAAACCCTATTTAAGGTACCTGAAAAGCTATGCCCTTCCCCTCTCCGTGGCACTTCCAACCTACTCGTGGGATCTGGCATTCAACAAGGATAAACAGATGATCTATATTGACTACGAAAAGTCATGCCTGTCGGGCGCCCATGCCGTCAAGGAGCTGGAAAAAAACAAATACGAAATCATCTCACTGGAAAACGACTGGGAGTCGTCGTACGGCGAATATTACAAAGCACATTATGTACGACACGAAGAGGTGTCCACCGCCACCCTGATGGAGGTCAAAGATTTGGTTTTGAAGCACCTGTCCCAAACACCCCAGCATATTGTCCTCTACCAACTGGATTCTGCACAACTTTCCAAATATTCCGATCATGATGTGGAAGAGATTTACCGTTAGCCTGCTGGCGTTCATCGCGTGCGCACACACTTGGGGGTGCGTCATCATTTGGGACAACCTCAACTATGGTCCCCACACCTATATGTTCAAAAGCTTTGAGGGCTTTACCTCTTATGGATATGCGGATCCCCGCATCCCGAGCGATATCCTTTTCTGGCACGACTATGTACACGGGAAAGTGGACAAAAGCTCGGTGGAGAGTGCCCTGTATGACTGCCAACGGGCGGACATGGGACAACATCCATTTTTCCGCTTACTGGAAGCGCAAAACGACACAGCCGCTTTGAAATATTGGCGTCTGGTCAAGAGCTATTCTGAATTGGGGATGGACGATCCGTGGTACTATCCTACACCCTCTGATCTGGCGACGCTGCGGCAGACCGCCTTGCAGATGAAACAAGGGAAGGAGCTCTGCCAGAACCCTCTGCTGAAAGAACGCTTTGTGCTCCAGTTGATGCGAATCTCCTTCTATCTGCACAACTACACCCTGTGCCAGCAGGTTTGGGAGGATTTTCCCGGTCCGTGGAAACAGGAGACTATCCGTTACCAATGTCTTTCCTACTACGCCGGCGCGCTGTTCCACTTAGGGCAAAATGCCAAGGCCGCAGACCTGTTTTGCCAATCCGAAGACTGGAACAGTTTGAAACTCTTCAAAAATTCACCGGATTTGATGGAAGAGTTGTATCAATACTCCCCCTCATCCGAAGCATTATGTTTTTTTATCCAAGATTTTTTGAACACCTATCAGGATCATCCTCACAGGGGAAAGGCTGAAAAGTTCAACATCCTTGCCCAAAGGGTTTTAAAGGAAAGAAAAACCAACAATCCCGCCCTATGGCAGTCGGCGACCGCCCATCTGGCTTTTTTGCAAGGGGATATCCCACGTGCCGTACAGTTGATTGAGCAGGCCGCCCAAATGGACGGCACCCCCATCGTCAAAGAGAACGTGCGGCTGCTCTCACTTCTCTACCATGCTGCCGACTATCAAGCCACCGACTATGATGAAAAGTTGAATGCAGACCTCCCTTGGTTGTTGCATCAAGTGGACGATCTGGAAGAATTGTGTGCGCCCAACGGACTGGGGGATCACCATTACGTCAACCTGTTGCGCCGGGTGATTCACCAATTCGCCGTACCCTATTATATCACCCAGGGCAACATCAACCTCGCAGTGGCCCTGCTGAATGCGATGGATGAGGTGTGCTGTTGGGAGGATGGGAAAAAAGCACGGGAATGCAATCGCAAAAACGGCACGGGATGGAATTACGATTACAGCACCGCACACTTCAACTACCTGGACACCGCCCCCATAGAGCAAGTATTGAGCTTTATAGAATTTGCCCATAGCGGAGGAAACAACAATTTGGAAAAGAGCATTTTGAAAATCTGTTACATCAATGACGATATGCTCAACGAACTCGTGGGCACCAAATACATGCGTCAGCAGGATTACGACCATGCGATTGAATATTTGCAAAAGGCAAGCCACTCTTTCCAAAAGAGGCAGAACATTGACGCCTACCTTCTGCGCAACCCCTTCATAGAAGCCTGGATTGATGCCTCCATGGAAAAAAGGTGTTATCCCACCCATCACCATCCAGCAGATGAATATGCTGCCCAACCCACCAAACTGCAATATTGCAAAATCATGCGCGGACTGTTACAACAGATAGAAGCAGCCACCACTGACGAGGAACAAGCTGCCCTCCATTATATCTTTGCTGTGGGGCTGGTTCAAAGCTATCGGGAATGCACCATGTTAACGCAGTATGTACAAGGGCATGTATGGTCGGGCTTTCAACTGTTCCAATATAGCCAATATCTGACGGGGGACCAATGGGACTATGCCACCTCATCGGCTTTTCTGTTGCAAGGACAATATCTGCGGATACTGCAACACTTGCAGGAAGCAGAGCGACTCACCGGCAACCGTGAGCTAAAAGCAAGATGCCAATACCTGCGCTGCTACATTGAACCTGACAAGAGCACATTAGCCCGTCTCCAGCGTCAAACTGTCTCCCAATACAAAGGCACACAATTCCACATGTTGGAAATTGCCCACTGCGATGTCTTGACACAATACCAATAATTGCAGATATTTACAGTCTGAAACGGATAAGTTCCACCCTCTATCTTGACGCCTCCCCTCCCCCACAAAAAAAGCCCGCGACTTTCTTGCAGCCACGGGCTTTCACATACTATCACCTTTCAGTTTTCCTGACTTTGACATAAAAAAATTCGGCCTATTGGTCAAATTTGGTGATAAAATACTTGTAAAGCACTGAATTTACTTTGCTATCATATACAAGAGAAAATATTTAACAAGACAAACAGATACAATTCCGTTAATTTTTAAACAAGCCAATTAATCCCGGAGACAACGCACTGAAAAATATTTATGCCAGTTATCCCCAACGACCCACGCAAGCAGAATTATAAGTAAGACTGCGGTAATACGCTGCTCCAGGAACATTCTGTGTCGCACTCCAAAAGTAAGCAGTATAGCAGCTAAAAAAGTCCATAGAAGGATTTATTAATGGAGTCGTTTTCGGGGTGATTGCTTCCTGTTCCCCAATAGAATCCCCGTTCCACCACATTAGCATTGTGGTCAGTGACACCTCACCATGCAGAGTGGCGTTATGAAATGCAATATCTGTGACGGTTCTCGTCACCACCTCCGGGCAATCCACATTAAACTGCAATGGGATCACCTCGCTCCCCAATTGCTGACATTCCACCACTTCACTCTCAACCACCTCACCATCCACCACGGCATAGCCAATGTATCGCATTCTGTCGCCGCTATGGAACAGATAGCTGCTGGTGTCTCTACCCGATTTCAGTGGCCGCATCCCACTCCCATCATCATCGATACTGCCAACATGGATAATGGCATTTTCACCTCCCTTGCCTTTATTCACCATTTTAACAGAGGAATTTCTTCCGTTTTGATGAGCGGTCAATATGTAGGCACCCGGATCGGATAGAGTAACCCGAAAATGGTGTGTACCGTGATGCAGAAACTGACCATCATTCCATTCCACAATACGCCGTCCGTTCACATCCGAAATCTCCAACATTACCGATCCTGAATACGGAGTGTGCAAAACCACATCAGTAGTACCTGGACGGATTGGGTCTGTTTTGCCACAGAACAAGACTACTGTTGCTGGAGATTTCCTCAATGTCCGTACCGTTCTGCATTGTCAGGACGGTGTCGGGCCAATAGAGAATTTCCTGCCACACATTGGAAAGATTAGAGACCTCCACCCGGTCAAGCAACAACCAGTGGTTTTTCATGTCTCTTCCTGTAAATGTCAACGTGACAGATTACGCCGCTGCACTCACAGTCAGCAGTATATATAGAATCAGTGAAAGCGTCTTTTTTTTTCATAGCCTGAATTTTAAAATCACACCTCTTTTCCCTGCCATTTGCCGCGCCGCAGATAGGCGTACGACACTGTACCAAGCAGCAGGGCGTAGAGAACTTCCGCACACCAAATCACCTCCACCGGCATGGGGAAAAATTTCGTAACCAATAGTATATAACCAATGTACACCACTAAAATTGCTGATTCAAGCAGGAAAGCCATCAGCGTTTTTCCCGTGCCCGACACCGCCTCAAACAAGATGCACGCCCCGCTCATCAGCAAAGCCGCGCCGCAAACCACCCACAACGAGGGCACCGAAGCCGCCGCCAGCATCGCGTCGTCCGTGTAAATGGCTGCGATGGTGTCGGGGAAGATGGCGCACACCGCCACCAGAACCACGAGGAAAGCCAAACAGATTTTCAGGATCCGGCGCAGCAGGTGTGGCACCGCATCGCTGTGCCCCTCACCGATGATGCGGCTGGTGAGGGTGTTGGCGGTGGCGGAGAAGGCAAACACCGGTACTAAAATCACCATGTACGCGCTTCGCACAATG
This sequence comes from Bacteroidales bacterium, assembly GCA_017617445.1. GTDB lineage: Bacteria > Bacteroidota > Bacteroidia > Bacteroidales > WCHB1-69 > UBA1756. The sequence continues at coordinate 72,767 of JAFZWE010000015.1, read as the reverse complement.
CCCGATACCGCCACCGCCAACTCGCCCGTGCGCTCAATCATCACGAAGAAAACAAACCACGCCCCGAACGAGACCAGACGCTGTCCCATTGTCGGCAGCGAGATTTTCACAATGGAGCTGACCAATGGCCAGTGGAATCGCCCCATGGGCAACAGACCGTACTTGTGCAGCGGAATCCGGAAAAGGGTATAAAACACAAAGAAGATCAGTGCTGACGCCTCAGCCAAGACGGAGGCAATCGCTGCGCCCGACACCCCCATTTCCGGCATTCCAAAGTTACCGAAAATTAGGGCATAGTCAAAAAAGATATTCACCACCGCCATCAGGAAAGTGGTGTAGATGATGATTCTCGTGTCGGACAACCCTACATAAAACGCACGGAACAGGAAGTTGAAGCAGACAAAGATGATGCCGTAGTGGCGGTACTTCATGAACTCTTCCGAATATTGCAGGATGTCGGGCGAAGAGATGATGCCTTTCAACAAAACATCAGTGCAAAAATGGAGCAGGCAGAACAGCAGCAGTGACAATGCCAGCACCACCAACAGACCATGCTTGAACACCGCGCCCACCTCCGTAAGATTGTTTTCTCCGAAACGCCGCGCCACAATAATCTGGATGCCAGTGGCAAAACCCCATGCCAACGTAGAGAAAACATAGTAATAGAGTCCCGCCATCATGGCTGCCCCCAGCTCCACCATGCCCAAATGACCGAGGAACGCCGTATCCACAAACGTAATCAGCGTCTGAGCCAGATTCCCCACCAAGATGGGAACAGCGAGGGCGATGATGCTACGGGTGGTATAATTTGCAGGAAGCATGTGCGGTGAACATGTTGGCTGCAAAAATACAATTTTTATCCTAATTAGGGACAGCCTGACTGGGATATAATTGTTTTATAATAATTTCATGTATTTTTGCGACTCATTAAATAAATGAATAATGAAACCATACGAACACATTGTAAAGTACTATGAGTGCGACAAAATGGGCATCGTACACCATTCCAACTATGTCCGTTTTATGGAGGAAGCACGCGTGGACTGGATGGATCAGCTGGGCTATGGCTTTGACCGCTTGGAGGCCGAGGGAGTGGTGTCTCCCGTCACCGCCATCAGCTGCAACTATAAGAGTCCGAGCTTTTTCAAAGATATCATTTCCATTGATGTAAAAGTTTCGGAAATGACTGCACTGAAAATCAGTTTCTCCTATACCATGAAAGTGAACGGAAAAACGGTCTGTCTCGCCTCCAGTACCCACTGCTTTCTGGAAAACGGCAAACCCGTGGTGATGGAGCAACGTTTTCCTGAATTATACCAGAAAGTCAAGGTTTTAGATGCGTCTGAATAATTCCGTCGTCTTGAAATTTCCAAGGAGAGGGGGACTGTTCAGCGTTTCAACTCATCTTTGAGGAATTGAGCCGTGTAGCCCACGCCAGCCTTCACCACCTCTTCCGGAGTGCCTTCAGCCAGAATCTCACCTCCATTGCGGCCTCCTTCCGGCCCCAAGTCAATGATCCAATCCGCCACCTTGATCACATCCATATTGTGCTCAATGACCAACACCGTATTCCCTTTGTCCACCAGCTTGTCCAACACTTTAAGCAAAATATAGATATCCTCAAAATGCAGTCCTGTAGTTGGTTCATCCAAAATATAAAAGGTATTTCCGGTATCTTTTTTTGAGAGTTCCGCGGCCAGTTTGATACGTTGTGCTTCACCGCCGGACAGTGTGGTGGAAGGCTGTCCCAGCTTGATGTACCCCAAACCCACATCACACAGGGTCTGCAGTTTTGCCGAAATGGCGGGGATGTTCTCAAAGAAGGTGACGGCAGTTTCAACATCCATTTCCAGGACATCATTGATGGATTTCCCGCGATAGCGCACTTCCAGCGTCTCATCGTTGTAGCGTTTGCCACCGCAGGACTCGCAGGTGACGTAAACATCCGGGAGGAAGTTCATCTCGATGGCTTTCACGCCACCGCCGCGGCACTCCTCGCACCGTCCGCCCACCACATTGAACGAAAAACGGCCCGGTTTGTACCCACGGATTTTGGATTCCGGCAATTCTGCATAAAGCTGCCTTATCAGGTCAAACACGCCAATATAGGTCACCGGGTTGGAGCGCGGGGTACGACCAATCGGCTGCTGGTTGATTTCTATCACCTTGTCAATGTTTTCCAAACCGGAAATCTCATGATACGGCAGCGGTTTTTTCTCCGCACGGAAAAAGTGGTGGTTCAAAATAGGATAAAGGGTCTCATTGATCAGTGTGGACTTTCCGCTGCCGGACACACCGGTCACGCAAATGAACATACCCAGGGGGAAAGTGACATCCACCTGTTTCAGGTTATTGCCTGCAGCGCCATAAATGGAAAGTGTTTTTCCATTCCCTTTACGACGTTCTTTCGGAACCTCAATTTTTCTTTTTCCTTTCAGATAACTGGCTGTCAGTGTTTTGGAATGCAATATCTCATCATACGTCCCAGCGGCGACCACCTGTCCGCCATGGATTCCCGCCGCAGGACCAATATCCACGATATAGTCGGCCGCCTCCATCATGTCGCGGTCATGTTCCACCACAATCACTGAATTGCCCATATCGCGCAGCTGTTTGAGAGCCTCTATCAGCTGGTGGTTGTCCCGTTGGTGCAGACCGATGCTCGGTTCATCCAGGATATAGAGTACATTCACGAGGCGCGAGCTGATCTGGGTGGCCAGACGGATGCGTTGGGATTCGCCGCCCGACAAAGCCCTTGCCGGCAGGTTCAGCGAAAGGTACTGGATTCCCACATCCTTGAGGAAGCCCAGGCGGTATCGGATTTCGCGCAATACCTCATAGGAGATTTTGCGCTGCTTCTCATTCAAGCGGCGGGGGCAGTCATCCACCCACTGTGCCAGGTCATCAATATCCATCATCGCCAGTTCCGCAATGTTTTTCCCGGCAATCTTGAAATGCAGGGACTCTTTCCGCAGGCGGGTACCCTGGCATTCCGGGCACAAGCTCTCATTCATGAAACTCTGTATCCATTTGCGGATATTCGCCGGCGCACTCTCCAGATCAAAATCCTTGATGAAATTGATAATGCCTTGGTAGCTCATGGTCACCGGCGACATTCCCGTGAACTCCCGTTTCACCTTGAGTGGCTCCTCGGTTCCATATAAAATAATGTTCAGGGTCTGGTCCGGAATTTCGCCGATGGGCTCGTCCAATGAAAAGCCGTATTTCTCCCCTAAAGCCTCTATCTGTCTGAAAATCTGAGTATTTTTATAACTTCCCAAAGGAACGATAGCTCCATTGCGAATGGACTTGCTCTCATCCGGGATAATCTTTTTCAAATCCACTTCGGTCACCACGCCCAAACCGTTGCATTTCTCGCAAGCGCCGTACGGCGAGTTGAAAGAGAAGGTATTGGGTTCCGGCTCTGGGTAGGAGATACCGGTGGTGGGGCACATCAGGAATTTACTGTAGTTGCGCACATCTCCGGTGGTATGATCCAGAATCATCACCACGCCTTTCCCAGACTTCAGGGCAAGGCGCAGGCTGTTGACCAAACGGGGCTTGGAGATTTCACGCACCACCAGATGGTCAACCACGATTTCAATATCATGCACTTTATAGCGGTCCACGGCCATATTGAGGGTAAGGAGCCTGATTTCGCCATCCACACGCACTTTGGAGTAGCCATGTTTACGGATAGATTCAAACAGATCTCGGTAATGTCCCTTGCGGCGTTTCACGGCAGGAGCCAGGATGGTGATATCCTTCTCCTTATACAGTTCCAACAGATGGTCAATCAGTTCCGATTCCGTATAGCGAATCATCTTTTCCCCTGTCTCGTAAGAAAAAGCCTCTGACACACGGGCAAACAGGAGCCTCAGGAAATCGTACACCTCGGTGATGGTACCCACTGTGGAGCGGGGATTCTTGTTGGTGGTTTTCTGTTCAATGGCGATGACGGGATTCAGGCCGGTAATCTTGTCCACGTCGGGGTGCTCATAGTTTCCCACGAACTGACGGGCATAGGCGGAGAAAGTTTCCATGTAACGGCGCTGGCCCTCTGCATACACCGTATCAAATGCCAGCGAAGATTTCCCGCTGCCACTCAGCCCGGTGAATACCACCAAACGGTTATGGGGCAGGTTCAACGACACATTCCGCAAATTGTTCTCGCGTGCCCCGATAATTTCCAGCTTATCCTCTTGACTCACCTTCATCCCTACTTGTGTTTCGCCAATTTCTTAATCGTATAGCTTTTGCCTGAAGAAACCGTCAACTTGGTGCTGCGAATCCACGGGTTCAACTCCTTCAACTCCTTATATGTCATACCGTTATTTTTACAGAAAGCATACATATCGGTGATGGTGGAATCCACCGTGATATTCTCGCAATTCCAAGGGTGGTATTTCTCATTGTCTTTGAGGCGAACGCCATAGATCTGCGGGTTTTCAAACACCAGCTTGTAAGCCATGATACGGTAAACATAGCGTGCGGTTTCGGGATTGAAATACATGTTCCAATACTCGTTCTGCGACTGGCTGTTGACGGCGGCTTGCACACCGCCCTCGCCGCGGTTATAGGCGGCGGCGGCCATGGCCCATGTGCCAAACTTGTTTTTGGCATTCTTCAGGTACTTGCAGGCAGCACGGGTGGAAACCTCCAAGTCATACCGCTGGTCCACCTCGGTGCGCACTTCCAAGCCGTAAATTTTGGCAGTATTCTCCAAAAACTGCCAATAGCCCACAGCACTGGCGGAAGAAGTGACATTGGCAAGACTGCTTTCCGCCACACACACATACTTCAAATCCTGCGGCATCCCATTCTCCCTCAACACTCTCTCTATCACCGGGAAACAGCGGCCGGAACGTTTCAGGCACATCAGCGTGGTAGAATGCTGGTAACAGACAGTTGTCAGCTCGCGGTCCAGCGCCTCCCGCACCATCTCATTATCCAATGGCACCTTTTCACCGCAGAAAGTCATCGTGTCCGGCAGCGGGGGATTGGCAATGACATTTACGTAGTGATTGTTCACAACACTTTCTCCACTCTCCTTTGCCGTGGATTTCCCCACAAGGAGTACCACTGTTGCCAAAACAGCAACAACAATAAGTGCAGATGCGACGCTGATCGCCCAAATATTTTTCTTCTCCATAAAATCAATATTTTAAAATTGCCAACTGAAACCCAAACTGTACAACAATGGCAACTGATAGATGGTTTTATTGGTCATTCTGTCACGATAAAAAACATTCTTATAATTGTACAAGTTGGTGGCTCCAACACTGACTTCAATCACATGGCGATCTCCGATATGGAAAGTTTTCTTCACGCTGAAATCCAACCGGTGGTATGAAGGCAGACGCCCTCCGTTATATTCTGCCAGCATGAAATCCAGACTCTCATTGGCCGTCACATAATCCACATTATAGGCAGGGATGTCCAGCATGGGGATATAGGCCTGAGTTTGTGTGTAGGGGAAGCCCGTCCCGAAATTCCAGCGCAAGTCCACCTGCCAGCTCTTGCGTTTTCCAAAACTGTAAGAAGCCAGCAGATTGATGTTGTGACGCCGGTCAAAATGAGGTTTGTAGTGCATGTTGCCATCAAAACGGTTCACCCATCCCAAAGCATACACAAACTTGATATTGATGCCCTTGTATGAAAAGTCAGCAGAGAAATCGGCGCCATAGGCATTGCCATTTTCAAACATGTAGTCATCTTCTTCATCAAACATTTTGTAACGGTTGACAGAAGTAAGGACAGCGAAGTTCTTGTAATATCCCTCAATATTGATAGTGGTATAGGGAATGACATCCAGTTCCAATCCCAAAATGACGTGCTGTGACTGCTGCATGGCGGATTTGGCAGCCTTGCCGGTCGGGAGCGTGTCCGGAAGGCTGGTGTTGTCATCCCCGGCGAGGAAGCCGGAGAAGAGGTTGACCACGTCACGGTCTGACGTAGCGGACAGCAGGTTCTGCGAGAAGAGCCCTCCAGCCAGTTTCAAGCGGATCTTCGGAGTGATGTTGTACTTGAACGACAGTCGGGGTTCAGGCGATGCCTTACCGATAGAGGCATAATACTGTAAGCGGAAACTCGGTTCCACCAAAACCTTGTCACGATAGTTATATTTGTATTTGACATAAAGGCCGACATCGGTGGTAAAGGTCCTGAACACGGTATGTGAAGATGCCGCAGGAGTGGGGAAAAACACGTATCTGACCGTGTTGCCAGAAAACTCAACGCCCAACGACAGCTGGCTCTTTCCCAAAAAATAAGAGAATTTCAGATTGGCCACGAAGCCGTTTAACGCACTTTGGCGGGTATTGGTATCCTTGTCTGATGTATTGTTCAACACCGGCTTGTTGGCCTTGTCGTCCAGTGCGGTATAATAGTTGGTATAGCCCACGGTACCCTCAATCATCATGGAGGTTTTGCCGGGGATCACAAGGAAATTGGCTCCGGCGCCCCAGTTGGTCCAACGGTAAGTGGCGATATCTGAGTAGTTTACCTTGTCGTCAAAACGGAAACCGAAAAGATTCACCTTGGACCCGCTTTTGCCCGTGAGGGAGACTTTGCCATAAACATCAAAATAGTTATATGGCAAGCCACCTTCAATGTAAGGATACAGTCCCTTGGACGAATACTGCAAATAGGAGCCCTTGACTGAAAGGATGTACCCCAGTGAAAATGCGTTGTTGTCTTTCATTTTGACAAAAGGCCCTTCCAGCAGCATCTTGGCCCCGAAGGTATTGACATCGACACGGCCGCTCAGTCGTTTGCGGTTGCCATCACGGGTCCGGATATCCATCACGGAAGAGAGTCTTCCACCAAATTCGGCACCGAACCCACCAGTATATACATCTGCCGTGCTGATCAACTCACTGTCAAACACGGAGAACAAACCGATGGAGTGGAACGGATTGTAAATCAGCATACCATCCAGCATCAGCATGTTCTGGATAGGAGTACCTCCACGGATGTACAGCTGTCCACCCTGGTCTCCGGTAGAGATCACCCCAGGTACCACCTGCAAATACTGAGCGAAATCCGGCGAACCTCCAATGGCGGGCATCTGCTTGATGTCTTTGCTGGAAACGGTAATCACCGACGTACGGGTTTCCGTAAGCACCCGCTGCGATTCAGCAGTGATGTTCACCCCATCCAACTGGGTCCGGTCCGCATCCAAATTGAAATTCTTGGCTATCAGCTTGTCTTCTATCGTAATGTTCTCCACCAAAGTCTGATACCCCATATAGCTCACCTCCACCTCATACACTCCGGCAGGAACTCTGGTAATCATGAAAGCCCCGTTGGGCTGGGTCATCTGCCCATAGTTGGTCCCTTTGAGCTGAATGAGCGCATAGGCCATGGGCTCACCCGTCTGTTTGTCATAAACGAACCCGCGCAACCCGCCGCCTTGTGCAGCTACAAAAAAATATAAAAAATTGATAAAAAGAAAGATAAAACCTCTCTTACCGAAAATTTCTCTCATTTTTCCCTTCAAATTTAAGGCGGCAAATTTACGATTTTTATGAGAAAAAATCCCCATTCCCACCAATAAATTCATCTGTGTTTCATTTTTTTTGAAACTACAGACAGGAAAATGAAACATTTTTAATCCAAAGCAGCGAATTCAGAATTCTGGCTCACATACTCCGGAACTATCTGTTTCATTTTCTTTACAATGACAAACGGATCTGAATCTTTCAAAGCCACCAGTTCATCCACCTCCTTTACCACCGTATCATAATCATACTGACGCACCTTGGCGATCATGATTTTGTCATTGGGAGTGGGCAGCGTGTTCTCCTTGTTGGCCAGCAGTTCCTCATACAGTTTCTCTCCGGGGCGGAGGCCGAGAATGGAGATTTGAATATCCTGTCCCAAAGTGAGTCCAGAGAGCTTGATCATCTTCACAGCGAGGTCGTAGATTTTGACTGGCTTTCCCATGTCAAAGATGAAAATCTCACCTCCCTGACCCATGGCCCCGGCGTTGAGCACCAGCTGGCAAGCCTCGGGGATGGTCATAAAATAGCGGGTAATGTCCGGATGCGTGACCGTGACAGGGCCGCCAGCCTCAATCTGTCGGCGGAAAATGGGAATCACCGAACCGTTGGTTCCCAGCACATTACCGAATCTGGTGGTGATAAAGCGGGTGGTCTGCTGATGGAAATTCAATGCCTGCACATAAATCTCCGCAATCCGCTTGGAAGCCCCCATGACATTGGTCGGATTCACCGCCTTGTCGGTGGAAACCATCACAAACTTCTTCACTCCGTATTTCACAGAAAGTTCCGCCAACAGTCTGGTTCCCTGCACATTTGTTTTGATAGCCGCGTTCACATTGTCCTCCATGACAGGGACGTGCTTGTATGCCGCGGCATGATAAATGATGTCCGGCCTTTCACGGGAGAAAATCTCCTCCATCCGGGCTTCATCACGGATACTGGCCACCTCAATGAGGATGTCACGGTTGCCTTTGGCCGCGAAACACTCGTTCCTAAGGAAGAACACCGGTGTTTCCGCATTATCAATCAGGATCAATTTCTTGAAGCCGAATTTCATCACCTGACGTACAATCTCGCTTCCGATGGAGCCAGCCGCACCGGTAATGCAAATTTTCTTCCCACTCAAATCCTTGGTTATCAAATCCATATCCAATGAAATCTGACTTCTTTCCAACAAGTCCTCAATTTTCACCTTCTTAATTTGCTTGAAACTCAACTCGCCATTGATCCACTTCATCACGGGGGGAACGACCAGCACTTTGACCTGGTATTTCAAACCGATCTCCGTGATTTCATTCATCTGTTCCGGTGGCAAGTTCTGAATGGCGATAATCAAAAAATTGACCGAGTTTCTTGAAAGGAAATCCGACAGTTGAGAAGAATCCAACACGTCGATATCCTCCAGTTTCTTACCTATTTTGGCGGGGTCCCGGTCAAAGAAAGCCGTCACATGGTAACGGCTGTGCATGTCGCGATCCAAAGCGCGCTTGGTGGTCAATCCGGAATCGCCAGCCCCGAAAATGACCACATCTCTCTTTTTTTTGGAGGGGTTGACAATCTCCAGATAGAGCATTTTGAAAGTCAGACGGTAAAAGACCAGCAACAACAAAGTGATGAAGAACTCCATCACCACCACGGAATGAGGCACAAAGAAAGTGCCGACCACCGCAAATTTGACCACATTGGCCACCACCAGCAGCAGAGATCCGGCGATACAAGCCAAGAGCAAGCGGAAAATATTATTGGTATTGGTGTACCTGACAATAATCCTGTCGGTTTTGAAAACAAAGAAAATCAGAGAGCGCACGGCAGTGACGCCCAAAGGAATAAGCAGATAATCCATCTTGGAAAAATCCGCATCTTTCAGCATAGAAAAATCCGAGCGGAGCAGCATGGCAAAAAAGGTAGCCATCAGCACACAAAGGGCATCCAATATGAAAATCCAACTGCTGTGAACCACATCCAGGGAACGGATAAACCTGAAAAATTTTCGCATATTCATCTTCAATTTCTTTAGCACAGAATGATTCACTCCGAACGCAAATCAAACATATCTTCTTTTATTTCAATATCTTGAACAAGATTCACCCGACTTGCATCATACTTTGTTTTCAGTTTCACATAATTGTCGGTGAATCCGCACATCATCTTGTTTTTCAACTCTGACTCCCACAACACAGGCCGTACTTTTCCGATTTGGCTGCGGTAGAAATCCCATTTTTTCCGGTCAGAAAGTTCAATCAGCCGGTTGGTCCTGATTTTTTTCACTGCGGGAGGCACTTGCCCGTCCATTTCGGCGGCGGGGGTTGCGGGGCGGCGGGAGTAGGTAAACACATGGAAATAGCTGGCTGGCAACTGTTCCAGGAATTGCAAACCCTCCTCAAACTCGCTCTCCGTTTCGGTAGGAAACCCCGCAATCACGTCCATGGCGATGCAGGCATGAGGCATGGCTTCTTTCACTCTGCGCACCTTTTCTGCGAAAAACTCGCGGGTGTAGCGCCGGTGCATCAGTCCCAGCACACGGTTGCAGGGCGACTGCAGGGGAATGTGAAAATGCGGCATGATGATTCGGGAGCGGGCCGCCAGTTGGATGATGTCCTCCGTCAGCAAATTCGGTTCAATAGAGGAAATGCGGATACGCACCTCCAACCCTTCCGCTTCAATCGCCTCCAGCAGCTCTCCGAAACCATGTCCGTCATGCCGGCCGAAATCCCCCAGATTCACCCCGGTGAGGTTGACCTCCTTCATTCCCATGCTGACAATACGCCTGATCTCCTCAAGCACATGCGGAATGGTGTCGCTTCTGCTTTCCCCTCGGGCTTTCCATACCGTGCAGTAGGTGCAATGGTAGTCGCAGCCGTCCTGGATTTTCAGAAAAGAGCGGGTGCGGTCGGAAGAGGAGAAGGCAGCAAAAAAGGGAGGGGCGGCGGGCAGAGCGGCGTTTTGCATGAAGGGGATGACATTCAACTTGTCGTTGTTGCCGAATGTGGCAACCACGCCCGGCCATTTCAGGATCTCTTGCGGGCGGAGGGCTGCATAGCAACCCAGCACCACAATCCTTGCATCTGGCAACTCGCGATGCAGATGAGCGACCAGATTGCGCACCTTCTTTTCCGCAACAGCCGTCACCGCACAACTGTTCACCAGCAAAAAATCAGGGCACTCCGAACGGCCAAATCCAACCTCTTCCAAGCGCCTTGCAATATCGGAAGACTCGCTGAAATTCAACTTGCATCCTAACGTATGAATCGAAAAAGTGACCAGATTCTGCATATCGGCGGCAAAAATACAACAAATTATGTAACCATAAACCCCTTATTTTCGTAAGAAAAACCCGGATAAAAAAAATCAAAACGAGATTTCAAAAAAATTGCTATTTTTGCGGCTCATCTTTTTATAGACAATAACATCAAGATTATGAAAATATTCAGAATCCTTTCCATCATTGCACTTTTGCAAATTTCCCTGTGCCTGACCTCTGAGTTGCAGGCGCAAAAGCTTAAAACCGATGACGTTCCCGGCGACGTCACCCAATCATTCAACGTGGAATATCCCAGTGCCAAAATCTCCTACTGGATGCTTGAAGACAACCAGTATGTGGCTATTTTCAAAGATGACGGCTCTGACGGAAAAGCCTATTTTTCCAACGACGGCACATGGATCCGTACCAGCTACCCCATCCCGACCAAAGAGATCCCGTTGAGCATCAACAACTATGTCAACAGCAACTATCCCTATTACCAGATTTCCGTATGCACCCTTCAGGAGATGCCGAAGGTAAGCACCCACTACTACATTGAGGTGCGTTATCCCGAGGTGGGCGGCAAAGACCAGCCCTCCGTGCTGACTTTTGACTATGTGGGCAACCTTATCAAGCGCGAGGATCCTCCCGGATTTGTGCTCCGCACGGACGAACCCGCACAGGCCACTACCGACCGCAACGCCGGCAAGCCCGCCAAGGTGGAGGTAGTCTCCAACGAAAAGCCCGCCAAAGTGGAAGCGGCCAAGAATGAGAAAGCCGAAGTGGAAAAACCTCAAAAGGAGAAAGAAGTAGTGGAAAAGGCACCCGCTGCCGACAAGGACAAAAAAGAGAAGAGCAAGAAAGGCAAAAAAGAGGCAGAAGCCCCGCATGACCCATGGGCACAATATGCCATTTCTGAAAAAGAGGTGCCTGCCGCTGTCATGAAGACCTTCAAGAAAAAAGCCACCAAACCCGAAAACACCAAGTGGTTCCTTGTAGGTGAAACCTACGTGGGCAAGTGTATCATGCGCGAACTCCCCATGGAAGTGTTCGTCTCCAAAAAAGGCGTATGGAAAAAAACCTACTCCTACATGCTTCAGGAACGCCTCAACAGCGCAATGACCAAACATCTGGACACCTATTACAAAGGATACAAGTTCAGCAAGGCATACAAAGAGATGCGCGCCGATAAGAAAAACAAGGTGTATGTGGAATTTTACGAAAAGAAAAACTGGAAAAAGAAAATCCCGACCGGCGCTTGGTTTGATGAAAAGACCCGCAAACTCATCCGCACAGTGGATCCGAACTTTGAGGATCCCTTCAACGATCCCGATCTGTTCACGGATGTAGCCGCCAGCCAGGAAGACATCCAAGCCGCCATTGACGAGCTGCCCGCCAACATCAAATCTTACGTTTCCTCCAACTATCCGCCTTACAACATCCGTCTGGCGGAAACCGAAGAGGATTCCGACCTCGGCGAGATCTACCGTGTGGAGATCGTCTCCTCCGGCGCTGGTTACATCGAGCTCTTCTTTGACAAGAACGGCACCTTCCTCCGCAAAGTGATGCACGACGGCATGAAGACCGTGAAATCCTACGGAGAATATGATGAAATCGATGTTCCTGAAGTGGTGCTCAATGCCTTCAAGACCAAATTCCCCCGTGTGGTTGACCCCGTTTGGGATGAAGATGAAAACGAAAACTTTGCCGCCCAGTTCCTGGGAACCAAAGGCCGTGAAATGTGTATCTTCACCCCCGAGGGCACCCTGCTCGAGGATCTATACTTCCTGGATGTGAGCAAAGTGATGCCCGAAATTGAGAACTATATCAAAGAGACCTACGGAAAAGCTGAAATCCAACAATATTTTTCAGTGAAAAAAGACGGCAAGAACTTCTACAAAGTAATTATTGTACCCAACAAGTCAAAATACGCCAAATACCTGTGGTTCACCTCCACTGGCGTTTTCGACAGAGTTGAAGAGTGATTGCCATGGCCTATCTTGAAATCAAACTGACCCTTCCCTCCCCGGAGCCGTGGAAAGACATTTTCACCGCCATGTTAGGGGATGCCGGATGCGACAGCTTCATGGATGGAGAGGAGGAAAATGTTCTGCTGGCCTACATCAAAGAGGAGCTTTACGATGGAGACCTCCTTCGCGACACGCTGGAAAACCACGGATTGGATGTGACTGTGCAATATACGGTCACACGGGTGGAGGAGCAGGACTGGAATGCGGTGTGGGAATCCAACTACGAGCCCGTGCTTCTCTGTGGGCAATGTTATATCCGTGCTCCATTCCACGCCCCCCGCACAGATGTCAAGTATGAAATCGTGATTGAGCCGAAAATGTCATTTGGAACGGCTCACCACGAGACCACTTCCCTCATGATTGAGTATATCTTGGAAGAGGATTTCCATGGCAAAAGCCTTTTGGACATGGGATCCGGCACCGGAGTGCTGTCCATCCTGGCCCGCCTGCGCGGTGCGGCTCCCGTGACAGCCATTGACAATGACCGCTGGGCCTACGAGAACAACATTGAGAACAACGCCCGCAATCACACCGAGGACATCACCGTCCGGTTAGGGGATGCCACTGCCATCGGCGAGGACCGCTTTGACATCATTTTCGCCAACATCAACCGGAACATCCTGCTCAATGACATGCCCCGTTATGCCCAAGCCCTTCGTCCCGGCGGAAGCATCTTCTTCAGCGGATTCTACCAAGGACATGATCTGGAAGCCATCCGCGAAAAAGCCGCTTCCTTCGGCTTGACCTTCATCTCATACAAAGAAAAAAACAACTGGGTGGCGGCCAAATTTTCCAAATAGTCCGCCCCTGAACATTTCTTCAAGCAAAATTGTTGAGACGATGTAAACCGACATCGTCTCACGTCATATCAAATAACAAACAATGAAAAAATCTCTCATCCTGGTCATCTGCGCCCTCGTTGCCCTGACCTCCTGTAAAAAAATCCAGAACGGGCTGAATGTCTCCCCCGCTGAACACTCCACCGGCAAAGCCTCCGAAATCCTGCTGGTGATGGACAAGTCCCAATGGGACACCATTTACCAGAACCAAGTAAAGGAGATCATCGGGCAGCCGCAACCCGGCCTCAATCAAGTGGAACCGATGTTTGATGTTTACCACATCAATCCAGACCTGTTCAAAGACGAATTCACCAAACGTGCCAACATCATCTACATGGAACTGGATCCACAGAGCGACAGCACGACATACACACTGGAGGAGAACTACTGGATACGTCCGCAGACATACGTCCATATCAAGGGAAGCGATCCCCAAGCCTGTGTCACGCTTTTCCAAGAGCACCAACAGGAGATCCTGCAGAAATTCCGTGTCACCGACCTGGCCAAGCTGCAGCTTATCCAAGCACAAAACCCCAACATCGCATTGCAGAACAAGGTGAAAGAGAAATTCGGCGTTCTTCTGACCATCCCCAAGGAATATGAAATCGCACGTGAATGTCCGGATTTCCTTTGGATCGCCTACCGCACCCCGCAAAACGACCGCAGCATCATCATCTACAAATCCAAAGACACCGACATGTCGCCGGCTGGACTGATCCGCAAGCGGAACATAGCCACCCAATATATTGAGGGCAATACCAAAGACATCTATCCTGTTGTGGTGGAATTTGAGGGACTGCCCATCGTATCACGATTAAACATCTGGCAAAAAGAAGGTATGCAGATGCGCGGTTTGTGGGAAACCGAAGCCGACTACATGGGAGGCCCATTCTACCAATTCTCCTATATCAACGGAGAGGGCGAGTCCATTTCCATTGACGGCTGGGTGTATGCGCCCAACCAAAGCAAACGCGACTACATGCGCCAGGTGGAAGCCATCGTAAAATCATTAAAATAATTCTCATCTTTTTTGCAGCGTTTTTGATTTTTTCGCGTCATACTGCAAATGAAACAGATGGACGAAAAGCGGTTGTATGAAGCTTGCGTGCGCAAAGAGAAAAAAGCGCAGAAAGAGTTATATGACAGCTATTCCCCACTGCTCATGGGTGTATGTATGAGATATGCCAATTCCCGCGAGGAAGCAGAAGACATCTTGATTGAAGGGTTTACGCATATTTTCACACATTTGGAAGAATTCAGGTTCGAATGTTCTTTGTCATCATGGATGCGGAAAGTGATGACCCACACTGCCATCAGTTTTTTCCGGAAGCACCACAAGCACCACAACGGGATTCCGATGGACGAGGCTTTTGAAAGAGAGTGGAAAGCCGCTCAAAGCACCCCGGTGGAAGTGACAGAGGCCAAAAACATCCTGTCATTGGTGCAGAAAATGCCTGAAACGCTTCGGGTCGTCTTTAACCTTTTTGTGGTTGAAGGCTATTCGCACAAAGAGATCGCTGAAATGATCAATTGCAAGGAAAGCACTTCCCGCTCACAACTGACACGAGCCAAATCATGGCTCAAAGAACGCATTCAATAAAACCAAAAATGGGAAAGAAATGACCGAACAAGAACTGCAAAATTTACTGGGAAACATTGAGGTACAGCCTTCAGAGCACTGCTGGCAGGCCATTGAGAGCCGCATTGCCGCAGGCGCTTCAGCAGGAGCAGGGACCTCTGCCGCTCACGCCGCCCTCAGCACCGGAGCAAAAATCGCCATCGGCATTGCATCCACCGCCATCGTGGCTACCAGCATCACACTGGCTGTAATCCTCTCACAGCCCACCCCTGCCCCCACCCCCTCCCTCACACAAAACTCCCTCCCCTCCCCCACATCCACACCCGCTGACACCATCCCCATGCCCGAAACCACCACCTCCATTGTCACCCCTTCACCCACTCCCACCTCCACAGCTCCCAATACTCTCTCCACCACAACCTCATCCACCCCCTCCACATTCTCCACCACTCCCACCTCCCTATCCACAACACCAGTATCACCTAGCCCAACATACACACCAACCTCTGCCCCCACTTCCACCATCTCCTCTCCCTCCACTGCCTCCCACACCACTCCTTCCACTACCACCCCCACTCCAAACAACACCCATACCGCCCCCGCTCTTCCCTCCAACACACCAGTTTCCTCAACTACAAGCATTGAAAACGATCCTGTGTTGGCTGACCGCGACAATTCAGACCTCAACCTCTCGCACCCAGTGCAAATCACCATACCCAACGTCATCACCCCCAATGGAGATGGGTACAACGACTTTCTCGTCATCAGCGGCATTGAACATTGTGATCAAAGCAAGCTGATTATCAGAAATAAAAGTGGAAACATTGTTTTCCAAACCACCCAATATCAAAACAACTGGGACGGCGCCAACCTCCCCGAAGGCACCTACTTATACCAATTCTACTACACCATCCACGGCATCGGAGAAACGCGCAGCGGAACCCTTACCCTCATCAGATAAAGCTACTGAAGCACCAGCTTTTGAATAGACGATCGGCCGTCCCTGAAAAAAGCCCTGACAAAATAGATACCGGGCAGGCAGCCATTCACACTGAAATCATTCTGGAACAAATTTTCCCATTCCCTTATTTTGCGACCCATGGCATCATACAGTGTCACAGAGGAAAGTTGTGAAAGTTCAACTCCTTCCATCTTGAAGTTGCTGGTGGCAGGGTTGGGATAGAGGGTCCACACCGTCTCCAGATTCTCCACCATCCCGACAGGCAAGGTATCTCCGGGCCGCAGATACCAGAATGTGGCACTGTCGGTATAAACATGCACACCAGCAATGTGCAACGTGCTCACATAACCATCTGACAGAAAAGGCCGTGGATTGGTGGTATAGTCAAATTCCGTATGGTCAAACATTTGCGTGAAAGCAGCCCCATAGATCTGCCCGTTGTCGGTGAGCGTGCCGCCTGGACGGTACACATACACCTCATCCAGCTGGTCCATGCCGTCCCACTGCGCATTTCCAAGCCCTTCAAAAGCGGAGTTGATTCTGTAAACCAAGATTCCAGTACCGGGCACAAATCTGTCAAAATAGTTATTCTGACTCCTGTATTCCAGCACAAAAAACTCATCCGGATTTTCCGACTCAATTTTGTAAGCGAGATTTTGACGCAAATTTCCGCCCAAAGGGTAAAGGGTGTATCTGCCTGTTTCCGTGATAAGCGGAAGATCTTCCAGCCAATTCATGTAAAAATATTTCATGTAGGCACCGGGTTGTTGCGGCACATTAGCTGTAGTAGCCATCAGGTCCCAATCCCCCACGGGATTCATCCCGGTGGAGTCGGAATAGTGATAGAGGTCAGGCGCTCCCAAGGTGTGTGTCATCTCATGGCAGAGGGTGGAATTGGAAAAGTACCACACATTGTCCGACAATTGGAAATTATAGTCCCACACGCGGAGATTATGGATATAGACCTCTTCCGTATAGAGCGCCCAACGATGAGGCCAGAGCAGGTCACTCCAATCGGCCACATCCCCTTTGACCACAAAGCAGATGTTGTCCAGATATCCGTCCGAGTTAAAATCCCAATTGAGATTGGCGGGAATCTGGTTGGACACAAAGCGGGTCGCGTTGGCCAGCAGCTCATGCTCACGCTGTGTCCTTTCAAAATCATCGTCAGACTCCTCATACCCCTCCGGATTGTCGGCACTTCTCTTCAAGTAATAGGCTCTGGGATGAGCATCCTGGTAAGAGACAACCACATCCCCATTGGGTGCAGGGAAAAAATGGGAGATGATATGCAACTGCTGATATGAAGTATGTTTGAAATAGTTGTACATTGAATTGGCTTCCGTTGATGAGGAGTCATTGAACATGGCATCCACCTGGCTCAAGGGTTGGGAAAATTCCGCATCGTCGGAAAAACGGATAAAGACCACCAAATTATGGAGTGTTCCCTGATTGTACCGGACGGGTTGGCTATTACGCGGTGGCACAGCAGACAGGAATCTGGCTCTTTTGTCCTGCCAGGTGGCGGCAGAAATGTTGAGATGAGGGCGCAGGCCTGCGGCGGCGGGGTTGTCACGACCGGGAATCCATGGGGTGGGAACCAGCCTGTCTTCGTCCAAATCCGCATAAACAAAATATCCCGTTTGCACATTTTTTACAATAGTAAAACCTTCTGCATCATGTAAATAATGATAAAACTCATCTCCTGTGGCAAAACAATGGAGCGTATCACCGTTAGGTTGGACAAATGTTCGAGGCACATTTACAAGATAGGCAGCCTGTGTGAAGCCATATAAGAGAGCTGCACACACAAAAACAAACAATCTTTTCATTTTAAAAAATTATTCCAGCATCAAATCCTGATCATCCGGATCAGCCTTGCTTTCCACTTGCCGGGCCATATTGATCAACATCCCCACCAAGCCGAATGTCACCAACAGGGAGGTCAGTCCGCGGCTGATGAACGGCAGGGTCTGTCCGGTGGCAGGAATCAGATTTACATTGGTTCCTATATGAATAAAAGCCTGTGTAGCAATTAGAATACCTATTGACAGGGAGAAAAATTTGACAAAATTTCCCTTGGCCTTTCTAGCCACAAAGGTAGCATTGTAAAACAATATAATATAGGTAAGCACAATGAAGAAGGCCACCCATACCGAAAGTTCCTCGCAAATCAAAGAAAAGACAAAGTCGTTTTCTCCTTCTGCCATTTTATTCTTAATCAACCCTTTGCCAGGCTGTGGCCAATGGGAGGAGCGGGCCACTGCCGTGCGTGCCAAGGTCATTTGGCGACCATATCCCTCAGAATCGCTCTCCCCCGTAGCCCAATATTTGACACGGTTGAAAGCGGTGGAGCCACGGTCCTTGCTCTCTTCCGTCGTGGTGGCATCCGCCAGTCGTCGCGACTCCTTTACAGAACCATGCCACAAGTATGCGGCGCCTGCCACAATTATGATGACAAAATAAATGCCGATATACCTGAGGTTCACACCAGCCACATAAAGCAGCGATACAGCCGTAACAAACAGCAGGATAGCCATGGAAAGATTCCTTAAAGCCATCAGTCCGCAAAAGATGGAAATCAACACCATCAGTCCGATGGCATCCCCCCGGCTGATCTGTTCCTGCCTCATCAACTTCCTGGCCAAAGAGGTGCACAAGTAAAAAATCACGCCAACCGTTACAATGTAAAATGTCTGTATGGCATGTCCTCCCACCGTCAGACTTCTTCCGCCACCACCACTGCCGAAAATGACAGTGACAATGAGCAATACAAACGATGCCAGCAGGAAAAAGGATGCCCCCTTGTTCAAACGCTTGTAATTGATTTTCTGTGTCAACAAAACAATCAACAGCCCCAAGCCCCATTCAAGGAGCGTACTCCAAATCTCGCCGGTCAGACTGTACGAGGCGAACAGGGAGATGAAGCACAGCAAAACCAGCACCACATAGATGGTGTGATAAAACTTACGCTTCGGGAATGACAATTTCCAATTCATATTACAACTGGGCTACTGCACATTTGAAAGCCTGCCCTCTTAGAGCGATGTCATCGGTGGGTGTTCCAGGCGAAAACAACACGACATGTCTCTGGGTGGCAGTATAGAAAGCCATCCTGACAGCTGTTTCCAAATCATCGCTGCAAGCGAAATGCACATTCAGCTTTTCTGAAAAATCACGAGCCTGTTCCTCTTCTTCACCATAAAAAATGATGGCGTCCACCCGCTGGACAATCTTCTCCAATGTACCCACTCCGATGGAATCCCAGTTTTGGAATGAAGTGATCCAGACCGCATTCTTGGTAAGACTGGACATGGCCATGTAAATAGAATTCTCGCTCACAGATGCAGCATCATTGACAAAATCCACATCACGGAACGTTTTGACGAACTCCAAACGATGCTCACGCTCGCTTGATGTTTTCACATTGTCCGAAACCTGTTGGGAACGAAGGTCAAGCAGTTCCTGAAAATTTCTGATTTCAGAAGAGCCCATGGCATAACCCACACCATACTCTCCTTTTACACTGTTTCTCATCTTTGACATAACTATCTAAGTTTAAGGGTTATAAGGGTTAACACAACCAGCATAATGCTGACTACGACAAATCTTTGTACTATTTTGGCCTCATGCAGGCCTTTTTTCTGGTAATGGTGATGAAGCGGGGACATCAGCAGAATACGACGCCCTTCTCCATATTTTTTTCGTGTATATTTGAAATAGGAAACCTGCATAATCACAGAAAGGCTCTGGATAAGGAACACACCGCACAACAGCGGAATCAGCAATTCCTTCCGAATGATGACGCACAAAACGGCAATCACACCGCCCAGCATCAGGCTGCCGGTATCCCCCATGAACACCTGTGCCGGATAGCAGTTCCACCAATAAAAACCAATGCAGGCACCCACAAGGGCGGAAATGAAGACCACCAACTCTCCTATATTTGGTATATACATAATATTCAAGTAATTGGCAAAAATAGCATTACCGGAAACATACGCCAAAATCGCCAATCCGACGGCAATGGGCGCAGATGTGCCCGCCGCCAATCCATCCAGACCATCCGTCAGATTCGCTCCGTTGGAGACCGCCACAATGATGAAAATCACAATCGGGATGTAAAAGAGAAATGACCAAGTGCCCTTCTCATCACCCATCCAACGGGTGAACCAGGCGTAGTCAAACTCATTATTTTTGACAAACGGGATAGTGGTTTTGGTAGAGTGCACCGCAGGAGGAGCCTTCGTAGCGGGAGCGGAAGCCTCCAGCTGTTCCGGCGACTTCACCACGGCGTTGGCACTGCCATCACTCATTTTCAAAATATCCTCCGAAGTGACATTGGCGGAACGGAGCGTGCCCACATCCTGAATGACCGCAGCAGGATGGAAATACATCACCACGGCCACCACCAATCCTAAAACAACCTGCCCCAACATCTTCATTCTGGGAGACAGACCTTCTTTGTTTTTCTTAAAAACCTTAATGTAATCATCAATGAATCCGAGCATTCCGAGCCACAACGTAGTGAAAAGCATCAAGATAATGTAAATATTCTCCAGACGGTTCAACAACAGTACAGGAATCACGATGGACAGAATAATGATAAACCCGCCCATGGTGGGAGTTCCTGCCTTTTCCTTCTGCCCCTCCAAACCCAAATCACGGACACTCTCTCCAATCTGTCGTTTTTTCAAATAACCAATGATTTTTCTACCGAAAATCATTGAAATAAACAAAGATAAGACCACAGCCAAAGCTGCCCGGAACGAAATGTAATGGAACACCTGCGCCCCCGGGAAATTCAAATCTTTCAGCCAATCAAAAAGATAACACAACATAATTCTATGTTTTTTAATTCAATTTCCAATTTTTCAGCACCTCTTCACTATCGTCAAAATGGTGTTTTACTCCTTGTATATCCTGGTATTTCTCATGCCCCTTGCCGGCGATGAGAACCACCCCATGCTTGGCCATCATCATGCAAGCGGTCTTGATGGCCTCACGGCGGTTTTCAATCACAAGCACCTGTTCACGGAAATTTTCCGGCACTCCCGCCTCCATCTGATGGAGGATCTCATCCGGATTCTCCCATCTGGGATTGTCGGAAGTGAGGAT
This sequence comes from Bacteroidales bacterium, assembly GCA_017617445.1. Taxonomy (GTDB): domain Bacteria; phylum Bacteroidota; class Bacteroidia; order Bacteroidales; family WCHB1-69; genus UBA1756. The sequence continues at coordinate 51,494 of JAFZWE010000015.1, read as the reverse complement.
GACACGACTGCTATACTCGCAGGCGATTTCCGCCATCACCGGGCGTTTCAGTGCATCCCGGTTGCCTCCACAGCCCACCACCGTCAGCACCTCCTCTTCCGGACTGGTAATGTCCCGCACGGTGGAGAGCACATTTTTCAAGGCATCGGGCGTATGCGCATAGTCAATAATGGCCACACCCCCTTGACCATTGCGAATAACGTGGAATCTGCCTTCTGCTGCCCCCAAAGCGCTCATTTTCAACAAGACATCATCCACATTCTCCCCCAAAAGGACCGCTGCACCATAAATGGCCAGCAGGTTGTAGGCATTGAAGCGCCCCGACAATCTGAAAAACGCATCCCGGGCATTCACCTGAAGATGGAGTCCTTCAAAACTGTTTTCAATGATTTTTCCCTTGAAATCCGCATTCCCTCGAAAGCCATAGGTCATCACCCGTGCCTGAGTATTCTGCACCATCACCCGGCCGTTCTTGTCATCCACATTCACCAGGGCAAAGGCGGTGGCAGGCAGATGGTCAAAGAATGCCTTTTTCGCCTGAATATAATTGGCGAAAGTCTTATGAAAATCCAAGTGGTCATGAGTGATATTGCTGAAAATCCCCCCTGTGAAATGGAGACCCTCGATACGGTGCTGACAAACCGCGTGGGAGCTCACCTCCATGAAGCAATATTCGCAGCCATCATCCACCATACGGCGCAGCAAGCGATTGATTTCCAATGCATCGGGTGTAGTATGAGTTGCCGGGATCTCCTCATCGCAAACCTTGTTCACAATGGTGGAGAGGAGACCTGTCCGATGGCCCAATTGCATGAACAGCTGGTGCAAAAGCGTGACGGTCGTGGTTTTCCCGTTGGTGCCGGTAATTCCGACCAGTCTCAGCTGGTTGCTGGGGTGTCCGTAAAAAGAGGCAGCGATGCGTCCCAAGGCAATGTCCGCATCCTGCACACGCACATAACACACATCCGATTGGAGTTCAGCCGGGAGTTGCTCACACACTACCACTCTAGCACCGGCGGCTACGGCCTGCGGAATATACAGATGTCCGTCCGTCTGTGTTCCCCTCTGGGCCACATACATCACCACATTCCGCTCAGCGTCAGCCGATGACACCTTACGGGAGTCAAAAGTGATTCCGGAAACCTGGACATCCGTCGTGCCCACGATTTCAAGGACATCCACATCATTCAACAACAAAGATAATGCTTTCACGTATCAGTTAAAGGTTTTTCTAAATGGTTAATGGTTAATAAGGGGGAGGAAACAACAAAAGGTGAACAACAGGAGGAGTCCGGCATCAGCCAGGTGAGAGGGTAATCGTGATGATTTTATTTTGAGCGTCAAAAGACTGGTTTTTCACAATGCCGAAGCCTTTCAGCCGAACCTTATAGCCGGCGCGCCGCAAGACAGCCACGGCGTCGGAGGCATTGAGTCCCATCACATTGGGGAGCTTATCCTCGCGGGCAGGAAGCTCACAAATAGCGAGGTTTCCACTTTCCATGGAGGTGGCGCACAGCTTGCCAGGAGTTACAGCAGGCATGGAGACGGAGTAACGGGCACACATCCGTGCGGCATCCTCAGCGCGCACTGGGGTGGGAAAAGAGACGACTTTGGGATTGGAGGGCAACTCTTTCGGCGGGAAGAGGATCCGCTTGGCGATATTGGCGAAAACCTCCACTGCCTCGCCGCTGCCGCCCGCCACATTGAACAAATACACAATGCAGGTGTACTTGGGGTTTTCGGCGGGGAAATAACCGCAGAAAGAGACCGCATTCCGATCTTTGTCGTAGCCGCGCAACTTCTGGCTGTAGATATCGCGAGTACCCGTTTTACCGGCAAAAGAGAGCTTGGGCGCCACCCTTTTAGCTCGATCGTAAGCGGTACCGCCGGGTTCGGCCACCACAGCACGCAAAAACTCCTGCGCAATGGCGATGGTCTTGGGCGAAGCAATCTGTTCCCTGATCACCTGGACCGGATACTCGGTCACCTTTTCCTCCACACGGGAAGATTTGACAAAGCGGGGCTGCACCATCTTTCCGCCGTTGGCCACCGCATTGTAATAAACCAGGGTTTGCATGGGCTGCATGTCAAATGCCGCACCAAAATAACGGGAGTACTGTTCCTCAAAAATCTTGGTTTCAGGACGCAGGTCGGCAATTGGGGGAAGCTTGCCGATCTGGGCGGAATAACCCACAGTGATGTACATGGAGTCCAGCTTGCGCACATAATCCGAATATTTCGGGAAATTTTTGATAATCATCTGCGCCACACCCACATTGGAGGATCGTTTGATAATCTCCCTGATGGAGGCCTGCATATTCTTGGGGTGCGAGTCTTTCTTGATGACTGTCCTTTTTTTCACAGGGAAGCTGACCACACCGATAGGGAACGTCTGCGTCGTGTCGCCATTGGTCTGTTCCAGATAGGCGAGCAGAGAAGCCAGCTTGAACGTGGAGCCCGGTTCGGCCACCTCAGATACCATTGCGCAGTTGCGGGTCTCCCGATAGGTGGAGTCCTTTTGCAGCGTAAGGTTGGTGATGGCTTTGATGTCACCCGTGGCAGTTTCCATCACCACGGCGCACGCCCAGTCGGGATGAAGCTGGTACGCCTTATCCTGCAGCGCGTAATGCACAATCTTCTGCATCTCCACATTGAGAGTGGTATAAACATGTCCGCCCTCCACCACAGGATGTTCCATCTGCAAGGGAACAGACACGCCATCCACATACAGCTGGCGCATCATGCCTGCCTTCCCCGACAGAATCGGATTGAACATCGCACAGCCGTCAATGCCGTTCTTGTTCTCCACACTGCCCAAAATACGACTGCCGATGTCGCCGTACGGATGGAGGCGCACACTGACTTTCTGTGAGCCCAAATCCAGCATGTTGGGGAAATAGATCTTTTCCTGTCCGGCCAACCCGTACCTGCCCCGGTCTTTTTCCGCTACGGTTTTTGAAAGCACCGGAAGACTTTTAATAAAATCCACATCCCTTTCCATCACCATCTTCTCTCTTTTCTGTACATCTTCCTCACTGAAAATCTGGACTCTTCTTTTCTGCTTCAAGGCAGTGGTGAACTTTTTCTTGTAATCCTCAACCTTCAGCGAATAGCGAGTGGAAAAGTGATTGTAGAATTTCTGTGCAAGATCAGAAATCAGCGTGTCAAGATAGGGTGAGTTTTCCGCAAAATATTTGTGGTTCAGGTCAAAGTTTCTTCCGTCAATGCCGACGGGATAGACCCGCACATTGGACACCAGCGGGCGACCCTGGTCGTCATAAATCACCCCACGGGAGGGGGTGGAGTAGTATTCCAACACACAGTTGCGGGTAAGTTTCGACGGAAGGGTATCGAACTGCTCCTTGGTATAATACGGGTATATCTCCTTGTCGCCGGTATATTTTGCCTTTTTGAAAAAAGCCAGCTTCACCATGCCGCCCACACATGCGACCAGCAGGGCGATGATTATCACCGTCACAAAAACCACACGACCGTTGATACTTTTGATAAATGCCATTACTTCACTCTGCTGACTTTATAATAATCGTACTCTCTCACGTCCACAAAACCCTCTTCCTGGGCTTTTTTCCTTTCCACATATTCTTCATTCAAAACATTGTCATTCAAAAGTTTGAGACGAAGCACAATACTATCGTGGGTTTTCTCCAGTGCTTTTACCTTCGCCTCTTTGCTGTCAATGGTGCGTTCATTATAGACCGTCACCATGATAATGACGAAAACCACGCCCAGCCATCCGATCCAGCTGTGCCATGTCTTCAGCAGATGGCGTCCCAGCAGGGCATCACGAAGCCACAGCTGCCATTTGCCGCGCGGCTTGGTTGAGTTTTGTTTCCCTGTTTTGCTGGACTGGTACATAGTGGGTTTCTAGGATTAAATTTTTTCTGCAATTCTCAATTTTGCGCTTCTGGCGCGGGAGTTTTCTTCTATTTCCTGATCATCAGGGGTTTGCACTTTCTTGGTAATCAATCTGAAAGGAGACAGCGGGTTGCCGTAAAAATCTTTTTCCACATTCCCTTCAAAATTTCCTGACTTCATGAAATTCTTCACCAAGCGGTCTTCCAAGGAGTGGTATGAAATCACCACAAGTCGTCCGCCGGGGCGCAACACTTCCACGGTCTGGCTGAGGAAGTTGCGGAGCACACCCAGTTCGTCATTCACCTCAATGCGCAGGGCCTGGAAAATCTGGGAGAGCACTTTGTTTTCCTTGCCATGTGGCAAAAGAGGAGCCACCAGTTCCGAGAGTTCCTTGGTTGTATGAAGTTCGGCGGGGCGGTGCCGGTCAATCAGCTGGGCGATCTGCCTGCCATTCGGCAAATCCCCATAATGGTAGAAAAGCTGGGCGAGGCGTTCCACGGGGTATTCGTTCACGATGCGGGCGGCAGTGAGTTCCTGCGCCGGGTTCATGCGCATGTCGAGAGCTCCCTCAAAGCGGTGGGAGAAACCCCTGCCGGCAGTGTCAAACTGGAAAGAGGAGACGCCGAGGTCTGCGAGAATGCCATCCACAGGGCAGGCATCATGATAGCGGAGAAACTTTTTAAGGTGGCAGAAGTTGGAGGGAACAAACTGGAAACGGGGGTCGTCCGGCACATTGCGCGCGGCGTCCGGATCCTGGTCAAAGGCGACCAGACGTCCCTGCGCTCCCAAAGCGGACAGGATGGCACGCGAATGTCCCCCTCCTCCGAAAGTGACATCCACATAAATCCCCGAAGTTTGTATGTTCAACCCATCCACGGAAGGCTGAAGAAGCACCGGGTTATGATACATCGGGCTCCTCCTTTCTGTTCTTGTCGAACTTGCCCGAGTGCATTTCCGCATTCAACTTCCCATAGTCTTCCGGCGACACCTCATCGCAAGAGTTGTTGAACTCATTCACATTCCAGATTTCAATCTGCCCGTGGTCCAAAACCAAGACAGCCTCACGCTCTATTCCATATTTTTCCAGAAGATTCTTGGGCAAAACAATACGATTTTGCGAATCACAGTCCAAAAAAGCGCTTTGACGCAAAAGAATATTTCTGTACTTCTTAACTTCCAACAAGTTACGATCCAAAGAATCCATAAAGGCGGCTTGGGCCTCGTATGCGCTTTGGGTCCACAGCATAATGTGCTTTCCAAAACCCACTGTGGCCCAAAATGACCGACGGTCATCCTCCGGCAATTCCTTCAACAAAGCAGTAGGCAGCTTCAACCGCCCGTACTTTTCAAGATTCACCTCAAACCATCTGTATTTTACACTCGCCATAATTATGCAAATAAAGCGTGCAAAAATAGCATTTTAATTTTAAATTTTCCACAAAATGAGAAAAATTTTTATATTTCTCCATTTTTATTATATAAAATATTGAAAATCAATGTGGATGCAAATGGAGATCATTGTTCATAAAATTGAGTTATAAACATTAATATATTGATAATTTAAAAGTTATAAATCCTCATATCAATATACTATAACTATATAAATAACAATAAATTAATCATAATATATAATTTTTCTTCTAAAAAAAAGGAATTTTTTGGAAAAAAATGGAGCAAAAAGGAAGTTATTGGGATGGTTCGGATTGAAAGAAAATCTTGTACCTTTGCACACGTTTCAAAATAAATACCATGGGTTTTCTATCCTCATTTGCAGAACATTTGGCACAAACAAACCATTCTGATTTTCAGGATATTGCGATTGTTTTACCCAATCAAAGAGCACAAAAGAAGCTTTATAACGCCTTGTCAAACCAGCTTGAAAAGACCACTTTTGCTCCCACGATACTCTCCATGGATGCCTTTGTGCATTCCCTCTCCCCCCTCCAGCTCATCGGCAATCTGGAACAAATCGCCGAACTCTACGAAGTGTACAAGTCGCTTGATTTTTCACAAAACAAAGATTTCCAAAGCTTTATCAACTGGGCCAAAGCATTCTTGACAGACATTGATGAAATTGACCAGTATGTGAAGAATGCCGCCGACATCTTCTCCAACCTCGCTGCCATCCGCGAGCTGGACTTTTTCGGCCAGGACCATCTCTCCCCCAACCAACAGAAATACCTTGACTTCTACCAACATCTCCACGAGCTGTACCAAGCATTCCACAAGCATCTTGAAGACCAAAACAAAGGGTATAATGGAATGATTTACAGAGATGTGGCGGAAAATATTGAACAACGCAACCCACACATCCCCTACAAAAAAATCTACTTTGCAGGACTGCTGGCACTCTCCCCCGCCGAACAGAAAATCGCCGCATTTTTCCAACAAAAATGCGAAATTGAATTTTACTTTGACCTGGACCACTTTTACTTTGACAATCCCCTGCTGAACATCAGCAATTTGGTCAAGGACACCTGCGACAAGCTGCACATCAGCCACATACAGCAAATCTCGTCCGATTACGCCACGCTTCCCAAAACCATTTCCATCACAGGGGCCAACAAGAACATGTCGCAAATATACACTGCCATTGACATACTGGGGAAAATGAGTACCGAGGAAAAGGAGCGCACCGCCGTGGTTTTCGCTGACGAATCCCTGCTCGTCCCCTTCGTGCACGCGTACGACTGTTCAAAAGCCAACATCACCATGTCCTACCCCGTGCAACACACCCACGCCTATCATCTGCTGCAGAGTCTCATGTCCGCTGCACAAAACTATCGCCGACTCAACCACCTCGGCAGCGACCACACCCCCCAACAGGCCGGCTATTACCATAAAGATGTCCTCTCCTTTTTCCAAAACCCATTGGTGGCTCGCGTCTTCTTCAAAAAAACAGCCGAACACACCCTCTTTACAGATACCCTTGTAAAAAAGAATCACGTCTTTCTCTCCCTGGAGGAACTCAACAATCTGCTCCCCGGAAGTTTTCCCGACCTCGCCGTGGATGGCATGGATTATCTGTGCCACCTGACGGATTTCCTTAAAAAAATGGAAGACCGCATGACCGAAACGGACTTTGTCACAGAAAAAAAAGTCATGCAGATCCTCCTCGCCGAACTGGAAAAAGTACGCCAACTGCTGGAACATTTCAGCGGGTTGCCGACCGATTTCCGCACCCTCAGCCTGTTCATAGAAGAGCAACTGCAAGGCATCGGTCTCCCCTTCCTCGGAAATCCGAACCAAGGCCTGCAACTGATGGGAATGCTGGAAACCCGCACCTTGGACTTTGAAAACGTTATCATTCTGTCGGCGAACGAAGGCATCATGCCCGCCGCCAAATCCTCCAACAGCCTCCTGCTGTATGAAGTGAAACAACGCTTCGGACTTCCCACATACAAACTGAAAGACACCATCTACAGCTACCATTTCTTCCGCCTGCTGCAACGTGTCCGCCACATCCATCTCATTTACAACACCGACTCTTCCGACACACCGGCAGAAGAGAGCCGATTCGTCCGACAACTGGAATTTGAGGTCAAAAAACAGCAACTGGAACAAAACATCTCCATCTCCCATCAGCAGATCTCAGCCGCCACCATGCCCAACCATGCCACCCCTGACATCAGCATTCCCAAGGATGACACGATTTCCAGCCTGTTGGACAAATTTGAGTTCTCCACCAGCACACTCTCCTGCTACATCAAATGCCCACTTCTGTTCTGCCTCCAGCAGATCTATCACATCGAACCCCGTGAAACCATCAGCGAGAACATAGAATCCAACATCATAGGCAGTGCCATTCACAAAGTACTGCAACTGCTGAATGAGGAAATCAAAGCCCAACCTGAAAACTTCAAAGAGATCATCAAAGAGTACAAAGAAAAAATCAATACCGACTTCCTCCAAAATATTTTCCAAAAGAACAAGGCTGTACAAGGGCAAAGTTTTGACCACGGCAAACCATTGTTGATCAAAGAAATAACAAAGAAAAACCTTTACAATTTCTTTACCATTAGACAAAAAGAGCTGGAAAATACCGAACTCAACATCCAAATCGTTGACCCCGAACTTGAATTACAGCACAAAATAAAAATCGGCAGCAGAGAGGTGCTGCTCAAAGGATTCGCCGACATCGTGGAGTTCCGAAAAGGGATGATCTTTATCGGCGACTATAAATCCGGGAAAATCAAAGAACTGAGCTATTCCAACATGGAAACCCTGTTCCAAAATCCTGAATACCAACAACTTCTGCAATTGATCATGTACGCCTACCTTTATGCCAAAAGTCACAACTGCGACCCGAAAAACATCAATTGCGGTCTTATCAGCTTTGAAAAAATAGCCTCCAGCCAGAACTACATCCTCTCCCCCACCACCAAATTCTTCCCTGAGGGGAAAAAACGCGCAGTCACAAAAGACATGGAATTTACCACCGAATTTTTTGAACTATTTGAAAATCACCTCATTGCACTATTAGAAGAGATCTTCAACAAAGAAATTCCATTTGAACAAACTCCCGACACCACTTTATGCACTTACTGTGACTATCGCCAGATTTGCGGTCGGTTTTCCGAAAAGAAACAATATAATTAATCATAAATCAATAAAATACAAAATGAACCAATTAATTGAATGTGTACCCAATTTTAGCGAGGGTAGGAATTTGGAAATCATCAAACAGATCACGGATGAAATTGAAACCGTGGAAGGTGTGAAACTTTTGGATGTGGATCCCGGTGCATCCACCAACCGCACCGTCGTCACCTTTGTGGGACAGCCAGCTGACGTGCTGGAGGCGGCTTTCCGCGGCATCCGCAAAGCGCAGGAGCTGATTGACATGCGCGGTCATCACGGCGACCACCCGCGTTTCGGGGCTACCGACGTGTGTCCATTTGTACCGGTGGCCAACATCACCATGGAGGAGACGGCCGAATACGCACGCCAACTGGCCAAGCGCGTGGGCGACGAACTCGGCATCCCCGTGTTCTGTTATGAAAACTCCGCTTTCAAGCCGGAACGCCGCAACTTGGCCAACTGCCGCCAAGGCGAATATGAAGCGCTGAAAGAGCGCATCTGCACCAAGGAGTGGAAACCCGACTTCGGTCCCAACAAGTTCACGGAGAGCGTGGCCAAGAGCGGTGCCAGCGCCATCGGCGCCCGCGACTTCCTCATCGCCGTGAACTACAACCTCAACACCACCTCCACCCGCCGCGCCAACGCCATCGCGTTCGATGTCCGTGAAAAGGGCCGCCCGAAGCGCGAAGGCAACCCCATCACCGGCAAGATCATCAAGGACGCCAACGGCAATCCCGTGATGATTCCCGGCACGCTGAAGGGGACGAAGGCCATCGGCTGGTTCATCAAAGAGTACGGCATTGCCCAAGTCTCGATGAACATCACCAGCATCCGCGAAACCCCGCTGCACATCGCCTTTGAGGAAGTGTGCAAGAAAGCCGGCGCCCGCGGCATCCGCGTCACCGGCACCGAAATCGTCGGCCTCGTGCCCAAGTCGGTCCTCATTGACGCCGCCGACTACTACCTCGCCAAACAGCAGCGCTCCCTCGGCATCGACGAAGCCGAAAAGATGAAAATCGCCATTAAATCCATGGGATTGGATGACCTCAAGCCCTTCCATCCGGAAGAAAAGGTGATTGAATACATGATTGCCGACAAATGCGGAAACCGTTTGGTGGACATGACCTGCGAGGGATTTGCCAATGAAACGGCATCGGAGAGTCCCGCACCCGGCGGCGGTTCCATCTCCGCCTACATGGGTGCATTAGGAGCAGCCCTTGGCACCATGGTGGCCAACCTCTCCTCACACAAACCCGGCTGGGATGCCAAATGGAAAGCCTTCTCCGACTACGCAGTGGAAGGACAGAAGATCAAAGAGGACCTCATCCGCTTAGTGGACGAAGACACCAACGCTTTCAACAAGATTATGAATGCCTTCGGTTTGCCCAAAGGCACTGACGAAGAGAAAGCGGCCCGCAAGGCTGCCATCCAAGAGGCGACTAAGTATGCGACAGAGATCCCCTTCCAGACCGTAAAGCGCTCCTTTGACGTGTTTGCGCTCTGCGAAGCAATGATCAAGAAGGGCAACCCCAACTCCGTCACCGACGCCGCTGTGGGCGTGCTGTGCGCGGAGGCTGCCGTGACGGGTGCCTACCTGAACGTGAAAATCAACGCTTCTTCATTGGCCGATAAAGAGTTTGCCAACAAGATCGTGGCAGAAGCCCACGAATACGTGATGAAAGCCCGTCGCAACAAGCAGCGCCTCATCAACTTGGTGGACAAACGTTTGGATTTCTAACCATGAAAAAATTTCATTAAACAACAAAACATGAAAAAAAGATTCATCATTTCCGGCGGCGGCACAGGGGGACACATCTTCCCGGCCATCGCCATCGCCAACAGAATCAAGAAAGTGACTCCCGATGCTGAAATCCTGTTCATCGGAGCCAATGACAAAATGGAGATGAAGCGGGTTCCCGATGCAGGATATCCCATTGAAGGGCTGCACATTTACGGAATCTCACGGGATTTATCCCCCAAGGGGATCTGGAAAAATATCAAATTGCCTTTGGTTTTGATGAAAGCGCGCAGCCGTGCAAAGCAGATCATCCGCGATTTCCGTCCGGATGTGGTCATTGGGGTCGGTGGGTTTGCCAGTTTCGCCGCCCTCAACGCGGCCAACAGTCTCGGCATCCCCACCCTCATTCAGGAACAGAACTCCTACCCAGGCGTTTCCAACAAGCGGCTGGCCGGCAAAGTCAGGAAAATCTGTGTTGCATACGACGGGTTGGAAAAATATTTTCCCGCAGAGAAAATCGTGAAAACGGGAAATCCCGTGCGCGAAGAGCTTCTGCACATTGAAAAAAAGAACCCCGCTGCCTTCACAGCCTTCAACTTCTCTCCCGAGAAAAAGACACTGCTGGTCGTCGGGGGGAGCCTCGGAGCAAAAACCATCAACCTCACCATGAAAGACCATATTGAAAAACTCAGATCTTTCGGAATCCAGGTGCTTTGGCAAACCGGCGAGGCCTTCTACAAACAGAACCAGATGGAGTTGTCCATGCTGCAAAGCGACGACATCCGCATTGTTCCCTTCATCAAGAACATGAACGATGCCTACAGCATGGCTGACTATATCATCTCCCGCGCAGGGGCATTGGCCATTGCGGAGCTGAGCATCATCGGCACGCCCACCATCCTGGTACCCTTCCCCTACGCTGCTGAAGACCACCAGACCAAAAACGCAATGGCGCTGGTGAACAAGAACGCCGCCCTGATTGTGCGTGACAGCGATGCACAGGAGCAACTGATCCCCACCTTTGAATCCCTTTATCAGAATGAAGAAAAATGCAGCGAGCTCGCACAAAATATGCAGCAGTTCGCCCTGCCCAATGCCGTGGGAGCCATTGTGGACCAGATCATGGAACTTTAGGAATATTTTCCACAAAAAAATCCCGCAGCAATCTGCGGGATTTTTTTGTGCATTTTCCTTTTTCCTGAATGATGGGAAAGGATTTCCAACGACTTAGAATCAGTGCTGACCTCTGGTCCAGAAGCTGTTCACGTAGCTGTGTTTGACAACTCCATTTGATTTTTTGTAAATCACAATGGCAGCATAGCAGTTGCTGGCATTATAAGGAGTAACGTCAAAAGAGAAAGTGTGGGTGAACTCCGCATCTTGAGCGCCATCCGTCATGAGAGACTCGCCATAATAGACACTACCGGAGGAAGCTTTTCTCAACACAAAATTATGAACCGGATCCGAGGATGAACTTCCGGTCTGCTCATAATGAAGACCATCTTCCAACAGATAAGCGACAATAAAATAATCAGAAATATCAGGTATTGCCGCAAAATTCTTAGTTTTCACATATACTGAAAGTTGGCCATTGTTGATTTCCTGACGGGCATCAATACCAATCATGCAGGGTTTTTCCACCAATTGCTGGCAGTAGGAAGCCGCATTGTAGTCAGCATCCGTCACATCGCCGGCCGCCAAGGTGGGAGTTCCCCCATTCAAAGGACGATCTGCAATGAATGAATTGTACAGATCTGTAGCCACTGCCTCTGGATCCGGAGAGACCTTAACCGCCATACCCACAGTATTTCCCACATTAACAGCATTATCCAACGCTGCATTACCCCATTGGCCGCAATAATAGCACCAGCTGCCCGTGTAATCAATGCAGAATCCCCAACTTTGTTTTTGCGGAGCCAGATTGTCATAGGGAGTGGTGTGTTCCTCTTCCTGTGTTTCTTTCTTGCATGATACCATTCCGACTGAAATGGCCAGCATAATCAAAATCATTTTTTTCATAATATACTTTTTAACTAGTGAATAAATATAAATATTGTAAGAATTATCCTGGGGAACCCTGTGAAATTCGGGCGCAAAGATACATTTATTTTTGATTAAATAGGTATTTCTTCAAGATTAATCTATAAACAAAAAAAACATCGCAGAATTTCTTCTGCGATGTTTTGAGTCTAAGTGCACTATTGTGCGGGAATTATTTCTTTACCACCTTGACGGTAGCAATAGCGTTGCTGTTGGCGATGCGGACCATATAGACACCAGGAGCGAAGCTGCTGAAATCAAGGTCTGTGCGCTCAGCGGCCACCTTGGTGGTCATCATCTGTTTGCCGAACATGTCAAACACGGTGAGGTCAGCGTTGATCGCATTGCTTTCCACGGTGACATTGCCGGTGGTCGGGTTCGGATAAACATTCGCCTGGATGCTGTAGTTGTTGATGCCGACACCTTCATATTCAAATTCAACACCTTCTGACCATTCAGACAGGTTATCCTCGCTACAGATTGCTTGAACCGTAACGATGGCATGGTCGCCGTCATTCAAACCATCAACCGTATAGCTGTTGGTGCTGACAGTAGTGTTGACCACTGTGTCACCGGCAACCGTAACCACAACATTGTAGTTGGCGGCATTGCCAGTCCATGTTACCACATTGTTGTTCACAGCCACATTGGTCGGAGTTTCGCAAGGTTCAACAACGACGGAATCAATGGTGATGTCATCAATGGAACAGCTCCAGTAAGAAGAAGCTCCGGTCACATCCCACTTGAAGGCCAGACGAGCGCCTGCGGGAACATTATTAATCGCAACGCTGGAGGTTGAAGCGGTAGTGCTACTGGTCACAGAACCCAAGGAGTTGAAGGTGGTAGCATCCGTAATATCGGTCATGTAACCCACAGACAATGTGCCGTAGCCCGTGTTCTCCATTTTGTACGAGAAGGTGATTTCCAGACCATTCACATCGTCAAAATCAGGCATGATTGCATAGTTGACTGCACCATAAGTTGAGCCACCGCCGGTGAAGACAAGCGCATTGTTGTTGCTGTTCACAGCGTATGTGCCGTTATACACATGCGGTCTATAACCCTGGGAGGTACCTGAGAAATTGTCAGCCCAGCAAAGCGGAAGAACAGAGAATGTAGAAACGCTGGTGGTTCCAGTGTAGCTGTTGAAGTTTTCGCTGTAACCCAAAGCTGTCATCACATCGCAATTCGTGCTGAAGGATTCTTCAGTGCTCAATGCAGATTCGTCGTCATCAGCACAGTTGGCTTTGATGGTGAAAGTATAAAGCGTAGCTGCGTTGAGGTTGTCGAAAGTGAACGGGTTGGTGGTAACCACGGTATCTGTACCATTCAGGTTGATGGTCCAGGCCTGGGGAGCGTTTTCGTTGTTATCGGTCCAGCTGATGGTAGCAGATGTTGTGGTGATGTTGTTGACAACGATATCTGTGGGCGGGAAGCAGGTGGGGGCCTCCATGATATTCACATCATCAAGATAGATGCTGAGAGCGTCAGTGCTATGACCCAAGAAGCAGATCTGATAGGTGGCTGATGCATCAGGAAGAATAATGGTCTCTTCCGTCATATTCGCGTATGTAGTGGTATAGGAAACAAGCTCGGTCCAAGATTCTTCCGGAGCGGTTCTATAATATACATACAACTCATCCACTCTACCGCTGAAAGCAGCCTGACGGTGGCTGAAAGTGAGTTGCGGGGTAGTAAGAGCAGTAAGGTCAAATATCGGAGAGGTCAGACGGGCTTCATTGGCACTGAATGTCAAATAGGCCGTATGGGTACCTTCCACTGCATAACTGGTACTGTGTGTCCAGTTGTAGCTACCAGCAACGATTTCTGCAGTCCAGCAGCCCCAATCAGAGGTGCTTTCAAAGCCTTCATGATACGGATCATTTTCAGTCACGGCAATCACATCGCACTCAGTAGTGAAAGTGACCGTGCTGCTCAATGCAGATTCGTCTTCATCGGTACAGATGGACTTCACCGTAACGGTGTATGCGGTAGCTGAAGTAAGGTTGTCGAAAGTGAACGGATTTTCGGTAACGGTGGTGTCCGTACCGTTCAAGTTGATGACCCAAGCCTGCGGAACATCAGCATTGGGATCGGTCCAGTTGATGGTAGCAGAAGTGATACCGATGGCAGTCACTGTCACATTAGTGGGAGCCGCGCAAGTGGGAAGTGTGGTGAAATTGACCACATTGCTCCATGCGGAGCTGTCGGTTTCGCTACAAACAGCCATCACTTGTACAGTGTAGCTGGTGTCAGGTGTAAGGTTATCAAAAGTAAACGGATTTTCAGTGACGAGGGTGTCCGTACCGTTGATATTGATTATCCAGCCCTGCGGATCGGTCAAGTTCAACTCGGTCCAGCTGATGGTGGCAGAAGTGGCAAAAACAGAATCAGCTTCCACATTCATCGGAGCGACGCAAGTGGGCATATCCACGAGGGAGATGTCATCAATGCAGCAGGAGTAGAAAAGATAGTCATTCAACCATTGGAAAGCGAGGCGAGCACCTGCGGGCACTCCATGAACCACCACTTCGTGAGTGGTGTAGCGGTCAGATCCACTGTAAACGTTGCTCGGGATAACCTCCAAAACATTAAAGGTAGAGGCATCGGAAGCATCGGTGAGATAACCGAAAGAAAGCGTACCACGTGTAGCGGATTCCATTGCGGTGGCGAAGACAATCTGCTTGCCGCTCAAATCATCAAATTCGGGCATCACCACATAGTTTTCCGCACCGTAGTTAGAGCTACCGGAAGTCATGATGATACTGTTGTTAGAAGCAGTGGGAGTATATGTGCCGTTGTAAACATGCGGACGGTAGCCGGTGCTGGTACCAGTATAAATATAATTCCAGCAGTCGGGCATCACGCTGAATGAAGAGGGAGAGGTATTCGCTGTATAGGAGCCGAAATCTTCTGTATAGCCTTCAGCAGTCAGCGCAGCGCACGAGGTAACAAAGCCGCTGAAACCAGAAGTCCATACGGAGGAGTCGCCCACGCCGCAGAGAGCGCGAACACGCACCACGTAAGGAGTGTTGGGAGTAAGAGTATCGATAGTGATCGGATTTTCGGTGACCACATCGGTTTCAACACCGTTCAATTCAATAATCCATTCGGTTTCTTCGCCGCCGGCAGTCCATTCAAGGGTGACGCTATTGCTGGTCACACCGCTATACTGCAACTCGGTGGGAGCGGGGCAAGTGGGAGGAGTCACAAAGCTGATAGTTTCGCTATAGTTGCTGGAATTATCAGCGTCGCAGTTGGCTTTCACCTTCACGATGACATTGGCATCGCCCATCGGAACGTCAAAGTTGCAAACCACGGCAGAGTCATGGTCGATACCAGTGATTTCGGTGAAGGTGGTACCACCGTCAATGCTGTAAGCCACGGTCCATGATTCGGGAGTCTCTTCATTATTGTCGGTCCAGCTCACCTGGAAGAAGGTGGTGCTCATCGTATCCAATGTCAAATAAGTAGGAACAAAGCAATCGGGAGTTTCTTCCACCACTACATTGTCCAAGTAGATGTAGGCATCGCCGCTTCCATAGTTGCTGGTGCCTTGGAACACGATCACCACATTGTCGGTGGCGTCTAATTCTTCCAAAGCGATGGACATCGGAGTCCAAGCAGTAGCACCTGTCAGGTCAGTGGCCAGTGCAGTGGTGTAGGTTTCGCCGCCATCGGTGGAAACATAAACGGAGAAGTCACCCGCTGTGGGGTTCTTGTATTGGAAAGTCAATCTCGGTGTGGCCAATGCAGTGATATCCAACACCGGAGTCTTCAGCATATTGGTATTGCCGTTGGAATTGTTGTATGAATTGAATCTCACGCAAGCACCGCTATAACCATTCGCATTGTAGTTCCATCTGTAGGAGGCAGTGGTGGTAGTACCATCCTCATTGTCCCAACAAACAGGAATACCGGCGGTCAGGGTGTTGAAGTTTTCTGAGAAGGGTTGCGTTTCGGTAACGATCACCACATCGCAAGCGGTGGCGAAGGTGGCGCTGTCCAAACTCAGGGCAGACTCGTCATCGGTAGCACAGTTGGCTTTCACCTTCACGGAATAGATGGTGGAAGCAGTAAGATCTGTAAGGGTGAAGGGATTTGTGGGTGCTGTCACTTCTTCACCGTTCACCAACAGGGTCCAGCCATTGTCGGGAGCTTCGTTGTTGTTGTCAGTCCATGCTACCGTAGCAGTTGTCGTGGTGATGGTGCTGTCGATGACCGTCACATTGGAAGGTGCGATGCAGGAGGGAATCAGTTCCACGGTCACATCATCCAAGTAAACATAGTAGCTTGAATAAGAAGAGGTGCCGGAAGGAGTGGTACGGAAAGCGATACGGTTTCCGTTGCCAGTGTAGTGGTTGAACATCACCGTGAAGGCGTTGCTCTGATAGGAGGAGGTCAGCACAATCGTATCAACGGGTTCAAAGGTAGTACCATCCATGACACCCACTTCAAGCGTCGGATTGGTACTGCTATAGCGGGCGAAGAAGCTCACCTGAAGCGTGTTCACGTCATTGGTGAAAGTAGGAGTGGAGATGACGTTGGAGTTGGCCGAACCATAGAAATACATGTACATGGCCTTTGTGCCATTATGTGAATAAGTAGTATAAGTACTGTTCGCTTGCACATACGGATAGCTTGTGTATGCAACATCGCGGGTCCAGCAGCTCGGGAAGGTGCTTGCTTCGTACGATTCAAAACCTTCTGTGTAGATGTTATCTTCATCAATAGTGACATAGTCGCACAGGGTGGTGAAAGAAATCTCAGCACTGTATTCGGATTCATCGGTGTCGTTACACACCGCCTTGACCTGTACAGTATAACTGGTGTTAGAGGTCAGGGTGTCAATGGTGAAGGGGTTGCTGTCGGCTTCCACTTCCTGTCCATTCAACAAGATGACCCAGCCCTGAGGAGCGGGGCTGTTGTTTTCTGTCCAGCTGAATTCAGCGCTAGTGGGAGTAATGTTGCCAACATTCACTGCGGTGGGTTTCACGCAGGAAGGAGCCTCTCTCACCATCAGGTTATCCATGTAGGTGCTGCTTCCGTACTGGCTTTCACCTCTCAGGATGATGTAGCAGGTGCCGTTGAAGGGAATTGTAAATTCATAGGTGTACCAGCCTGAAGCATCTTCGGCGGTCACCACATTGCTGTCGGTCTGGGTGCAGTTGCGGTAGAGGAAGCCCAGTTCGGTGGCGCCTTCAATCTCGCCGTCGGTGCTGGCGAAAACTCTCACACCTTCGGAGGTGTAGCTTGTACCGGTTGCATTACGATAGATGTCAATCACAAACTGATAGGGAGTCCCTGTGGGGATTTGCATTGCCGGAAGAATCAATTTGGTCTGCGTACCATTGCTCATGTCAGGAAGCTGAAGCAATTGGGTTGCGTTTCCACTGGATGAGTAAGTATTTACTCTAAAAATGCTTGTACCAGCTCCGGAAATATGTTCATTCACATAGCAAGGAGCTTCTAAATTACCGACTTCATAACTCTCAAAGTCATTTGACCATGGGAAATCAGCAATAGCGACGCAACGGGTGGCGAAAGTGATGGAGCTACTGTAGTCAGAAGCATCCTCATCAGAGCAGTCGGCTTTCACTCTCACGGTATAAGAGTTGCCAGGGGTAAGTCCGGGAAGGGTGTAGGGATTCTCGGTGATACCTGAAATTTCCGTGCCATTCAACTCAATGGTCCAAGAGGCGGGAGCGATCGCATTATTGTCGGTCCATTCAATCGTTGCGGATGTCGTGGTGACTGTTCCGGAAACGACAGCCAAACCAGAGGGAGCGATGCAAGTGGGAGGTTCAGCTGCTGAGAAATCGTCAATGTACAAATAGTATGCATTGTTGGAGGTACAGCAAATGCCCACGAATTTTGTGCCAGCGGGGAGCGTGACACTGTAAGGAGCTGAAGACCAGGAAGTGCTGCTAACAGAAACTTCCTCTCCCCAAGTAAAGGAGGCAATATCTGCATCAGTGGTGGAGTAACCCACTTTGAAAGTTTCAGTGTAACTGGAAGAGTAGGCTTTGTAATGGAAGGAAACCTCTACTCCACTTTCAGTTCCTGTCAATTCAGGAGAGATGAGGTACTGCGGCGGGTTCGTGGTCCAACGGAAACTGAATCCGTAGGTACCCGTCTTTGCGGCAGAACTGCTGATGCCGGTGGCTGATTCACAATTGGACATCGTCCAGCCTTCGCCGGCGAGGTCATTGTTCTCAAACCCGTACGAATACGGCAGGCTCTGCTGTGCCTGCAATGCCAACGGCAACAGAAATGCCATCAGCATGAAAAGCGTAAATCGGATTTTTTTCATAATAAATTGGTTTTTTTGGTGAATAATAAATGTTTGTTTTCTGTTTTCTGTTCTTTTTTTAAATTAATAATGGTTTAATAATCAAATTTTTAAATATAAAAAAGTTCTTTTATATCCAATACATAAATAAGGAGACAAAAATACGATTTTTTTTGAATCCCCACGGCGATGTTGACAAATATTAAAAACTTCAGTGGCTTAAAAATAACAGATTGGGAATCAGTCTATTTCAGTCCACTGCGTTTCAGAAGGGCGTCGATGGTGGGTTTCCGTCCCCGGAAGCGCACATAGAGGTCCATGGCCTTCTCAGAGCCCCCTTTGGAGAGGATGTTTTCCACGTATGCATCGGCGACCTGCTTGTTATACACTCCTTTTTTTTGGAAGAGGGAGAAGGCATCGGCATCCAGCACTTCGGCCCATTTATAGCCGTAATAGCCGGCGGCATACCCTCCCGAGAAGATATGGGAGAAGGCGGTACTGATGCAGGTACCGTCCACCGTGGGCAGCAGTTCTGTTTTTTTAATAGCCTGACGTTCAGCGGCAAGCACATCAGAAATTTGATGCGGATCGCAGGTATGCCACATCATATCCAGGAAACCGAAGGTGAGCTGTCGGCAGCAGGAGTAGGCTGCCTGGAAGTTCTCAAAGTCGCGGATTTTCTGCACCAAGGCGTCCGGAATCACCTCGCCAGTCTGGTAATGGTAAGCGAAGGTGTTGAGGAATTCTCTCTCCACCGACCAGTTTTCCAGCAGTTGGGAGGGAAGCTCCACAAAATCGCGGGGGACGGAAGTTCCGGAGAGACTCACATAATTCACCTGTGACAGCATGCCGTGCAGGGAGTGGCCGAACTCGTGCATGAAGGTGCGCACCTCATGGAATGTAAGCAGCGACGGGGCATTTTCAGTGGAGGGGGTGAAGTTCATCACCAGCGAGATGAGCGGTCGGACATCGTTGCCCTTGGCATCCACGAACTGTTCGCGGAAGGCGGTCATCCACGCCCCTCCCCGCTTGCTATCACGCGGGTGGAAATCCAGATACAGCACTGCCATAAACTGCTCTCCGCGGTACACCTCATACACTTTCACATCCGGATGATATACCTGTATCTCCCCATTCGGCACAAAACGCAGTCCGAACAGGTCGGTGGCCAAGCCGAACACTCCGTCAATCACTTTTTCCAGCTGGAAGTAGGGTTTCAGCATCTCATCGTTCACTTGAAAGAGGGAGGTTTTGTATTTCTCTGAGTAATAGGCGAAATCCCATCGCTGGAGTTCTCCCTTGAAGCCCTGTGACTCAGCAAAACGCTGCAAGTCGCGCATCTCCTTTTTGGCCTTTGGGTAGGCGGCCTTCAGCAGTTTCTCCTCCAAATCATACACATTCGCCACCTTTTCAGCCATGCGGTCCTCCAGCACATAGTCGGCGTATGAAGCATAGCCCAGCAGTTGGGCAGTGGAATCCCTCAAAAGGAGAATTTCCTTCACAATCTCCTGATTGTCAAATTTTCCCTGGTAAGCACGGCTGTTGTACTGCATATAGAACTCCCGCCGGAGCTCGCGGTTGTCGGCATAGGTGAGGATGGCGAGGCAGGAGGGCATAGAGAGGTCGAACAGCCAGCCCTGCTGTCCTTTGTCGGCGGCTTTGGCACGGGCGATGATGCGGTCGGATTCGGGGATGCCGCTCAGCAGGCTCTCATCCACAATCAGGCGGCTGAAAGAATTGACGGCCCCCAGCACATTTTCCCCGAACTTGAGCGACAGCACCGAGAGTCTCATGCTATAATCGCGGAACTTCTCCTTGTCGGGTTCCGAGAGGTTGGCCCCCTGGCGCACAAACGAGCGGTAGGTTTTCTCCAGCAGGGTCTGCTGCTCCACAGTCAGCGTGCCGGGATTCTCATATACGGCTTTCACCCGATGGAAAAGTGCCGGGTCGAGATACATATCATTATAAAAAGAGGTGAGCTTGGGGCTGATCTCTTGTGCAATCTGCTGCATTTCCTGGGAAGTATTGGCTTCCAGCAAGTTAAAGAAAATACCTGAAATAGAGGAGAGCAATCGGCAGGAGCGGTCCAAAGCAGCAATGCTGTTCTCAAAATTGGGCTTGGTTTTCACGGCTTTAATGCGGTACAACTCATCTTGAGCCACACGGATCGCATATTCAAAAGCGGGCATATAGTGCTCCGGGCGTATCTGTTCAAAGGGGGGAGTGTGGAACGGGGTGTTCCAGTTTTCCACCAACGGGTTGTCAGTGGGTTTGGGCAAAATTTGTGCGTTCATTGTCATCGTCATGGTTAAAATAATAAGGAACAATATTTTCTTCATTTTCAATGGTTTTATGTAGGTGATTCTGTTCACTGGAGCGACAGGTAAAATGCACACCCATCGGGTGGCATCCTATTGTGAACGAGTTCTCTGCGGAGTGGTGCGCAATGTCATTTCTCTTGGACGCACCGCACACTCAGGGCGTTGCAACACTCGTATTCCAACCTGAGTCTGACACTTGAGCGAAAACTAATACCCTCTGCTATATCATCTTCCGACGGAGTGGATAACCAATAGCAGCCGCGGACCCCAACCTCATCCACAACGCCATCGCATTCACGGATACCAGCAGCAGGCAGAAATATGGATGCGCCACTGGGACCTTGGATATCGAAGCCCTTTTTGCTGGTATTCCATTTCCATTCGCATTTTTTGGACAATTCCTCAAACTGTTCTGCCGTGGGCAGGCGGTCGCCAAATCGTTCTACAGCCCTATCGTAAGTGTATAAGCCACTTTCATTGCTGGCCTTCCAATACACGCTCAAGCCCAAATCCACACAATCTTCAGGCACCGGATTTTCATTCAGTACCATCGTAGTATCAGATTCAAGGGTGGTAGTATCGGTCCACACTACAGCACTATCCGCAGCATCCACTTGGGACACATGATTCACGTGGCTCCCACCGCCTCCCAGCAGCACCACGCACACCACCGCCGCCGCCACCACCGCACACGCCGCCAATATCCATGGCCATGCCTTGCGAGGCTGAGGCTGAGACTGAGTCTGAGCGGATGGGGTTTCCGCCATCGTGCCCTCATCGGTCGCACTTGCAGAAGCCACGGCTGCGTCGCCCACGAAAGTCTTCTCCGAGGCGGGGGCGGGAGAGGCGGGTGGCTCCGGCACTGCCGGCGGTACGAAGCCACTCGGGGCGGCACCTGCGGCATCAAACGCCCGCAGCGCGGGACGCTCCGCAGGATTTTTGGCCAAATAAGGGCGCAGGAAATTCTGCCACTCGGCAGGGATGCCGCTCATATTCAACGGCACTTCTACAATGTTCTTCCGGATCTCAAAATCGTTGGTGGTCGTCGTGTCGTAAGGCACCTTTCCCATGAGCAGGTGTACAAACGTCACCGCAATGGAGTAACGGTCGGTGGCGGCATCAATGTGCTTGGCGTCCATCACCTGCTCGGGGCTCATGTACATGAGCGTGCCCATCATGGCGCCTGTCCGCGTCATGGAGATGCTCTCCTTGATCTTGGCGATGCCGAAATCCAGCAGTTTCACGTTCCCTTTCTTGTCCACGAAGATGTTCGACGGCTTGAGGTCGCGGTGCACGATACCCTCCGCGTGCGTGTAGTTGAGGGCGTCCGCAATCTGGTTCCACCACTTTTTGAGCTGTTCGCCGGTGAACCGCTCGCCATGCTTCATGCGGGAGCTGAGGTCATCGCCCTCCAGGTACTCCATCACCATGCAGGGACGGCCGTCAACGGTGGTGTAGTCGTACGCCTGCCGGATGTTCGGGTGGTCGAGCTGCACCATCACCTTGGCCTCGTTCTGGAAGCGGGCCACGATGGCCTCGTCGGCGCAGAACTTGGGCAGCAGCACCTTCACCGCCGCCTTTTTGCCAATCTCGTTCTCGGCGTACCACACCTCCGCCATACCGCCCACACCCAGCTGGTGGAGCAGAGTGTAACCATAAACTTTCGTATTTCGCATAATGTTAAATTTGAGGCTGCAAAAATACAATTTAATACTAATTTACACCGAAAAAAAATGAGAACAGAACTTTGTGATTGGTCCCCTGTTCACATGAAGAAGAGGTGCAAGTTTTTTTTAACTAAATTATATGTGGCGTATGATTTTTTTTGTAATTTTGCCCCAATTTTGTAAAATAATCAAATAATTAATAATCAAACAATTAATACAGAACAATGAAAGTTTACCAATCAAAAGACATCAGAAACCTTGCCATCATTGGAGGTAACCGTACCGGAAAAACCACTTTGGTTGAAACGATGGCATTCCACGGCGGTGTGATCAGCAGGCGCGGCACCGTTGACGACAAAAACACCCTGTCCGACTACCGCGAAGTGGAGTTGGAGAGACAGCAGTCCATTCAAGCTTCCTTGGTTTACAGTGAGTTTGAGAACACCAAATTCAACATGCTGGATTGCCCTGGTTTTGATGATTTTGTTGGTGAAGTCATTGGTTCTTTGAGAGTGGCTGATGCTGCTGTCATGGTGATCAACGCCCAGAACGGTGTGGATGTAGGTGCTGAAACCCAATGGCGCTGGACCAAGAAGATGCACAAGCCCGTCATTTTCGCTGTCAACCAGCTGGATCATGAGAAAGCCAACTTTGACGAAACACTCCGCGAGCTGAAGCACAACTTCGGCGGCAGCGTGCTTCCGTTGCAATATCCCGTCAATGCCGGTGTAGGCTTTGACTCTGTCATTGACCTTCTTTCCAAGAAACTTCTCAAATTCCCCGTGGGCGGTGGCAAGATGGTGGTGGAAGAGATTCCCGCCTCCGAAGCTGACAAGGCGGAAGAGCTGCACGCTGCTTTGATTGAAGCTGCTGCTGAAAACGACGAGAAGCTGATGGACAAATTCTTCGAGGAAGGCACGCTTTCTGAAGAAGAGATGATGATGGGTTTGAAGCTCGGCGTCATCAACCGCGGAACTTTCCCGGTGGTTTGCATTGCCGCCAAGACCGACCAGGGCGTGGACCGCATGATGCAGATTCTCAAGGGCAACTGCCCCGATCCCACCGAAGTGGCTCCCGTGAAGACCACCTCCGGAGAGGAGATCGCCTGCGACGCCGCTGACAACACCGTTGCCTACATCTTCAAGACCGCCGTTGAGCAGCACTTGGGCGATGTGGCTTTCATGAAGATCTACGCTGGTGAAATCACCGAAGGCATGGACCTCGTGAACTCCAACACCGGTTCCAAGGAAAGAATCTCCCAGTTGCTCTGCTTCGCCGGCAAGAACCGCGAGAAAATCGAGAAGGCCATCGCCGGTGATATCGTGGCCACCATCAAGCTCAAAGGCAGCGGCGCCTCCCAGACCCTCGTCAAGAGCGGCGACATGCAGATTGAGAAGACCGCTTATCCGGATCCCAAGTTCCGTACCGCCGTCAGAGCGAAGAACAGCTCCGAAGAGGAAAAACTCGGTGCCGTGCTGAACGACATCCGCAAGTCCGACCTCACCTTCCTCATGGAGCAGTCCAAGGAATTGAAGCAGACCATCATTTCCGGTCAGGGCGAACAGCACCTCAACATCATCAAATGGATGATAGAGAAACTGAACAAGATTGAAATTGAATATTACGCCCCCAAGATTCCGTATCGTGAAACCATCACCAAGTCTTCCGAGGCCATGTACCGCCACAAGAAACAGTCCGGTGGTTCCGGCCAGTTCGGTGAAGTTCACATGCTTATCGAACCCTATTTCGACGGCATGCCCAACCAGACCAAATATCCCATCCGTGACACCCAGAGCTACGACCTGCCGTGGGGTGGCAAGCTCATCTACAACAACTGTATCGTGGGTGGTGCCATCGACGCACGCTTCATGCCCGCCATCCTCAAGGGTATCATGGAGAAGATGGAAGAGGGACCGCTCACCGGTTCTTACGCCCGCGACATCGTGGTGAACATCTACGACGGTAAAATGCACCCCGTTGACTCCAACGAGTTGGCATTCAAGTTGGCTGGTCGTAACGCCTTCAAGGACGCCTTCAAGAAAGCCAACCCGAAGATTTTGGAACCCATCTACGATGTGGAAGTATTCGTTCCGTCAGACCGTATGGGTGATGTGATGACCGATCTTCAGGGCCGCCGCGGTGTGGTGATGGGTATGGACAGCGAAGGCGAGTTCCAGACCATCCGCGCCAAAGTGCCGCTTGCTGAAATGAACAAGTACTCCACCACCCTGAGCTCCATCACCTCCGGCCGTGCCTCCTATGAGATGCGCTTCGCCGAGTATCAGCAGGTGCCCGCCGATGTTCAGGCTGCGGTTATCCAGAAGTACGAAGAAGAAAACAAAGACGAAGAGTAATCTTCCTAACCCATACAGTAATGGGGATTTTTCCCCATTACTTTTCTTTAATTTTTTATTAACCAACAAATCAAAAAAAATGAAATCAGTATCTATTAGCGGTTCTCCCAGAGAGAACGTAGGGAAAAGAGACGCAAAAGAACAGCGCAAGAACGGCATGATCCCGTGCGTGCTTTACGGCGGCGAGAAACAGTACCAGTTCGTTGTGGCTAAAAATGAATTCAAGAACCTCATCTATACTCCGGAAGTGAAGTATGCGGTCATCTCCATTGACGGCAAGGAAATTCCGGCCATCCTGCAAGCCTCCCAGTTCCACCCGATCACTGACGAGCTGCTGCACGTTGACTTTCTGGAAATCCTGGAGAACAAGCCTGTAACGATTGCCCTGCCCATCAAGATCATGGGTACCTCTCCTGGTGTACTCCGCGGCGGCAAGCTGGTGAAAAAAGTGAGAAAACTGAAAGTTCGCGGTATGCTGAACGACATTCCGGAATTCATTCCCGTTGATATTTCCGGTTTGGACATTGACAACTCCGTGAAAGTGAACGAGCTGAAGATTGACAACATCACCTTTGTTGAAAATCCGAACGCCATCGTCACCATGGTTCTCTCCACCAGAAACGTGGAAGAGGCTCCCACAGAAGAAGCATAATCATTCAATCTTTCATTGTTCGTAGGGATGCGGCTGAGGCCGTATCCCTATATTTATACATAGTAAGATGGCACAATTCCCATTCCCCGCACCGGAATTCCCGATTTTCCTCGCTCCGATGGAAGAGGTCAGCGACTCCTCTTTCCGGCGGATGTGCAAGCATTTCGGAGCCGATGTGTTGATCTCCGAATTCGTCTCCTCGGAGGCCCTGATCCGGGATGTGGAAAAGAGCCAGAAAAAGATGGGGTTCAGTGAAGCGGAACGCCCCTTCGGCATCCAGATTTTCGGCCATGACCTCCACTCCTTATGCAAAGCTGCCGAAATCACCGCTGCCCAGCACCCTGATTTCGTGGACATCAACTGGGGGTGCCCCGTCAAAAAAGTGGTAGCCAAGGGTGCGGGTGCCGCCATCCTCAAAGATATCCCCAAGATGGTCAGTTTGACTGCTGCCGTGGTGAAAGCCGTGGAGGTCCCTGTCACAGTGAAGACACGTTTAGGCTGGGAGGAGCTGAACAAACCCATCGTGGAGGTGGCTGAAAGATTGCAGGACGTAGGGGTTCGGATGCTCTCCATCCACGGACGAACACGCTCCCAAATGTATAGCGGGAGCGCAGACTGGACACTGATTGGCGAGGTGAAGAACCACCCGCGCATCACCATCCCCATCGTCGGCAATGGCGATCTCAGCACAGGGGAACAAGTGGCGGAATCCCGCCAGCGTTATGGTGTCGACGGAGTGATGATTGGCCGTGCCGCCATTGGCAACCCTTTTGTTTTCAAAGAAATAAAAAACTACCTTCACAAGGAGCCCCTTCCCATATTTACCCTTGCACAACGAGCTGACGTATGTCTGCAACACCTGCGGGACGCCATTGAAGTGAAGGGCGAGCGGACTGCCGTGCTGGAGATGCGGAGGCATTATGCCGGCTACTTCCGTGGAATCCCTCATTTCAAAGAACACAGAATCCGACTGATGCAGGCCACCACGTTGGAAGAATGTGAAAGCGTGCTGGAAAAGCTGGCCCACAATCATTAAATATCCTATTTTTGCAACCTGAAACTTCAGAAAACACCCTTAAGAAAGAATCCATGAAGAATCTCTTTATTGAAACCTACGGATGCCAAATGAATGTCGCTGACAGCGAGGTGGTGGCGTCAATACTGTCCGACCAATACCAGATCACGGAAGTGGAAGCGGAAGCTGACCTGATCCTGATCAACACCTGTTCGGTGCGAGACAATGCGGAACAGCGCATCCACAAGCGGTTGCGTGAATTAGGCAGTCTGAAAAAACGCAGACCGGGAATGTTGATTGGCTTGTTAGGCTGCATGGCGGAACGGATCAAAGAGACGCTATTGCAGGAGGAGCCGGCATTGGACTTCATCTCCGGTCCGGACGCATACCGTTCCTTGCCCGAGTTGATAGAGAAAGCGGCAGCGGGAGAGGAATCCTACAATGTGATTCTTTCCAAGACCGAGACCTACGACGACATCATGCCCGTGCGATACGCCACCAACGGGGTGTCGGCTTTTATCTCCATCATGCGGGGATGCAACAACTTCTGCAGCTACTGCGTGGTGCCCTATACACGCGGGCGCGAACGCAGCCGCCATCCGCAAAGCATCCTGGCCGAAGCCCGGCAGATTTTAGACGAAGGATTCAAAGAGGTCACCCTGCTCGGACAGAATGTCAACTCCTACCGTCATGAAGAAAACGGCACTGTCACCACCTTTGCCGGACTGGTGGAGCTGGTAGCCCGTCTCTCCCCGCAGTTGCGTGTACGCTTTGCCACCTCACATCCCAAAGACATCTCCGATGAGCTGATCCAGGTCATCGCACGCTACCCGAATGTGTGCAAATACATCCACCTGCCTGTGCAAGCCGGCAGCACCTCCATGCTGCAACGCATGAAACGGGTGTACACCCGCGAACAGTATTTGGAACGCATTGCCACCATCAAAAGAACCATCCCCGACTGCGCCATCGCCACCGACATCATCGCCGGATTCTGCGGAGAAACCGAAGAGGAACACCAGGCCACTCTTTCGCTCATGAAAGAGGTAGGATACTCCTACGCTTTTATGTTCAAATATTCCGTCAGGGAAGGGACTTACGCTGCCACACACTATCCGGATGACATCAGCGAAGAGGTCAAAATCCGCCGTTTGGAAGAGATTATCGCCTTGCAGCAAGAGTTGTCGCTCCAGCATAACCGGAAAGACATCGGCAAAGAATTTGAAGTGCTGGTGGAAGGCACCTCCAAACGTTCGAAGGAACAGCTTTTCGGCAGGAACAGCCAGAACAAGGTGATCGTATTTCCCAAAAAGAACTTCCACAAGGGGGATTACGTGCATGTGCGGGTGCTTTCCTGTACTGCAGCCACCCTCATTGGCGAAGCCATCGACTAACAAGACCTCGCCACCGAATCAACATTCACATTTTTTGCGGGAAACAAAAAAATTATGTACCTTTGCCCCCGTTTTTGAACCGAAACACAATAAAGATCTGCAAATGAAAAAAATTTTTTTCTTGTTTCTTTTACCCCTTCTTTTCTCTTCGCTCGACAGTCACGCTCAAAATTTCACACTCACCCTATACAGTCATCACCTGCAGGCTGATTCGCTGTTTTTGCAGGGATTCAATGGAAAGGATGCCTTTGTCAACCTCATCTCCACGCCCTATTCGGAAAAAGCGGTATTCAAACAGAAGGAGAAACTAACCCCCGGCTATTATTGTGTTTGTGCCGACAGCCTTCTCCTGTTCAACCTGCTGATTTCGGAAAACAAAAAGCAGAACCTCACTGTACAAATCTCCGACAGCATGACCGTTTATTTTGAAAACAGTCCGGAAAACAACCACAGCATCGCATACAACAAGCAGTCGCAATGGTATGCGCAGCAGGCAGCGGAAATCAACCACACATTTGCGGAAGCCCAGAAGACCATGCCGGAATACATGCTGCAGAATTTGGCAGAACGGCTGATTGTTCAGGCTGACACGCTCACCAAGCAGGAGGCGGCATACAAAAAACGGGTCATCAAAGAAAACCCCGGCACTCTGTTAGCCTCACTTGTGCAGTTCTCCCAGGAGATCCCTCCCGCGCCACAGAACTACTACAATAGCCGCGAACTCATCACACAATACTATGCGGAACATGCCTTTGACAACTATCCATTTGATGATGAACGGATGCTCAACACCCCCATGTTGGCCCAAAGATTCAGAGAATACTGTGCCAACCTCTATTACATGCAGCCGGAAAGGTCCTCCGTCATTGCCGACCAGATGCTGACCCGCGCACAAGTCAACGCCACCACGTACCACAACTTCTTTGACCGCATGGAAAAAGTGCTCGGCACCCTCACCTCCCCCTACTGGACAGAGGAGATCTACATCGCCATGCTGCGCAATGCACTCTCTTACGAGAAGTTGGAAGAGAAAAGGCGCAACTATTACCAGCAGCTACTGAACCTGCACACCAAAAACCTCGCAGGCACCATCGCCACCAACTTCAACATTTTGTGGAGTGACGGCACAAAATCCACCCTGCACGACATCGAGAGCGAATACATCCTCCTCTATTTCCAAAATCCGGACTGCCCGACCTGCACCGAGGTGCGCGGGAAACTTGCAGAGAACGCAGAGGTGAACCAGGCCATTGCCAGCGGGAAACTCAAGCTGGTGACCATCTACTTTGAACAGGACGAGGACCTTTGGCGCCGCTACTTAGCCAACAAAGCCAACCCCTCCTACCTGCACGGATGGAACCAAGACCACCAGATTGAAGAACAGAACCTGTACGACCTTCGTATCATCCCCTACATGTTCCTGCTGGACAAAGACAAAAGAATCATCAAAAAAGACATACTTTACAACGAAATATCAAACTATTTGAAATATCTGCACATCGTTGAATAAAACATCATCCCATGAATACAGGAGAAGAATTTGACATTGTAGCACAAAAATGCTACGAGATTTTTTCAAAAAAAGCAGTGGATTACGGCACCGCCTGGCGCATTCTGCGCACCCCGTCACTCACAGACCAGATCTATATCAAAGCACAAAGAATCCGGAGTATTGAACAGAAAGGCGTGGCCCTGGTTCACGAAGGAATCGAGCCCGAATACATTGGCATCGTCAACTACTCCATCATGGCACTGATCCAACTGGAAGTGGGAGTGGCCAATACCATGGAAGAACTGATGCCGGCAGAGGAAGCCACCCAGCTGTTCCAGAAATATATCGGGAATGCCAAGTCGCTGATGTGCAACAAAAATCACGACTACGACGAGGCTTGGAGAAAAATGCGGCGAAGCTCCCTGACCGACATTATCCTAATGAAATTATTAAGAATCAAACAGATAGAAGATAACGACGGCAACACACTCATCTCCGAAGGATTGGATGCCAACTACTATGACATCATCAACTACGCCATGTTTGCCCTGATCAAATTATTGGAATCACAAAAAAATTAAAGAAACATGAGACAAAAAGAACCCATTGCCATCATGATTTTGCACATCCTGTTAGGCTGCGTGTTTATCTTTTCCGGATTGAGCAAAGCCATCGACCCAGTGGCCAACTCCTACCAATTTGATGACTATTTTCTGTCGTTTCACATGTCTTTCATGCAGATTTTCAGCATGTTTGCAGCATACGTCATGACCATGGCAGAGTTTGTTCTGGGCGTGATGATGATATGCAAGATCAAAATGAAACTGACCGCCTGGCTCTATCTTTTGTTCATGTCCTTTTTCTTCCTGCTGACGGCTTGGCTGGCCCTGGCAGAATATCTGGAGGTCAACCACGGTTATGACTTTGGAGTAGTAAAAGACTGCGGATGTTTCGGCAAAGCCATCAAGCTCAGCAATTTCCACACATTCCTTAAAAATGTCATCATCATCATTCCGACCATTATTGTCTTCCTTTGGCGGAAGCGCATCCCTGATGTACGCATGACTGAACTTGGGAAATGGGTGGCTATTGCCATCGCCTGTTTCGCTGTCCTCGGCCTGCAGGCCCACTGCCACCGCCACCTGCCCGTCATTGACTTCAGCAACTGGAAAGTGGGAACCGATCTCACCAAGGATTACATTGGGCAAGACCTCGTCACTGAAACCGTTTACATCTACCAGGATCCTGTCACGGGCGACACCGTCCATGTTTCCGAAAAAGAGCTGATGGACAACTTCCAAAAGTACGAATCAATGGAATATGTGGATGAAATCAGCGATACCATCCAGCCTTTCAAGCAAGCGGAAAACTACAACTTCACAATGGAAGACAGCAGTCATTCCGACCTGACCCCCACATTAATCAACCCGAAAAATCCCAAACCAGTGTACATTGTATTCATGCAGGATTTGGATGAAACCCATTTGAAAGGGTTGAAAAGCGATGATTTCAAAAAGGTTCAGGAAAAATGTTTGAAAGACAGCTGTTATCTCTATGGCCTGACCAATTCTCCCAGAGAGGAGATTGAAGAGTTTGTCAAGAAAAACGGCATCACTTTTGACATTCTGTGCTGCAGTTACTACATCCCGGGGAAAGGACCTTATTTTGTGCGGGATGCCATCCATGCCAATCCGGGCATCATCCGGGTGGAGCAGGGCAAAGTAACCGGCAAGTGGGCTTGGCGCGATTTTGACGAAATCCTAAAATGATAACGGGAAAAGCTCCTAACTTCTAATAATACATTGAAGAACGGCTGTCAAAAGAGAGTCGCCAAGTGTCTCCTTTATCGTCCGTATATTCATAAATCAAATCCTCTCGGGTAAGGCGTTTGATGGTAGCTGTATATTCATATTTCCTATTTTTCAAAGTAAAATAGATATACAACTTTCTTTCTTTCTCCACAAAATCCCAGGCTCCATAGATGGACTCCCGCCACAAACTTCCATCCAAAGCACTGACAGACAGCATTTTTTCCGAAAAGAAAGCGAAATAATTATCTGGATTATTGGGCAAAACACTGGTGGAATCCATTTCTTCCCCATTCAAGACCACCTTTGACAATTTCCAGTAACCCACCAGACGTGTTTCAGGGCTTCGGAAACTGATATAGGGTCCTTCATCATAGCGACAGGAGGCAATGGTTAATGCGGCCACTGCACACAACACAAAAATTGCGATTTTTTTCATTTTTTCGTTTTAGTCAACTGGATGGCGACTGTTTCATCTTCTGAGACTTTATCCATCCATAATTCATTTTTTGTCAGCCTTTTAACGATATAAACATCTTCCACCAGCGGATAAACGTCAAACACAATGCTCAGTTTTCTTTTGTTGTAATTGAGAACATAAGTTCCCTCCTCCTCTTCCAGAATTTGGCCGTCAACATCCTTCCAACAAAAATGCACCATGCTTCCCTTTTCAAACTCCACCCATGAATTGCGATAGCGCGCATAAAACGCGCTATCGCTGAGTTGTATTCCGCCTACTTCCACCTGTTGGAAAGTCCACACGCCCGGCAAGTTTTGATGAGAAGCGTAATGATAGCCGCCATCCTCAAACTTTTCGCACGAGATGAAGAGTAGAAACATGACACCGAAGAGCAATGCATTTCTCATACTAACGGATCAGTGTAACGGTTCCTGACTTCATGTATTTTTTCCCTAAGATGTTATAGTAGGTGATTTTATAGGTATAAACACCCATTTCAATCTCTTTGCCATTGTACTCGCCATTCCATCCCACATACGGGCTGTTGGATTGGAAGATCAGCTGGCCCCAACGGTTGTAAATCACCATTTCAAAATCTCTCTCATTACAATTGGAGATCACCGGCATCCAGATATCGTTGTTACCGTCTCCATTCGGGGTGAATGCATTCGGAACATAGATAATGACATCCGGAAGGACTTCTATCATCACCATTGCGGTATCAAAGCAGTCGTGTTCGTCAGTAACCGTAAGCACAGTCCAGTACTGGCCAGCCTCCTGGTAGAGGTGTGCCGGATTACGTTCTTCAGAAGTACCGCCATCTCCGAACTCATAGAGCCAAGTGGCGATATCGCCGGAGGAGTGATCCTGATAGCGCACGACGGGACCGAGGATAAAGCGGGTGGGATCTGCCGTCAGGTTGGCCACAGGACCGGGCACATTGCCGATGGTGAACGGGATATCCAGAGAGCAGACCTCATCGTCCACAGTCAGCACATAGTCACCGCCAGCGAGCTGCCCGTTGAACGGGGCATTGGGGTTATTGTCGGCGTGCCAATCGTAGTTGTACAATTCGGTATTGCTTCCCACCACGGTAGCGGTACCATCGTCGCGGTCACAATAGGCCGTAGTGGTACTGATGGTAAAGTCAGGCAGCGGATGGAACGGCACCTCCACAGTCATGGTATCCATACAGCCCAGAATATCGGTTACAGTAACCGTATAGGGGCCGACAGCCAGATTGAAGAGAGAGTCTGTGGTTTCACCATTGCTCCACCAGTATTCGTAGGTAGGTGTACCGCCTTCGGAATGTACTTCAATGATGGCCGTTGCTTCACCGTTACAGCTTTCGGTGATTGTATCCAGATACACATGCAGCGGTTCTGGTTCGGTAATTTGTGCAGAATCGGAAGCCCAGCAGCCATTGGCATCAATCACAGAAATCTGATACAAGCCGGCGAAGATATCCGACAAAAGCGGTCCGGTTACATCACCTGTCCAGATGTAGGAGTAGGGAACCACGCCACCGGTAGCCGTAGCCTCGGCAGCACCGTCGTTCAACCCGAAGCAGGAGACATTGCTCAGAATGTGGGCAAGGACAGTCAGTGAATCGGGTTCTGCAATGACGATTTCCATATCCACCGTGCATCCGTGGTCATCCACCACATGCACCTGATAGTTATTGGCCCAGAGGTTTTCAATGGTATAGGGATCCTCTGTGGTCAGCACGATATCTTCCATGGTGGAATCCACAGAAACCACATACGGCAAAGTACCGCCACTGATGATGATGGTAGCTGTACCGTTAGATTGACCAAAGCAAAGCACATCCGTGGTGGTATCCACCACTGCGGAGATCTGATCCGGTTCAATGAATGTCACCGTCAGAGTGGCATGGCAGCCATGGTCATCTGAAACTGTCACCAGATGCGGGCCAGCGCCCAAATCCGTAAACAGGGCGGTTTGTGTGGCGTCATTCAATGTCTGGCGCTGTTCGGTGGCGTCAATCCAAATATCGTAAGTTGCCGTACCACCGGCGACGCCCACGGTCACTGTTCCATCGGAACCGCCGAAGCAGGTGATCGGTGTTGTGGCAGCCTGTTCCAGTGTAAGCAAATCCGGTTCACCCAGAGTAGAGGTGACGGTAGCGCTGCAGCCGTTGGCATCTGTAACCATGATGGTATAAGTACCAGCAGACAAATTATCAAGGGCCTGGTCGCCGGCAGACAGGTTATTCAGATAATCTGTTCCATCCAGTGTCATGCTGTAGGGGGCGATACCGCCTTCCACATTGACCACGATATTGCCATCGCTTCCCTCAAAACAGAGCGGGTCGGTAGTGGAGACCTCGGCCAGCACCAATTGTGTCGGGGTGCCGATGGTAAAGTCAGCTGTTGTTTCGCAACCATGAGCATCGCGGACCACAGCGGTATAGTCGCCGGCGGTGAGGCCAGTGAACGTACAGTTGCCGTTGGCCTGGACTGTCTGTGAGGTGGCGAAATTGTCGATGCTTACGGTATAGGGGGCGGTACCGGCGGTCGGGGTGACACGTGCGGAACCGTTGGCATCACCGAAGCAAAGCACATCCACCAGCTGATCGGCAGCAGCCGTCAGTTCATCAGGTTCGGTCACGGTAATCTGGAGTGTAGTAGCGCAGCCGTTGACATCTTGTACAGTAGCGGTGTGCGTGCCTGCGGGCAGGCCTGTGAAGGTCACATTCTGGATGGCGTTCACTTGTGTGGTTTGTTCATTCTGATTGATCCACAAAGTGTAGGGAGCTGTTCCTCCGGTGAAGGACACCTCCGCAGTGCCATCACTCAAGCCATGGCAGCTTACATTCACCACACCTGCATTGTCCATCAACAATTCGGCCGGTTCATCTATCACCACAGTAATTTGTGTGGTACAACCATTGGCATCCACCACATCCACCACATAGCTTCCGGCAGTCAGATTATTGACAGTCTGTTCGCCCTCCGCAGTCATGGTGGTGTATTCCACCTGGTTCACCGACAGCGTATAGGGCAAAGTTCCGCCAATGACATTCACCACAGCAGATCCGTCATTGCCATGATAACAGAGCGGCATGGACGAAGTCACTTCGGTCATCACCAACTGATCAGGAGTGGTGATTTCCATCTGTGCTTCATACTGGCATTGGTTGGCATCGGTTACCAGGACAGTGTAGGTACCGGTAGTCAGACCGATAAAGGTATGGGAGTTACCTTCCTCCACATTGAAGGAAGTCATATTACCATCAATGCTTACGGTATAGGGAGCGGTACCTCCGGCGGGAGTCACTGTGCCTCTGCCGCTGGCGTCGCCGAAGCAAAGCACAGCTGTTTCATCCGTTATGTCAGCCGTAAGTTCTGTTGGATGCGTGAGGGTGATTTCAGCGGTTGCCGTACAGCCGTAATCATCCGTAGCAGTAACAGTGTAAGTACCCTCGGAAAGGTTCTCATTCACAGCGGTATTCGCGCCATTGCTCCATGCATACGTATAGGCAGGCACTCCATTTTCGGCTGTTGCCGCCACCACGCCGTCAGTTCCCTGGAAGCAGTGGATAAAGTTCTGTTCCTCAATACTCACAGTAATGTGGCTGGGTTCTGGCAATGTATAAGAGGCTGTTATCGCGCAGCCGTTTTCATCCGTAACCAGCACCTGATAAGTGCCAGCAGATTCATTGATAGCTACTTGCACTGTGGAATCATCTGTGGAGAGGAGGCCATCTGCCGGGGTCCACTGATAAGTGTAAACGCCCGTGCCACCTTCAGGAATAGCGGACAAACTGACGGTATCGCCTTCGCAATACTGGGTAGCGGAGGGGGTAACTGAAGCGGTAACCACCTCGGGCAGATGGAGTTCCACGGTCATCACGGAACTATTGCCGCAGGCATCCGTCACCGTCACGTCTACATTCATATCCGCTGTCACATCCGTATTTGCGGCAGGAAATTGTACGATGGTCAATTCACCGGTGGCGGTGCAGTTATCGGATGCCACCTCACGTACCTCTTCGGTCAAATCCGGAACCACAAAGTGGCAATCGGCAGAAGCCAGCAAGTGGCTCGGAACCTGGCTTTCAAATTCCGGAGCGGTTACATCCTGAATAATGATGGTATGGGTCACCTCATTGCTGACATTGCCGCACGCATCCGTCACGGTATAAGTACGCACCACGGTAATCGGGCAGTCAATGGTCGTGTCAGCCGTCACCTGTACAGTCATCAAGTCCTGAGCGCAGGATTCTTCCAGTGTGATATTGCCCAAAGCCAGCAATTCGTCCGTAGTTTGAGCAGCCTGATAGTTATCCAGAACTGTAATATCACATCCATCTGCCACCGTATTGTCGATAGTTCCTCTGATAACGGGAGCAACACTGTCGAAAACGGTAATGACATGTGTCATCTCTTCGCTCACATTACCGCAAGAGTCACTTACTGTATAGGTTCTGGTGATAGTGATGGGGCAAGTGCCGTCCGTCATTTCCGCACAAGCGACAATCAGTGCATCTGCCGCTATGCAGTTATCGGCATAAGTGAAGCCTATGGCCTGCAAATCAGCAGAAGTGGTCACAATGGCTGGAGCTGCATCTGCATCGCAGCCGTTCAATGCCGTTGTAACGGAAGCAGTGGTTACCACGGGAGCGACACTGTCATACACTTGCAGGGTCTGCACGAACTCCTCGCTCACATTGCCGCACGCGTCAGTCACCGTATAGTGGCGGCTGATGACAATCGGGCAGGAGCCTGTCGCTTCATCGTACGAACTCACTGTCAGGTTGTCGGGAGAGCAGTTGTCGTTGAGTTCCAGTCCCAGGGCGGCCAGTGCGTCGGCGGTAGTCACTGCTGCCGGAGCGTCAGTGGCCACACAGCCGTTATATGAAATCACATCCAGAGTCCCATTGATAGTCGGAGCCTCATTATCGCGGGCGTAAACCGTATCGGTATCCGTACCGGTACAGTTGTTGGCATCCAAAACCGTCAGCGTGACCACATACATGGTATCGCACCATTCGGAGCGGATATCCAGCGTGCTGCTGGTGGTGTTGCTAGACGCGATGCCATCACCTGACCAAGTGTAATTGAACGGAGCGCTTCCGCCTTGGACTTCGGCCTCAATGGCTTGTGTTCCCAAATTCGGGCAGAGAATCTCATCCATCGGGATGATGGAGACTACGGGAGCTGCAGAGACATCACTCAAGAGAGCGGTGGCTTCCTCAGAAACGCAGCCTTCGGCAGTCATAACCAAAATAGAATAGGTATCTGCTGGCAGATTCTCAAATTCGGGCGAGGTCTGATATTCGCCGCCATTGAGGGAGTAGGAGTATCCTTCACCCACGGGGGAAATCACAGTAATGGCGCCATTAGGATCGCCGGCGCAGACCGTAGTATTGGAAACCGCCAATTCCGCAGTAGCCGGAATCGTATCCACAATCACCGTCACACTGTCGGAGGCCGTACTTCCGTTCACATCCGTAACCGTAACCACATAATGGTAGGTTCCCGGATTCGGGGTGGCGACAACATTCTGTTCATCGATGGCACTCAAGCCGTCGGCAGGTGTCCAGGAGAAGATATAATCGGGCGTTCCGCCATTCACCGTCGGGGTCAGCTCAATGCTGCCACCGAAGCAGAAGCGGGCATCTGGCTGAACAATGGAGATGGTGAGTGCATCCGGAATAACGACCGGAATATCCAGAGTGTTCTCATTTCCACAGAAGTCAGTGATGGTAATGGTCACTGACTGATTTCCTGTCACCTGTGCACCCGCATCCGGAGTTTGTGCGATAAGAATCTCCTCTGTCGGGGTGCAGTTGTCACTGATGATTTGTGAAATCATTGTGTTGAAATCAGGAACATAGAAATTACCGCCCACACCCATCAAATACTGGGTATCCACTGCGCTGGCAAACTGCGGGCGGGTGGTATCCTGAATGTAAATGGTTTGGGAAACCGTATTGCTGACATTGCCGCAGGCATCCACCACTCTGTAAGTACGGGTAATCACTATCGGGCATTCTCCCATTGAGGAGGTATCGCTCTGGACTGCCACTTCGGAACATTCCTCCGTGATTGTCACTCCAAGTGCGCTCAGAGCCTCTGAAGTGGTGGCTGCCGGGTAGCTGTCAATTTCATCCACAGAGCAGCCATTGAGTGTGATTTCCGGAAGGTTCCCCGACAATACAGGTGCCGTTTCGTCCATAATTTCAATCACATAGGTCATTCCGCCCATTGTATTGCCGCATTCATCCGTTACAGAATATTCGCGAGTAATGATCATCGGGCAGTTGCCGGCAGTGTCGGCGCTAACTGAGACAGTCAAAGCTTCGTTTGCCGTACAAGCATCCGAGAACTCAAAGCCCAGAGCTGCCAAATCAGTGGGAGACGTTACAGGAGCGGGGGCATCTTCCGCATTACAACCATTGATATTCTCTGTAATGGAAGACGGGGTAACGATCGGAGGTAAAGTGTCAAACAAGCGAAGCACCTGCAAGTACTCTTCACTGGAATTACCACATTCATCAGAGAGGATATAATATCTGCGAACAACAGTCGGGCAGAAGCCTTCCGTCTCTTCGCGATAAGAAAGAGTCAGGGAAGCTGCCGGAGTACAGTCATCCGTCAGCACATAATCCTCCAGCATTTCTGCCGCGCTCTCATAACGATCGGGGAGATCGTTGACCGAACAACCATTCACATCCACATTAGCTAAAGCTCCCTCCAACTGAGGAGCAGTCACATCGCGCACAGTGAAGGTAATGGTGGTTTGGTTGGTACAATAGTTTACATCGGTGACACTCACTTCAACGGTATAAGTGGTATCGCAAGCCGTCGGGAGAATGTCCAAAGCGGCGGTTGCGTCATCAGAAGTGGTCACGCCTGTCCATTCGTAAGCAAACTCCGGTGTGCCTCCGGTAATCTCCGCAGTAAGGGTCTGTGTTCCTGCATTGGGACAGAGGAACAATGTATCTGTCAAAATCTCAACTGTCGGGAAGTTCTGGGAGACGCCAACCGTCACCGTAGTGTTTTCTGACAAACAGCCGGCTTCGGTCATAACCGTAAGCTGGTAATCGCCGGAGGTCAATCCAGTGAAAGTGGGGGAAGTTTGGTAATCCGTTCCGTTCAATGAGTAGGTGTAGCCCTCCCCTATCGGATCGGTAATAGTGATTGTGCCGTTCGGATCGCCCACGCAGATGGTATTCGGGGTAGTTTCGGCAGTCGGAGCGACAGGAGTTTCATTCACTACAACAGCGATGTTGGCTGTCGCCGTACAGCCGTTGGCATCCGTCACAGTGATCACATAGTCGTATTCACCTGCTACCGGAGAAGCCATCACAGAAGCTTCATCCGTAACCTCCAATCCTGTGACCGGAGTCCAGTCATACGCATAGTCCGGTGTGCCACCGGTGACACTGGAAGAAAGGGTCACACTTCCTCCTTCACAGAACTCCGTTACGCCATCAGCAGAAAGGCTCACCTGCAGTTCCTCGGGCACGAGGATATTCACTGTGGTGACCATTTCATTATTACATTCATCTGTAACAGTGATGGTAACGATGGTATTCTCTTCCACTACCACGCCGGCAGCGGGCTGCTGGCTTATCATTTCGGAAGTGATATCGGTACAGTTGTCTCCCACCTCATTCAAAACAGCCTCTGTGAAGTCCGGCACCACAAATTCGCAGTTGACGGAAGTAAGCATCACATCCTGTAATTCTTCCTCCATTATGGGAGCGACCGTATCCTGAATATAAATCACATGTTGCACAGCATTGCTCACATTGCCACACCAGTCTTGAACCGTATAGGTACGGGTGACTACTATCGGGCAGGTGCCTGAAATGGTCTGTTCCATTGCCACTGAAGTGCTGTCCAAAGAACAGTTGTCGGTGACATTCAGTCCAAGAGCACGCAGGTCATTGACAGAAGCGGCAACAGGAATGCTCAGCTGCATTGTTTCATTGCAGCCATCAAGTGTGGTTTCTGCAATTGTTCCAGAAATCACGGGAGCTTCAATATCTGAAATCAGGAAGGCATGTGACATGACACTGCTCACATTCTGGCAGGCATCCGTAACCGTATAGTAACGGGTGAAGATGATATCACAGCCGACCACTGTTTCGGAAGAATCCACAGACACGGTAAGCTCTGTTCTATCTGTACAATCATCGTCAAAATCAAAGCCGAGGGCAAGGAGTTCTGCAGCGGTAGAAACCGGAGCTGGCAACATGGAGATGGAGCATCCTTCCCGTTCGTCTGCCACTTCATCATTCAGCACTACCGGGGCGATCGTATCCATCACATGGATCACCTGAACCAACGTGTCACTCGGGTTGCCGCAGTGGTCATAAACCACATACCTGCGGGTGACCACCACAGGGCAATTGCCCGTTTCACTCTCTTCAACTGAGAAGGTCATATCCTCCAATGCAGAGCAGTGGTCGGTAATTTCAACACCCAGATTCACCATGGCATTCAAATCCAAGAGATTGCCCGCATCCGCGGAGGTACAGCCAGACACATTAACCACCTCAAGAGTACCTGTGATTTGCGGACCTTCCTGATCTCGCACCGTAATGGTCGCCTGGGCGGAGGTCTCACATTCATTAATGTCTGTCACCAAGACCGAGAAGCTATAAACTGTGTCACAGGCATTCTCATTCAGGCCGATTTCAACCGATTCTGTCTCAATATTGATAATGGCATCACCTGTCCAGTTATAGGTAAACGGGGTTTCACCTCCGGTCACGATAGCAGTCACCACCTGAGATTCCTCATTAGGACAGAGGATATCCGTCGGATATTCCAGCGTGACATGAGGAAGTTCTTGTGAGGATTCCACCACCACATTCACTGTGCTGGAAACACAGCCATCCTCTGTCATGACCGTAATGGTATAGGTTCCCGCAGCAAGGTCTTCAAAAGTGGTTTCATATTGATATGTACCCTCATTCAACGAATACATGTAGTAGCCGTTTTCATTCACTGGCGAAATAACAGTGATGGTACCGTTAGCCCCCTGGCACATGGTGTTCGGGGTCATCTCCGTAACTGCCGTATCCGGCGTTTCCATAACATTCACCAACACTTCAGCTTCCGCAGTACAACCATTGTCATCCGTTACAAGAACCGTATAGTTGTAATCGCCTTCCAACGGGGAGGCCACCACTGTGGCAGAATCTGTCACATCCAGGCCGTCTGTCGGGGTCCAGTCATAGGTGTATTCCGGAATACCTCCTGTAACTGTGGTCGCCAGCACAACGCTGTTTCCTTCGCAGAAGGACATATCGGATTGGTTGATGGTGATTTGCAATTCCTCCGGCAGCGTGATAGTCAGCGTAGCGGAAGTGACATTCCCGCATCCGTCCTCCAAGGTAACAGTCACAGTGGTAGGCTCTGTCACTACAATATCAGGATCCGGAGATTGTGTAATGATGATATCCTGCTGTGAAGTGCAATTATCTTCCACCATCGGGCGCACCAACGTGATATAATCAGGAACTACGAAAGAGCAGTTGTCTGATACCAGCAGGCTGTCTTGCAGCTGTTGCTGGAAGAACGGACGGGTCGTATCCTGAATATAAATCACCTGCGTAATCTCATTACTGAGGTTCCCGCAAGAATCCTCCATCCAGTAGGTGCGAGTAACCACCATCGGGCAAGAACCGGTGGTATCTGCTGTGACATGAAGCATCAGGTCCTCATCAGCAATGCAGTTATCGGTG
Organism: Bacteroidales bacterium; assembly: GCA_017617445.1. Lineage (GTDB taxonomy): Bacteria > Bacteroidota > Bacteroidia > Bacteroidales > WCHB1-69 > UBA1756. The sequence goes on along the minus strand of JAFZWE010000015.1, from coordinate 10,077 downwards.
ACATTGACGCTGTTGTCCAAAGCTTCCAGCTGTGCTGCATTGGCAGCTGCAGGATAGTTGTCAAGTACAGAAATGTCACAGCCATCCACCACCAAGTCAGCAATAGCACCTTCAATCTGCGGAGCAATGCTGTCATAAACGGTGATGGTATGAGTCATCGTATCGCTGACATTGCCGCAGGAATCCAGCACCCTATAATACCGCGTCAACACAATGGGGCAATGGCCGCTCACCTCTTCGGAGGAAACGACTGTCAGATATTCAAAGGGCGTGCAATTATCGCTGAAGACGAACCCTATCTGCTGCAAATCAGCAGGAGTATTCACTATTGCGGGGGCATCCGCTTCAACACAACCCGTCAAATGGTCAACCACCTCGCCGACTTCCACAACTGGCGCCACACTGTCAAACACCTGAAGAACATGCTGATACTCGTCACTCGTCAAATGGCATGCATCGGTAATGGTATAGTAACGGGTAATCACAATCGGGCAGTTGCCTGTGACTTCCTGACGTACAGCAACCTCATCTGCCAATTCCGTACAATTGTCAGAAACGGCAAGTCCGAGGGAGACCAGGCCATCCAAGGTAGTGACGGCGGCGGGAGCATCCTCAATCGTGCAACCGTTATAGGTCAGCAGTTCAGTGGTTCCACTAATCACCGGGCGGGTGGTATCGCGTACATACAACGTATCCACATCTGAAGAAGTACAGTTGTTCACGTCCACCACCTGCAATGTGATGATATAGGCACTGTCGCAGACAGTAGGATCAATGTTCACAATCGTGGAAAGTGCATCCGCATTTTCCGCGCCGGTCCAAGTGTACTGGAATGGAGCATCTCCTCCGGTCACCTCTGCAGTCATGGCCTGGGTTCCGGCGTTCGGGCAGATAATCTCGTCCACATGCGTGATGGTCACGGTGGGCAGTTCTTGTGAATTATCCACATGAATCGTGCCTGGCTGGGAGATACATCCCTCATCCGTCATCACCGTCACCGTGTAATCTCCCGTCTGCAAGTCAGTATAAACGTTTGAGGTATCTTGATAATCGGCATTGTTCAATGAATAGTGATATCCATTGCCCACAGGATTCTCAATGGTGATGGTGCCATTCTGCTGTCCGACGCAGATGGTGTTGGGGGTCATCGTGAGAGTGGGCACCGCCGGAAGGGTATCCACCGTAAGAGTCATGCCGTCTATGGCAGTACAACCGTTGGCATCGGTCACCGTCACCACATAAGAATATGTACCTGCCATCGGGGTGGCGGTAACAGTATCTTCATCCGTAGCGGAAAGGCCGCCAACAGGCTGCCAAGTGTATGTAAATGCAGGAGTGCCGCCTTCCACGGTAGTGGGCAAGAGAACACTTGCTCCCTCACATACAGAGGTATCTCCCTGATGACACGTGATAGTCAGGACTTCCGGTACCACCATTGTGATAGTGGTATCATACGAATTGTCACAATCATCAGTAATTGTAATCGTGACGGTTTGTGTGTTTTGCAATTCTGTTCCAGACACAATGTCTTGTGCAATGACAATGTCTGCCACAGCAGTACAATTATCCGCAATGTACCGACGTATCGTGTCCGTCAAATCGGGCATTGTAAATACACAGTTGTCGGAAACCAAAATCTGGTCTGCCACTGCCTGGGTGAAATAGGGTGCAGTAGTATCGTCAATATGCAGCAGATGAACGAGCGTATCGCTCACATTGCCGCACTGGTCTTCCAAAACGTACTTGCGCACGACCTCAATCGGGCAGCTGCCGGACTGGCTTTCTTCGCAGCGCAACTCAAGTTCTTCAGGGTTGGTGCAGGCTTCCGTCAGGGTGATGCTCGCATAGGAAGCGGCACTCAACTCTGCCCAACTGGTAGCGATTGGATATTCGTTCAGAGCGTCATAACCGCAGCCTTCCACCAACACCTCAGCAAGCTGTCCATTCATCACAGGAGCGGTGGTATCGTTGATGCGGAGCGTATGACGCATGCTGTCGCTCACATTGCCACAGAAATCAACCGCCACGTAGCGACGTTCAATCACTATCGGGCAGGTGCCACTGGTATCGGCAGTCACCAGGATCACCAGTTCATTGTTGTGGGTGCAACCATCCGTCAAGGTGAACCCGATAGCCTCCAAGTCTGCGGCGTTTTGGGCCACCGGCGTGGCAGCAGTGGCATCACAGCCTTCAATCAAAGTATCAATGGTCACAGCAGAGACCACCGGTGCTGTCTCATCATCCACCTGAATCACCTGAATCACCTCCCGGCTCGCATTACCGCAAAGGTCATAAACCGTATAGTGACGGGTCACCACAATCGGGCAGGTGCCAACAGTATCAGAGATTGAAGACACTTCAAATTCTCCATCGTGGGTACACTCATCCTGAATGGTGATTCCCAGAGCAATCAAAGCAGCTTCATTGGTAGCTAACGGGTACAACGGTTCTATTTCCTCTGCACTGCAACCCTCCATTAAAACAGTATCTATCACACCCAACAAAACTGGAGCTGTAGTATCTGCCACAAAGAACTCATAGGTGCTATGCGCTTCACACTCATTGCCATCCACGATGGAAACCGTCACGATATAAGAGGTGTCGCATTGTTGCGGCACAATGTCCACAGAGGCCAGCAAACTATCTGTTGTACTGTCTGATGCTCCCTCCCAAATTACCGTATATGGTGGCAATCCGTTCAAGATTTGCGCGGTCACCTCCTGTGTGCCCTGGTTGGGGCAGAACAGCACATCATGCAGGGAGTCAACAGCCACAGACGGGATGGCCGGGGAGCTTTCCACCTCGATGGTAGCCGAAGCCTGGCAGTGTGAAGTGGCCGCGGTAGTAACTGTAATGGTGTATTGTCCCTGCTCCAGTCCTGTATAAACATTGGAAGTATCCTGTGCTTCGTCGGTATTGATGGCATAGCTATACCAGCCGGCGGGGGCAGGTGTTTCAATGGTGATGGTGCCATTGGCATCACCGTGGCAAGCCACATTCGGAGTCTGGCTCAACACGATGGGGGAAGGAATCGTATCCACGTTCACTGTGACAGAAGCTGTCGCGATACAACCGTTGGCATCAGTCACCGTAAGTGTGTAGTGGGCCGTATCGGTGGGAGTGGCGGTCACTTGTTCATCAGAAATGGATGAAAGACCGTTATCCGGAGTCCAGGCATAGAGGAACGGGGCGATTCCACCGACAACAGTACTGGGCAGAATCACACTTTCCCAAGCACAGACAGAAGTATCAGCCTGATCAATAGAAACCGTCAGTTCTTCAGGTATGGTAACAGAAATCAAATAGACAGTATCGTTACCGCAGGCGTCTGTGAGGGTCACAGACACTTCAACGGGTTCTGTCACCATGGTTCCTACGGAGTGCGATTGTTCTATCTGAATCTGATCTATTGCGGAACAGTTGTCACTTGTCTGTTGTGCAGCGATAGCCACAAAATCAGGAATGACAAACAAACATCTGTCAGAAATAAGCAAAGTATCGGTGATTGGCTGGTTCCAGATCGGATGTGTGGTATCCGCAATGGTAATCTGGTGTGTCACTCTATTGCTCTCATTTTGGCAGGCATCCGTCACCCAATATGTTCTTGTAATGGTTATCGGGCAACTTCCGGTGGAGTCCACGGTATGGTGGACTTCCATTTCATTGTATGAGCAGATTTCCTCAATGGAGAAACCGAGGTCCAGCAATTGGGCCACGGTGGTGGCAGCAGGATATTCTGACAGGATATTGCTATCGCAGGCATAGAGCTGGAGTTCTTCAGCAGTGCCGCTGATGACAGGGGCAATACTGTCATGAATCCTGATAATATGGGTCATTTCCCCACTCACATTGCCGCACTCGTCAGTAAGAGTATAATGGCGGGTAAGCACGGTAGCGCAAGTACCCGTGGTATCAGCGGAACTTTGTACTGTCAGCTGTTCATTGGGAGTGCAGTTATCCGAGAACACGAAACCTATTTCCTCCAATGCAGCGGGAGTAGTGGCCTCGGCGGGAGCGTTCTGAAAGCCGCAGGAATTGAGGGTATCCACAACTTCATTCACTGTTACGTCTGGTACAGTCTCATCGTTAATCAAAATCCGATGGATGGCACTGTCGATAGGGCTGGTATTGCCGCATTCATCCGTCACAGTGTAGCGACGAGTGATCACAATCGGGCAGGTGCCGGCCGTATCGGCCAGGCAGTTCACTGTGAAATGGCCAGGCTGCGTGCATTCATCTTCAAAAGTCATGCCGGCATCAGTCAGATCCTGTTCGGTTGAAAGAACAGCGGGGGCAGCATCAGCGGAACAACCCTCCACGCGGATGGTGTCGAGGAAGGTATGCATCACCGGCTTCACCGTGTCATTCACAAAGAACTCGTATGTATTGTGTGCTTCGCACTCATTACCATCAATAATGGTGACCGTGACCGTATAGGAGGTGTCACAATGTTGCGCAGAGATATCCACTGTAGCCATAAGGCTGTCTATCTGATCAATAGTTGCGCCTTCCCATGTTACAATATACGGAGCCAGACCATTCAGGATGGTGGCGGTAACCTCCTGTACACCCTGGTTGGGGCACATGGCCGTCAGGATGGTGTCCACCTGTACCGAAGGAATAGCCGGTGAGCTCTCCACAGTAATGGAAGCCGTAGACTGGCAATGGGATGTCGCATCCGTCATCACAGTAATGGTATAATTCCCTTGTGTCAAACCGTTGTAAACACTTGATGTGTCTTGGAATTCATCATTATTCAGAGAGTAGTTGTACCAACCTGCAGGCACCGGAGTTCCTATCGTGATGCTTCCGTTGGCATCGCCATGGCAGGCCACATTCGGTTCCTGAGTCAAGATCGGAGTCGCCGGAATGGTATCCACATTGATGGTCACTTCTGCCGTAGCGGAGCAGCCATTGGCATCTGTCAATGTCAAAGAATAAACTGTCGTATCTGAAGGAGTAGCTACCACCGTATCCGCATCCGAAGGTTCCAGACCGTTGGTCGGAGTCCACAGATATGTGAACGGAGCGGTACCACCGCTCATGGTGGTGGGCAGGGTCACACTCTCTCCTTCACAAATGGAGGTGTCGCCCTGATGGAGGGTCATGGTCAGTTCATCGGGCACCACCACATGGATAACCATTTCATTGCTCAGACCACAAAGGTCGGTAATGGTGATGGTCACATCCTGACTCTGGTCGGCTTCCGTACCGGCAACCGGGAGCTGTTCAATGGTAATTTCAGCGACTGCGGTGCAGTTGTCTGTAATGCGCGGGCGGATGGTATCTGTGAAATCCGGAATTTCAAAGACACAGTTGTCAGACACCAGCACTTGCTCGGAAACTGATTCCGTGAATGTGGGGTGAGTCGTATCCTGTATTGAAATGGTTTGGGTCACCTCTGCACTCTGTCCGCACAAATCAGAAATTGTATAAGTTCTGACTATTCTGCTTTCGCAATTGTCAACATCTTCAATATCCGAGTGATTGATGGCAACATTTTCATCCAAGTTGCAATCGGAGATGGTCAACAGCTGTTGCAAGCCCGCCAAATCCAACGTGTCGGGAAGTTGATAGGTGCAATTTTCCAAACGATATATCGTCAAATCAGGAAGGGTGCCGCTAATGGCCGGCGGAGTAGTATCCAGCACAGTGATCAGTTGATCAACGACCACTGATGCATTGTTGCAAACATCGGTGAATGTATATACTCGGGTATAACTCCATTCGCAGCTTTCGCTTTGTCCGACAGTGTCACGATGAGAAACCTCCAAAGTCACATCATTGCAGTCCGCAACATCAAAATCCTCCAACTCAAGTGGCGGGTAGTTATCCAGAGAGCAATCGTTGCCTGTATAATATAATATTGTATCGCGGAGGGCATCAGTCACCACAGGACGGGTGGTATCCATCACTGTGATCAGTTGGTCAATGACCACGGGTGCATTGCCACAAGCATCTTCAAAAGTATAGATTCGGGTATAGCTCCACTCGCAACCCGTGCCATTGTTTGTCGTATCCTGATGGGTGACCGTCAATGTGACATCATTACAATCCGTCACATCAAAATCAGAAATCAGCAATTCGGAGACCTCCGTATAGTTGCACAAAGCATCACTATAATATATAATAGTATCCAAAAGTTCATCCACCACCACTGGGCGGGTAGTATCGGCAATGAGGATATTCTGATCCACGGTATTGGAATTGCCGCATTCGTCAGAAATGGTGTAGGTACGCACCACTTTATGCAGACAAGTGCCCACTTCTTCCAAAACAGAATGATCCACGGTCACCTCATCACTCAAATTGCAATCGGAAATCTCCAATACGGTCTGCAATTGTGAAAGGGTCAGGGTATCCGGAAGCGCGTAGCTACAATTGTTCTGTCTGTAAATATTCAAATCGCTGAGTGTTCCAACAATGGCAGGACGGGTGGTATCCATCACTGTGATCAGCTGGTCAATATCCACCGAGGCATTGTTGCATTCATCCGTGAAGCGGTAAATACGGGTAAAACTCCATTCACAACCTGTACCAGCATGAGTTGTATCCTGATGAATCACTTCCATGGTGACTGTATTGCAATCTTCCACTGAAAAATCAGCAAGGGTCAACGGCTCATAGGAATCCAAGGTACAGTCATTACCAGAATAGTAAAGGATCGTGTCGCGCAGGACATCGGCCACTACCGGGCGGGTAGTATCCTGCACCGTAATCAGCTGGTCAATGGAGACAGGAGGATTGTTGCAGTCATCCACAAATGTATAGACACGAGTATAACTCCACTCACAGCCAGTGCCAGCGTTCGTCGTGTCACGGTGAGACACAGACATCGTGACATTGTTGCAATCCGTCACATCAAAATCAGAGAGTTGCAACACCTGCACTTCTGTATAGTTGCACAAGGCATCACTATAGAATATTATTGTATCCTCCAACTGATCTGTAACTACGGGGGAAAGGGTATCCAGCACCAAAATATTCTGGTGGATTTCCTTTGAATTGTTGCAGCTGTCAGAAATCGTATATGTTCTTTGCAAAGTAACAGAGCACTGGGACAATGTCGGGACTGTTTCATCCACCACCGTCACAGCTTCTACCAAATTGCAATCCTCAATTGTAATGCCCAACTCCTGAAGTTCTGTCACTGTGGTCAGCGTATCCGGAAGGGTGTACAGACAGTCGTTGGTGGCATACACTGTTATATCTGCCAATGCACCACTAACAACGGGCTCTTCTTCATCCTTGACAATGATATTTTGGGAGAGGGTACTGCTATTGCCACAGGTGTCGGTAATGGTGTAGGTTCTGACGTATATTCCATTACAATAGGAGGTAGTCGGTTCTGTTTCCACAGTCAGGGTCAGATTATTAAAAGAACTACAATTGTCATAAATACGGGGACGGGGCGTGTTCTGCATCTCGTTCAGAAGATCCGACAAAGTGGCAATAGGAGATGAAATCTGGTCAACACAAGTCACACTTTGATCTGGCAAGGCACCTTCAATGACCGGGGGCACTGTATCCTTCACCACGATGACATGGACAAGCGTATCCTTATTGCCACAGGCATCCGACACAATGTACTCCCTCACAATTTCATAGTTACATGACGGATCCACTTCATGCTGGTTGACAGAAAGCGTTAGTTCTTCCTCACTGGAGCAATTGTCGGAAATACCTGTTTCCGCTCCCTGCAGAGAGCGTATGATATCCGATAAATTCCCATAAACTCCAGGCACATCATTCGGGCAGGACACCGTATCTGTAGGCAAGGTTCCCAAAATCACTGGTGCAGTTTCATCTGCAATCACATAGGCTGCAGTATCTATGGCCACACAGCCATTGTTATCTGTTATCCTCACAAAAACGGTATCGTGCATATTGCACGAGGTATTGGAATAACGCTGTGTATAGTGCGCCTCTCCTGTGCTAACGGTGCTGGTGAAGACATCACCCTCATGATAGAAGTCCACGACAAACGGAGGTGTTCCGTTATTGATGGTCACATCTACCTGAACAGATCCCGCATTGGGGCACACCGTATCAATGTCGGCAATATCAAGGGTCTGTGAATTCAGCACGATAATCTCCACAGGTTCGGTGAGAGAGCATTCGTTCTGATCCACCATAAGTACGGAATAGTGGACACCCACCTCAAGATCCGCCATATAATCGCCAAAACCGATGACTTCGTCATCCTCATCCAACCAATAATAGGTGTACTCTGGCATCCCACCTTCGCCTGAGACAGTCAGGCTGACAGGCTCGCCATAGCAAGAGACCATACCCGGATTGAACTGCATCACCAACGAAGGAAGGATGGTAATGGTAACCGTATCCGAAACCTCACCGTAGCAATCTCCAAAATATCCAGCGACCGTCCATATAAAGGTATATTCGCCCACATTGCTTCCTTCAAAGGTAGTAATCGCCGCACTGGCATCATCAATGCTGGCAGTAAGGCTATTGGGATTCGTAGAATAAAGCGACCACGTTCCCCATTGCAGCCCCGGTTCAGGTTCAAGGGCGGAGAGCGGACACGTCAATTCGCAGTATGTACGGTCGGGGCCAGCAGAAGTGGCATTGTCCCCGTTCATCAGAATGATAATATCTTGAGAAACCACCGTGCTCACGCACCCATTGTCCAAAGATGTCGCGTTGATCACCTGCACAAGAGTGTTTTCATAAACCGGATCCGCGCTGACCACCGTTGTACCTGCATTCAAATAAATTACGTACTGGTCTTCTCCCACCATGTAAATAACTTCCACATTATTCATATTGGAAGTGAAAATCAAGTCGGCCTCATCACCGGCACAAATCTCATCAGGAACCTCAATGGTCACCTCGGGCATATCATACAGCGTAACGTAGATGGTATCCTGTTCCACATTGCAGAAGCCGGAAACGATAATCACATACTCTCCCGTATTAATTTCGGAGGCATTATCAATTTCAAAAGTACTGCCAGTGGCTCCTGCCAACACGTTACCATTCAGCACCCACTGGTAGGTGGCAGAAGAGGGCATGGCATTCACAAAAAGGGTCAGGTCTTCTCCTGTACAAATCTGTGTAGAGGGTGAGACATCCACGATATGCACCATCGGATGGACCGTCACCTCTATTTCACGATATTCAAAATTCGGGCAGCACGGCGGACTCACATCCACACGAAGCACCACCGTCTGGTCAAGGCTGGTCAAGTTGGTAAATTCCACACCGACGCAATTGACGGTAGTATCTGAGATAAACTGCGCAAAATCATGTCCTTCCGTAATCGTCCAGCTGTAGAAGTATCCGGTCTGGTAAGGAATGCAGTAACTGTTTTCGCCGGGACAAACATCCACAGGTCCAGTAATTTCATCCGGGGATTCAGGATCAAAGAGGATGATATTGAATCCGGAATAAGCGTACGTATTACCATTTCGGGTAGCTTGTGGGGTTTTACGACCGGTGCCGGTCACCTGTGCCGGGAGGTCAGTCACCGTATTGTTGTAAGTAATCCGGGTGCAAGGCTGTCCGGAAGTGGGGTTGGATCCTGAGCCGAAGGTAGAATAATCGGAAATATTCTCGCCTTGACGTTCGCACATATCCATCTCCACATTCTCGCAACTGGTGTAGGGATAGTCATGGGAACCTGCCACGATGACCGGTTGTTGTATCAAACGTTGCCAGTTTGTATAATCATTGGGCGGGGTAGCTGTACCGAGGTTGGTGACTTGCACCACGGTGCGGGCCACGCCGGGGCCACCATTGGCGCCGGGGCCACCATTACCGCCGTTACCGCCGGGGCCACCGTTATCGCCGTAACCGCCGGATGCTTGAGCCCAGTAGTCCTGATTGCTGACACTGGCTGTATTCCAAGCAATGGCAAACTCCATACCCGGAACAGCCTGTCCACCGCTACCGCCGGTACCGCCGGCACCGCCAGCGGCACCCTGGCCGCCCTGGCCTGCGGTTCCCACAGTGGTGTAGCAATCCACAAAGGTGCGGGCACCTTGGTCATCAAAAATATAAATGCCGAATGAGCCGCCGCCGCCGTAGCCGCCGCCGCCACCTTGGCCGCCGCCG